>NZ_NPGB01000018.1:0-696660 GCF_002259345.1 Rhodococcus sp. 06-156-4 | reverse complement strand
CTTCACCGAACTGCCCCGGATCCGTTCCGAGCGTCCCGCGTTCGAACTGCACTACCCGCACATGGTCGAACGCCTCCGCGCCGAAGCCCACGTCGGACCAGGCAGCCATGGTGGACACACCACCGAAGTCCTCGAACAGGCACGTCGCGCACCTATCGCGACGAGCGACCACGAAGGATCCGGCGACCACGACCCCAAGTAAACATCCAGTCAGTCGGCAAGAGCCCCTCCCGGAACTCGGGCGGGGCTCTTCGCTTGCGACAATCTGATCAGTCAAGCAGCAAGAATGGCGACGCACCACCGAGGTCAGCGTCGTCGCGAAGGGAGAATCGGTGCCTGACAGAGGTTTCGCTACCGAGGACATCGCTGTACTCGTCACCGTCACCGGGCCCGACAAACCTGGCGTCACCTCGGTTCTGTTCGCGGCGCTCTCGCGTCACGAGGTGAGCCTCCTCGATGTGGAGCAGGTGGTCATCCGCGGCCGACTGACTCTCGGCGTCCTGCTGTCGTGCCCACGCGATCCCGAGGCACTGCAGGACGAGCTGGAGGAAGCCATGTCCACCGTCGGCGTCCACGTCGACGTCGAGATCGGTGCCGACCCGGTGGGCAGTCGGAGTCTCGCGACTCACGTCGTCGTCGTCCTCGGCCGTCCGGTCACCGCTCGGGCCTTCAGCAGCATCTCGCGCGAGCTCGCGAGACAGGGTGCCAACATCGACTCCATTCGCGGAGTCGCCGACTATCCGGTCACGGGTCTCGAACTCGACGTCACGGCCACCAACACGTCGCCGGACGCAGACCGTCAACTCAGAAAAGGTCTGTCCGAGGTCGCGGCGGGCGTCGGCGTCGACGTGGCCGTCGAACGCGCAGGCATCGCGCGCCGCTCCAAGCGACTCATCGTCTTCGACGTCGACTCGACGCTGGTTCAGGGCGAAGTGATCGAGATGCTGGCTGCCAAAGCCGGACGTGAGGCCGAGGTTCGCGCGGTCACCGAATCCGCCATGCGCGGCGAGATCGATTTCACCGAGTCGCTGCACCAACGCGTGCAGGCATTGGCCGGACTCGACGCATCCGTCATCGAAGACGTCGCCGACGAGCTCGAGCTGACGGCGGGTGCCCGCACGACCATTCGTACGCTGCGTCGTCTCGGGTACGCCTGCGGCGTCGTCTCCGGTGGTTTCCGTCAGGTCATCGAGGGACTCGCTCACGAGCTGGAACTGGATTTCGTCAAGGCGAACACACTCGAGATCGTCGACGGCAAACTGACCGGGCGTGTGGTCGGCGAGATCGTCGACCGAGCTGCCAAAGCGACAGCGTTGCGCGAGTTCGCGGCCCAGGCCGGTGTTCCGATGGAACAGACGGTGGCCGTCGGAGACGGAGCGAACGACATCGACATGCTGACCGCCGCGGGTCTCGGAGTGGCGTTCAACGCCAAGCCTGCGTTGCGCGAGATCGCGGACACCGCGATCTCGCACCCGTACCTCGACGCGGTCCTGTTCATGTTGGGCGTGACACGTAGTGAGATCGAAGCTGCGGACGCCGTCGACGGCGGCGTCAGGCGAGTCCCGATCCTGTGAGCGACATCCCGGAAACCCCGGTGCCCGGCGCCGGGCCGATGGAGGCGACCGCCGAGAGTTCGCTCAGCACGTTCGCCGAGCGGCATGCGGTGCTGGCCCGGGGCTACGGCGGTCGTGCCGATCCGGAGGATCCCGCGGACGTGCTGGCGATGGCCGTCGTTCTGCACATCCCCAAGGCGGATCCGCCGCCGCGCAGCAGTCTGCTGGAAGCCGCCGCGGCCGCGGCCGTCGCGGTGTGTCTGGACGAACGTGTCGGATCCGGCGGCGAGTGGGAGGACCGCTTCCTCGCGTGGACCGGGTCGAGAATCCGCAAGGTCGCCAGGCGCGCGCGGGGCGCGCACTGGACCGCTGCGCAGGACGTTCCCGGACTGACCGTCGACGTCGGCGGCGCGCACGCCCGCGCTTTCGTTCCCGGCAGGGTGGGTGACCTGGATCCTCGCGTGAAGCGTCTGCAGATCGGCGGCACCGATGTCGCGCACGACGACGCGGGTGCACCGACACCGGGAGTACCGGTGCTGTGGATAGATCCGGCCCTCGAGATGACGGTGGGGAAAGCCGCCGCTCAGGTCGGACACGCGTCGATGTTGCTCGCGGGCGCGATGACTCCGGAGCAGTGCCAGGACTGGGCGCACACCGGGTTCGCCTGTTCCGTGCGTGACGCCGACGAGCAGCAGTGGCGCCGAGCGCGTGCCCTGGTCGAGGCAGGTCAGGCCGTGGCCGTGCGGGATGCGGGGTTCACCGAGGTGGCGCCCGGCTCGATGACGGTAGTCGCGGCAATCCGACCGTAGTCTCCACGGACCCGACGATCACGCCGCCGTACAGCGTCCACGTCCGGTCGGAGGGGTCCACTGCCTGAAAACTGGATGTTTCGGCAAGCGCCAGATCAGAACGACACTGGGTGAATGAGAAGGACGAAGCTCGACACACCGGTGCCGCCGCGCGCACGCAGAGAACTGACGATCCGACTGGTTGCCCTCTACGTCGGACTGTGGCTCTACGGAGCGTCCATGGCGTTGATGGTGACGGCCGGTCTCGGCCTCGATCCGTGGGATGTGTTCCATCAAGGAGTCAGCCGGCACGTGCCGTTGAGCTTCGGCGCGATCACCGCACTGACCGGCGCCGTCGTTCTGCTCCTGTGGATTCCGTTGCGCCAGAAGCCCGGACTGGGGACCGTCAGCAACGTCGTGGTCATTGCGATCGCGGTGGACGCCACGCTGCACTGGCTCCCGGAGGTAGGGAACATGGCCGTCCGCATCGCGCTGTTGGTGACCGGAATCGTCGTGAACGCCTTCGCGACTGCGCTGTACATCGGTGCGGGCATGGGGCCGGGTCCGCGCGACGGGTTGATGACAGGACTCGTCGCGCGAACCGGACTGTCCGTGCGACTGATTCGCACGTGCATCGAGTTGGCGGTGGTGGCAACGGGGTGGCTCCTGGGCGGCACTGTCGGGGTCGGGACCCTGCTGTACGCGTTCGGAATCGGACCCCTCGTTCAACTGTTCATGACTTACCTGCCGTCGCTGCGGAACACGAGCACACCCGGTCCGGTCAGCGAGATCGCCGATCCGGCTTCGACGGACGCCGCGTCGGTCGGAATGCCGCGTGGTTCGGCCGAATCGAACACCGGCGCGAATCGTCGGGCAGCCCACGACGGGCAGGCCAGTGAGATCTCCGTCGGACCACCGGAGTGCACGATCAGCAGTGAGCTGTCGTCGTCGACGCGCACGCCGTCCGGTTCGTAGGACCGGACGTCGCCGCCGTCGACCCACGCCTGGATGGTGCGGACGGAGTCGTCGTTCCACTGTTCGGTCGTCAACTCGCTGCCGTGTCCGTCGAACCAGACCAGGTCCGGTCGGCCCGACGGGGTGTCCCGTCCGAAGAAGAATTCCTGCTGCCGGAGCGACGGTGCGCTTCGTCTGATCCGAAGCACGCGTGAGACGAACGCGACGAGATCGGAATCGACGTTCGACCAGTCGATCGCCCACGCGTCCTCGGCTGGTGCGTCCTCGGCGATGCAGTACGCGTTGTTGTTGCCGAACTGCGTGTGTCCCAGTTCGTCTCCGGCGAGCAGCATCGGCGTTCCGGTGGACAGTGCAAGGGTGGCGAGCAGTGCGCGTACGTGGCGGGCTCGTGCACCGGTGACGGCCGGGTCGTCCGTCGGTCCTTCGACGCCGTGGTCGACCGAGATGTTGTTGTCGGTCCCGTCGCGGTTCTCCTCGCCGTTGGCCTCGTTGTGCTTGCGCGAGTACGACACGAGGTCCCGGGCGGTGAAGCCGTCGTGGGCGGTGACGAAATTGATCGATGCCCAGGGCTTTCGGCTGCCACCGCCGTAGATGTCCTCGGATCCGGCGAGCCGTGACGCGAGCTCGCGCACACCGATCTGTTCCGCCCAGAATCGGCGGATCGTGTCGCGATAGCGGTCGTTCCATTCGGACCACATCGGGCCGAATCCACCCACTTGATAGCCGGCTCCCGTTGCATCCCACGGCTCGGCGATGAGCTTGACTCGTGAGAGAACCGGATCGGTCGTGATGGCTGTGAGGAGGGGTGCGCGGGAATCGAATCGCCACCCTCCCGGCCGGCCCAGCGTGCTGGCGAGATCGAATCGGAAGCCGTCGACTCCCATGACCTCGGTCCAGTACCGCAGGCTGTCACAGACCATGCGCACCACGGCGGGCGACGCGGAGTCGAGTGTGTTGCCGCACCCGGTGATGTCGACGTCGTAACCGCGACCGTCCAGCAGGTAGTAACCCGGCGCGTCGAGTCCGCGCCAGCTGATCGACGGCCCGGACACCGACGACTCGCACGTGTGGTTGTAGACGACGTCGAGCACGACTTCGATTCCGGCGCTGTGCAGTACGTCGACCATCGTCTTGAACTCGGTCACCTCGGCGCCGGGTTCGGACGCGAAACGTGGATCGGGCGCGAAGAACGCACCCGTCGAATATCCCCAGTGGTTACGCATTCCCCGTGCCCGCACGTCGGGTTCGGTCGACATCGCCTGCACCGGAAGAAGTTCCACCGTCGTCACGCCGAGTGTGGTCAGGTGTCGGAGTACCGCGGGTGCCGTGAGGCCCAGGTACGTCCCTCGGTGCTGCGCGGGTACGTCCGGATGTCTGGCGGTGTAGGCGCCGACGTGGAGCTCGTACAGCACGGTTCGATCCCAGGGAACGGACGGCCGGACGACCTCGCGCAGGACGGCCGGGTCGGTGACGACCGACAACGGCATGTGCCCGAGCGAATCGACTGTGCTCGGTTGCCCGAACGGCTCGTCGTCGTAGGGGAGAAGGGCGTGCGCGTCGCCCAGCTGCCCGGCGATCTGCCGGCCCGCGGGGTCGAGAAGAATCTTCCGGCCGTTGAAGCGTCGCCCGCCCGCCGGGTCCCACGGACCGTGCGCTCGGAACCCGTATCTGGTGCCGGGGGTCACGCCGGGGACGAAACCGTGCCGAATCCCGAAGGTCTTCTCCCGAAGTTCGACGCGCCGTTCGGAGCCGTCGGGATCGACAAGGCATACCTCGACGCCGTCGGCCTCGGGCGAGTGGACCGCGAATTGCGTACCACTTGCCGACGCAGTAGCTCCCAACGGAAACGGAGAGCCCGGAGGAGAGGACTCCTCGCGGGAGGCGGGACGATCGTCGGTGTGATCAATGAAGGGCGACACGCTTCGAGATCCTGCCGTGTGTGGGGGATGGATGTGCGACAAGATAGATCACGTGTCTGAACCGGATCCCGATTTGCTCATCGATTTCAACGACGTACTCATCAGGCGAGGTGGGGTGACGCTGGTCGGCCCGGTCACCTGGCAGGTGGAACTCGACGAACGATGGGTGGTGCTCGGACCCAACGGGGCGGGCAAGACCTCCCTGATGCGGATCGCAGCCGCCGAGGTGCATCCGACGTCGGGCACCGCACACGTCCTCGGTGAAGTGATGGGGAAGGCCAACGTCGCTGATCTCAAGACGCGCATCGGACTGTCGTCGTCGGCTCTCGCTCATCGCATCCCTGCCGACGAGACGGTGAGCGATCTGGTCGTGTCCGCCGGATACAGCGTGCTGGGACGGTGGCGTGAACGGTACGACGACATGGACACCGAGCGCGCGGTGGACATGCTGGAGAGTCTCGGAGCCGAACATCTGTCGCAGCGGACGTACGGAACGTTGTCCGAAGGCGAACGCAAGCGCGTGTTGATCGCCCGTGCGTTGATGACCGACCCCGAACTCCTTCTGCTCGACGAGCCCGCCGCGGGTCTCGACCTGGGCGGCCGCGAGGAACTCGTCGCGCGACTGGCGGATCTCGCCGCCGATCCCGACGCACCGGCCACCGTCCTGATCACCCACCACGTCGAGGAGATTCCCCCGGGCTTCAGTCACGCACTGCTGCTGAAGGAAGGTGGTGTGGTGGCGCAGGGGCTCGTCGACGACGTGATCACCGCCGAGAACCTGACGGAGGCATTCAGCCAGTCGATCACTCTCGATCGGGTCGACGGGCGTTTCTTCGCTCGGCGGACACGAGCTGCCGGGCAGCACCGCCGGTGACACGTCCGACAATCGGACGTTGTAGTTTCCGAGGATGACTCCGACCGAAGTTGTGCCCGCCCGGGACGCGTCGACCGTGATCCTCGTCCGCGATGCCACGGCCGGAATCGAGGTGTTCCTCCTCGAGCGCGTGTCCGGCATGGCGTTCGCCGGCGGCATGACCGTGTTTCCCGGCGGCGGCGTCGACGCGTCCGACGGTGACGCCGACCTGGCCTGGGCAGGGCCCGACGCCTCGTGGTGGGCAAGCAGGCTGGGCGTCGACGAACGCAGAGCTGCGTCACTCGTCTGCGCGGCGGCCCGCGAGACGTTCGAGGAATGCGGAGTGCTGCTCGCCGGTCCGACACCCGACTCGGTTGTGCGTGACACCTCCGTCTACGCCGACGACCGGGCGGCACTCGAACGGCACGAACTCACCTTCGCAGCCTTCCTCGAGCGCCACGGTCTGGTCCTGCGGACCGACCTGCTGCGACCGTGGTCCAACTGGATCACGCCGAACGGCGAGGCGCGCCGCTACGACACCCACTTCTTCGTCGCGGTCACGCCCGAAGGGCAGATCGCCGACGGTGACACGCGCGAGGCCGCGTCGGTCGGGTGGCGGTCACTCGAATCCGCACTGGACGACTGGCGCGGCGGACGGACGATTCTGCTTCCCCCCACGTGGAGTCAACTGGCCGGGTTGTCGGCCTTCGACTCGGTGTCCGACGTCCTTGCCGCGGAACCGGTCATCACTCCCATCCAGCCGAACCTCTACCACGTCGACGGGGAACTGCGGGTCGACTTTCCCGACCACGAGGCCTACTACGCGGGCAGTGCGCACCCGTGGTCGGGGAGATGACACCGGGCACCCGGTAGCGTGTGCGGACATGGCTGAGTTCGTGAATCTCGAGGTATCCGACGGTATCGGCACCATCCGCTTGGATCGACCACCGATGAACGCGTTGAACCGTCAGGTGCAAGAGGAGATCAGGGCCGCCGCGCGTGCCGCGACGATCGATTCGTCGGTCAAGGCTGTCATCGTCTACGGCGGCGAGAAGGTCTTCGCCGCCGGTGCGGACATCAAGGAAATGGTGGAGTTGTCGCCCGCGCAGATGACCGACATCATCGGGGATCTGCAGTCCGCACTCGGGTCGGTGTCCGAGATCCCCAAACCCGTCGTCGCGGCGATCACGGGTTACGCACTCGGAGGTGGCCTCGAGGTCGCGTTGAGCGCCGACCGGCGAATTGCGGGCGACAATGCGAAACTCGGTGTGCCGGAAGTGCTTCTCGGCGTCATCCCCGGCGGCGGCGGTACCCAGCGGTTGGCACGGCTCGTGGGTCCGAGCAAGGCCAAGGATCTGGTCTTCACCGGTCGATTCGTCGGAGCCGAGGAAGCGCTCCGCATCGGACTGGTCGACGAGGTCGTCGCCCCGGACGAGGTGTACAACGCCGCGAGAAAATGGGCGTCGCAGTTCACCAAGGGTGCTTCGCGGGCGCTGGCTGCGGCCAAGGCGTCGATCGACCAGGGCCTCGACACGGATCTGCACACGGGCCTGAAGATCGAAGCTCAGCAGTTCGCCGCTCTGTTCGCGACGAAGGATCGGACCATCGGCATGGAGTCGTTCATCGCCAACGGACCGGGCAAGGCCGACTTCACCGGCGAGTGACCGCCTGACCACGAAACTGGAACTTGTTCATTTCCTACCGGATAGTAGGCTGCCCTCATGACTGCAAGCCCTCACGACGGTTCGTCCGACACCAAGGCGGCCGGCGCTGATTCCAGCCTCCACGTCGTACCGGACCCCGCGCCCAACCCGCACGCCACGGCGGAGCAGGTGGAGGCCGCGCGGAGCGACACCAAGCTCGCCCAGGTCCTCTACCACGACTGGGAGGCCGAGACGTACGACGACAAGTGGTCCATCTCGTACGACGAGCGCTGCATCGACTACGCCCGCGGACGGTTCGATCAAGCGGTCGGCTCCGCTCCCGACGCGCAGGACGCGCTGCCGTACGGTCGCGCACTCGAACTGGGGTGTGGGACCGGGTTCTTCCTGCTGAACCTCATGCAGGCGGGTATCGCGAAGAAGGGTTCGGTCACGGACCTGTCGCCGGGCATGGTCAAGGTGGCACTGCGCAACGCCGAGCACCTGAACCTCGACGTCGACGGCCGTGTCGCGGACGCGGAGACCATCCCGTACGAGGACAACACGTTCGATCTCGTCGTCGGACACGCCGTGCTGCACCATATTCCGGACGTGGAGCAGTCGCTCCGCGAGGTACTCCGCGTGCTCAAGCCCGGGGGCCGCTTCGTGTTCGCCGGCGAGCCGACGACGGTCGGAAACTTCTACGCTCGGTGGTTGGGCCGCGCTACGTGGGAAACCACCACGCGAATCACGAAACTGCCGTTCCTGGAGAGCTGGCGCAAGCCGCAGGAGGAACTCGACGAGTCCTCGCGGGCCGCGGCTCTCGAAGCCGTCGTCGACCTGCACACGTTCGATCCGAGCGATCTCGAGAACATCGCGGCGAGCGCGGGTGCCGTCGACGTCGAGGCGCGAACGGAAGAGTTCGCCGCAGCGCTGCTCGGCTGGCCGGTCCGAACGTTCGAAGCAGCAGTTCCCGCCGAGAAGCTGGGATGGAACTGGGCCAAGTTCGCGTTCGGCGGCTGGAAGACACTCAGCTGGGTCGACGAGAACGTGCTCAAGCACGTCGTGCCGCGTGGATTCTTCTACAACGTGATGATCACCGGTGTGAAGCCGTCCTGACCGTTCGCACTCGCTGAACGTATCGGCACTGTCATGAGCTACACCTTCACCGACGCCGACATCGACTACCTCACCGGTGATGTCGGCGTCGGTGCGCTCGACTGGATGTCCGGCCGGGCGCTGACCAGGCAATCCATGCTCGCGGACGTCACCGCGGCACGCAGCAGGTTCGGCGAGAACGCCGCCGTGCTCGTCGAGACCACCACCGTGCGGCGCAAGGCGTCGGGCAAGCTCGACGGTGCCGAGTCATGGCTGCTGACCGACGACGCCGTGCAGCAGGCGACGCCGACGATCGTGGCGCGGCGCCGTGCCGAGCGGCTCGCGGGCCGCGACGTGCACGACGTCACCTGCTCGATCGGCACCGAACTGGACTCGTTGGTCCGTACCGCACGGACCGTGCTGGGAAGCGACCTCGACCCGGTGCGGTTGCGCATGGCACGCCACAACGTTCCGGCGGCGTCGGTCGTTCGCGCCGACGCACTCGTCCCCGTGTCCCGCGGCACCGTCGTGCTCGCCGACCCCGGGCGACGTTCCGGAGGCAGACGCACCCATGACCCTGCGGCTCTGCAGCCGCCGCTACCGGACCTGATCGAGACGTACTCCGGCCGCGATCTCGTCGTCAAGTGCGCTCCCGGTTTGGATTTCGACTCACTCGGGTGGGCCGGTGAAGTCGAACTGGTGTCGCTCGACGGCGGGGTCAAGGAAGCGTGCCTGTGGTCCGACGGCCTGTCCACGACGTCGATCACACGGCGCGCGTCGGTACTGAGTTCCGACGGATCCGCCTACGAGATCACCGATTCCGAGCCCGACGACATCGACTCCGCCGAACCCGGGGAGTGGTTGATCGACCCCGACGGAGCCATCGTCCGCGCAGGTCTCGTTCGTCACTACGGGGCTCGGCACGGGTTGTGGCAACTCGATCCGCGCATCGCATACCTGACCGGCAACGCGGTGCCCGAGGGCGTGAACGGATTCCGCATCCTCGACCGGATCAAGTACTCGGAGAAATCGTTGCGGCAGGCCCTTGCCGCGCACGGATGCGGATCGGTGGAGATCCTGGTGCGTGGCGTGGACGTCGACCCCGCAGTGCTACGGCCCCGCCTGAAGCTGAAGGGGGACACAGCACTGTCGGTGATCATCACGCGGATCGGCCGGTCCGGTGTGGCGTTCGTCTGCCAGGCTCGTCGCCCGGGCAGGACCGATCAGGACGTGAAGGTGAAGATCTCGCCGAGGTAGGTCGACGTGACCACCTGGCCGTCCGGCCCGATCGACGTACCGACCGTGGAGCCGGAGGCGCCGTCGAGCACCTGCTCGGACACCGTCTCCCCGCTCGCCGAGTCCAGCGCAACGAGCACTACGTCGTCACCCCGGCCGACGACCGTGACGATGCGGCCGTCGGCGGTGCTCACCGGAGTACCCAACTGCTGCAGATCATCTCGCGACCACGAGACACTCGCGCTGGTGCCGTCGTCGCGGATGGAGCGCACCGACCCCTCGCCGCCCGACGGGACGATCGAACCGTCGCCCGCGACCGATGGTGTGTTGCTCGCACCGAATCCGGCTCCGAACGTCCACCGCTGCGCACCGTTCGAGGCGTCGAACGCGGACACCCGGCCGTCGACGTCGGCGAGATAGATCGTCGAGCCGTCCTCCGACAGAACAGGACTCGACGACACTCCGGCCGGGAGCAGTTCCGACGACCAACGCTCCGTGATCGACGGTGTCGCCTCCGCGTCGTAGTGCAGCGAGATCAACTGCGGTGCAACGGCACCCGAACGCCACAAAACGAGATAGATGTTCGACGCATCCAGGTCCACGGCAGGCGTGGCCGCCACCGCGCACTCGGCGGAACCCGACGCGCACGCATCGAGACCGGTTGCAGGCGGAAGAAAATCGGCGCCGGGCTCGGCCAGGAAGTCGGGAGGGTCGATCAGATCGTGGATCGGCACGACGGACTTGCCGGTCTGGGTGTCCAGGACATTGATCTGACCGAACTGCGTCACAGCCAGAACGCTACCGTCACCGAGGAACTGCGCAGAACGTGGAACGCCGTTGGTGGGAGTGCGCCAACGCAATTGACCGTGCTCGTTGAACGACGAGAACCCACCGTCGTCGCCGACGTACACATTGGCCACGGAATCGACCAGAGGTGTCTCGGTGCCCACGGACGGCCCCACACGGTTGCACCAACGCTTACGGCCCGACTCGATCTCGAACGAGAAGAGATTGCACCCGGCCTCACCGAACGTCGAGACGAACATCTGACCGCTCGCCGCGATCGACACCGGCGACGACGTCGTCGCCCCCAGCGGCCGCGACCACGCGAATCGAACGTCCGACAGTCCGACATGCTCGGTGGAGCTGCTGTTCCGGGAGTCACCGTGCACGACAGGCCACCCGTCGGGCGCGAAGGCGTCGATTGCCTCGCCGCCCCCGCCGCACGCCGCGGCGGTCAGGGCTGCAACGGTCGCCAGCGACACCACGCGAGCCACACCAGCTCTACCGCCAAGCACCTTGTTACTTCTCCTCGACCGTGTCCGACGCACATGATTCAAGGACAGAGACTATCCCGGCCACCGTCGCGATGGCCAAAGCGGTCCACACCGATCGTCCCGCAGGCTCCACTCGTGCCCTATCGGGTCGTTCCGCAAGCTCCACTCCTGCCGTCCCCGGGTCGTTCCGCAAGCTCCACTCCTGCCCTCCCGGGTCATTCCGCAGGCTCCACTCCTGCCGTCCCCGGGTCGTTCCGAGTCACCCTGCAGTGCCGCTAGGGTGGACGGCTATGACGAGCATGTGGAACGCGCCGCTGCGTTCACGCTGGCGGGGATCCCGACGACGCGACGAGGATCAGGCCAGGTTCCTCACCCGCGACTCGCTCCGCTGGGTGCTGAAGAACAAGGCCTACACACCGTGGTACCTCGTTCGGTACTACCGGCTCGCTCGGTTCAAGGCTGCCAATCCTCATGTCGTGCTTCGGGGAATGGTGTTCCTGGGCAAGAACGTCGAGATCCATTCGACTCCCGAGTTGTCCCGGCTGGAGATCGGGCGATGGGTACACATCGGCGACGGCAATGCCATTCGCTGCCACGAAGGATCGCTGCGGATCGGCGACAAAGTGGTCTTCGGCAAGGACAACGTCGTCAACACCTACCTCGACATCGAGATCGGTGCGTCGACGCTCGTTGCGGACTGGTGCTACATCTGCGATTTCGACCATCGGATGGACGACGTCACCACACCGATCAAGGACCAGGGGATCGTCAAGGGACCGGTCCGGATCGGTCCCGACACCTGGATCGCCGCCAAGGTGACGGTTCTACGCGAGACCAGCGTCGGCCGCGGATGTGTGCTCGGTGCACACGCCGTCGTCAAAGGTGTCGTACCGGATTACAGCATCGCCGTCGGCGCACCGGCCAAGGTGGTCCGCAACCGCAAGGCCGACTGGGAAGCCGGTGCTGCCGAGCGCGCGAAATACATCGCTGCGCTCGAGGACATCGAACGCAAGAAAGCACTCAGGGCGGCGGAAGCTGCGCGCGGCGACTCAACTGCGCTCGGGTAGAGCGCGTTCGACGATTGTGGGCCGCGCGAGCGGATACCGCACCTTCCGTTTCGCGGCCAGATAGACCTGGGCGGTGGCTTCCGCGACGTGCTTCCAGTCGAAGTCGACGGTCAACCGCTCGCGGGCAGCGTGCGCACGCTCCTGAGCTGCATCGACGTTGTCGAGAACGCGCCGAACCCCAGCGGCGAGGCCTGCGACGTCGGACGGCTCGAAGGACAGACCGGTCACGCCGTCGACGATCGCTTCACCCAGCCCACCGGCAGTCGACGCCACCAGCGGGGTTCCCGCTGCGGCGGCTTCGAGAGCGATGATGCCGAAGGGCTCGTAGCGGCTGGGTAGGACGATCGCGTCGGCTCCGTGGAGCCAGGACAGCAGTTCCGTGTGGTCGAGCGATCCGAGGAACGAGACTGCGCGGGTCACCCGATGCGTCCGGGCGAGCTCCGCCAGCCACGCGAACTGCGTTCCCTCGCCTGCGATGTGCAGCGTGGTGCCGGGATGGCTCCGACGGATGCGCGGCATGGCGGCGATGACGTCCTGTATGCCCTTCTCGTACTCGAGACGGCCGACGTACAGCAGTGTGGCGGGTTCCTGGCGAGGCTGGCGAGGACGGAAGTTCCACGTGCGGATGTCGATGCCGTTCCTGATGACCGACACCGCCGAGTCGCGAATCCCGAACAGTCGAGTGACCTCGTCCTTCATCGACGCCGAACAGGTGATGACCGCGTCGGAATCGTTGGCCAGCCACCATTCGATGGAATGCACCTGACGATTGATCGTGCCGGAGATCCAGCCACTGTGCCTGCCCGCCTCGGTGGCGTGGATCGTCGAGACGAGGGGGACGTCGAAGTGTTCGGCGAGCGCGATGGAAGGGTGCGCCACCAGCCAGTCGTGCGCGTGGACCACGTCGGGTTGCCAGCCGTCGCCAAGGCCCGGTTTGCCGAGTGCGATTCCGGCGCGAACCATCGCGTGTCCCATGGCAAGGGTCCACGCCAGCATGTCCTCGCCGAAGACGAAGTGTGCGGGATCCTCGGCCACCGCGACCACCAGGACGCCGTCGTCGATGCGATGGTGCGTGGGATGGGTCGACGCATCGGTGCCCGTCGGGCGGCGCGCCAGAACGACGACTTCGTGCCCAGCGGAGACGAGTTCGGTAGCCAGATGATGGACGTGTCGGCCCAGCCCTCCGACGACGACCGGCGGGTACTCCCACGAGACCATCAGAATCTTCACTTCAGTGCTCCCCTCCGAGCTCCCGATCCGTGCTGCAGGTTCTTCGGGTCGTACTTTCCTGCCACTCGACGAGCGTCGAGAGCCGGGAACAGCCCATCTGCCTGGTTCCACCCGCGTGCGAGCCGCTCCGCGTCGTCGTGACGACCACCGCGGACCGCGTCCGCGATCTCCCGGAGAGCGTGGGCGTGAACATGCGCGCGCTGACGCGCATATCCGGCCGCCGTGTCCTTGCTGACCATGAACGCCCAGTCACTGGCAACCGTGTTGAGTGTCTCACGCAGAATCTGGTCGTTCACCCTGTTGCGCAATTCGGGCATGCCCGATCGCTGCCCGTCCATCGTGCGCTGACCGTCGAGTGCGCTCAGTGCTGCCTCGACCACCTCGGCGTTCAGTGCAACCAGATCGCGTACGGCGTCTCCGTTCCACACGCGCCAGTCCTTGCCCGACCCCCACGAGGACTCGGTCAACTGGACCGGTGCGCCGACGAATCCCTTGGTGCGAGCGTCGTCCAGGGTTCCGACGTCGATCCCGGCTTCCGGCAGGGCTCGCAGGACGCGTTCGAGCCACACCGGGCCCTCGAACCACCAGTGGCCGTACAGTTCCGTGTCGAACGCCGCCACGACGAGTGCGGGTCGACCGATGCGATCGGACTCGGAGCGGAGCCTGCGCCTGACCGTGTCGACGAAATCCGCGACGTGGATGTCGATCGCGGCGGACGCGGCGGCTGGATCGTAGGGCTCTTTGTCGGCCGAGTCGACGGTTCGCCCGGTGACACGGGCGTGCTTGAGCCCGGTCGCATGGTCGTAGGTGTGGAAGTCGCGGTACGAGGCGTGCCCGGGGTAACCGGATTTCGGCGACCACACGCGATAGCTGACCTCGAGATCGCGCCCGAACGCGACGACGTCGGATTCTCGCACCGGTCGCCCGAGCGTCGTGTCGCCTCGCAGGGATGGGCCGTCGACCATGAAATGGGTGACCCCTGCGTCTGCGTATCCGACTTCCATCCCCGGTGCGTACGCACACTCTGGTGCCCAGATGCCGGTGGGCCGTGTGCCCCACCGCCTCGCCGCGTCGGAAAGCCCCTCGGACAGCGAGAATTCGCGCAGTCTCGGATCGAGCAGCGGTTGGAAGGGGTGGGCGAGGGGACCGCCGAGCAGTTCGACCGTTCCTGCGTCGACGAGTGTGCGAACGACCGGTGATCCGCCGTGCCGCCATTTCGTTTCGAATGTGTCGAGTGCCCGTGCAGCGCTTCTGTGTTCGCGGATCGACATCGCGCGATCGGTTGCCTCGTGTGCGCGCAGCTGCCAGTTTCCGAGCCAATGATGCATCCCCGCAAGGCAATGCGGGTCGTCGAGTTGAGCGGCGAGCACCGGCGTGATTCCGAGCGAGAGCAGGTTGGTACGTCCCTCGTCGGCGAGCGTCGAGAGCATGTCCGTCAGCGGCAGATAGGAGTCCGCCCACGATTGGTACAACCACTCCTCGCCGACCGGCCATCGGCCGTGATTGGCGAGCCAGGGCAGGTGCGAGTGCAGAACCAGAGCGAACATGCCCGGTTCGGTCACCTTCGGTGAAGGTGTGCTCACCCGCTCACCGCAGCTCCGCCGTGAGGCTTGATCGCGACGGCGACCAGGTCGAGGCTCCCGTCCATGTCCGTCGGGTGGATGTCGAAATCTGCCGTGGTGATCGATGCGACATCGGCCGAGAGGGCTGCCGGCCAGGGCTCCCCGGCGAGTGCGCGCTCGATCTGAGCGTCGATGAACGACCCTCCGTGTTTGGAGTCGAGATCGCGCAGCGTGGACCCGTGATGAACACCGGTCATCACGTCGACGGTGAAACCGGCCTGTTCCAGCAGCTCCGACAACTCGTCGGCGTTCAGCTCGCGCGTGTGGAACGGATTCAACGGAGTGTCTCGCCCCGGGGAGAACGTGATGCGATTCGGTGTACTGACGAGCAACTCTCCACCCGGGCGGAGGACCCGGAAGCACTCGTCGAGGAACTGCCCCTGATCCCACAGATGCTCGATCACCTGGAAGTTGACGACCACGTCCACCGAGTCGTCGCGAAGGGGCAGCTGCGCCAGATTGCCGCGGAGCATGCGGACTCCGCGATACCGATCGTGCACGTGAGCGGCGGCGCCTGCGTCGTAGTCCACGCCGGTGACCGACTCGGCAACGGCGTCGATCATGTTGGCGCCGTACCCTTCTCCCGATCCCGCCTCGAGGACGACGCGGTGCCGGCACCGCCCCAGCAGGTGCTCGTACACGACCTCGTGTCGGCGGAACCAGTAGTTCTCCTCCGCGATGCCAGGAACCGTGCGCTCGCCGGTGAGGGGGAGCGGTGCGTCCGCGTTGGCTGTCGATGATTCGCTCACCGACGAGAGGGTAGTGCCTAGGTCCGGAGAAGAACCATCGGCAGTGGCGTCCGATCAGGAGGGGGCGGATGTATTGTCGGATCGGAAATGCGGTAAGTTACCCACCAGTAACTAAACATGGGGTAATCTACGGCAGGGCCTAGAACAGCAAGAACCCATAAGGCACGACCCGATTCACCCTACGAATCAGCGGAACATGACCAGGAGGTCGACGCAGACCCATGACGAACATCGTTGTTTTGATCAAGCAGGTTCCCGACACGTGGTCCGAGCGCAAACTCACCGACGGTGACTACACGCTCGACCGCGAGGCAGCCGACGCCGTTCTCGACGAGATCAACGAGCGCGCCGTCGAAGAAGCCCTGCTCATCAAGGAATCACAGGGCGGCGAGGTGAAGGTGCTGTCCGCAGGCCCCGACCGCGCCACCGATGCCATCCGCAAGGCTCTGTCCATGGGTGCCGACAGCGCCGTGCACCTCAACGACCCCTCGCTCCACGGGTCCGACGCCATCCAGACTGCGTACGCGCTGGCAGCTGCGCTCGGAAACGTCGCGTTCGAGAACGACGAGCCCGCCGATCTGATCATCGCGGGTAACGAGGCCACCGACGGCCGTACGGGCGCTGTACCGGCGATCATCGCCGAGTACCTCCAGATTCCCGCTCTCACCCAGCTCCGCAAGCTGACCGTCGCCGACGGCACCGTGTCGGGCGAGCGCGAGACGGACGAGGGCATCTTCGGCCTCGAGGCTGCACTGCCGGCCATCGTCAGCGTCACCGAGAAGATCAACGAGCCGCGCTTCCCGTCCTTCAAGGGCATCATGGCCGCGAAGAAGAAGACGGTGCAGACCATCACGCTCGCCGAGATCGGCGTCGAAGACGGCATCGTCGGCGTGGAGAACGCAGGAACGACCGTCACGTCGTCCACCCCCAAGCCTCCCAAGACTGCAGGCGAGCGGGTCACCGACGAGGGCGACGGCGGCGACAAGATCGCCACCTACCTCGTAGGCCAGAAGATCATCTGATCCCGCCGACGTAACGCCGCGCAGACCACTTAAGGAGAGCAAGTCATGGCAGAAGTACTCGTGCTCGTGGAGCACGTCGAGGGAACCCTCAAGAAGGTCAGCACCGAGCTGATCACCGCGGCCCGTGCACTCGGCGAGCCGTCGGCAGTCGTCACCGGTCCCGCCGGTACCACCGACAAGCTGGCCGACGCATTGACCGAGGCAGGCGCGGAGAAGATCTACGCCGCAGAGTCCGACGACATCGACGGCTTCATCATCACCCCCAAGGTCGACGTACTCTCGGCACTCGCCGAGTCCGTCTCGCCCGCCGCGATCATCACCGCAGCCAGCATCGAAGGCAAGGAAGTCGCGGGACGCCTCGCGGCGCGCCTGGGCTCCGGTCTGCACAACGACGTCATCGCCGTGAACGGCGACGGCAGTGCCACCTACTCGATCTTCGGTGGCGCGTTCACCGTCGAGGCGAAGGCCAACGGAGACGTCCCCGTCATCTCGTTGCGTCCGGGCGCCGTGGAAGCCGAGCCGAAGGCAGGCGCGGGTAGCCGCGAAACCGTCGAGGTACCGGCACAGGAAGACGGCGTCGTCAAGGTCACCTCGCGTGACCCGATCGTCGGTGGCGACCGCCCGGAACTCACCGAAGCGACCGTCGTCGTGTCCGGTGGCCGTGGCGTCGGCAGTGCGGACAAGTTCAACGTCGTCGAGGACCTGGCCGATTCGCTCGGCGCAGCGGTCGGTGCGTCGCGTGCAGCGGTGGACTCCGGTTACTACCCGGGTCAGTTCCAGGTGGGTCAGACCGGTAAGACGGTCTCCCCGCAGCTCTACATCGCACTCGGCATCTCCGGCGCCATCCAGCACCGCGCCGGAATGCAGACCTCGAAGACCATCGTCGCAGTCAACAAGGACGAAGAAGCACCCATCTTCGAGATCGCCGACTACGGCATCGTGGGCGACCTGTTCAACGTCGCACCTCAGCTCACCGAAGCGGTGAAGAAGCACAAGGGCTGATATCGCCCGGACAGACGACACGCCCCCGCCTCCCCGTTTCGGGGGTGGGGGCGTTTCTGTCGTTCACGCAACGTGTTCGGACACGTTACCCACCTGATGCGCTGACGTGGCCGCGGCTCGTTAGACAACTTGCATGACCACTTCAGTCATGAACTCGCGTGCATCGTCCGTGCCCGAGACGGCCACGAAGGGCCGAGCCGCCGCCGACCGCTATTCGCTCGTCCTGTCCACCGACCGAGATCATCGCGACGCCGCTCAGAAACTCCGCTACGACGTGTTCGCGTCCGAACCCGGATACGACATCCCCCGAGATCCCAGCGGCCGCGACGCCGACCGCTTCGACGAATTCTGCGACCATCTTCTCGTCCGCGACAACACAACCGACGACTTCGTCGGTTGCTACCGCATGCTCACTCCCGACGCCGCCATCGCAGCCGGGGGTTACTACACCGCAACGGAATTCGATCTCACAGCCCTGAATCCGTCCGCATCCTCGGTAGTCGAGATGGGACGCGCCGTCGTGCGGCCCGAGCATCGATCCGGCTCCGTCCTCGGACTCATGTGGGCTGGAATCCTGCACTACCTCGAAGTGACCGGCCTCGAATGGGTCATGGGATGCGTATCGGTACCCATGCAGGCGTCCGCCGACGACGTTCCGGGGGCGAACGTCCGAGGCGTCCGCGACTTCCTGCTGGACAAGCATGGATCGGCACCCGACCGCCGCGTGATCCCACGTAACCCCGTCGTGGTCGACGGCCGCGGTCTCGACGAGATCGTGGCCCCTGCTCGCACATCGATCCCTCCGCTGCTTCGCGGATACCTGCGACTGAACGCGGTGGTGTGCGGAGAACCGTCGCACGACCCCGACTTCGGTGTCGCGGATTTCGTCGCACTGCTCGGGCTGAGCGATGCCAACACTCGGTACCTGGACCGGTTGAGAAGCGCGGCCAACACCTACGAGACGAGGGGACAGGGATGACCGCATCGAACATCGTCGACTCGTCCGGCCGCGCAGCCGAATCGGCCGTGACGGAACAGGTGGTGGATCATGCGTGGATGCCGTCCAGCCCGTGCGGAGACGGCTGCATCGCGCGCGGGAGCGCAACCGTGGGTTCGGTGGTGGTCGCACTGCGCATTCTGGTCGCGCTGTTCGCGGTCGCGCTACTTCCGGTACTGATCGCCGTCGGTGTGGTCTCACCCCGACTGCGCAGGCGCGTCACTCGATTCGGTGCGCGGATGTTGCTGTTCGCCGTCGGTATCGGGCTCTGCGTCCACGACCCGCGGTCGGATCGGGAACGCTCCCGTACCGAACACGGCGCGCTCGTCGTGGCCGGACACATTTCCTGGACGGACGTACTGGTCCTGACGGCACTGCGACCGGCGACGTTCGTCGCCCGCGGCGACCTGATCGAGTGGCCGGTACTGGGCCTGTTGGCCAGGGCAATGAAGGTGCTTCCCATTCACCGGCAGAAACTACGTGCGCTCCCGGGGACCGTCGACCAGGTTGCGGACAGACTGCGCGGCGGTGGAACGGTTGTGGTGTTCCCGGAAGCGACGACCTGGTGCGGACAGGCGTACGGCTCGTTCCGGCCTGCGATGTTCCAGGCCGCGATCGACACCGAGACCTGGGTGCAGCCGGTCCGGCTCGCGTACGTAGACGGAAATTCTGCTCGTACGACGGCGACGTGCTTCGTCGGCGACGAGACCATCGGTCAGTCGATCGGCCGAATCCTGCGGCTGAAAGGAATCGTCGCGCGCGTGGAACTGACCGCTCCCGAGGCGCCGGGCTCCGACCGTCGGGATCTCGCGAGGCGTTGCGAGGCGGCGGCGCGATCCGGTGATCGGCTCGACCCGACCGTGCACGATGTCGTCACCCTCGACGTCGTCCGAGCCCCGCAGCGACCGGTGCACCGCTGAGCAGGAACCTCGGCTGGACGGGTGTCGTGGCTGGGCAGGTGGGACGGGGGCAGGTGTGACGGGTGGGCGGGTGTCACGGGTGCGAGGGGCACCGGTGATCACCGGCTATCCTTGAAGCGTTATGCCTTCTGCCCGCAGTTCGGCTGCTGCCCCCCGCGCGAGTGCACCCGTGTACCTCGATCATGCTGCGACGACGCCCATGTCCCGCGCCTCCATCGAAGCGATGACGGCAGTGTTCGCCACCGTCGGGAATGCGTCCTCGCTGCACGGATCCGGCAGGGCCGCCCGCCGGAGGGTCGAGGAGTCGAGGGAGTCGATCGCCGAACACCTCGGAGCGCGCCCGTCCGAGGTGATCTTCACCTCAGGGGGAACGGAGAGCGACAACCTTGCGGTGAAGGGGATCTTCGCGGCTCGCCGTGATGCGGATCCGTCGAAGACCAGAATCATCGCCAGCGCGGTCGAGCATCATGCGGTCCTCGACGCAGTCGAGTGGCTCGCTGACCACGAGGGCGCAGAGGTCACCTGGCTCGAGGTCGATTCTCGGGGCCGAGTCCACCCGGACACCCTCCGTGCGGAGCTGGCCGTCGGGGCGGATCGGACGGCGCTGGTGACCATCATGTGGGCGAACAACGAAGTCGGCACGATCATGCCGATTGCCGAGCTGTCCGCGATCGCTCGGGAGTACGACGTGCCGATGCACAGCGACGCGATTCAGGCCATCCCGCACCTGCGCGTCGATTTCGGCGCCAGCGGCCTGTCCGCCATGAGTGTCGCTGCGCACAAGTTCGGCGGACCTCAGGGCGTCGGTGCCCTGCTGCTGGGACGCACGACGGCGTGTGTCCCGCTGTTGCACGGAGGCGGCCACGAGCGTGACGTCCGATCCGGTACGCACGACACCGCGTCGGTCGTCGCGATGGCCGCGGCGCTCGAGGACACCGTCGCCCACCTCGACACCCGTCATGCGAATGCGGAGCGGTTGCGCGAGAAGATGGTCAGGGGCGTGCGTGCGATCGATCCGGAGGTGATCGTCAACGGCCCGATCGACGATCGACGGCTACCGGGTATCGCCCACTTCACCTTCCCCGGCTGCGAGGGAGATTCCCTGCTGATGCTGCTGGATGCGGCGGGCATAGAATGTTCGACGGGGTCCGCCTGCACCGCCGGTGTGGCCAGCGCCAGTCACGTGTTGATCGCGATGGGCGCGGATCCGTCGATCGCCCGTGGATCGCTGCGTTTCTCGCTCGGACCGGAATCGACCGACAACGACGTGGACGCACTGCTGGCAGCGTTGCCGCAAGTAATCGAACGAGCCCGCGCAGCGGGATTGGCGAGCGTAGGAGCTCGGGGAGGACAGCGCTGATGCGTGTACTGGCTGCAATGAGCGGCGGAGTGGATTCGGCAGTGGCGGCTGCCCGCGCAGTCGACGAGGGCCATGACGTCGTCGGCGTCCATCTCGCACTGTCGACCGAGCCCGGGACCTTGCGCACCGGTTCCCGCGGTTGCTGCTCCAAGGAAGACGCCGGGGATGCGCGCCGAGCCGCGGACGTGCTGGGGATCCCGTTCTACGTGTGGGACTTCGCCGACCGATTCAAGGAAGACGTCATCGACGACTTCGTCGAGTCGTACGCTGCGGGCGAGACGCCCAATCCGTGCCTGCGGTGCAACGAGAAGATCAAGTTCTCCGCGCTCGCCGACCGTGCGCTCGCCCTCGGATTCGACGCCGTGGCCACGGGGCACTACGCCCAGCTGCACGACGGCGTGTTGCGCCGTGCCGTCGACGCCGACAAGGACCAGTCCTACGTGTTGGCGGTGCTGACGCACAATCAGCTTTCCCGGGCGATGTTCCCCATCGGGGACACCCCCAAGTCCGAGATCCGCGAGGAAGCCGCGGCACGCGGACTCGCGGTGGCGGACAAGCCGGACAGTCACGACATCTGCTTCATCCCGTCGGGTGACACGCGTGCGTTCCTCGGCGCGAAGATCGGTATCCGTCCCGGCAAGGTCGTCGACGCGGACACGGGGGCGGAACTGGCGGACCACGAGGGTGTGCACGGCTTCACGATCGGTCAACGCAAGGGGCTCGGCGTGTCCGGGCCTGCCGCGGATGGAAAGCCTCGGTACGTCACCGCTATCGAGCCGGACAGCGGCAACGTCATCGTCGGGTCCGCTACTCGCCTCGACGTGTGGGGAATCACCGGCGACCGTGCGATCTGGACGGATGGTGTCGCACCCACGGGGCCGATCGAATGTGTCGTGCAGGTTCGCGCGCACGGTGGGCTCACCGAAGCAGTTGCGGAAGCAACCGCCGACGGGGGAGTGGACATTCAGCTTCGCAGTGCACTGACCGGAGTGGCGAAGGGACAAGCGGCTGTGTTGTATCGCCGCGACGTCCAGGGCGACATCGTCATCGGCAGTTCCACCATTGCCGGCACTCGTTCCGAGAGCGAGTGAGCGCCAGCGTCTTCGGGGCGCTGGCGACGGGCATCGGGTCGTGGCCCGGCACCGACGTTCGAGAGGCGTCCTCGATCGTTCTCGGTGAGCTGCCTGCACTGCCGCACATCGTCGAGCTACCGGCTCGTGGACTCGGTGCGGACACCATCGGCAGGACAGGCGCGTTGATGGTGGACATCGAACTCGACGTGCGCACGTCGGGTTACCGCGTGTCGCAGCGCAAGTCTCTGACGGGTCGCCGCGCCGAAGATCTGTTGCACGAGGATCTCGACGTTCTCGAAGAACTCTGGGAGACGGGTGGCTTCGCCGCGACCCATCACGTGTTGAAGGTGCAGGCTGCAGGTCCGTTCACGATGGCGGCCCAGGTCGAGCTGCGCAGTGCGCACCGAGTGTTGACCGACCGGGGCGCGGTTCGCGACTTCGCGGGTTCGTTGACCGAGGGCTTGCGGCAGCAGTGCGCCGAGCTTCGGTCACGGCTGGGTGTCGATGTCGTGGTGCAACTCGACGAGCCGAGTTTGCCTGCAGTTCTTGCTGGTTCGCTGTCGGGGGTGACCAGACTCGATCCGGTGCGGGCCGTACCGGAGCCCGAGGCGTTGGATCTGATCGACTCCGTGCTGCGCGGGGTCGGAGTGCCTACCGCCGTGCATTGTTGCGGTGCGGACGTGCCGTTGGACCTGCTGCGCCGAAGCGCCGCGGAGGCCGCTGCACTCGACGTGGCGCAGCTCGGCGCACGTGACCTCGACGGCATCGGAGAGTTTCTCCAGGCGGGCAAGACGATCATGCTCGGCCTGGTGCCTGCGGTGCGGCCGGAGAAGGTGCCGACGTGGCGTGAGGTCGCGGCACCCGCGGTGACACTCGTCGACCGGCTCGGATTTCCGCGGTCCGTTCTGTCGACTCAGGTGTCGGTCACTCCCGCGTGTGGGTTGGCCGGGGCGACGCCGGAGTGGGCCAGGCAGGCGCTCGAACTGGCGGGCAATGTCGCGGACGCCTTTCAGGACGCACCCGACTCGCTCTAGCAGCGTCTCGAGTGTCGGTGGGGTCCGTTAATGTTCGAGTGTGGACGAATCGACTGCACCGACTGCCGCGACCGAGAACGCCGACGATCGGGCGACGGGCACTCCGGCCTCCAGTGAGGACAAGGAGCGGTGGCAGCAGCTTGCCGAGGACGTACGGGGTCATCAGTTTCGCTACTACGTCCGGGATTCGCCGATCGTTTCGGACGGTGAGTTCGACGCGTTGCTGCGTGAGCTGACCGAGCTCGAGGAGCGCCATCCCGAATTGCGCGTGGCGGATTCGCCGACCCAGTTGGTCGGTGGCGGGTTCGCGACGGAGTTCACCGCGGTCGACCACCTCGAGCGAATGCTGAGTCTGGACAACGTCTTCGATCACGACGAACTGCGGGCATGGGCCAAGCGTGTCGAGACCGAAGTGGGTGATCGCTCCGCAGGCCTGCACTACCTGTGCGAGGTCAAGATCGACGGCGTGGCACTCAACTTGGTCTACGAGAACGGTAAGCTCGTCCGCGGTGCCACTCGCGGTGACGGTAGAACCGGCGAGGACGTGACGCTGAACGCCCGCACCATCTCCGACATTCCGGAGACACTGACTGCCAGCGAAGATCACCCGATTCCGACCCTCCTCGAGGTGCGCGGCGAGGTGTTCTTCCGGCTGGAGGATTTCCAGGCACTCAACGCCTCGCTCGTGGAGGAAGGCAAACCGCCCTTCGCGAACCCACGTAACTCGGCGGCAGGTTCGCTGCGTCAGAAGAACCCGGCGGTCACGTCCAAACGCAGACTCGGCATGATCTGCCACGGCTTCGGCCGCATGGAGGGGTTCGCTCCGGACACTCAGATGCATGCCTACGAGGCGCTGAAGGCATGGGGGCTTCCGGTGTCGTCCCACACGACGCGTGTGGAGGGAATCGATGCCGTCGTGGAGAAGGTGGCCTACTGGGACACACACCGGCACGACGTCGAGCACGAGATCGACGGCCTCGTCGTCAAGGTCGACGAGATGAGTCTGCATCGTCGGCTCGGGACCACCTCGCGCGCGCCGCGCTGGGCAATCGCCTACAAGTACCCGCCGGAGGAAGTGACCACCAAGCTTCTCGACATCCGGGTGAGTGTCGGCCGCACCGGACGCGTCACCCCGTTCGCCTACATGGAGCCCGTGTTGGTGGCCGGTTCCACCGTTTCCCTGGCAACGCTGCACAACGGCTCCGAGGTCAAACGCAAGGGTGTCCTGATCGGGGACACCGTGACCATTCGAAAGGCAGGCGAGGTCATTCCGGAGGTTCTCGGGCCTGTCGTCGACGCCCGCACCGGCGACGAGACCGAGTTCGTCATGCCGACCGAGTGTCCCGAGTGCGGAACCACGCTTGCACCGGCGAAGGAGGGAGACGCCGACCTTCGGTGCCCCAACTCCGAGTTCTGCCCGGGGCAACTCCGTGAACGTATGTTCTTCGTTGCAGAACGAGGCAGGTTCGACATCGAAGGGCTCGGCTACGAGGCCGCGACCGACCTCCTGAAAGCCGGGGTGATCGAGAACGAGGGCGATATCTTCTCGCTGACCGAGGACGACCTGCTCGAGACCGGCATCTTCCGCACCAAGGCCGGGGCGTTGTCCGCCAACGGAAAACGATTGTTGGCCAACCTGGACAAGGCGAAGGACCGCCCTCTGTGGCGCGTGCTGGTGAGCCTGTCCATCCGCCACGTCGGACCGTCCGCGGGCCGCGCGCTCGCCGGCGAGTTCGGCAGTCTCGAGCGCATCGAGAACGCGTCGCACGAGGAACTCGCTGCTGTCGACGGAGTCGGCGGGACCATCGCCACGGCCGTATCCGAGTGGTTCAGAGTGCCGTGGCACCGCACGATCGTCGAGAAATGGCGTGCGGCGGGTGTGCGGATGGAGGACGAGCGCGACGAGTCCATCGTCCGAAACCTGGAGGGCATGTCGATCGTCGTCACCGGATCGCTGGAGAACTACTCCCGTGATCAGGCGAAGGAAGCCATTCTGGTGCGCGGAGGCAAAGCCGCGAGTTCGGTCTCGAAGAAGACCGCATTCGTCGTCGTCGGCGAGTCGCCGGGCAGCAAGCACGACAAGGCCGTCGAGCTCGGCGTACCGGTGCTGGACGAGGCCGGATTCACCGTACTTCTCACCGAAGGCCCCGATGCAGTGCGGGAGCCGGATCCTGATGCCGAGGCGGAAGCTGACGATGCCGCGGACGACGC
Source organism: Rhodococcus sp. 06-156-4 (assembly GCF_002259345.1). NCBI lineage: Bacteria > Bacillati > Actinomycetota > Actinomycetes > Mycobacteriales > Nocardiaceae > Rhodococcus > Rhodococcus sp. 06-156-4. Next base: position 671,034 of record NZ_NPGB01000018.1, on the reverse strand, counting down.
GGGGGAGGACGCGTAGCTCAGCCGAGAACGGTGGCGACGATACCTGCGAGGTAGCCGAGCCGCGCGACCTCGGAGGGACGGAAGTCCGGTCCTCCCGGGCGCCCGAGCATCAAGACCGTCCCGGAGGCGCCGAGCGGCGCCGCGGCGATCTTCGTGTCCATGTCGCGCCATACCTGCGGCACCCACTCGGCGTCACCGTCGAGGGAAGCCGGGTGTGCCAACGGCATCCACGGCATGTCTGTTGCGTGTGTCTCCGGTGCACCCGAGCTGCCCACGACGCGGTAGGCCCCGTGCGGACCTGTCGCTACCACGACGCTCCAGCCGACCCGCAGTACCCGCGGTGCTCCATCGACCAGCACCTGCAGCCTGTCGTCGGTCGCCGCGGCCACCCGGTCGATCAACTCCAGTTCACGATGGGTGTCGAGCACACCGGTGTACGGCCGGATGGAGTCGACCCGAACGTCGGTCAGATTCTCGGCGGCGGTGATCAGCGTGTCGGGCAGGGCGCCGGGCGGTACGTCCACGACGAGGTCGTCGACGGCGTAACCGTCGCCGCGTTCGATGACGTCGAGCGACAGAATGTCCGCACCGACAGAACCCAGCGCGACGGCGAGCGAGCCGAGGCTGCCCGGTCGGTCGGGGAGCTGAACGCGGAGCAGGTAGGACATGTCGCGCCCTTTCGCTTACGAGAGATGACAGAACTTCGTGGGTGAAACACCGCGAGCCATCCTCGCACTGTCGGCCTCTCGGGGCGCAACTGCCGCACCGGCCGTGACCTTCGCGACATCTGGGTGGGACCGAGTTAGCCGGGAGTGGAGCCTGCAGGAATGACCCAGCCAACCGGGAGTGGAGCCTGCAGGAATGACCCAGCCAACCGGGAGTGGAGGCAGCGACGAGGGCCCCGATAAGGTTGACGGCGGCCGCGTGTTTTTCGCGGTGCGTCGTCATATGTGTGAAAGGGGTCTACGCGGTGCCTGATATCTCCCGCGACGAGGTGGCTCACCTCGCCCGGCTGTCTCGGCTTGCGCTCAGCGAAGCCGAGTTGGACGAGTTCGCCGGCCAGCTGGATTCGATTCTTCACCATGTGAAGGCAGTGGCCGAGGTGGCTGCGGACGATGTGACGCCGACGGCCAATCCGAGTGCGATCACCAATGTCACGCGCCCGGACGTGATCGTCCCTGGCCTGACGCCCGAGCAGGCTCTGGCCGAGGCTCCCAACGCCGAAGAAGATCGATTCGCAGTGCCGCAGATTCTGGGAGAGAGCGAATGACCGACCTGACCACGCTCGACGCGTCCGACCTGGCGTCGAAGATTCACGCGCGCGAGGTATCGGCCGTCGAGGTCACTCAGGCTCATCTGGACCGCATCGACAAGGTCGACGGGGACATCCACGCGTTCCTGCACGTGTCGGGCGCCGCCGCATTGGTTGCCGCCAAGGAGGTCGACGAGGCCATCGGTGCGGGAGAGGCCCCGGCGTCGGCACTTGCCGGTGTGCCGCTGGCGCTGAAGGACGTGTTCACCACCACGGACATGCCGACGACGTGTGCGTCGAAGATGCTCGAGGGCTGGATCTCCCCGTACGACGCGGCGGTCACCTCGAAACTTCGGTCGGCGGGAATTCCGCTGCTCGGCAAGACGAACATGGACGAGTTCGCGATGGGTTCGTCCACGGAGAACTCCGCGTACGGTCCGACCAAGAACCCGTGGGACACCACACGCATTCCCGGTGGATCCGGCGGCGGCAGTGCTGCCGCGCTGGCGTCGCATCAGGCTCCGCTGGCGATCGGAACCGACACCGGTGGATCCATTCGCCAGCCTGCAGCGTTGACGGGCACCGTCGGCACCAAGCCCACCTACGGCACGGTGTCCAGGTACGGCCTGATCGCGTGTGCGTCGTCGCTCGACCAGGGCGGGCCCTGCGGGCGCACGGTGTTGGACACCGCGCTTCTGCACGAGGTCATCGCCGGTCACGACCCCCGTGATTCGACGTCCGTCGACACCTCGGTGGCGTCCGTGGTGGCCGCCGCCCGCGAAGGAGCGGGCGGCGACCTGAAGGGTGTGCGTGTGGGTGTGGTCAAGGAACTGCACTCCGACAGCTATCAGAGCGGGGTCATCTCCTCGTTCGATGCCGCCGTGGCGACGTTGACGTCGCTCGGTGCGGAGGTCGTCGAGGTCTCGTGCCCCAACTTCGTTCACGCGCTCGCGGCGTACTACCTGATCCTCCCTTCGGAGGTGTCCTCCAACCTCGCCCGGTTCGACGGCATGCGCTACGGAGCTCGTGCGGGCGACGACGGTAAGCACAGTGCCGAGCAGGTCATGGCGATCACGCGCGCAGAAGGGTTCGGCGCGGAAGTGAAGCGCCGCATCATGATCGGCACCTTCGCGCTGTCCGCCGGGTACTACGACGAGTACTACGGTCAGGCGCTGAAGGTGCGGACTCTGATCGCTCGCGATTTCGACAACGCGTACGAGAAGGTCGACGTGCTGGTGTCGCCGACCACTCCGACGACGGCGTTCCCTCTGGGGGACAAGGTCGACGACCCGATTGCCATGTACCTCAACGACCTCTGCACGTTGCCGACGAACCTCGCCGGCCACTGTGCGATGTCGGTGCCGTCGGGTCTTGCCTCCGAGGACGGACTGCCCGTCGGTTTGCAGATCATGGCACCGGCGTTCGCCGACGACAGGCTGTACCGCATCGGCGCGGCCTACGAGACTGCGCGCGGCGCGCTGCGCTGACTCACGTGACGATTCGTTCGGTGCACGACGCCGCCCTGGGCGTCGTGCACCTTCGAATCGACACCGTGATCCTGCCTGCTCTGGTCCTGGCGCTGGTGTGCACGCTGGGGTGGATTCTGTTGCGGCGACGTGTGATGCTGATCCCGCTGTCCGCAGCACTCGTCTGCGGCGTACTCGCTGCGCTGAACACTCAGATCTGGCATACGCCCACGCTCGCGGCAGCACTCGGGCATCCGCCCAGGGGCACCGTGACGGGCGCGGTGATTCCGGGTGAGACCTCCGGGTTTCATGCACGTCCGGCTGCGATCTACACCCCTCCGTTCTACGGAACTCCCGGCGACGCGGCTCCGCCGGTGCTCGTCCTGCTGACCGGCCAACCGGGTCATGTCGTCGACTGGATCGACGGTGGACACCTGGCCGACACGATGGATACCTACGCAGCGTCCCACGACGGCCATGCGCCCGTCGTGGTGGTGGCCGACGCGCTGGGCGAGTCCGACCCCATGGGCTCCGTCGACGAATGGGGCGAGCCCACTCCCAACCCGATGTGCATGGACTCGCATCTGGGCAACGTCTCCACGTATCTGTCGGTGGACGTGCCCGCATGGATCCGGCACACGATGCGGGTGGACACGGATCCGAGCGCGTGGGCAATCGGCGGTTACTCCTACGGCGGCACCTGCGCCGTGCAAACGGCTCTGACCGCCCCGGGGATCTACCCGACGTTTCTGGACATCTCCGGTGAGGACGAACCCCGCCGAGGCACGCGCGAGGACTCGATCACCGCTGCGTTCGGAGACGGTAGCGCCGAGTCGACTCGACGTTTCGACCAGTGGACTCCGCTGACTCTCCTGCGCGAGAAGACGTTTCCGAACTCCTCCGGCGCGTTCGTCGTCGGCTCCGAGGACACGGAGTTCGAGCCTCAGACTCGCGAACTGTTCGCCGCTGCGGCCGCGGACGGGCTGTCCGTCCAGTATTCCGAACTTCCCGGCGGCCATTCCATGGATGTGTGGGCACCGGCCCTGGAACGTGAAATGGACTGGCTCGGGACCCGAATGGGACTGTAGATCTACCCACAATCGAGAAGGCCTGTTCCCTGATCCTCCCCGTACCGATGGCCGTGGCCCGCAGGCGCATCGAGCGCGAAGAGCAGATCCACCGACGTCTGTGCAAAGGAGACCAACGGAATCCACTGTGGCACCGGTGCGTCGACTCGTGCCTTCGTCAGATCCGGTGGTGAGAAGATCAGCTCGCTCGACCACCACACCACCGGATCGGATGTGTTCGCCAGAACGACGCCTTGTCCGGTATCCACCTTGTTCGCCGGGGGACCGGCCCACAGTGTGCTGCAGACCGCCGACGAATCCGGCTGCAGCGCAGCGCTCCCTGCCACCGAGCCGAGGCTCTGGCCGTAGATGTGCAGCTTCGGTCTGCGGTCCTCGTCGAGCGCAGCCAGCTTCGCTTCCACGGCCACACGCAGGGCTCGGGTGGATTCGATCGCAGCGTCCTCCGCGAACAGGAACGTCGCCCAGCTCGGTTGGTCCGAGTACTGCAGAGCGACTGTCGCGACGTCACCACCGAATCGTTCGTCGAACCCCCGGACCGCGTTCTCGTCGACCCATCCCGATCCGGTGGGCACGGCGATCACGACGTGCGCCTTGGCCAGACCGCCGGACCGCTCCAGTTCGTCCGCAGCCAATTCTGCGCGTTCGCCGTACGTCGGAGCGGCACGCAGCCCGACGTACGTGCGCACGGCCGTGCTGCCCTCGCCTCCCGCGAGGAACCGCTGACCCTGCACCCCGACCGAGACACCACCGACGGGGTCGACCGCGTGCTCCTGAACTGTGCTCGATACGAGGTCCGCCTGCGCATATCGCTGTGCGAAAGACTCACGTGCCCAGTCGAATCCGAAGACCGATACCGCAACGGCCGCGACGGCTGTCGTTGCCAGCAGTCGCATCGCCCCGAGTTTGCCCGCTCCGCGGGCCGAGCCGATTCCGATGACGACCAGAAGAGCACAGACCGAGACCGAACCGCAGACGACTTCGATCCAGTACATCGGACCCACACGAGGGACTCCCCAGGACTCGCGCACTCCGTTCTGCCACTGCGCGTCGGCGATCCCGACCGCACCGACGGTGAGCAGTGCCAGGCCGAGGGCTACGCGGCGAGCTCGCGGTCGCGGACAGGTCCGGTGCACCCGGGACGTGATCCGGTGCGCTACCGCGGAGACGACCAATGCTGCCGCGGCGAACAAGCCGGTCACCACCGCCTGGACCAGAGACGCTCGGGGCAGCAACGACGGCGACAGGGATGCCGCGACGGACAGTGCAAGAAGCAGCGACGTGCTCACCCGAGGAACCGCGGGAACAGCATGCAGGTTCGTCGGTGCCGGCGGGGTCGTTGTCGTGGGCGTGAGTACGAACGTCATGCGAGTACCTCCGGGCTACGACGGCGCAGAACGGCACCGGCGACGGTCGTCGCGGCGGCGGCGGCCGTCGTCAGGACGCCACCGGTGATCAGGAAAGGCAGGGCGGGCTCCGGCGCCGGCGATCGGTAGTTCTGGCGCCAGGAGTTGAAGTCGACTGCAGTGCTTGCGATATCGCTCATCACGAAACAGCTCGCGCGGGACCAGGTTCCGAGTCTGCCGTCGCAGGCGTCGTCCATCGACGTGCTCAACGCGGCGTCGAGGCGTGTACGGGCGTCGGGGGATGCAGGCGCGCCGTGCGCCGCGCCGAACCGCAGCAGGTCGTACCCCAGATCGTGTGCTTTGCAGGCGGATTCGAAGTCTGTGGGTAGTGGGACGGGCGACGAGCAGTCCCCGTCCGGTGCCACTGCCCTCCCGTCCTCGAGCGTGGGGCGGTAGTACTCGTTCTCGAAGCCGATCGGTATCGCACCGATGGCGGCCGTTGCGTCGTCGTCGACCAGGGCCTCGATGGCGACGGTCGCCGCGGTCCGGCGAGGTGCCGAGATGTCTGCGTCGGCGACCGGCATCGCCGTGCCGACTCCGATGCCCAGCATGGTTCCGACCACCACGGTGCCGACGACGTACTTCGCTCTCGCTGTCATGGCTACGAACGCTAGGAATCGAACACCGAATCGGTAATCGTCCCGAAGTGCCGTTTCGACGTGCCGTCGTGGTGCGTGACGGCTGCGCGAAGTGCTACCGCGGGGGTAGGTCGATCTCACCCCTCGGTACGATGACTTTTCGCTCGCGAGTTCCTACTGTTCTTCTCGTGGGCATATTCAGTAGGACCGAGAAGGCGACACGATTTCGACGGCTGGTTCCGCCAGGACGCGGCGTCGACGTCACCATCCTCGCGGTGACCGCGATTCTGTACTCCATCGCGTGGCCGACGTTGCACGTCACTCACGACGTGCCGGTTCCGATCATGCCGATCGTGTCTGCTCTCGCCGTGTTTCCCTTCGTGCTCGTCCGTGCGAATCCCGCTCTCGGATGGGCTGTTTCGGCCGGCTCGGCCGTAGTGATCCCGGTTGCGTTCGATCGCTTGCCGGGGTACGACTTTCCGTGGCAGGTGACACACCTCCTCGTGCTTCTCGCGCTCGTACTTTCCGTCAGTCTTCGGTGCGCACTACCGGTCGTGGCGGTCACCTGGGTTGCGACCGTCCTGCTGTTTCTCGGATACGCACCGGGCAACGACGGAATAGGGTGGGGTGTCGGACTGACCGCGATCGTGGTGTTCGGCCTGCTGATTCGCTGGCTGGTCCTGTCGCGGCGGCAACTGGCCAAGCAGGAGGAGGTCAGCGAGCTCGAACGTGCGCGCAGAACGATTCTCGAGGAGAAGGCCAAGATCGCACGCGATCTTCACGACGTGGTTGCCCACCATATGTCGTTGGTGGTGGTGCAGGCGCAGAGCGCTCCGTACCGAGTCGACGACGTATCGCCCTCGGCGGCTGCGGAATTCGAATCGATCGGGGCAACTGCACGGGAGGCGCTGAACGAGATCCGCGGAATGCTCGGGGTTCTGCGCAGTGACGGAGTGGTGGCCGACGACGCGCCTGCGCCCGGGGCAGGAGACATCACGACGCTGCTCGAGAACACCCAGCGCGCAGGGGTTCGGCTCAGCTGGCAGATCCTCGGCGGTGCCGACGCGGTGTCGGCGACCACAGGACTCGCGCTGTATCGGATCGTGCAGGAATCGTTGTCCAATGCCTCTCGGCACGCTCCCGGTAGCGAGGTTCGAGTACGACTCCACTACGCACCGGACGTCACCTACCTCGAAGTGATCAACGATCGGGCCGTCGACTCGAACGGCGCCGGCGCGAGCGACGGAAGCAGCGGCACGGGAGGTCATGGCATCACCGGGATGCGCGATCGCGCGGTCGGAGTGTCCGGTTGGCTCGACGCCCGCCCTCGGTCCGACGGCGGATTCGAGGTCATCGCTCGGCTTCCGGGAAAAGCGGAGACGGTTCCTCTCGGGGCATCCGCGCTTCCCGTCACCGGGCCCGCCGCCTGATCGGCCCCAGCCTGATCGGCCCCATTGTGATCGTGGCCCATTCTGATCGGGCCCCAGTCTGATCCGGCCCACCGACTACGTCAGGACATAGGGTGTCATCCGTGGCCATCACCGTGTTCATCGCAGACGATCAGGCAATGGTGCGGCAGGGTTTCGGTGCCTTGCTCGCCGCTCAACCGGACATCAGCGTCGTGGGGGACGCGGACAACGGAGCCACCGCAGTCACCGAGGTGAAGCGACTGCGCCCCGACGTCGTTCTCATGGACGTCCGTATGCCGCAGATGAACGGACTCGACGCCGCACGCGCGATACTCCGCGCGTCGCTCGATCCTCCCGTCCGCATCCTGATGCTCACCACGTTCGACATCGACGACTATGTCTACGAGGCGCTGACCATCGGAGCCAGTGGGTTCATGCTCAAGGACGCACCCGCCGACGAACTGATTCGGGGAGTGCGCGTCGTCGCCTCGGGTGAGGCGTTGCTGGCGCCGTCGGTGACACGCCGGTTGATCGCCGACGTCACCACACGTCGCGGCACGGCCAAGCAGCCGCCGGCACAGCTGTCGGTACTCACCCCGCGCGAACGCGAAGTGCTCGAGCTGATCGCCAAGGGCCTGTCGAACACCGAGATCGCCGCAACTCTGTTCGTCGCCGAGCAGACCGTCAAGACCCATGTGGGCAAAGTGCTCGGCAAACTCGACCTCCGAGACCGCGCCCAGGCAGTGGTGCTGGCGTACGAGAGCGGAGTCGTCACACCCGGGTGAGTGGCGGCGCTGCGAAATGACCAGACAGTCCAGCCGGATTACGGTGTGAGTATGGAACCGACGAGAGGCGAAAAATTGCGCATCGGAGTTCTCACGGGCGGCGGTGATTGCCCCGGGCTCAATGCGGTGATCCGTGCGGTGGTTCGGACGGCGGATGCGCGGTACGGCTCCACCGTCGTCGGATTCCAGGACGGGTGGCGTGGTCTGCTGGAGAACCGCCGGATTCAGTTGCGCAACGACGATCGCAACGATCGACTGCTGACCAAGGGCGGGACGATCCTCGGTACGGCACGCACCAATCCGGAGGTGCTCCGGGCCGGTCTCGACAGGATCAAGGAAACGCTGGAGGACAACGGGATCGACGTCCTCATCCCCATCGGCGGCGAGGGAACGTTGACGGCGGCCAACTGGCTGTCCGAGGAAGGTGTGCCCGTCGTCGGGGTACCGAAGACGATCGACAACGACATCGACTGCACGGACGTGACGTTCGGATTCGACACCGCACTCACCATCGCGACCGACGCGATCGACCGGCTGCACAGCACCGCCGAGTCACATCAGCGTGTGATGTTGGTGGAAGTGATGGGCAGGCACGCGGGATGGATTGCGTTGCATGCCGGTCTGGCGTCGGGTTCGCACATGACCTTGATTCCCGAGCATCCGTTCGACGTCGAGGAAGTCTGCGATCTAGTGCGCAAGCGCTTCCAGCGCGGTGACTCGCATTTCATCTGCGTCGTCGCCGAGGGTGCGAAGCCGCGGGAAGGGTCGATGGCGTTGCGCGACGGCGGCATCGACGAGTTCGGTCACGTGAAGTTCACCGGGGTGGCGCATCAGCTCGGCCAGGAGATCGAGCGTCGCATCAACAAGGAAGTACGAACCACGGTGCTGGGGCATGTTCAGCGCGGCGGAACCCCGACTCCGTACGACCGGGTGCTGGCCACCCGATTCGGGGTCAATGCAGCCGACGCAGCGCATGCAGGTGACTTCGGTCAGATGGTGTCCCTGCGCGGCGCCGAGATCGGTTTGGTGTCGCTCGCCGAGGCGGTCAAGCAACTCAAGCGCGTACCGGAGAGCCGCTACGTCGACGCGGCGGCGTTCTTCGGCTGATCTTCAGAGACGGCCGGCTTCCTGTCGGATCTGCGACTCGCGGTGCTCGTTGTCGCGACGAAGATCGCGGCGGCGTCGGCCCGCCTCGAAGCGCTGCCGTCCGAGAGCGGTCGACGGTTCGAGCGGCGGAAGCTCGAGCGGTGTGCCCGTGTCGTCGACGGCGACCATGGTGAAGTAGCAGCTGTTCGTGTGACGGGTTTCGCCGCGCTGGATGTTCTCGGTCTCGACGCGAATGCCGACTTCCATGGATGTACGTCCGGTGTAGTTGACCGACGCGGAGAATGTCACGAGTTCGCCGACATGGATCGGTTCGCGGAACACCACGCGGTCCACCGACAGGGTGACGACGTACGCCTGCGCGTACCGACTCGCGCAGGCGTACGCCACCTGGTCCAGGAATTTCAGAATCGTCCCGCCGTGAACGTTGCCGGAGAAGTTCGCCATGTCGGGTGTCATCAGCACGGTCATGTACAGCGTCTGCTTCGAGGTGTCCGTCACCGGCCAACCGTAGCGAGCACCACTGGTTACTCGCGCGTTCTTGCCAGCGCATAAACTCGTGTGCATGACTGCTGCCTTGGTCGATCTGATCGATTACGACGACGTGCTTGCCCGTTTCGACCCAGTTCTGGGCATGGAGGTCCACGTCGAGCTGGGCACAGCCACCAAGATGTTCTGCGGCTGCCCGACGGCGTTCGGGGCCGAGCCGAACACGCAGGTGTGCCCGGTCTGCCTGTCCCTTCCCGGTGCACTGCCGGTGGTGAACTCCGCGGCCGTCGAGTCCGCCATCCGCATCGGTCTCGCACTGAACTGCTCGATCACCCCGTGGGGCCGGTTCGCGCGGAAGAACTACTTCTACCCGGACCAGCCGAAGAACTACCAGATCTCGCAGTACGACGAACCGATCGCCACCGAGGGATACCTCGACGTACTGCTCGACGACGGAAGTACGTTCCGCGTCGAGATCGAACGGGCGCACATGGAGGAGGACACGGGTAAGTCGACGCACGTCGGCGGCGCGACCGGACGGATCGAAGGCGCGAGCCACTCGCTGCTCGACTACAACCGTGCCGGTGTTCCGCTGGTGGAGATCGTGACCAAGCCCATCACCGGCACCGGTGCACGCGCCCCTGAGGTCGCCCGCGCGTACGTGACGGCGTTGCGGGATCTGCTGAAAGCGCTCGACGTGTCCGACGTTCGCATGGACCAGGGTTCGTTGCGCTGCGACGCGAACGTGTCGCTGATGGAGAAGTCGGCGTCGGAGTTCGGTACCCGCACCGAGACGAAGAACGTCAACTCGCTCAAGAGCGTCGAGGTCGCCGTGCGTTACGAGATGCGCAGGCAGGCGGCCGTTCTGCAGTCCGGCGGCGAGGTGGTGCAGGAGACACGGCACTTCCAGGAGTCCGACGGCACCACGTCGAAGGGCCGGAAGAAGGAAACTGCCGAGGATTACCGGTACTTCCCGGAGCCCGACCTCGCGCCCGTCGCTCCCGACGCGGCCTGGATCGAGGAACTCCGCGCGACGCTTCCCGAGCTCCCGTGGCTGCGCCGGGCGCGCATCCAAGCGGACTGGGGTGTCTCCGACGAGGAGATGCGCGACCTCGTGAACTCCGGCGCGCTGGATCTGGTCGCGTCGACGGTCGACGCCGGTGCGACGCCGCAGGCTGCGCGCTCGTGGTGGGTCTCCTACCTGGCTCAGAAGGCGAACGTCGCGGGCGTCGAACTGGACGCTCTGGCGATCACGCCTGCACAGGTGGCCGAGGTGGCCGGCCTCGTCGCCGACGGCAAGGTCAACAACAACGGCGCGCGTCAGATCGTCGACGGCGTCCTCGCCGGTGAAGGTGAGCCTGCTGCGGTCATGGCGGCACGCGGGCTCGTCGTCGAGAAGGACGACACCAAGTTGCAGGCTGCAGTCGACGAGGCGCTCGCTGCCAATCCCGGTGTGGCCGACAAGATTCGCGCCGGCAAAGTTCAAGCCGCGGGCGCGATCGTCGGCGCCGTCATGAAGGCCACTCGCGGTCAGGCCGACGCGGCCAGGGTCAAGGAACTGGTCCTCGCTGCGTGCAGCTGATTCAAGGACGTGATCGAACGACCCCCGCGGTGCTCGCCGCCGGGGCCGTTCGGCTCTAGTCGAATCCGCCGCCGCCCGCCGGGACCGGAATCTTGACGACGCGGTCGTCGTTGGGGCCCGGTGCATCACCGTTCTTGTTCACGGTGCCCGCCCAGATCTGGCCGTCGGGTGCGATCGCAGCGCCGTTGAGACGGCCGTAGCGGTCCTGGACGAGCAGCGACGGTGCCGCGGTGACTGCTCCCGTGTCGGGGTCGGTGACGAGGACGGCCATGGCCTTGGCGTCGGTCAGGGAGATGGCAACCGCCCCGTCCCCTGCGCCGCAGCCGGCGACGCCCGGTCGATCCGGCCACGTCCACACCGGCGACACGACCGCGCCGAGAGGATCGATGCGCTGGAGCCGATCCTCCACTGCTGTCCGGTCGGTGACCCAGATTCCGCCCGACGGATCGATGCACACGTCTCCCGCGGTTCCGATGCCACTGAGGGCGACCTGCGGGGGTGGACCGCTCTGGCCGGGGACCAGCGAGTCGACCCTCAGAAGCTTGCCTGCGAGCGACGCCGGATCGGCTGCGGATGCTGGGTTTCCGGCGTCACCGGTCAGCACCAACAGCTGACCTGGGTTGAGGAAATCCAACGCGCCGCGGTTCCCCTGTGCACCCCGGGGGATTCCGGTCAACACGTTCTTGGGTGTGTCGCCTGCCGCGATGCGCACGACTCTGTTGTCCGATGCAGTCGTGATGTACGCGTACATCAGACCGTCCTCGGCGAAGCTCGGCGACAACGCGAGATCGAGCAGGCCCCCGTCGCTGTCGGCGTCGACGTCGAGGCGCGCGATCTCGACGGGGGACTGGCCCTGGGTGACCTGCATGATCCGTCCGGTGAGGCGTTCGGCGACCAATGCGGAGGCGCCACCGGGAAGCATCACGAGCCCACCCGTCGGGTCGAGGCACGTCGCGATGACGTTCGGGTCCAGATCGATGCAGGGACCCGGCTGCGGTTGCGGACCGCTCGGTGTCGTCGAGGTGGGTGGGGCGTCCGGATCCGCGGGATCGATCTCGGCGGCGCCGAACGACGGTTCGGGGGTGAACGGGCTGGCCGTGGAATCGTCGAACCGAGCACATCCGGCCGCCAGGGCCACGGTCATCGTCAGGACGGCGACGGTAGTTGCGGTTCGGGACGACGCTCGCACCAACTTCATGTACGAAACGTTACTCGAGGCGCCGCGCCCGGGCTCAATACGGCTGAATCGGCACCGACTCGCTCTACTGTTGAAGCTGTGACCGACAAGCCTCGCGACGAAGAGCGGCCCGACACCGGCTACGAGCCCGCGTCGAGCCCATACGACCAGCCGACCGAAAAACTCCAGCCTCGGACCGAGGACGAATTGGACTTCGGGAAGAGCGGATCCGGGGCGTACCCGACCGAACAGATCCCCTCGTCGTTTCGTCCCTCACGTTTCGACGAGCCGATCGCGCCCGACAGCAGCACCGCCTACTCCGACAAGCCCACCGAATTCCTGCCGACCACCCCTGCCGCGGCGGGGTACGGCACCGGCTCGTCGGATCGGTTCGCGGCGGATCAGAACGCGCCGGAACCGGTCGTGCGCACCGAGACGGTCGAAATTCCGGCCCGGCGCGGTACGACGGATCTCGGCTTGCTTCTCCTGCGTCTCGTAGTCGGCGGAATCTTCCTCGTGCACGGCCTGCAGAAACTGACCGGTGTGTGGAACGGACCCGGTCTCGACGGGTTCCGCTCACTGCTCGAAGACACCGGTTACGACCGCGCGGACATCCTGGCCATCGCCGGGGCCGTCGGTGAAACCGCGGGTGGCGCTTTGCTGATCCTCGGTCTGGCGACACCGTTCGCCGGCGCCGCGGTGCTGAGCGTCATCATCAACGCGTGGCTGTTCAAGCAGGCCGCCGAGCCGGGGCTGCAGTTCTTCGCGCCGACAGGAGTCGAGTACGAGACGGTACTGGGAGTCGCCGCTGCGGCGATCATCCTCACCGGGCCGGGAAAGATCGCCTTCGACGGACGGCGAGGGTGGGCGACGCGTCCACGTTTCGGATCCTTCGTCGCGCTGATCCTGGGTATCGCCGCCGGGGTCTGCCTGTGGATCTTCCTCAACGGAGCCAACCCGATCGCGACCTGATCCCGTTGTGAGTGGAAATGTAGGTCAGGACTTACATTTCCACTCACGTGAGGTCAGGGGACGTACCGAACCGCGCCCTTGTCCGCGGAGGTCGCCAGTGCCGCGTAGGCACGCAGTGCCGTGGTGACCGTGCGCTGACGATCCACCGGCTGCCACGGCCGCTCCGACGCCTCCATCTTGGCCCGACGGGTCTCCAGGGTGGCGTCGTCGACGAGGATCTCGAGGGTGCGGGAGGCGACGTCGATACGCACCTGGTCACCGTTCTCGACCAGTCCGATGACTCCGCCCGCGGCCGCCTCGGGGGAGATGTGGCCGATGGACAGCCCGGACGTGCCACCGGAGAAGCGTCCGTCGGTGACGAGAGCACAGAGCTTGCCGAGTCCGGCTCCCTTGAGGAACGCCGTCGGGTGCAGCATTTCCTGCATGCCCGGTCCGCCCTTGGGGCCCTCGTATCGGACGACGAGGACGTCACCGGGCTGGATCTTCTTCTGCAGGATCGCCGACACCGCTTCTTCCTGAGACTCGACGACCAGTGCCGGGCCCTGGAACGAGAACAGTTCCTCGTCGATGCCCGCGGTCTTCAGGATCGCCCCGTCGAGTGCGATGTTTCCGCGCAGGACGACCAGACCACCTTCGACGGTGTACGCGTGTTCCTTGTCGCGGATGCAGCCGCCGACGGCATCGGTGTCGAGCGAGGACCACCTGTTCTCGGTGGAGAACGGCTCGGTGGTCCGAACGCCGCCCGGCGCCGCGTGGAACAGCTCCAACGCCTCGTCCGACGCCGTGCCGGAGCGAATGTCCCACGTGTCCAGCCACTCGTCGAAGCTCTTCGTGTGCACGGTGGAGACGTCGGTCTCGAGCAGGTTCGCGCGGCGGAGTTCGCCCAGCAGCGCGGGGATTCCGCCTGCCCGATGCACGTCTTCCATGTGGTAATCGGAGTTGGGGGACACCTTGGACAGGCACGGAACCTTGCGGCTGATGGCGTCGATGGTGTCGAGATCGAAGTCGACCTCGCCCTCCTGCGCCGCGGCGAGGGTGTGCAGCACCGTGTTGGTGGACCCGCCCATCGCGACATCGAGTGCCATGGCGTTGCGGAACGCCGCAGGGGTTGCGATGTTGCGCGGCAGAACGGACTCGTCACCGTCGCGGTAGTACTTGGTCGCGGCCTCGACGATGGTGGTGCCTGCGCGCTCGAACAGCGCGTACCGGGCTTTGTGCGTGGCGAGCGTGGATCCGTTGCCGGGCAGTGCCAGTCCGAGGGCCTCGGTGAGGCAGTTCATCGAGTTGGCGGTGAACATGCCCGAGCACGAACCGCACGTCGGGCACGCACTGCGCTCGACCTCGTCCAGGCCTTCCTCGGACACGGCGTCGTTCGCACTGGCCGAGATCGCGGTGATGAGGTCCGTCGGTGCCTGCGCGACGCCGCCGACGACGACGGCTTTGCCTGCTTCCATCGGCCCACCCGAGACGAACACGGCCGGAATGTTCAGTCGCATCGCGGCATTGAGCATTCCCGGCGTGATCTTGTCGCAGTTGGAGATGCACACGAGAGCATCGGCGGTGTGTGCGTTGGCCATGTATTCGACCGAGTCGGCGATGATCTCGCGGCTCGGAAGCGAATAGAGCATGCCGCCGTGCCCCATGGCGATACCGTCGTCGACGGCGATGGTGTGGAACTCGCGCGGTACGCCGCCCGCGGCACGTACGGCGTCGGCGACGATCTCACCGACGTTCTTCAGGTGCACGTGCCCGGGCACGAACTGCGTGTAGGAGTTGGCAATTGCCACGATCGGTTTGCCGAAATCCGAATCCGTCATTCCGGTGGCGCGCCAGAGCGAGCGTGCGCCCGCGGCGTTGCGTCCGACAGTGGTAACTCGTGACCGTAGCGGCGGCATGGCTTCTCTTCCTCGATCAATAGCGGTTTCTCGCCCGATCGAGGTTACTCCCGGCTCAGGAAGTCGAGGCGCCTGGCTCGGCTTCTCGGTCCGCGTCCGCTGTTTGTTCCTTTTCTGCCGTCCTGTCGGCTTCGGCTGCGGCCGCATAGGGATCGGTGATTCGCCCGCCGCTCGCCGCCGCGAGAACCGGAAGTCGGTCGAAGCGAACCAACGGCAGCGACTTCTCGGACTTATCGGTCAGGACCACGCGCGCCCATCGCCGGTTCGGGAAGTGAATGCCGCGCACGTTTTCCCACGCGACGAACTCGGAGCCGAACAATCTACGTATCGCGAGACCGTCGAAGCTGACGACGGTACGAACGCGGAACACCCACACGGCAGCGATGATCGGGATCAGCACGAGCCATCCGAACGCTGCGGGCCAACTGGCGGCGGGGAAGGCCACGCCGATGAACAGCATGCCGACTCCTACCAGCGACAGGCGCGAGATACGGATGACCTGCGGCGCGGGAACGGGCGTATGGGATGATGTATCCGGTGGTTCGGACTGCTGCGAAGACGACACCCCTTCATCTTCGCATTGCACCTACGCGATCTCACATAATGGGATTGCGTCGTGACGAGTTTGACTCTTCCCTATGCGCGCGCCTACCGTCGAGCGCGTGAAGCGGAATTGGATACTCGTAATCGGCCGGCGCGTCAACGCCTGAGCCGGTTCTCGACCAACTCGCATCGACGCGCCACCCTCGTACAGCCTCGGCTGACGGGGGTTTTTTCTTGCCCAGAGATCGCCCAGCTACATCTTTCATCCTGAGGAAGCACTAGTGAGCGCACCAACCGCACGCCCAGGGCCCTCGACTCGTAAGTCGGGAGCAAACGCCAGCTCGTCGGCACCGGACATCAACGGCGCCGTCGACGGATCGCGTCGCCACGTCGCACCCGAGAAGGTGACCGGCGCACAGTCCGTCGTCCGAGCACTCGAGGAACTCGACGTCGACACGGTATTCGGCATTCCGGGTGGAGCCGTTCTTCCGGTGTACGACCCACTCTTCGACTCCAAGAAGGTTCGCCACGTCCTCGTTCGTCACGAACAGGGCGCCGGGCACGCAGCCACCGGGTACGCGCAGGCCACTGGCCGCGTCGGCGTCTGCATGGCGACCTCCGGCCCAGGAGCGACGAACCTCGTCACACCGCTCGCCGACGCCCAGATGGATTCCGTTCCCGTTGTCGCCATCACCGGCCAGGTCGCGAGAAGTCTCATCGGCACCGACGGGTTCCAGGAAGCCGACATCTCCGGCATCACGATGCCCGTGACCAAGCACAACTTCCTGATCACCGACGGCGTCGACATCCCACGCATCATGGCCGAGGCGTTCTACATCGCGTCCTCCGGTCGTCCGGGTGCGGTCCTCGTCGACATCCCCAAGGACATCCTGCAGGCACAGACCACGTTCTCGTGGCCACCGGAGATGCGGTTGCCCGGATACCGTCCGGTCACCAAGCCGCACGGCAAGCAGGTTCGTGAGGCAGCTCGGTACATCGCCGACTCCAAGCAACCCGTCCTGTACGTCGGTGGCGGTGTCATCAAGGCCAACGCGTCGGCAGAACTGCTCGAACTCGCGGAATTGACCGGCATCCCCGTCGTCACCACGTTGATGGCGCGCGGAGCGTTCCCCGACACCCACAAGCTCAATCTGGGTATGCCGGGCATGCACGGCACCGTCGCCGCTGTGGCCGGCCTGCAGCGCAGCGATCTGTTGATCACGCTCGGCGCCCGGTTCGACGACCGCGTCACCGGACAGCTCTCGTCGTTCGCGCCGAACGCGAAGGTGATCCACGCGGACATCGATCCTGCCGAGATCGGCAAGAATCGTTATGCGGATGTGCCGATCGTCGGTGACTGCAAAGAGGTCATCGTCGAGTTGATCGAGGCGCTTCGTGCCGATCGCGCCACGGGCACCACCGTCGACCTCGGCGACTGGTGGGCGTACCTCGACGGAATCCGCAAGACGTACCCGCTGAGCTACGACCGCCCCAGCGACGGAAGCATGTCGCCGGAGTTCGTCATCTCCTCGGTCGGCAAGTTCGCCGGACCCGACGCGATCTACTGCGCAGGCGTCGGCCAGCACCAGATGTGGGCCGCGCAGTTCATCAACTACGAGAAGCCGCGCACGTGGCTCAACTCGGGTGGACTCGGCACCATGGGCTACGCCGTTCCGGCGGCGATGGGCGCCAAGATGGGCCTTCCCGACGCCGAGGTGTGGGCGATCGACGGCGACGGCTGCTTCCAGATGACCAACCAGGAACTCGCCACCTGCGCGGTCGAGGGAATCCCGATCAAGGTCGCACTCATCAACAACGGCAACCTCGGCATGGTCCGTCAGTGGCAGACGTTGTTCTACGAGGAGCGGTACTCCAACACCAATCTGGGAACCCACGGCGCCCAGCGCATCCCCGATTTCGTCAAGCTGGCCGAGGCCCTGGGCTGCGTCGGAATTCGCTGCGAGCGTGAGGAAGACGTCGACGCGGTCATCGCACAGGCTCGCGCGATCAACGACCGTCCCGTCGTCATCGACTTCATCGTCGGCGCCGACGCGCAGGTCTGGCCCATGGTCGCCGCAGGCACCGGTAACGACGAGATCATGGCCGCCCGCGGAATCCGACCTCTGTTCGACGAGGACGAGGCCTCGGTGGCCGAACCCGCCGTCATCCACGAGGCAATGGCACGCGAGCAGGCACACGGCAACGCCCTGCACGAGAAAGGCACCGACAAGTGAGTACCAGCCACACCCTCAGCGTCCTCGTCGAGGACAAGCCAGGTGTTCTGGCACGCGTCGCCGCACTCTTCTCGCGTCGCGGATTCAACATCTCCTCACTTGCGGTCGGCGGCACGGAGATCGCGGGGATCTCCCGAATGACGATCGTCGTCACCGTCGACGAGTTCCCGCTCGAGCAGGTGACGAAGCAGCTGAACAAGTTGATCAACGTCATCAAGATCGTCGAGCAGGACGACGACTCGTCGGTTGCCCGCGAATTGGTGCTCATCAAGGTGCGCGCCGACTCGACCGTACGCAGCGAGGTCATCGAGACCGTGAACCTCTTCCGCGCCAAGGTGATCGACGTGTCACCCGAGGCTGTCACGGTCGAGGCCACGGGTACGCGCTCCAAGCTGGATGCGCTGCTGAAGATGTTGGACCCCTATGGAATTCGAGAAATAGTTCAGTCGGGAGTCGTTGCCGTCGGACGTGGACCGAAATCGATCACTGCGTCGCGTTAGCGACCACATGTGATGAACATGCTCAAACAAGAGGAAAGGTATTAACCAGTGGCAGTCGAGATGTTCTACGACGACGATGCTGATCTGTCGATCATCCAGGGCCGCAAGGTCGCCGTCATCGGATACGGAAGCCAGGGCCACGCGCACTCGCTGAGCCTGCGCGACTCGGGCGTCGACGTCCGCATCGGCCTGAAAGAGGGATCGAAGTCCCGCGCCAAGGCAGAGGAGCAGGGCCTGAAGGTCGGCACCCCCGCCGAGGTCTCCGCGTGGGCCGACGTGATCATGGTGCTGGCACCGGACACCGCGCAGGCGTCGATCTTCAAGGAAGAGATCGAGCCGAACCTGAAGGACGGCGACGCGCTGTTCTTCGGTCACGGCCTGAACATTCACTTCGATCTGATCACGGCTCCCGAGTTCGTCACGGTCGGCATGGTCGCTCCCAAGGGGCCGGGCCACCTCGTGCGTCGTCAGTTCGTCGACGGCAAGGGTGTTCCCGCGCTCATCGCGATCGATCAGGACCCGAAGGGTGAGGGTCAGGCGCTGGCACTGTCGTGGGCCAAGGGCATCGGTGGCACTCGCGCCGGCGTCATCAAGACCACGTTCAAGGAAGAGACCGAAACCGACCTGTTCGGTGAGCAGGCTGTGCTGTGCGGCGGTACCGAAGAGCTGATCAAGACGGGCTTCGAGGTCATGGTCGAGGCCGGCTATGCGCCGGAGATGGCGTACTTCGAGGTGCTGCACGAGCTGAAGTTGATCGTGGACCTGATCTACGAAGGCGGCATCGCACGCATGAACTACTCGGTGTCGGACACCGCGGAGTTCGGTGGCTACCTGTCCGGGCCTCGTGTCATCGACGCCGACACCAAGAAGCGGATGCAGGCCATCCTCGCCGATATTCAGTCCGGTGAGTTCACCCGTCGTCTCGTCGCCAACGTCGAGAACGGCAACACCGAGCTCGAAGGCCTGCGCAAGGCCAACTCCGAGCACCCCATCGAGGTCACCGGCAAGAAGCTGCGCGACCTGATGAGCTGGGTCGACCGCCCGATCACCGAGACGGCCTGATCCGACGTCGAATCCGATGTAACCCGAGTGAAGGGCATCCGTGAGGGTGCCCTTCACTCGTTCGACGAGGGTGAACCCCACTCGGTTCCCCTCGGCCTCTAAACTTGTCCCGCACCGCACACGCAAGACCCGATCGACCGCTACCGTCACCTCGACCTATCTAGGGAGTTCTTCACGTGAGCCAGCCAGGCCGTCCTGTCGTTCTGATCGCCGACAAACTTGCGCAGTCCACTGTCGAGGCACTCGGCGACGGCGTCGAGGTTCGCTGGGTCGACGGCCCGGACCGCCCGGCACTGCTCGCCGCGGTCCCCGAGGCCGACGCGATTCTCGTCCGCTCCGCGACCACGGTCGACGCGGAAGTGCTCGCAGCCGGCACCAACCTGAAGATCGTTGCTCGCGCAGGCGTCGGCCTGGACAACGTGGACGTACCCGCAGCCACCGAGCGCGGAGTACTCGTCGTCAACGCACCGACGTCCAACATCCACACCGCCGCCGAGCACGCCGTCACACTGCTGCTGTCCGCCGCCCGCCAGATTCCCGCGGCCGACGCCACCCTCCGTCAGCACGAGTGGAAGCGCAGCAAGTTCAACGGCGTCGAGATCTTCGGCAAGACCGTCGGTGTCGTCGGACTCGGCCGTATCGGTCAGCTCTTCGCGCAGCGTCTCGCCGCGTTCGAGACCCACATCATCGCCTACGATCCCTACGTTTCCGCTGCTCGTGCCGCGCAGCTCGGCATCGAGCTCGTCAGCCTCGACGAACTGCTGACCCGCGTCGACATGTTCTCCGTGCACCTGCCGAAGACCCCCGAGACCAAGGGAATCATCGGCAAGGAGGCTCTCGCGAAGACCAAGCCCGGGGTCATCGTCGTCAATGCAGCACGCGGCGGACTCGTCGACGAGCAGGCCTTGGCCGACGCCATCACCAGCGGCCACGTCTTCGCCGCAGGCATCGACGTCTACGCCTCCGAACCGTGCACGGACAGCCCGCTGTTCGAACTCCCGCAGGTCGTGGTGACCCCGCACCTCGGAGCCTCGACCACCGAGGCTCAGGACCGTGCCGGCACCGACGTCGCCAAATCCGTGCTGCTCGCTCTCGCAGGGGAATTCGTCCCCGACGCCGTCAACGTCAAGGGCGGCGCCGTCGGCGAAGAGGTCTCGCCGTGGCTCGAGATCGTCCGCAAGCAGGGCGTGCTGCTCGGCGCCCTGTCCGACGAACTTCCCGCGTCGCTGTCGGTCGACGTGCGCGGAGAACTCGCTGCCGAGGACGTCGAGATCCTGAAGCTCTCGGCGCTGCGTGGACTGTTCTCCGCCGTGATCGAGGACTCGGTCACCTTCGTCAACGCTCCCTCGCTCGCCGAGGAGCGCGGCGTCACCGCGGAGGTCACCAAGGCCCCCGAGAGCGAGAACCACCGCAGCGTCGTCGACGTCCGCGCCGTCTACGGCGACGGATCCGTCCTCAACGTCGCAGGAACGCTCACCGGCACCACACAGGTCGAGAAGATCGTCAACATCAACGGACGCAACTTCGACCTTCGCGCCGAGGGCAAGAACCTCATCGTCAACTACACCGACCAGCCCGGCAGCCTGGGCCGTATCGGCACGTTGCTCGGCGACGCAGGAATCGACATCCAGGCGGCAGCACTGAGCCAGGACTCCGAGGGTGACGGCGCGACCATCCTGCTCCGCGTCGACAAGGACGTACCGTCCGAGCTCAGCTCGAGCATCGCATCGGCCGTGGGTGCGTCGACCATCGAACTCGTGGATCTTTCCTGACCGTCTCTCACCCCTGATCGCTCGACAAGAACGAGGAGTACATGAAGCTCGCCGTCATCGCCGGAGATGGAATCGGCCCCGAGGTCGTCGACCAAGCACTGCAGGTGCTCGACGTCGTCGTCCCCGGAGTCGAGAAGACCGAGTACGACCTCGGTGCACGCCGCTACAACGCGACCGGCGAGCTTCTTCCGGACTCCGTGCTGGACGAGATCCGAGGCCACGACGCAATCCTGTTGGGTGCCATCGGAGATCCGTCGGTCCCCAGCGGCGTGCTCGAGCGCGGACTGTTGCTTCGTGCACGGTTCGAGCTCGATCACCACATCAACCTGCGTCCGGCAAAGTTGTACCCCGGCGTGACCGGGCCGCTCGCGGGCAACAAGGACATCGACGTCGTCGTCGTCCGTGAAGGCACCGAGGGTCCCTACACCGGAAACGGCGGGGCGCTCCGGGTGAACACCCCGCACGAGGTGGCCACCGAGGTCAGCGTCAACACCCGCTACGGCGTCGAACGCGTCGTCCGTGACGGATTCGCGCGGGCCGTGGCACGCAGGAAGCACCTCACGCTGCTGCACAAGACCAACGTGCTGACGTTCGCCGGCAGCCTCTGGGCACGTACGGTCGAGGAAGTCTCCACGGAATTCCCGGACGTCGAGGTCGCCTACCAGCACATCGACGCTGCGATGATCCACCTGGTCACCGACCCGGGCCGGTTCGACGTCATCGTCACCGACAACCTCTTCGGTGACATCGTCACGGACCTCTCCGCTGCAGTCAGCGGCGGCATCGGCCTGGCCGCCAGCGGAAACATCGACGCGACGCGAACCAACCCGTCGATGTTCGAACCGGTCCACGGCAGCGCGCCCGACATCGCAGGACAGGGCAAAGCCGACCCGACCGCAGCCATCCTGTCGGTATCCCTGCTGCTGGCACACCTCGGCGACACCGCAAATGCAGAGCGCGTCGAAGCCGCCGTCGCCGCCGACCTCGCCTCCCGAGGTTCGGCCGCAGCAAGCACCGCCGACATCGGAGCCAGAATCGCAGCAGCGCTGTAGCGGCTGTACCCCCTGTCTTCGGAGCGAAAGTGCCGTTCGGTCAGTCTGACTGACCGAACGGCACTTTCGCTCCGAAAATGGGGGACGGCACGTTCGGTTCTAGGTGTCCGGCGATTGCTGGTCGTCGGGGATGACCGGAACGGCGAGGGCGGGGAATACCGAGGACACGGCGAACGCCAGGGGGAAGCTGATGGCCGCGAGTGCGCCGAATGCGGGCGGAACCATGGACGCGGCGATGAATTGTCCGGTGTTCTGAGCGCCGAGAGCGCGTCCGCTCCAGTACGGGCCGGAGACTTCGGCGACTGCCGTGAACGCCAGGCCGTTCGGCGCGACGGTGACGACCGACGCGACCACCATCACCGCGATGGACACCGGGGAGTCGAACCAATCGGTGACCGCCAGGACCACCATGGTCACCGTCGTGGACACGGCGACCCACCGGAGCGGTCGCATGCGGCTACCGAGCGTGTCCGACAGTGCGCCGACGCCGATGCGTCCGAAGGCGCCGAGAATCTGCGTCAGGGTGACGAGGATGCCCGCGGATGCGGCGGACCACCCTCGGTCCGACATCAACCACACCAGAGCGTAGGTCCACACGACGTACTGAGGGACGACGAGTAGAACCGACGTCGAGTGGATGCGCCACAGTTGGCTGCTGGTGCGGTACGGGTTGGCCAGCAGACCGGCTCGTTCCGCGGCTGCGCGGTCGGGCCGCGGTGGGTCGATGATGCCTAAGCAGGCGATTGCCGTGACGGCGCAGATGATCGCGGGTACGAGGAGAGCAGCACCGACGCCGTGATCGCGTGCGATCGGTGGGATGAGCAGTGCACCGATGGCGACGCCCAGTGGAACGGACATCTGCCGGATTCCCATGGCCAGTCCGCGTCGTGCCGGCGGGAACCAACCGACGACGACGCGCCCCGAGGCGCTGTTGGCGCTCGCGGCAGCCATTCCACCCAGGAGCAGGCACAGACCGAGAACGACGACCGACGTCGTGAACACGGCGGCGAAGCCGGCCGCGGCGGTGAGTGCAAGGCCGATGGCGAGCACCAGCTTTTCGCCGATCCTGTCCACGAGAACACCCCAGGCGATGAGTGTCAGCATGATTCCGACCGTCGGCATGGCCACGACGAGTCCGGCTGCGGCGAGGCTCAACCCGCGATCTTCGTGGAGCGACGGGATGAGAAATGCTGCGCCGTTGATGAATACAGCACCGGAGGTCTGAGCGAGCATTCCAAGTGCGAGCATGACCCATTTGCGGGCACCGGCGGTGTGTGTCGTGTCTTCGGTAGTCGTCATTCGCGTAGCCGTCTCACTGTGGTGAATCCCATCATGTGGAATTGTTGTCTTGCATCGTGAACTCGAAAGACGATGCTACACCTGCTGTCCGGTCGGGATCGGACGGGCGTGCCGAGGGCTCGAAGGTGGGTCGATAGACTTTCGACATGCGTCTCGGTCGAATTGCAAGTCCTGATGGTGTGGCATTCGTGAGTATCGAAGGGGAAGGTGACCAGCAGACGGCGAAGGAAATCGCCGAACATCCTTTCGGCACACCGACCTTCACCGGTCGTTCGTGGCCCCTGGCCGATGTTCGTCTCCTGGCGCCGATTCTGGCGAGCAAGGTCATCGCCATCGGCAAGAACTACGCTGCCCACGCAGCCGAGATGGGTGGCCAGGCTCCGGAGTCTCCGGTCATCTTCATCAAGCCCAACACCTCCATCGTCGGGCCCGGCGCGCCGATCGTCCTGCCTCCGACATCCGACGAGGTGCACTACGAGGGCGAGCTCGCGGTGGTCATCGGTCGGCCGTGCAAGGACGTGCCGGCGGCGAAGGCTCTCGATGTGGTGCTCGGATACACCGTCGCGAACGACGTGTCGGCGCGCGATCACCAGCGCCAGGACGGTCAGTGGACGAGGGCCAAGGGCCACGACACGTTCTGCCCGCTCGGCCCGTGGATCGAGACGTCGCTCGACGCGTCGGACGTGGAGATCAAGACCGAGGTCGACGGCGAGGTGAAGCAGCGCAGCCGGACGTCGCTGCTGCTGCACGACATTCCGAAGATCATCGAATGGGTCTCGGCAGTCATGACGTTGTTGCCGGGTGACGTGATCCTCACCGGCACTCCGGAGGGCGTCGGGCCGATCACGGCCGGCCAGTCCGTGTCGATCACGGTCGAGGGCATCGGAACTCTGACCAACCCCGTCGCAGCGAAGAACTAGAGAACCACACCACCGATCGAACGTGAGCGAGAACATGACCTCCACCGAAGTACGCGTCCGATTCTGCCCGTCGCCGACGGGCACGCCCCACGTCGGCCTGATTCGAACCGCGCTGTTCAACTGGGCGTACGCACGTCATCACGGTGGGAAGTTCGTCTTCCGGATCGAGGACACCGACGCGGCCCGCGATTCCGAGGAGTCCTACGCGGCAATCCTCGACGCACTGCGCTGGCTCGGTCTGAGCTGGGACGAGGGCCCCGAGGTGGGCGGTCCGTACGAGCCGTACCGTCAGTCGCAGCGCAGGGATCTGCATCTCGGCGTCGTGCAACAGTTGCTCGACGCCGGCGAGGCGTACGAGAGCTTCTCCACGCCCGAGGAAGTCGAGGCGCGGCACAAGGCGGCGGGCCGGGATCCGAAGCTGGGGTACGACAACTTCGACCGAGACCTCACCGCGGAGCAGAAGCAGGCTTTTCTCGACGAGGGGCGTAAACCTGTTGTGCGGCTTCGGATGCCGAGTCACGACCTGTCCTGGGTGGACCTCGTGCGCGGGGAAACCACCTTCAAGGCCGGTACCGTGCCTGACTTCGCGCTCACGCGCGGAAACGGAATCCCTTTGTACACCTTGGTCAATCCGGTCGACGACGCGTCGATGAAGATCACCCACGTGTTGCGCGGCGAGGATCTGCTGTCCTCGACGCCGCGTCAGCTGGCGTTGTACGAGGCGTTGGTCCGCATCGGGGTAGCGGAGAAGGCCCCCGAGTTCGGTCACCTACCGTTCGTGATGGGGCAGGGCAACAAGAAACTGTCCAAGCGCGATCCCGAGTCGAACCTGTTCATTCATCGCGACCGCGGATTCCTGCCCGAGGGCCTGCTCAACTACCTCGCCCTGCTCGGTTGGGGCATCTCCGACGACCACGACGTGTTCTCGCTGGACGAGATGGTGGCCGCGTTCGACATCTCGAAGGTCAATTCCAACCCGGCCCGATTCGACCAGAAGAAGGCCGACGCGATCAACGCCGAGCACATTCGGCTGTTGGAGCCTGCCGATTTCGCGGCGCGGCTCCGCGCCTTCCTCACCGAGCAGGGGCACCTGCCCGCCGAGATCGACGAGGCGCAGTTCGCCGTCGCGGCGGACCTCGTGCAGACCCGAATCGTCGTGTTGTCGGATGCGTGGGGATTGCTGAAGTTCCTCTACGTTGCCGACGCCGATTTCGACATCGACCCCGCGGCTGCCGCGAAGAACCTCGGCGCCGACGCCGGTCCGGTGCTCGATGCGACGATCGCAGCGTTGACGGCCCTGCCGGAATGGCGGACGGCCGACCTCGAGGAGTCGCTGAAATCTGCCCTCATCGACGGTCTGGAGCTGAAACCGCGCAAGGCGTTCGCTCCGGTGCGCGTCGCGCTGACCGGCTCGCACATCAGCCCTCCGCTGTACGAGTCGATGGAACTGCTCGGGCGCGAGAAAACTCTGGCCAGGCTCGCTGCAGCGCGGGCAACGGTCGGTTGACCGACATGTTCCGGTGAGCGTCACCGCGCGGATGGACCGGATGCAACGCAGACATCCGGTCCTGGGTTTCCCGCTTGCCGTGATCTACAAGTTCGTCGACGATCAGGGCGGCTACCTCGCTGCGTTGATCGCGTACTACGCGTTCGTGTCGCTGTTTCCGCTGTTGCTGCTCGCGTCGACGATTCTGGGAATCGTGCTGGCGGGCAATCCGGAGTTGCAGCAGCAGATCCTCGACTCCGCTCTCAGCCAGATTCCGATCATCGGACAGGACGTCGGTGAACCAGAACGGATCGGTGGCGGAACACTCGGCTTGGTGGTGGGTGTGCTCGGCTCGCTCTACGGCGGACTGGGGGTGGCCGTCGCGGTTCAGAACGCCATGAACACGGCCTGGGCCGTGCCGAAGAACCTTCGTCCCGATCCGATCTTCGCTCGAGTGCGTGGTCTGGCGCTACTGAGTACCGTCGGCGTTGCCGTACTGGCGATCACGGCAGTCAACGTCGCCAGTTCGGCAGGATACTTCGGCCGAATCAGCGGCGTCGTCGTGCTCGGGGCCGTGCTGGTGCTCAATGTCGGGGTGTTCGTCGTCGCATTCCGTCTGGCCACGGCGCGCTCGTTGTCACTGACCGACGTGCTGCCCGGTGCGATCGTCGCCGGGGTGATCTGGCAGCTGCTGCAGACGTTCGGCGGCGTCTACATCAAGTACGTCGTGTCGCGGGCGTCGGTCACCAACGGTGTGTTTGCAGTTGTCCTGGGTGTGCTCGCGTTCATGTACATCGCGGCGGTTCTCGTCGTCATCGCCGTCGAGATCAACGTGGTCAGAGTCGACAAGCTCTACCCCCGTGCACTTCTCACACCGTTCACCGACGACGTCCAGCTGACCGAGGGGGACAGGTTGACCTACACCGGGCAGGCAGAGGCGCAGCGAAGCAAGGGGTTCGAGGAGATCGAGGTGACGTTCGACGGCCCCCGGGGCAACGATCACGCGGGTGACGAGAAGTCCGGCTCCGCGTAGCATTCCCGGGCGGCGAGATCGAGAGGGAATCGAACCTGCGTGTCTCCGAACAGAAGTCTGGTTGCCGTGTCCGAGGCCGCCACGACGTGATCCGTCGCGCGCTCGGGGTGCCGTGTGTGCACGACCACCTCGTCGTGTTGGAAGAACACCAATTCGCCCGACCCTGGGTCGTCCGCCAACCGACGGCGCAGATCGGCCAGCAGACACAGGGCCCACTCCGACGCGGTGGCCTGCACGACGAAATTGCGCGTGAATCGTCCTCGCGCGTGTGCGTCACCGTGGGCGTACCACTCCGGGGTCGGGGGAGGGCACGCGCGTCCGAGGTGCGAGTGCACGATTTCCCCGCGCTCACCCGCCCGGGCGGCGCGTTCCACGTACTCCACCGCGACGGGGAACCGCCTGCGCAGCATGGCGAGCAGCGACCGGGCTTCGCCGGCTGTCGCCCCGTACAGGACTCCGAGAACGGCTACCTTGGCCTTGGCGCGATCCCCGGCGAAAGCCGCAGCGGCGACCGGCGCGTACAGATCGTCCGCTCCCGCTGCGTCGATCATGTTCGGGTCTCCGGACAGCGCCGCGAGAATCCGGGGCTCCAATTGCCCGGCGTCGGCGATGACGAGTACGTGTCCAGGGTCGGCAACGACGCTACCGCGCAGCGGCTTGGGAATCTGGAGCGCTCCGCCGCCCCGGCTCGCCCAGCGCCCGGACACGACGCCACCCGGTACGTAGACCGGACGAAACCGGTTGTCGCGCACCCAGGTGTCCGCCCACGACCATCCGTTGGTGCTGAACAGTTTGGCCAGGTCTCGATGTCGCAGCAGGAGAGCAACCGCGGGATGGTCGACGGTCCGGAGCACATGGGCGCGCGTCGAGGTCACCTCGACACCTGCTCGCGCGAACGCGGCGAGGACCTCGGGCGGCGAGTTCGGGTTCACGCGTCGGCCGAACGCGTCGCTGATCTCGTCCTCCAGTGCGAGCATCTCGGCAGGTCTGTCGCCGTCGGCCGGCCGTGGACCGAGTGCTTGGCGGAGGTGGGCCTCGTGCATCGAGCTCGAGAACGGCAGTCCGGTGTAGGACATCTCGGCCGCGGCGAGTGCGCCCGCGGATTCGGCGGCCGTCAGCAGGCGTAGCCGACGTGAGTCTCCGATTCGAGATTCGTGGTCTCGATACCAGGCGACGACGGAATCGACGGTGGGATAACGGTATGCGTCGAACAGGGTCGACTCGTCGTCCGATACTGCGGCCTGGGGAACGTAGAGCTCGCCCTGCCGCATTCGAAACAGCGCCTCGGTGAGAGACAGATCGTGACACCGGTCGACGCGAACCCCTGCCCGCAGCAGCGTGGGATAGGTGCGGGCCGTACTCTCCCAGACCCATCGCGGATGTCGGTCGGTCTCGAGCCGAGCGATGGTGTCGACTGCGTCGACGAGTTCGGTGGGAGGTCCCGCCGGTGTCCCGTCGTCGGCGAGTTCGACGAGCACGGTCGAATTGCCCGTCGGGGCGACGACGACCCTCACCGGCTGTGGTTCGTTGTTCTCATCGAGTGAAAGTCTGCGCCAGCCGCCGGTCGGCGGCTCCATCGGGGTTGTCCGACGGGTTCACCCGGTGCTTGCGGACCGTTTGACCTGGCGATTTGGAGAAACACCGGTGTCCTTTGATAGTCTCTATCCCGGCTCGAAACGCGGTGCACACAGCAGCTGATGTGGATCACGGTGAAGGTCATTGGGGTATGGTGTAATTGGCAACACAGCGGTTTCTGGTACCGCCATTCTAGGTTCGAGTCCTGGTACCCCAGCAAGCGTTCGGAAGCGATTTGGTCGCCGAGCGCCTTCCGGTTAAGCTTGTCGAGCTTCTTCGGAAGAGCAAGAATATTTACCAGAAGTACAGTGCAAGTTCCTGGCCCCGTCGTCTAGCGGCCTAGGACGCCGCCCTCTCAAGGCGGTAGCGCGGGTTCGAATCCCGTCGGGGCTACGTAGAAAATGGGCTCCCATCGTTCGCGATGGGAGCCCATTTTCGTTTTCGGTCGATCTACACGCTCTTACGTCGGAACATCTTCTGATGATCGGCGGGTCCGTGAGCGTTGTTCACCTTGGACGTGCCGTCCTTGTGGTCGACGGACTGCGTCGCACGGTGGTTCTTCTTGTCGAGCGCTTCGCGGAATTTCTTCTTCAGATCGTCGTTGGTCGGTTCGGTCATGATCGCTCCTCACACAGGGTGAAGGCAACGTACCGCACCCGACGCTCGCGTTTCACTCGATTTTCGACAGGAACTCCGCCGTCGTACCACCCGGAGGCATCGCCGGGAGGCCGAGCTTGCGGTGGTCCCACGACCTGGTCCTGTCGGCGACGACCCGGACCGCGATGCGTTTGTTCATCATCTGGTCGACGAGGGGGCGGACCTCGTCGCTGTACGGGCCGGTGTAGCGCTCCCACACGCTGATTCCGACCTTGGCGATCGCGTCGGCGTCGTCGACGATCTCCGCCCGTCCCTCGATGGAGACTCCGCGCAACGCGTCGTAGGTCAAGCCGTCCTCGATCAGTACGGTGACCCGCGCATCTCGCCGTAGGTTGACGGCCTTCTGCGATTTCGCTTTGGTCTCGAACCATATTTCGCCGTCGACGAGGGCGTACCACATCGCGACGAGGTGAGGCGTTCCGTCGCGGCCGATGGTCGCAAGGTTCGCGATTCGGCTTCTGTCCAGAAATGTCGCGATCTCGTCGTCGGTCATGGTTATCTGTGCGCGCTGGTTGATTCCCACGCCGTCTTCTCTATCAGAGTCGGTGCCGCGCCCGCGGTGCTTCCGGGCAGGCGCGCGCTCAGAGTCTCTTGTGCAAGGCTTCGGCAGCGGCCAGGAGGTCGGCGGCCCACCGCACACCGGGGCGGCGTCCGATTCTGTCGATCGGTCCCGAGACCGACACTGCTGCAACGACATTGCCCATCGCATCGCGAACGGGTGCGGCCACGCTGGCCACGCCGGGCTCGCGTTCCCCGGCGCTCTGGGCCCACCCGCGTCGCCGAACCTCGGCGAGGACTCGTTCACCGAACTCGGCGTCGGAAAGGATTGCTCGTTGGGTGTTCGTATCGGCCCACGCCAGTAGGACTTTGGCACCCGAGCCGGCCGTCATCGGAAGACGCGCACCGACGAGGACGGTGTCTCGAAGCCCGGTCGGGGGTTCCATCGACGCGACGCATACGCGAACCGTGCCCTCGCAGCGAAAGATCTGGACGCTTTCTCCGGTGATCTCGCGGAGCCGGGGCAGGACCGAGGCCGCGGCCTCGACCAGGGTGTCCGACGCGGTCGATGCGAGTTCGGCGAGGCCTGGGCCCGGCCGCCACAGTCCGTTGGAATCGCGCGCCAGCAACCGATGGATCTCGAGGCCGACAGCCAGACGGTGCGCTGTCGCTCTCGGAAGGCCGGTGCGGGTGCACAGATCGTTCAACGTGCACGGCTCCTCCGCGACTGCGTACAAGACACCCAT
The DNA here is from genome assembly GCF_002259345.1 of Rhodococcus sp. 06-156-4. NCBI lineage: Bacteria > Bacillati > Actinomycetota > Actinomycetes > Mycobacteriales > Nocardiaceae > Rhodococcus > Rhodococcus sp. 06-156-4. The sequence continues at coordinate 640,457 of NZ_NPGB01000018.1, read as the reverse complement.
TGCTTTGTCGAGAACGCCGATGCCGCTATGCTGTCCCATAGGTCGATACTAGCGTCTCGCATTATGAGATCACGATTCTGGGTCGCCTCGCGGATCCGTCCGTCGGGGATTCGGGTCGCCGCGCTACGTCTCGGCACCGTACACGCGAGGTGGGCCAGCCCGTAGTCCACCGGCGCGACGCACACGAGGAATGGTTGGTGTTCTTATGGCCGGCACAGCACGCACCCTGGCGGAAAAGGTGTGGGATCAGCACGTAGTGGTTCGGGGCGGAGGCGAGGGTGCCTCGCGCGAGCCCGATCTGATTTTCATCGATCTCCACCTGATCCACGAAGTCACCAGCCCTCAGGCATTCGACGGTCTGCGGTTGGCCGACCGTCCACTGCGTCGGCCCGATCTGACGATCGCCACCGAGGACCACAATGTCCCCACGGCGGACATCTTCGCTCCGATCGCGGACGTCGTGTCGCGCACTCAGGTGGACACGCTGCGGCGGAACTGCGAGGAGTTCGGTGTTCGCCTGTACCCCATGGGCGACCTGGATCAGGGCATCGTCCACATCATCGGCCCCCAGTTGGGATTGACGCAGCCGGGAATGACGGTGGTGTGCGGAGACAGTCACACTTCCACGCACGGTGCGTTCGGATCCATCGCGATGGGAATCGGCACCAGCGAGGTCGAACACGTGATGGCGACGCAGACGCTGTCGCTTCGTCCGTTCAAGACGATGGCCATCACGGTCGACGGTGACCTGGCGCCCGGAGTGACGAGCAAGGACCTCATCCTCGCGGTCATCGCCAAGATCGGAACCGGTGGCGGCCAGGGGTACGTGCTCGAGTACCGCGGCGAAGCCATCAGGAAGTTGTCGATGGAGGCTCGAATGACCATCTGCAACATGTCGATCGAGGCGGGGGCGCGCGCCGGAATGATCGCCCCCGACGAGATCACCTACGAGTACATCAAGGGACGCCCCCATGCGCCGCAGGGCGAGGACTGGGATGCCGCGGTTGCAGCATGGGAAGAGCTGAAGACCGACCCCGACGCCGTGTTCGACAACGAAGTGCACATCGACGCCTCGACGCTCACGCCGTTCGTCACGTGGGGAACCAACCCCGGTCAGGGTGCCCCTCTCGGCGAGCGGGTGCCCGATCCCGCCGACATCGTCGACGAGAGCGAGAAGGTCGCTGCCGAGAAAGCCTTGCAGTACATGGGACTCGAGGCGGGTACGCCGTTGCGTGAGGTAGCGGTGGATACGGTGTTCGTCGGCTCGTGCACCAACGGGCGTATCGAGGACCTGCGCGCCGTGGCCGAGGTTCTGGAAGGCCGGAAGGTCGCCGACAGTGTTCGGATGCTGATCGTCCCCGGGTCGATGCGCGTTCGTGCGCAGGCCGAGAAAGAGGGACTGGGCGACATTTTCACGGCAGCGGGAGCGGAGTGGCGTCAGGCCGGGTGCTCGATGTGTCTGGGAATGAACCCGGATCAGCTTGCTGTGGGGGAGCGGTCGGCATCGACCTCGAACCGAAACTTCGAAGGCCGTCAGGGCAAGGGAAGCCGGACGCACCTCGTCTCACCGTTGGTGGCCGCTGCCACCGCGGTGCGCGGAACTCTGTCGTCGCCCGCCGATCTCGTGGACGCGCCCAGCAGCCCCTAGCTCCGGAGCCTGAACCGGCGTTGCCCGATCAAGTCTTTCCGAAACCTGTACTTCTTAGGAGATTTTTCGATGGAACCCTTCACCCGCCACAAAGGAATCGGCGTCCCGCTGCGTCGCTCGAACGTGGACACGGATCAGATCATTCCTGCCGTGTACCTGAAACGTGTGACTCGCACCGGGTTCGAGGACGGTCTGTTCTCGGCATGGCGCAACGATCCGGACTTCGTGCTCAACGTCGCCCCGTACGACAAGGGCTCGGTTCTCGTTGCCGGACCCGACTTCGGAACGGGGTCGTCCCGCGAGCACGCGGTGTGGGCGCTATCGGACTTCGGTTTTCGGGTCGTGATCGCGTCTCGGTTCGCCGATATCTTCCGCGGCAACGCGGGCAAGGCCGGTCTGCTCGCCGCCGAAGTCGACCAAAGTGACGTCGAATTGATCTGGAAAGCACTCGAAGAGCAGCCGGGATTGGAAATTCTCGTCGACCTGGAATCGAAGACGGTGACCGCTGGAACCTTGGTGGTGCGCTTCGCCATTGACGACTACACGAGATGGCGTCTGCTCGAGGGTCTCGACGACATCGGATTGACATTACGCCAGGTAGAGGCCATTGCCGAGTATGAAAAGTCAAGGCCTTCATGGAAACCGACAACCCTCCCGGCGCGCATCGAGGAGCCGTCCGAGGGGTAGCGAAAACGGCCTTCGACACGCATTGAGCCCGTGAATCTTTCCGCCACGCCGGATGAGAATTGGCGTGGCTCATAGACTCTTGACGCCTTGGGGTTTACCGTTGTAGTAGTCGGTCCGACGATGGGCCACAATATTGCGGAGGAAATCCATGAACAAGGCAGAGCTGATTGACGCCCTGACCGAGAAGTTGGGGTCTGACAGGAGGAGCGCCACAGAGGCTGTCGAGAACATCGTCGACACCATCGTGCGCGCGGTTCACCGTGGCGAGAGCGTGACCATCACCGGATTCGGTGTGTTCGAACAGCGGCGTCGCGCAGCCCGCGTGGCTCGTAACCCGCGTACCGGCGAGACCGTCCGCGTGAAGCCGACGAACGTCCCGGCATTCCGCCCGGGTGCTCAGTTCAAGGCAGTCATCGCCGGTGGACAGAAGCTCCCCGCCACCGGACCTGCCGTCAAGCGCGGTTCGGCGTCCGCGCCCGCCAAGAAGACTGCGGCAGCAAAGAAGACCGCAGCCAAGAAGGCGGCCGTCAAGACCACCGCTCGTAAGACGACCGCCGCCGCCAAGAAGGCAGCTCCGGCCAAGACGACTGCGCGCAAGGCAGCAGCTCCCGCCAAGAAGGCAGCTCCGGCGAAGACGACTGCTCGCAAGACCACTGCTGCGGCCAAGAAGGCTCCGGCCAAGACCGCAGCGAAGAAGACCACCACTGCGGCAGCAGCCAAGAAGGCTCCGGCCAAGACTGCAGCGAAGAAGACCACCGCTGCAGCAGCCAAGAAGGCTCCGGCCAAGACTGCAGCAAAGAAGACCGCGGCCAAGAAGGCTCCGGCAAAGCGCACCGCACGCAAGTAGTCTCGCACAGCAGAGATCTCGCACAGCAGTACTCTCGCGGATCGGTGAGGGCCCCGGACGTACGACACGTCCGGGGCCCTCGTCGTGCACTCTGTCGACCGTCGGCGAACATCAACCGTCGGCGAACATCAACCGTCCGCGGGAATGACCGGCAGCGGACTCGCAAGGTGATCCGCGGCGATCATCGTGCCGTCGTGGAACGACAGAACCCACACACTGCCCTTGCGATTACGGTTGGGCGGTAGTGCGACACCGTCCCTGTCCGCCCACCACTGCAGCAGATCCGGGATGACTTTCCCTTGGCTGCAGATGGTGCGGACGCCACCGAGAGCGGAGATGGCGACCGCGCGGCGACGAGCATCGTGCAACTCGGCCCAGTAGCCCTCCTCGGACAGCAGCGGTTCGAGGGTTATCTGCTCTCCCTTCTCGTCCGCCGAGGCTTGAATCGTCGATACACAGCGCCGACGATTCGCCGCGTGGAACTTGTCGGCTCCGAACGCGGACAACAACGGCACGAGCGCCGCAGCCTGTGTCTCTCCGACGGCATCGAGCGGGCGAAGTGCATCGTCTCCTCGATATCGTGATCGTCGACCGGCCTTGGCATGACGAACCAGCAGCACGGTGTCGGTGTCCGCCGGCTGCTTGAGGAAACGACGAAGGATCTTGTGATCCATCGGATACGACAACTGGTCCGCCGCGTCGGACGGGGTGACCCAGCGAAGTTCGTCGACCTCGGAGTTCGGTTCGAACTCGCCTCCGATGGCCTCGGCCGCCCAGTAGTCCACCTTCTTCAACTTGCGGTGACCGGGAATCGGGTAGGTGACCTTCGAGAGGTAGCGACCGAGGCGTACGTCGAATCCGGTCTCCTCCGCCACTTCTCGCACCGCCGCGCCGACCGTCGTCTCACCCGGGTCGAGCTTGCCCTTGGGGAACGACCAGTCGTCGTACTTGGGACGGTGGACCAGTGCGACGGAGATCTCGCCGGCGCGGTTGGGTGTGTGACGCCACAGAACCGCGCCCGCAGCGAAGATGTTGGCGCGCAACGAGTTGTCGGAACCCGACATCAGGAGCCTTGATTCCGCCGGCGTCGCATGGATTCCACCTGGTGCTCGCGGACGGTCTCGCCCTGTGCCGGTGACGCTGCCCATCCGCCGTCGGGGCGGAGGATCCAGCATCGTGTCGTCGGGTCGAGAGCGGATTCGAAGATCTCGTTCAGCTGAGCGGTGAGGCGTGGATCCTTCACCTGAGCCATCACTTCCACCCGTCGATCGAGATTGCGGTGCATCATGTCCGCACTGCCGATCCAGAATTCGTCGGAACCCCGGAAATGCAGGACACGCGAGTGTTCGAGGAATCGACCGAGAATGGAACGGACCTCGATGTTCTCGCTGAGCCCCGGTACTCCCGGCTTCAACGCGCAGATCCCTCGGACGACGACGTGCACGGGGACACCGGCCGCCGATGCTCGATACAACGCGTCGATCACCTGCTCGTCGACCAAGGCGTTGGCCTTCAGCCTGATTCCGGAGTCACGTCCGTTGCGGTGGTGCTCCACCTCCGCTTCGATTCGCTCGATGATTCCACGGCGAACCCCGTACGGTGCGACGAGAAGGTTGCGGTAACTGGTCTTCCGTGAGTAGCCGGTCAACGAATTGAACAGATCCGTCAGGTCGGCGCCGATCTCCGGGGAGGAGGTCAACAAGCCGACGTCCTCGTAGATCCGGGCAGTCTTCGGATTGTAGTTTCCGGTTCCGATGTGGCAGTAGCGACGAATGACCGAGCCTTCGCGCCGCACCACGAGGCACGTCTTGCAGTGTGTCTTCAGGCCGACGAGACCGTAGACGACATGGACGCCCGCTTTCTCGAGCTTGCGTGCCCATTCGATGTTCGCCTGCTCGTCGAATCGGGCCTTGATCTCCACCAGCGCGACGACCTGCTTGCCCGCACCCGCGGCGTCGACCAGAGCGTTGACGATCGGTGAATCACCGGACGTGCGATACAGAGTCTGCTTGATCGCCAGGACCTGAGGGTCGGCCGCGGCCTGCTCGATGAAGCGCTGAACGCTCGTGGAGAACGAATCGTACGGGTGATGCACCAGCACGTCGCCGTCGCGCAGCGTGGAGAACACGCTCTTCGGAGTCTCGCGCTCGCCGAAGGCGGGGTGCGTCGCCGGAACGAACGGTGCGTCCTTCAGGTTGGGCCGATCCACGCCGTACACCTGCCACAGGCAGGACAGGTCGAGCAGGCCCGGCACCTGAATCACGTCGCCGGGGTCGACGTCGAGTTCACGCAGCAGGAGTTCGAGCATGTGCTCGGTCATGTCGTCGGCGATCTCGAGGCGCACCGGTGAGCCGAACCGACGACGAGCCAGCTCGCGTTCCAATGCTTGGAGCAGATCCTCGTCGCGATCTTCCTCGACCTCGAAATCCGCGTTGCGCGTGATGCGGAACGCGTGACTCTCCACCACGTCCATGCCCGGGAAGAGAACGTCGAGGTGAGCGGAGATGACCTCTTCCATGGACAGGAAGGCGTCCACGCTCTGGCCGCCGTCACCGCGTCGGACGCGAACGAAGCGGTCCACGTTGTCGGGGACCTTGACGCGCGCGAAGTGTTCACCCGACGTTGCGTAATCCTTCACCGTGACAGCCAGATTGAGACTCAGCCCGCTGATGTAGGGGAACGGGTGCGCCGGGTCGACGGCCAGCGGTGTGAGGACGGGGAAGACCTGCTCGTGGAAGTATGTGGACAGGCGTTCACGCTCGTCCGCGTCGAGGTCGGACCAGCGGATGATCTCGATCCCCACCGATGTGAGCTCCGGCAGGATCGAATCGAGAAGGACACGCGCGTGTCGGCGCGCCAACTCCTGAGTGCGTTCGCCGATGAGAGCCAGTTGCTCGCGAGGAGTGAGGCCGTCGGCGGAACGGACGGACAAGCCCGTCTCGTCGCGACGCTTGAGCCCCGCAACACGAACCATGTAGAACTCGTCCAGATTCGATGCGAAGATCGCCAGGAACTTCGCGCGTTCCAGCAACGGGAGCGACGAATCCTCGGCGAGAGCGAGAACACGCGAATTGAAGTCCAGCCAACTCAATTCGCGGTTCAGGTAACGGTTCTCGGGAAGCGAATCCTTGGCGTTCGGGGCATGCGGCTCGGTGGCTGCGGGCAACGCCGCCGGGCTGCCCGAGGGCGAGGTCGCCGGCGGTGGAACCACCGGGCGCTCCTCGGTACCGGATGGTTGCCCTGACGGGGAGGCTGCGTCGGTCTCGGTTTCGCTGTTGCTCACGGCTCGATCATCCCCTATTGCGGTGTCGGGTGAAACTCGGATCGGCGAATCTCGTGGAAGGAACGAGCGGCCGACGAATCTAGTTCCAGCCGAGCGAACGCAGTACCTCACCGGTCGCAGGACCGACACCGAGTCGGTGCGCGGCCCGGACGTCGTCGATCGTGTCGACATCGAGTCGAAGCCCCGGCCACACCCCGGTCAGATCGAAAGCACCCGATTCCAGATGTCGCTTCGCGGACGCCGGGCCGAAGAGCGGACTGAAATCGGTCGCGGCACCGTCGACGATCAACGCGGCGGTTCCCGTGCCGTGGTGGTCGCTGACCACCGACCGGGAATGACCCGAGGACATCATGTACGCCTCGGCGAGTTCGGACGTGCGCAAGGCAGGCAGATCGGCCTGCAGCGCGATGATGTCGTCCTTCCCCTCCTGACGCACCAGGGAAGCGGCTGCCTCGAACGCGGAGTTGAGTCGTGCCACCGAATCGAGCGGATCCTGATCGCACGGTTCACCGACGACCCGTGCGCCGAGACTCCGGGCGGCGTCGGCGATGGATGGATCGGGAGTGACCACGGTGACGGCAGCGACCTGATCGACTGCCCGGGCTGCGACGACGGTGTCTCGAAACATCGCAACGACCAGACGGGCGCGGTCGGCGTCGGCGAATGCATCGGCCAAGCGGGTCTTGGCTGCGGCCAGATCCTTGACTGCAATCACCACGTGCGCGCTACTCATGACCTCGATCCTGCCAGCGTCACCGGCAGCGAGGCCGTTCGACCTCTCCGGCGCGATCGAACTACGCGGGCAACGACCGGACGTTAGTGTGAGGCGGCGGCGCGCGCGGGCCGCACGAGTGTGATCGAGACGTTCCGAAACGGATCAAGAAGGTGGCCAGCGATGACGAGAGCAGCGGTACTCGGTTCAGGGTCTTGGGGGACCGCATACGCGAAGGTGCTGGCGGACGCCGGAACCGACGTGACGATGTGGGCGAGGCGGTCCGAACTCGCGGACACGATCGCGTCCGAACACGTCAACTCCGACTACCTCCCCGACATCAGGCTTCCCGAGAACATCACTGCCACCAGTGATCCCGCGCGTGCACTCGACGGCGCCGACATCGTCGTTCTCGCAGTTCCGTCGCAGTCGTTGCGCGCCAATCTCCAGGACTGGACGGACGCGATACCCGCGCAGGCCACGTTGCTCTCGTTGGCCAAGGGGATCGAGACCGGCACTCTCCTGCGGATGAGCCAGGTCATCGCTCAGGTCACGGGAGCGGATCCGAGCCGTATCGCATCGCTGTCCGGGCCGAACCTCGCGCGCCCCATCGCGGAGGGTCAACCCGCGGCAACCGTCATCGCATGCTCCGATTCGCGCCGCGCCCTCGAAGTTCAGAAGGCATGTGCCACAGGTTATTTCCGCCCTTACACCAATACCGACGTGATCGGATGCGAAATCGGTGGGGCATGCAAGAACGTCATCGCACTCGCCTGTGGCATGGCCAGCGGAGTCGGGTACGGCGAGAACACGCTCGCGTCGATCATGACGAGGGGCCTTGCGGAGATCATCAGACTCGGAACCGCGCTGGGCGCGAAACCCGCAACCCTCGCCGGGCTCGCGGGCGTCGGCGATCTCGTCGCGACGTGCTCGTCGACTCTGTCGCGGAACCGCACCTTCGGTGAGCGGCTCGGTGCGGGCGGGTCGATGGAGAGTGCTCAGGAGGCGGCACACGGTCAGGTAGCCGAGGGCGTGAAATCGTGTACGTCGGTGCGCGCCCTCGCCGAGAGCTACGACGTCGAGATGCCGCTGACCGATGCCGTTCACCGCGTCTGCCATGCGGGACTGTCCGTTCCCGACGCCGTCGGTCATCTGCTCGGACGTCGTATCAAGCCCGAATAGCGCGCAAAGCATGTGAGGGTCCACGCACTGAAATGCGCGGACGGTACGGTGGATGACCGTGAGTCAAACGCGTACCAGAGTCGCCGTGGTGTTCGGCGGACGAAGCAACGAGCACGCGGTGTCCTGCGTCTCCGCAGGAAGTGTCCTCCGGCACATCGATCGGGAGCGCTACGACGTGGTGCCCGTCGGGATCACGTCGGAGGGCGCCTGGGTTCTCGGTCCGTCCGACCTCGAAGAACTGGCCATTCACGGCCGGGTTCTGCCGAGCGTGGACCGGAATTCCCGCGCGCTCACTCTGTCGACGGACCCGTCGCGCGCGGGCGACCTGCTCTCCCTCGACGCCGACGACGCCGGAGCCGTGCTGTCGTCGGTCGACGTGGTGTTCCCACTTCTCCACGGCGCCTACGGCGAGGACGGCACCATCCAGGGCCTCCTCGAACTCGCCGGAGTTCCCTACGTCGGCCCGGGCGTGCTCGCGAGTGCGGCCGGAATGGACAAGGAATTCACCAAGAAACTACTGGCGGCCGACGGATTGCCCGTCGGACGGCAGATCGTGCTGCGGCGCGGCGACGACACCGCGACTCCCGAGCAGCGCGACTACATCGGGTTGCCTGCGTTCGTGAAGCCCGCCCGCGGAGGCTCGTCGATCGGCATCACGCGGATCACCTCTTGGGATCAACTCGCCGACGCGATCGCTCACGCCCGCTCCCACGACCCGAAGGTGATCGTGGAAGGCGCCATCACCGGTCGCGAGGTCGAATGTGGAGTTCTCGAATTCCCCGACGGCACTGTGCGCGCGAGTGTGGTCGCCGAGATCCGGTTGCCGGACGCACCGGCCGACGATCACTCGTTCTACGACTTCGACAGCAAGTACCTCGACGATGTGTGCGAATTCGACGTCCCCGCAGTGCTTTCCGAGGAGACGAGTAACGAGATCCGCCGGATCGCCGTGGATTCGTTCCGTGCGCTCGACTGCCAAGGACTCGCGCGCGTCGACCTCTTCGTCACCGACGACGGACCGGTCATCAACGAGATCAACACCATGCCCGGATTCACGTCGATATCGATGTTCCCCAAGATGTGGGGCGCCACCGGGCTGGACTACACGGCGTTGATCGACACCCTCATCGAGACCGCGCAGGCCCGAGGAACGGGCCTGCGCTGACGATCGAGATCCGACGCGTCACTCGAGGGGCGCCGGGTCCAGCGGCGTTTGGGGCAAGGCCGAGGAAATCGCGTCCGACGCGTCCTGGAGCGGCGTCGGTCCGGAGCCGCCGGGAACCGTCAGCGCCACGTACACCGGACGGTCGACGGTGTACCAGGTGCTCGCATCGAGACCGGAGTCCGCGCCGGAGACCTCGAACCACTGCACCCCGTTGATCACCTGCAACGACGACGCGACGTCGAACCCGAGCGGGCGGGGGAGTCCGCAGCGCAACACGATCGGCTCGGACACGTCGTCGTCCGGTGCCCATGCCCTGGCGCCGACCGGTGCCGGATCGACCAGCTCGGCGCGGGCGTAATCGCCCAGCGAATCGGGGAGAGCATCGAGCACCGCGGTGCAGTCGGCGCTCTCGGCGGACGGGGCGTCGACCGGCCCCAATGCTTCCGGCGGACGAGTCGACGAGCCGGAGACGGTCACGGCCGCGACTATCACGCCGATCAGCAGCGCGACCGGTAGCGCGACGGCGGTCGCGATCACCGCCGGGTGGCGTCGCTGCTCGGGCGTATCGGTGTCCGTGGAAGCGGGTTCGATCGAATTCGGTTCGCTGGTCATCGTTTCGAGTGTGACTTCCTGGCGGTGCCCGCGCTCAGGCGGGGGTGTCCGCGATCTGGCAGGTCAGCGTCCGCGTGATCGCGTCGGCCTTCTGGATCTCGCCGACGACGACTGCGAGTGTGCTGTCGTTCTCGGCTGCGACACGGACCACGACGTCGTACGGGCCGAGAACGGCCTCCGCGGACTCGACCCCGCGGACGTCGCGAAGCGCAGCCGCCACAAGAGCCGAACGTCCCACTTCGGTCTGTACCAGGATGAAGGCGTGCACCATGGTCGGCCCTTTCCTTTCGTCCCCGCCGCACCCGAAGGTAAGGTCGGTTGAATCACATTGCGTGCTGTCCGGCCGGAGCATGTCGTCCTGTTCTGGACGCTCACCGGTCGGTAAGAAGGTACCGCAGTGTCGAACCGTGCTCCGCGCAGACGGAAAAGAGGAAGACGATCGGATCCCGTACCGAACCCGGCGCTCCCGGTTCGACTGTTGCCGACGTCGGCGAATTCGGCGTCATCGACCGCATCACCTCCGGGTGGACGCAGTCCTCATACACCGTCCTCGGACCGGGCGACGATGCCGCTATCGTCACCGCGAGCGACGGCCGAGTCGTCGCGGCGACGGACATGTTGGTCGAGGGCAGGCACTTTCGGCTCGACTGGTCCTCGCCGGAGCACGTCGGACGTAAGGCCATCGCCCAGAATGCTGCCGACATCGCAGCGATGGGCGCACGATGCACAGGCTTTCTCGTTGCCCTCGGATGCCCGTCCGACACCGATGTGGCTGTGTTGGACGGCCTCTACCGTGGCTTGTGGGGCGAGGCGCAGCGCGCGGGTGCATCGATCATCGGTGGCGATCTCGTGCGAACGAACGATGTGGTGATATCCATCACGGCGCTCGGAGATCTGGAAGGTCGGTCGGCTGTGCTGCGGTCCGGCGCATCCGTCGGCGACGTCGTCGCCGTCGTCGGCGATCTCGGTCGGTCGGCAGCCGGACTGGACGTGATCCGCGCCGGGATATCGGGGCACGACGGTCTCGTGTCGTCACACCGGGTGCCGAGTCCCGACTACGAGCAGGGTCGGACGGCCGCACTCGCCGGCGCCACGTCGCTCACCGACATCTCCGACGGACTCGTCGCGGACCTCGGGCATGTCGCCGTGGCGTCGTCGGTCACCATGGATCTGGATGCGCACGCGTTCGACATCGGCGCCGATCTTCGTTCCGCCGCACAAGAACTGGGAGCGTCGGCATTGGCGTGGGTGCTCGGCGGCGGTGAGGATCACGCGTTCGCGGCCACGTTCTCCGACGCCGCTACCGTGCCGGCGGGCTGGACGGTGATCGGCCGCGTCGGTGCAGCACGGTCCGACGGCTCGGCCACTCAGCGCGTCACCGTCGACGGGGTACCGTTCGCCGGCACCGCCGGGTGGTCGAGCTTCGGTGCCTGACCCCCGTCGACGGAGGACACAGCGGGACACACGAGAACAGGAGATGTCGATGACAGCACGGCCACTCGAGGACCTCGTCGACCCCGGATGGGCCGCAGCGCTCGATCCGGTGCGGGACGACATCGCCCGCATGGGACAGTGGCTCCGAGACGAAATGGACGCCGGCCGTTCGTACTTGCCGTCCGGTGAGAACGTTCTACGGGCCTTCACTCGACCCTTCGACCACGTTCGAGTGTTGATCGTCGGCCAGGATCCGTACCCGACGCCCGGACATGCCGTCGGGCTCAGCTTCTCGGTGGCGCCGGATGTTCGGCCGGTACCGCGAAGTCTCGCCAACATCTTCAAGGAGTACTCGGAAGATCTGGGTCTGCCGACTCCCACCAGTGGTGATCTGTCCCCCTGGGCAGATCAGGGAGTGTTGTTGCTCAACCGTGTGCTCACGGTCGAGCCGGGTGCCGCGGCGTCGCATCGCCGCAAGGGCTGGGAACCTGTGACGGAGCAGGCAATACGAGCGCTGGTGGAACGGGAGGAGAAGAAGGACTCGGCCGGACTGGTCGCAGTCCTGTGGGGCCGAGATGCGGCTACGTTGAAGCCGATGCTCGGCCGCACACCCGTCGTCGAATCGGTGCATCCGTCTCCGCTGTCCGCTTCCCGCGGTTTCTTCGGCTCGAAGCCGTTCAGCCGAGTGAACGACATACTCGACGCAGCCGGACACGAGCCGATCGACTGGGCGCTGCCGTGACGGTGCTCTGCCTCAGCTGAAGTCGGGGCGGCGCTTCTCCACGAACGCGTCCACTCCTTCTCGTCCCGTCGGTCCGTCGGCAGCAGCCGAGATCGATGCGGCTTCGGCTTCCAGTTGCTCTGCGAGAGTGTTGGTTTCCGAGTTCTGAAGCAATGCCTTGGTTCCGCGGAACGCCTGGGTCGGCCCGGCCGCGAGGGTTCGTGCAAGACGTTCGGCTTCGCTTCCGATGATGTCGTCACCCACGAGCCTGCTGAGGATGCCGAGGCGAACTGCCTCCTCTCCGTTCAGGATCGAATCGTTCAGCAGAATGTCGCGTGCTCGTGCCGGGCCGACGATGCGAGGAAGTGTCCACGTCAGTCCGCCGTCGGGAGTGAACCCGATGCCGGGGTAGGCGGGACGAAGTTTGGTGGCGCGGCCGCCGATGGCCACGTCGGCGTGACACACCAGACTCATACCCGCGCCTGCTGCCCAGCCTTGGACTCCGGCCACGACTGGCACGGTGGCAGCGGCGAGCTCGAGCACGAAGCGGTGGAACGCGTCGGCGACGGTGCGCACGTACGCGCCGCGTTCGGGCGCGGAAGCGAAAGCACGGACGTTTCCACCCGCGCAGAAATTCTTCCCGGAGCCGACGAGAAGGACGCTTCCCGCAGCAAGCTCACGGGAGTTGAGAGCATGCAGTGCGTCCGCACCGGCAACCATGGCGTTGCCGTCCAGCGAGGTACCTGCAGCGTCTGTCGCCACGGTGATGTGCAGTACACCGTCGAGTAGTTCCACGTGGCCGGTACTTTCGGTTTCGATCACGCTTCGCACTGTAACGCGGCCGTGCTCGTCCACATACATCGCGGTGGGTGGATCCGCACTTGTTGGTCCACGTCCTCTCGGTGCACGTTCTCGGCGCAAGTTCTCACCGCACGAGAAAGCCCCCACCACCGATTTCGGTGGCGGGGGCTCTCTCGTTGCTCGGGGGCTGAAATCAGCCGCGAACCACCTTGCCGGCCTTCAGGCACGAGGTGCAGACGTTCATACGCTTCGAGTTACCGGGGGCAACCTGGGCGTGAACGGTCTGGATGTTCGGGTTCCAACGACGGTTGGTCCGTCGGTGCGAGTGCGAGACCGACTTACCGAAGCCGGGCCCTTTGGCGCATACGTCGCAGACGGCAGCCATAGTCGCGAACTCCTTGATAGATGATTGATCGTTAACAGTGGGACGTACGCCCGACGAACCTCGACGTGCAAGAACACGCCGCTCCTCATCGGGCAACCCTGCAAGAATAGCGGCGCGGTGCAGATTAACCAAACCGCCAGCCCACCGTCGGTGCCTGACCGGCACTCGCGGGTACTTCGAGTCTACTGTTGCTCGGGACGAAGCAGGCGAAATCGGGGGAGCGGCGCAGATGGGTGAGCAGTCCGGCGGCCGGATTCGTCGACCGCACACCGAGCTCACCGTCGACCTGATCAAGCAGTGGGCCTATCGGTGCGTCGACGGACTGAGCGATCGATGTGACGAGATGAACGAACTCAACGTCTTCCCGATCCCCGATTCGGACACCGGGACCAACCTGGTCTTCACCGTCCGCTCGGCCGTCGAGTGCATGCGCACCGTCGGAGCCGACGCCACGCTGTCCGAGGCGGCCGCGGCTCTCGCCCGCGGAGCCGTGTCCGGGGCGCGCGGAAACTCCGGTGTCATCGTGTCCCAGGTGCTGAGGGCGGTCGCCGAGCAGTGCGCCGCAGGTGCCCTCGACGGCGCAGGAGTGCAGGCTGCGTTGGCCCGTGCGGGAGACCTGGTTCTCGAAGCGGTGAGCGTTCCGATGGAAGGCACCATCGTGACCGTCCTCGCGGCTGCGTCGACGGCAGCGCAGTCCCGCCCGCCCGGCGACTTGGAGGCGGTCGCGTCGAGCGCATCGGAGGCCGCGGCGTCGGCTCTGGAGGCAACCCGCACCCAACTACCTGCCCTGGACGTCGCCGGAGTCGTCGACGCGGGTGCACTCGGTCTCGTCGTGATGCTCGACGCGCTCGCGTCGATCGTGACCGGCACCGAGGTGACGCGTCGGCGATACCACCGAACCGAGCTCGGAACCGTGCGACCTGCTGTCGACGCCACGGTCGTCCCCGTACATCGCCTCGCACGGCCCGCCCTGGGTTTCGAAGTGCTCTATTCCATCCGCGGTATGGACGATCACGATGTGCCGAGATTGCGCACCGCCCTCGGCGAACTCGGCGATTCGGTCGTGGTCGCAGGCGACGGCGCGGGATCGTGGACCGCGCACGTGCACACGGCGAATGCAGGCCTCGCAGTCGAGGCAGGACTGCAGTTCGGGCAACTGCAGAACGTTCGAATCGAGGTACTCGACGCAGGGGGTTCCCACGCCGACAGCCACGGAACCGACGGTGACCACCCGGGAGGCGTCCGCGGACGCGACATTCTCGCGGTCGTCGCAGGCGACGGAGCGGAAGAGTTGTACAGCGTCGAAGGAGCCGCGGTACTGCGCTGCGACACCGCCGAGGTGGGTCCGGCGGAACTGTGTGCCGCAATCGTCGGAGCCCCGCACACCGAGGTGCTGGTTCTGCCGAACGGCGCGTTGTCCGCCCAGGAACTGGTGTCGGTGTCCATCGCATCCCGCACGGCAGGGAAGGAGGTCCTGATGCTGCCGTCGTCGTCGATGGTGCAGGGGTTGGCCGCGCTCGCCGTGCACAATCCAGCCCGCGCGGCCGTCGACGATGCCTACGCGATGTCCGAGGCTGCAGCGGGCACTCGGTGGGCTTCGCTCAGGATTGCCGAAGAACGGTCTCTGACCTGGGTGGGGACGTGCGAGCCCGGTGACGGCCTCGGTCTGGTCGGACACGACGTCGTCGTGATCGGCGCAGATGTGATCTCTGCCGGACGAGTACTGCTGGACCAACTTCTGTCGGTGGGAGGTGAGATGGTGACGATGCTGCGCGGTGCGCCCGGCACCGGCGACGAAGAACACGACGTCGTGGATGTGCTCGCTCGCCATGTCGCGGATCGGCACCCCGGGGTCGAGGTGATGCTCTACACGGGAGGGCAACCCGGCGACGTGGTCCAGTTGGGCGTGGAGTGAACGAGAGAGGGTCGGGTAGGTAACGACGATGGTGGACATGGCAGATCGCCTCGACGCGGTCCTCGGCACGAAGGTCGCCGAACCTTTCGCCCAGCACTTCGACCTGCACACCGTCGAAGATCTGCTGAGGTACTACCCGATCCGGTACATGACCCAGGGCGCCGAGCTCACCGAGAAGGAGCCGCCCGAGGGTGAGCACATCACCATCGTCGCGACCATCACCTCCGCGGTTCTGAAGGACATGAAAGCGAGAAGAGGCCAATTCCTCGCGGTGTCCTTGGCCGCCGAAGGGCAGGTCATCGACGCGACGTTCTTCAGCCCGCACAAGCTGAAGCACGTGCTGCTGCCCGGCAAAAAAGGCATGTTCTCGGGAAAGGTCAAGTATTTCGGCCGCAAGTGGAACCTCACGCACCCCGGTTACGTGATCCTCGGCGGTGACGACGAGGACGGAGCCGTCGTTCCCTCCGGTCGCATCGTCGGCGGCGGCGCGCTGGCAGGCGTGGCGCGGGGCGCCGTCGACGACTCCGGCAGTGTCGACATGACGATCTTCGAGCGCAGTTTCGTACCGCTGTACGCGGCATCCAAGGACGTCGAGAGTTGGACGTTCATGCGGGGCGTCCGGTGGGTTCTCGACAGACTTGCCCCGGTCGAGGACCCGGTTCCCGACGTCGTGCTGGCCGAGCGAGGTCTGGTCTCCCTGGACACCGCGCTCCGTTGGATTCACTTTCCGGATTCGGTCGAAGAGAAGAAGCACGCCAGGGATCGCCTCAAGTTCGACGAAGCACTGGCGGTGCAATTGGTACTCGCCGCCAGGCGGCGCGACGTGTCGACCCGGACCGCCCCGGTATGTGTCGCACGCGAGGACGGGATCGCAGCCGAGTTCGAGCGTCGGCTGCCCTTCACCCTCACCGAGGGTCAACGCAAGGTCGCCGGCGAGATCTCCGCCGACCTGTCCGGTGGGCACCCCATGTCGCGGCTGCTGCAAGGTGAAGTCGGCTCGGGAAAGACGATCGTCGCGTTGCGGGCGATGTTGCAGGTGGTCGACGCAGGCCATCAGTGCGCACTGCTGGCTCCGACCGAAGTTCTCGCGTCTCAGCACGCGCGCTCGATCACCTCGATGCTCGGCACCCTCGCGGGCGCCGGTGAACTGGGTGCGGACGACCTCGCCACCCGGGTCACGTTGCTGACCGGGTCGATGGGAACGGCGGCGAAGAAGAAGGCGCTGCTCGACGTCGTGACCGGTGACGCGGGCATCGTCATCGGAACCCACGCCTTGATCCAGGACCGGGTGTCGTTCATGGATCTCGGCATGGTCGTCGTCGACGAGCAGCACCGCTTCGGCGTCGAGCAACGCGACGCGCTGCGCGGTAAGGCGAAGGACGGCATCAGTCCGCATCTGCTCGTCATGACGGCGACGCCGATTCCGCGCACCATCGCGCTCGCGTCCCTCGGCGACCTGGAGACCTCGATCCTCGACGAATTGCCGCGCGGACGTTCCCCCATCGTCAGCAGTGTCGTCTCCTCCGCAGAGAAACCTGCGTGGGTCGATCGGGCATGGCAACGCATCGGTGAGGAGGTCGCCCAGGGCAGGCAGGCCTACGTCGTGTGCTCGCGAATCGGCGACGACGAGGAAAAGCAGCTGGAGAAGAGACGGACCAGGAGCGCGATGACGGACGGTCCGAACCTCCCGGAGACCAAGTCGGCGCTTCAGATGTACGAGCTGCTGAGCACCGGGCCCCTGGCCGATCTCCGAGTAGGCCTTCTGCACGGGCGTATGCACCCGGACGACAAGGACGCAGCCATGTCCGCATTCAATGCAGGCGAGATCGACGTTCTCGTGTGCACCACGGTCGTCGAAGTCGGCGTCGACGTCCCCAACGCGACGGTCATGGTCATCGAGGACGCGGACCGTTTCGGGATCAGCCAGTTGCATCAGCTCCGCGGCCGAATCGGGCGTGGCGGCCACCAAGGTCTGTGCATCATGATCAGCCAGCTCAGTCCGCACGGGCAGTCCTTCTCCCGTCTTCAATCCGTGGCCTCGACCAACGACGGATTCGAACTGGCCAATCTCGACCTCGCAACTCGTAAGGAAGGCGACGTCCTGGGTGCGGCACAGTCCGGAACCGTCAGCAGCATGCGCTTGCTGTCACTGATCGAGGACGAGGACGTCATCGACGACGCGCACTCCTGCGCGCGCACCATCTTCGACGGCGATCCCGACCTGGAACGCCATCCCGGGATCGCGTCGATGATGAAGTCCGCGTGGCGATCGGACCGAGCGGAGTATCTCGACAAATCCTGAAACGGAGCCGGATCGGAGGGGTACGAGCTCCGGCATTTTCGGGACTGCACCGTTTCAGATGCTGCAGTTGGGCTTTTCATCCCACATTTCGAGACGGGTTGCCCATCGGCGGTGATCTTCGGCGGTAGGTTTGGCCAATGTTCTCCAAAGTGTTGGTTGCCAATCGCGGTGAGATCGCCATCCGTGCGTTCCGCGCGTCGTACGAGTTGGGTGCCGCTACCGTGGCCGTCTTCCCGTTCGAGGACCGTAACTCGGTTCATCGGACGAAGGCCGACGAGGCATACGAGATAGGCGAGAAGGGTCACCCCGTTCGCGCGTACCTGTCCGTCGACGAAATCGTCGCTGCCGCCAAACGCTCCGGCGCCGACGCGGTGTACCCCGGCTACGGCTTTCTCTCGGAGAATCCGGATCTGGCGGCCGCATGTGCCGAGGCGGGCATCACGTTCGTCGGTCCGTCGTCCGAGGTGCTGGAGCTGACGGGCAACAAGGCACGGGCCATCGCGGCCGCCAAACGTGCAGGCCTGCCGGTGCTGGCGTCGTCGGAGCCGTCGAGCGACGTCGACGAGTTGGTCGCGGCGTCGGAATCGATGACGTTTCCGGTGTTCGTCAAGGCAGTCGCCGGTGGTGGTGGCCGCGGAATGCGCCGCGTCGCCGAGCCTGCTCAGTTGCGTGAGTCGATCGAGGCCGCTGCTCGTGAGGCCGAATCCGCCTTCGGCGACCCCACTGTCTTCCTCGAGCAGGCCGTCATCGATCCGCGCCACATCGAGGTGCAAATCCTCGCCGACGGCCAGGGCAACGTGGTCCACCTCTTCGAGCGCGACTGCAGCCTGCAGCGTCGTCACCAGAAAGTCATCGAGCTCGCTCCCGCGCCCAACCTGCCCGACGGTGTTCGAGAGAAGATCTGCGCGGATGCCGTCGCCTTCGCGAAAGAGATCGGGTACTCCTGCGCGGGAACGGTGGAGTTCCTGCTCGACACCCGCGGTAACCACGTCTTCATCGAGATGAACCCGCGAATCCAGGTCGAGCACACGGTCACCGAAGAAGTGACCGACGTCGACCTCGTACAGTCCCAGCTCCGAATCGCGTCGGGGGAGACCCTGGCCGATCTGGGCCTGAGCCAGGACAACATCGCGTTGCGCGGCGCCGCGCTGCAGTGCCGCATCACCACCGAAGACCCAGCCAACGGATTCCGCCCCGACACCGGCCGCATCACCGCCTACCGCACACCGGGCGGCGCGGGTGTTCGCTTGGACGGCGGCACCACCCTCGGTGCCGAGGTAGGTGCCTACTTCGACTCGATGCTCGTCAAGCTCACCTGTCGAGGACGCGATTTCGACACTGCCGTCGCGCGTGCGCGTCGGGCCGTCGCCGAATTCCGTATCCGCGGCGTCGCGACCAACATCCCGTTCCTGCAGGCCGTGCTCGTCGACCCGGACTTCACGGCCGGACGGGTGACGACCTCGTTCATCGAGGAACGCCCGGAGCTGTTGACCGCCCGCACATCCGGTGACCGCGGTACCAAGATCCTGACGTACCTCGCCGACGTGACGGTCAACAAGCCGCACGGAGAGCGGCCCTCCACGGTCTACCCCCAGGACAAGCTGCCCGAGGTCGATTTCTCGGCACCGATTCCCGACGGCAGCCGCCAGCGTCTCCTCGAGCTCGGACCCGAGGGCTTCGCCCGGGACCTGCGTAACCGCAAGGCCGTCGGCGTCACCGACACGACGTTCCGTGACGCGCACCAGTCGCTGCTCGCCACTCGCGTGCGCACGTCGGGTCTGTTGATGGTGGCGCCCTACGTGGCACGCACCACCCCGGAACTGCTGTCCATCGAGGCGTGGGGCGGAGCGACATACGATGTGGCGCTGCGGTTCCTGCACGAGGATCCGTGGGAGCGGCTCGCAGCGCTGCGCGAAGCGGTACCGAACATCGCGCTGCAGATGTTGCTACGCGGGCGGAACACCGTCGGGTACACCCCGTACCCGGAGAAGGTGACGCGTTCGTTCGTGGCCGAGGCCACCGACACCGGTATCGACATCTTCCGGATCTTCGATGCGCTCAACAACGTCGATCAGATGCGTCCCGCCATCGACGCCGTCCGTGAAACCGGAACGGCCGTAGCGGAAGTGGCGCTGAGCTACACCGGTGATCTGTCGAATCCGAACGAGTCGCTCTACACGCTGGACTACTACCTGAAGCTCGCGGAGCAGATCGTCGACGCCGGTGCGCACGTGCTCGCCATCAAGGACATGGCTGGTCTGCTGCGAGCCCCGGCAGCGAAGACTCTGGTGACGGCGCTGCGGTCCAACTTCGATCTGCCGGTGCACGTGCACACGCACGACACCCCTGGTGGTCAGCTGGCGACGTATCTCGCGGCGTGGGAAGCAGGAGCCGACGCGGTCGACGGTGCCAGCGCCGCGATGGCAGGTACGACGAGTCAGCCCGCGCTGTCCGCGATCGTCGCTGCCGCGGCACATTCCGAGTACGACACCGGCCTCGATCTGCAAGCAGTGTGCGATCTCGAACCCTACTGGGAAGCGCTGCGAAAGGTCTACGCGCCGTTCGAGTCCGGACTCCCGGCGCCCACCGGCCGTGTGTACACCCACGAGATCCCAGGAGGCCAGCTGTCCAACCTCCGTCAGCAGGCGATCGCGCTGGGTCTCGGCGACCGGTTCGAGACCGTCGAGGCGAATTACGCTGCGGCGGACCGGATGCTGGGCCGTCTGGTCAAGGTCACCCCGTCGTCGAAGGTCGTCGGCGACCTGGCGCTCGCTCTGGTCGGCGCGGGCGCTTCGGCGGAGGAGTTCGCGGAGAATCCGCGCAAGTACGACGTCCCCGACTCGGTCGTCGGCTTCCTGCGCGGCGAGCTCGGCACACCTGCCGGTGGTTGGCCGGAGCCCTTGCGGACCAAGGCATTGGAGGGACGGTCGGAGCCCAAGGAGGAAACCCCCGTCTCGGCCGAGGACGAGAAGGCGTTGGACGGAACCTCGGCGCAGCGCCGAGACACGCTCAACCGCTTGCTGTTTCCCGGTCCGACCGCCGAGCTTGCTGCGCACCGCGAGAAGTACGGCGACACTTCCAGATTGTCCGCCAATCAGTTCTTCTACGGTCTGCGCCAGGGCGAGGAGCACCGAGTCAAGCTCGAGAAGGGCGTGGAGCTGCTCATCGGTCTCGAAGCGATATCCGACGCCGACGAGCGCGGAATGCGCACGGTGATGTGCATTCTGAACGGACAGTTGCGGCCCGTGTCGGTCCGCGACCGCTCGATCAGCTCGGACGTTCCGTCGGTCGAGAAGGCGGACAAAGCCAACTCGGGTCACGTGCCCGCACCGTTCGCCGGAGTGGTGACGCTGTCGGTGTCCGAGGGCGACAACGTTTCAGCAGGCGACGTCGTCGCCACGATCGAGGCCATGAAGATGGAAGCGGCGATCACCGCTCCCAAGGCCGGTGTCGTCTCGCGGCTCGCGATCGGTGGTGTCCAGCAGGTCGAAGGCGGCGACCTACTCATCGTCATCGGCGGTGATTCGGCGGACTAGCCGTGAACGCCGGATGAGTAAACTCCCGTGGATGACTCGGATCGTCGCAGGCATCGCGGGAGGCCGGAAGCTGAAGGTGCCGCCTCGCGGCACTCGCCCCACATCGGAGCGAGTGCGCGAGGCGGTGTTCAGTTCACTGGGTGCCCGAATGGATCTCGAGGGCGCCTCGGTGCTCGACCTGTTCGCCGGATCCGGAGCGCTCGGACTCGAAGCGCTCTCCCGCGGGGCCGACAAAGTGGTGCTGGTCGAGTCCGACGCGCGTGCCGCGGCAGTGGCCCGTGAGAACGCCGCAGCGGTGGGAATCGCCGGGGCATCGGTCCGCTGTGCGCCGGTCGCGTCGGTGTTGGCAGGGTCGGCGGACACCGCGTTCGATCTGGTGCTGGCCGACCCGCCCTACGCGGTGACCGACGCCGCCGTCGGACACATGCTCGAAGCCCTCGTGGAGGGAGGATGGCTGGCACACGACGCCGTCGTCGTCCTCGAGCGATCGAGTCGCTCGGCCGAAACCGTGTGGCCCCCTGGGTTGCTGCCGGAGAAGGTCAAGAAATACGGCGAGACGCGCATCGAGATCGCCACCACGGACGACGAACCCGCCGGTGATAGCGTGCAGCCATGACTGGAGCGGTGTGCCCTGGATCCTTCGACCCGGTGACCAACGGTCACCTCGACGTCATCACAAGAGCTGCAGCGCAGTTCGACGAGATCGTGGTGACCGTGATGATCAACAAGAGCAAGCGTGGACTCTTCACGGTGGACGAGCGCATCGAGATGATCGCCGAAGCGACAGCGCATCTGGACAACGTACGGATCTCGTCGTGGTACGGATTGCTGGTGGACTACGCCAAGGAGCAGGGGTACACCGCGATCGTGAAAGGACTGCGCGGAGCGAACGATTTCGACTACGAACTGCAGATGGCTCAGATGAACCAGAAGCTCTCGGGTGTCGACACGCTGTTCATCCCGGCCAACCCGACGTACAGCTTCTTGTCGAGCTCGTTGGTCAAGGAGGTGGCGACGTTCGGCGGTGACGTCGCGGACATGGTGCCCGAGCACGTGCACACACGATTGCTGGCCAGGATCGCGGAGCGCGCGGCCGAGTGAGCACGGCGGCCGCCACGTGCGGCCGCGCCGCCCACATCGAGCGACACACCGACGTCGGTGTTTCGCAGACGTGGCGATCACCAGGCAAACTGGCAGTCACTGGACCGACCACGGCCAGTACCTAGAAGTACCTAGACGATTGGGGTGGGCGGTGTACCGCGTATTCGAGGCACTCGACGAACTCGTTGCCATCGTCGAGGAGGCGCGCGGAGTTCCCATGACTGCCGGCTGCGTCGTACCTCGTGGCGATGTGCTGGAACTTCTCGACGACGTTCGCGACTCCATTCCCGGAGAACTCGACGACGCCCAGGATGTTCTCGACCACAAGGACAAGTTGGTCGGCGACGCGCGGGCGACGGCGGAGAAGACCGTCACGTCCGCGAACAACGAGGCGCAGGACACGGTCGAGAATGCTCGCGACTCTGCCGACCGCATTCTCGCCGACGCCAAAGCTCAGGCCGATCGCATGGTCGCCGAAGCGAAGGCGCACGCGGAACAGCTCGTCGACGACGCCACCGACTCTGCCGAACGTACCGTCGAGCAGGGACAGCAGGAATACGACGCCCTCACGAGCAGGGCACGGTCGGAGGCTGATCGCATGATCGAGGCCGGCCAGGCCTCCTACGATCGGTCCGTCGCCGACGGGACCGAGGAGCAGGCACGACTCGTCGCACAGACAGAGGTGGTGCAGGCTGCGCACGCCGAGTCCGCACGGGTGATAGACAGCGCCCACGCCGAGTCCGACCGCATGCGCAGCGAATGCGACGTGTACGTCGACACGAAGCTGGCGGAATTCGAGGAGTTCCTCACCGGCACCATCCGATCCGTCGGGCGCGGTCGTCAGCAACTGCGTACCGGATCCGGGGTCCCCGATTACGGATCCGATACGGCGGACGACTTTCGTCGACCACGCCGCTGAATCGGGCCTGAATCGGGCCTGAATCGGACTTCGGTCGGGGCGTGATCGCCCCCGAGTTTGCCCACATATGCGTGCGTGCGTATCGTTGAGTGGTTGCCCGCTCCCGTCTCGACGGGAGTAGGTGACGACTTGTCGTGATGTCGTTCCCATGTTTTCGAGAAGAAAGAATCGTTGTGTCTACCCGTCGCAGTACCCCCAGTTCCTCCGCGGGCTCGGGTTTCGCTCTGGATATCGACAACCTCGGCCGTCGGCCGGGGTCGATGAAGGAGATCCAGCGCACGGTGGCCGCGCCGACCCGAATCGGACTCGATGCAATCGCAATCGAAGCCGATACTCCCGTCGAACTCGATCTGAGGCTCGAAGCAGTGTCCGAGGGCGTGCTGGTGACCGGCACCGTCCGCGCCGACACTGCAGGCGAATGCACCCGCTGTCTGGAGCCGGTCACCGGTTCGGTGGATCTGTACCTCACCGAGCTGTTCGCCTATCCGGACAGCGTCACGGAAGAAACGACCGACGAGGACGAGATTCACCGCGTTCTCGACGATCGGATCGACCTCGAACCGGTCATCGTGGATTCCGTCGGGCTGGAGCTTCCGCTGCACCCCGTCTGCCGCGAGGACTGCGAGGGATTGTGCCCCGAATGCGGCGTTCGCCTGGCGATTGCGGAATCCGGCCACAGTCATGACATACTTGATCCTCGCTGGGCTGGTCTTGCAGCCAAATTTGGCGTGGATTCAGAACCGAGCACAGAACTTGTGAACAACGAAGTCGAGGAGAAGTAAGTGGCTGTCCCGAAGCGCAAGATGTCGCGTTCCAACACGAGGTCGCGTCGTGCACAGTGGAAGACCACTGCGCCTACCCTCGTCACCTGCCCCAACCGTGGTTGCGGCGAGAAGACCCTGCCCCACATTGCGTGCCCGTCCTGCGGCACCTACAAGGGCCGCCAGGTCGCAGCAGCAGTCTGATCTTTCTCGGGATCGGACGCGCTGTGATCGACAAAAGCAGCCCAGCTGTACGTAGCTCAGCTACGAAGAAGAGTGCAACAGCCGGTAGCGGCGAGGACGACCATGGGTCACTCCTCGCCGCTCTCGGCGTTGTTCTGGAGGAATCACTCCTCACCTTGGCACTGACACACCGTTCGTATGCGTACGAACGGGGAGGTCTGCCCACCAACGAACGACTCGAATTCCTCGGAGATTCCGTCCTCGGCCTGACCATCACCGAGCGGCTGTACCTGGCTCACCCGGCGAAGTCCGAAGGTGAGCTCGCGAAGATCCGAGCGAGCGTGGTCAACATGCATGCACTCGCCGAGGTCGCGCGCGGCCTCGGCGACGGCGGTCTCGGCGCACACCTCCTGCTCGGCAAGGGCGAGGAGCAGACCGGCGGCCGAGACAAGGCGAGCATTCTGGCCGACGGCATGGAATCGCTACTGGGTGCTATTCACCTTCAGCACGGTATCGACACCGCGCGGGAAGTCGTTCTCCGACTCTTCGCGGAGTTGCTCGAGCGGGCACCGCGACTGGGTGCCGGACTCGACTGGAAGACGAGCCTGCAGGAGCTGACGGCAGAACAGTCGCTCGGGGTACCTGCGTACGAGATCTCGTCGACCGGCCCCGATCACGACAAGGAATTCACCGCCACCGTTCTGGTCGGTGGCCGTGCACTCGGTGTCGGTGTCGGCCGCAACAAGAAAGAAGCGGAGCAGAAGGCGGCCAGCACTGCCTGGAATGCACTGTCCGTCGACACCGACCCCGACGTGAATGCCTGAGCTTCCCGAGGTCGAGGTAGTCCGACTCGGATTGGCCGCGCACGTGGTCGGCTCCACGATCGAATCGGTCGACGTGCTGCACCCACGCGCGATCCGCAGGCACCTCCCCGGGTCACGGGATTTCGTCGGACAGCTGCGCGGACGTCGCATCGCGGCCGCCGAGCGTCGTGGCAAGTATCTGTGGCTTCCTCTCGAACCATGCGACATCGCCGTCGTCGTGCACCTCGGAATGAGCGGTCAGATGCTCGTACAGCCACCGACGGTGCCGGACGAGAAGCACCTTCGCATCCGCGCACGCCTGGACAACGGGGCAGATCTCCGTTTCGTCGACCAGCGCACGTTCGGGGGTTGGGCAATTGC
This sequence comes from Rhodococcus sp. 06-156-4, assembly GCF_002259345.1. Classification (NCBI taxonomy): domain Bacteria; kingdom Bacillati; phylum Actinomycetota; class Actinomycetes; order Mycobacteriales; family Nocardiaceae; genus Rhodococcus; species Rhodococcus sp. 06-156-4. The sequence continues at coordinate 615,079 of NZ_NPGB01000018.1, read as the reverse complement.
ACCACTGACGGATGTCGACGGGACCATCGTTCCCGAACCGGTCGCGCACATCGCCCGGGATCCGGTCGATCCGCTGTTCGACGCGGAGTCGGTCGTGAACGTCCTGCGAGGCAAACACACCGAGATCAAGCGAGCGCTCCTCGATCAGACCGTTCTGTCCGGTGTCGGAAACATCTACGCGGACGAAGCATTGTGGCGGGCCAAGATTCACGGAAACCGTATCGCCGAGACCTTGAGCAGGCCGGCGTTGCGTCGGTTGTTGACTGCAGCGCACGCCGTGATGGGCGAAGCGTTGGCGCAGGGCGGAACGTCGTTCGACGCCCTGTACGTGAACGTCAACGGCGAATCGGGATACTTCGATCGCTCCCTCGACGCGTACGGGCAGGAAGGCTTGCCGTGCTCACGGTGCGGAAGCCCCATCCGTCGTGAGAAGTTCATGAACCGCAGCTCGTACAGCTGCCCCAAGTGCCAACCTCGACCGCGCACGACCCGACCGGTGAGCTAGGCCCCTACAATCGGCTCTCATGGCTGAGACGAGCACTCCTACTTCACTCTGGGTCGAACGCACCGGAACCCGCCGATACACCGGCAAGAGTTCACGCGGTGCCGAGGTTCTGATCGGATCGGAGTCGGTCGACGGCGTGTTCACGCCGGGCGAACTGCTAAAAATTGCACTCGCGGCCTGCACCGGAATGAGCTCGGATCTGCCGCTGTCCCGCAGACTGGGCGACAATTACGACGCCACCGTCGAGGTATCCGGTGCCGCCGACCGCGAGAACGAGCTGTATCCGGAGCTGAGCGAGATCCTGAAGGTCGACCTGAGCGAACTGGATCCGGAGGCTCAGCAACGCCTCCTGACCGTCGTCGAACGCGCAATCGACAAGGTGTGCACCGTCGGTCGCACCCTGAAGGCCGGCACCACGGTCGGTCTCGCCATCGAGATCGACCACTGACGTGTGGACGCCTGACACGACGGTCGGGGCTGCGGTAGTAGCAGGCACGCTGGCCGCAGGACTGCTGGTGACCGCTCCCGCCGCGAGCGCAGCGCCTGCGTGCACGGAGTGGTCGGTCAGTACCGTGGCCACCGGCTACGGCATGCTCGAGAACCTCGCGTTCGGCGAGAACGGCACGATGTACCTGTCCGAGACGTCCCCTCTCGGTCCCGGGCGGATCCAGGCGCTCTCGCAGGACGGCCTCAGGTCCGTCGCCGTGGACGACGTGACGTCGCCCGGGGGATTGGTCGTCGATGGCTCGGTGCTGTACTTCACGACCGGAAACGGCACCGCAGCAGGTCTTTTCGACACGCCGGACGGCACCGTGGACATGCTGGACCTGTCGTCGGGGGTCCGTTCCACGTACGCCGCCGGTCTCGTGATGCCCAACGGTCTCGCACGGACGGACGACGGAACTTTGTTCACCACGCGCAACCTCGGACTCACGACAGGTCTGACCGTCGTTCCGTCGGCCTCACCGCACGTGCCGTCGGTCGTCCGCACCGACCTCGGCACCGCCAACGGCATCGCGGTGGACGCAGACGCGCTGTACGTGGCCGACACGTTCGAACCGTCGTTGCGCATCACCGCACTCGACGTCGACGATCCAGCCGGCCCGGCGAGAATCCTGCCCGTCGACGGGTTCGGTCCGTTCACTGCATCGGACGACATGACCGTCGGGCCCGACGGCATGATCTACCTGGCTCAGAATCTCGCCGGACGCGTTCTGCGTGTCGATCCCGCCACGGGTTCGTCGTGCGTGGTCGGCACAGGTGTGCCGCTCACGTCCTCGGTGGAGTTCGGTGGACCGGGCTGGGACGACAATTCTTTGTACGCAACGAGCTTCGACGGATCCGTGCGAAAGCTGACGCCGTGACGGACCAGCGATTGACGGCTTGGGTACATGGACACGTGCAAGGCGTCGGATTTCGATGGTGGACGCGATCTCGCGCACTCGAGCTGGGATTGATCGGATCGGCGACCAACCAGTCCGACGGCCGCGTCCTGGTGGTCGCGGAAGGCCCGAGAGACCGGCTGGAGAGCTTGCTGGCACTTCTCCGCGGCGGCGCGACGCCCGGGTCGGTCTCGCTCGTCGTCGAGAGCTGGGACCCGCCCCGGGGCGGAATCATCGGTTTCGTCGAACGCTGACGCGCCGGGGTGATCCGACGCGCGTGTGACGCGATGTGCGTGTGCCCGCGCGTCGGTGCGACCCGGTACTGTCAAACGCCATGCATCTCAAGAGTCTGACGCTGAAGGGCTTCAAGTCCTTCGCTTCGGCGACGACTCTTCGATTCGAACCGGGAATCACCTGCGTGGTCGGACCCAACGGGTCGGGTAAGTCCAACGTCGTCGACGCGTTGACCTGGGTCATGGGCGAGCAGGGCGCCAAAGCACTACGCGGCGGAAAGATGGAAGACGTCATCTTCGCCGGCACATCCGGGCGCGCACCGCTCGGTCGTGCCGAGGTGACGTTGACCATCGACAATTCCGACGGCGCACTTCCCATCGACTACACCGAGGTCTCCATCACGCGGCGCATGTTCCGCGACGGTGCCGGTGAGTACGAGATCAACGGCAACTCGTGCCGCCTCATGGACGTACAGGAGCTGCTGAGCGACTCGGGTATCGGACGTGAAATGCACGTCATCGTCGGACAGGGTCGTCTGGCGGCGATCCTGGAATCGCGTCCCGAGGACCGACGTGCGTTCATCGAGGAAGCCGCTGGTGTCCTCAAGCATCGAAAGCGCAAGGAAAAGGCCGTACGCAAACTCGATGCCATGCAGGCCAACCTCGCGCGGTTGACGGACCTGACGGCCGAGCTGCGGCGTCAGCTCAAACCGCTCGGCAGACAAGCCGAGGTCGCCCGACGAGCCCAGACCGTGCAAGCCGACCTGCGCGACGCGCGGCTGCGGCTCGCGGCGGACGATCTGGTCGCCCGCCGTGAGGAATTCGCCAACCAGACGCAGGACGAAGCCGCCGCGCGGGAACAGTACGCAGCCGTCCAGGACACCCTGGAAGCAGGCAACGTCGCGCTCGGTGAACTGGAACAGTCGGTAGCGAGACTCACGCCGAGCGCCGAGGCTGCCGGGCAGACCTGGTTTCAGCTGTCTGCGCTGTCCGAGCGCGTCAACGCGACCATCAGGATCGCGAAGGAGCGCGCCCGCCATCTCGACTCGGCTCCGTCAGGAGGCCGCGGTCAGGATCCCGACGAACTCGAGCAACAGGCCGACCGCGTGGCGGAGGAGGAGCTCGAGCTCGTCGAGGCCGTCGAGATCGCTCGTGAAAATCTCGAAGTGGCACGCGATCAACTGGCCGAGCGCGAGTCCGCCGCCGCGGAGGCCGAACGAGCACACATGGCGGCCGTTCGTGCCGTCGCCGACCGTCGTGAGGGGTTCGCGCGGTTGTCGGGCCAGGTCGACACTTTCCGAACGAAGGCGGAATCCATCGACGCCGAAGTCGCCCGGCTCTCCGTCGCGATCGACGAGGCACGCGAACGAGGTGACCGGGCACAGGAAGAATTCGAAAGCGTCCAGGACCAGATCTCCGGTCTCGACGCGAGTGAGCTGAGCCTCGACACGCACTACGAGCGCGCCGTCGCCGCGCTGCGCAGCGCAGACGCTCGTGTCACGGAATTGCAGAACGAGGACCGTGTCGCAGGCAAGAAAGTGGCGTCGTACCAGGCTCGCATCGAAGCTCTGACCATGGGGCTCGAGCGCAAGGACGGCGCGGGCTGGCTCACCTCTCGCGGCCAGGCCGGCGTTGCAGGGCTACTGGCCGAGCGCATCACCGTCGAAGACGGGTTCGACGTGGCCGTCGCCGTGGCGATGGGGCCCGCCGCCGACGCAGTGTTCGCCGACTCGTACGAGGTCGCTCGCGACGCGGTCCGTGCATTGCACGAAGCCGACGGCGGTCGCGCCGTGCTGGTCTTCGAATCGGGTTCGGCCGAGCGCCCGAAGCCGGGGGTCCTGCCCGACGGTGCGCGGTGGGCACTGGACGTGGTCGACTACCCCGAGCCGCTGGCGTCGGCCATGCAGTCGCTGCTCGGGGACGTCGTGATCGTCTCGTCGTTCGACGACGCGCAGTCGGTCATGGGCACCGTGTCCGGTGTCCGCGCCGTGACCACTGCGGGCGATTACATCGACTCCGGCTGGGTGTCGGGCGGATCCGACCGTAGACCGAGCACGCTGGAAGTGCAGGCAGCGATCGACACGTCGACCGTCGAACTCGCCGCAGCGGAACGTCGATCCGCCGAACTGGAAGCAGCGCTGTCGGGTGCACTGGCAGAGCAGTCCGATCGGCGTGAGTCCGCCGAGCAGGCACTGGCGGCGTTGAACGAATCCGACGCGGCGATGTCCGCGGTCTACGAACAACTCGGCCGGTTGGGCCAGCTGGCGAGATCGGCGCACGCGGAGTCCGCGCGGTTGTCCGATCAGCGAGCCAAGGCCGAGAGCGGTCGCGAGGACGCGCTGCAGGCACTCGCCGAGCTCGAGGAACGTCTCCGTCTTGCCGAGGACGAGCAGTCGGAATCGTCCGACGCTCCCGACTCGGAGGACTCCACCTACGCGCGCGAGGCAGCAGCTGCAGCGCTGGCCGAGGTGCGATCGGTCGAGGTGGAGGCACGGCTGAACGTACGCACCGCCGAGGAACGAGCTCAGTCACTACGCGGAAAGGCCGATTCCTTGCGTCGCGCGGCGCGGGCCGAGCGCGAGACTCGGGCCCGTGCGGAACGGGAGATGATCGCTCGACGTCACGCCGCTGCCGTCGCGGAATCGGTTGCCACGGCAGGGGAGCGGGTGGCGACCCGACTCGCCGATGTCGTCTCAGCCGCCGCAGCCCGCCGGGACGAACTGGCCGAACAGCGCGCCAACACCACGGCAGAACTCGAACGCGTCAAAGAACAGGTCCGTGCACTGCAGGGCCAGTTGGCGTCCATCACGGACGCCGTTCACCGTGACGAGGTGGCGCGTGCGCAGGCGGCGCTTCGCATCGAACAGCTGGAGTCGACGATTCTCGAGCAGCACGGAATCGGCCTGGACGATCTGGTCGCCGAGTACGGACCCGATGTCGCGCTCGCGCCGACCGAGCTGGAGATGTCCGAGTACGAAGCCGCGAAGGAACGCGGTGAGCAAGTGGTCGCACCGGCCCCGATGCGGTTCGACCGCCTCACTCAGGAGAAGCGAGCGAAGCGAGCCGAACGTGACCTGGCGACTCTCGGCAAGGTGAACCCCCTCGCACTGGAGGAGTTCGCCGCACTGGAGGAGCGCTACAACTTCCTGTCCACCCAGTTGGAGGACGTGAAATCGGCTCGGAAGGATCTGCTGGACGTCGTCGCGGACGTCGACGAGCGCATCCTGCAGGTCTTCACCGATGCCTGGCTCGACGTCGAGCGGGAGTTCACGCAGGTCTTTGCAAAGCTGTTTCCGGGAGGCGAGGGACGTTTGATCCTGACCGAGCCCGGAGACATGCTCACGACCGGAATCGAGGTCGAGGCACGTCCGCCTGGCAAGAAGGTCAAGAGGTTGTCGCTGCTCTCGGGTGGCGAGAAGTCCCTGACTGCCGTGGCCATGCTGGTGGCGATCTTCCGCGCCCGACCGTCCCCGTTCTACGTCATGGACGAGGTGGAGGCCGCACTCGACGACACCAACCTTCGGCGCTTGATCGGCTTGTTCGAACAACTGCGGGAGAAGTCTCAGCTGATCGTGATCACCCACCAGAAGCCGACGATGGAGGTGGCCGACGCTCTCTACGGAGTGTCGATGCGGGGCGACGGCATCACGACCGTCATTTCGCAGCGGCTCAACCGCGACCGTGTGGAGACGATCGGCAGCGTGACCGCGCCGGACGAGGAAACAGCGGCCGCGCCCACCCCCTGACGGAGTGGCGCAGCGCACGCCCGCGCACTCGAAGAGCCCGCCGCCCTGACAAGATGGACACGTGAGTAGCCAAGCGTGGATCATCCTCGCGGCCGTTCTGGCCGTCCTTGTCGTCGCACTCGTCACCGGGCTGGTGCTGTCCCGTCGGCGCCGTGTCTCGTTGAAGTCGTCCGACACCCCGACGATCGAGGAGCAGAAAGACCGTTCCGGTGGGTACAAGGCGGGCGGTGGATTCTCCTTCAGCCAGGGCACCGCAACCGCCGAGCCCGAGCCCGTCGTCAGACCCGAGCCCGTCGTCAGGCCCGAACCAGTCGTCGAGCCGTCACCCGAGCCACTGCCGACGCCGGAGCCGACTCCCGAGCCTGAGCCGACTCCCGAGCCTGAGCCGGCACCCGAGCCTGAGCCGGCACCGGAGACCCAGCCGACACCGGAGCCCGAGCCGGCACCGGAGCCCCAGCCGACACCGGAGCCTGAGCCGGCACCGGAGACCCAGCCGACACCGGAGCCCGAGCCGGCCGGCCGAGTCCTCGACGACATCGCGCCCACCGACGGGCGGCTCGATCGACTTCGCGGCCGGTTGTCACGGTCGCAGTCCGCCGTGGGCAAGAGCCTGTTGGGCCTGCTCGGCGGTGGAGACCTGGACGAGGACTCGTGGGAAGAGGTCGAGGACACGCTGCTGATCGCGGACCTCGGATCGACCACGACGCAGGAAATCATGACGGCACTGCGGCAGCAGATGGCAGCGAGGAGCATCAGAACCGAGGCCGACGCGCGGGCGTTGCTGAAGGAGATTCTGGTGTCTCAGCTGCGCCCCGAGCTCGATCGCTCCATCAAGGCCCTGCCACACGAAGGAACCCCTGCGGTTCTGTTGGTGGTCGGAGTGAACGGCACCGGTAAGACGACCACGACGGGCAAGCTTGCGCGCGTGCTGGTGGCGGACGGTCGTCGAGTTCTGCTCGGCGCGGCGGACACGTTCCGTGCTGCCGCTGCGGACCAGTTGCAGACTTGGGCCGAGCGAGTCGGTGCCGACGTCGTGCGGGGCAAGGAAGGCGCTGATCCGGCCGCAGTCGCGTTCGATGCCGTGACCAAGGGTATCGAGCAGGGCGTGGACGTCGTCGTGGTCGACACGGCGGGTCGGTTGCACACCAAGTCCGGGTTGATGGACGAGCTCGGCAAGGTGAAGCGCGTGATCGAGAAGCGCGCGCGGGTCGACGACGTGCTCCTCGTGCTCGACGCCACCGTCGGCCAGAACGGGTTGACCCAGGCCCGGGTGTTCGCAGAAGTGGTGAACATCACCGGCGTCGCGCTCACCAAGCTCGACGGTACGGCGAAGGGCGGCATCGTCTTCCAGGTGCAACGTGAGCTCGGTGTGCCCGTGAAACTCGTCGGTCTCGGCGAGGGTGCGGACGATCTCGCGCCCTTCGAGCCGGAGGCATTCGTCGACGCGTTGCTCGGCTGATTCCGCCCCCTGATTTCGGACCGCGTGAGGGCTCACGCCGTCCGAAATCGGGTGAGCGCGGGATTGCGAAAAATACGAATGGCCTGGACGAAACGTATTGGCAACAGATTTCGCCCATGCGTTCACATGAGCGAAACACCAGAGTGTCATCGATGAAACTTCTTAAAACCACTCTTTGTTCTTGACGGCGCACCGACCGGTAGCGCAGGAGAAATGGAGGGTGTACGTGAGTCCCGAGGATGTATTGGCCAACTCCGGCAACGCCGCTTGGATGCTGATCGCAGCATCACTGGTGCTGCTGATGACGCCGGGCCTGGCGTTCTTCTACGGCGGAATGTCGCAGCAGAAATCCGTCCTGAACATGATGATGATGTCGTTCGGGTCGATGACCGTCGTCGCGATCATCTACTTCCTGTGGGGATGGTCGATGTCGTACGGAACCGAGGACATCGGCGGCCTGTTCGCCAACCCCTTCGAGTTCTTCGGTCTCAAGGATTCCATCACCGACGCCGACGGTAACTTCATCGCCGGAGCGTGGGGATACGCCAACATCATCGATGTTGCATTCCAGGTCACCTTCGCGATCATCACCGTCGCCCTGATCTCCGGCTCCATCGCAGGCCGCGTCAAGTACGGAACGTGGCTCGCATTCGCAGGTATCTGGGTCACCCTCGCGTACTTCCCGCTCGCACACATGGTGTGGGGTGGCGGACTGCTCTCGGGCTCCGAGGACGGGCTCGCCGCGAAGATCTTCGGCACCACCGACGACGGAGAAGGCGGACTGGTTGCCTCGGTCGCGCCGATCGACTTCGCCGGAGGCACGGTCGTTCACATCAACGCCGGCATCGCAGGCCTCGTCCTGGCCCTCATCATCGGCAAGCGCATCGGCTTCGGCAAGATCGCCTTCCGGCCGCACAACCTCCCGTTCGTCATGCTCGGTGCGGCACTCCTGTGGTTCGGTTGGTTCGGCTTCAACGCCGGTTCCGCCTTCGCTGCCGACGGCGCAGCCGGACTCGCCTGGGTCAACACCACTGCCGCCACCGCGGCCGCCATCGCAGGCTGGCTCATCACCGAGCGCATCCGCGACGGACACGCCACCAGCCTCGGTGCCGCGTCGGGCATCGTCGCAGGCCTCGTGGCCATCACCCCCGCCGCGGGAGCACTCACGCCTGTCGGCTCGATGATCCTCGGCGTCATCGCAGGTGTCCTCTCCGCACTTGCTGTCGGCCTGAAGTTCAAGTTCGGTTACGACGACTCGCTCGACGTCGTCGGCGTGCACCTCGTTGCCGGCCTCTGGGGCACCATCGCGATCGGCTTCCTCGGTTCCGAGACCGGCCTGTTCTACGGTGGTGACTACAAGCAGCTCGTCGTGCAGATCGTGATCGCGCTGTTCGCACTCATCTTCACCGCCATCGTCACCGCGGTCATCGCCTTTGCTCTCAAGCCGCTCGGGTGGCGTGTGTCCGACGAGGAAGAAGCCAACGGAATCGACGAGGCAGAACACGCCGAGACCGCGTACGACTTCGCCTGACAAGGTAGAGATAAGAGCGAGAACCCTCGCTCCGCATGCAACCGGGCACATCAAGAGCTTGTGAAGGGAAGCAGAACAATGAAGCTGATCACGGCAATCGTCAAACCGTTCACGCTGGAGGACGTCAAGACGGGCCTCGAACAGGCCGGCGTGCTTGGCATGACGGTCAGTGAAGTTCAGGGATACGGGCGCCAGAAGGGCCACACCGAGGTCTACCGCGGCGCCGAGTACTCCGTGGACTTCGTTCCGAAGGTGCGCGTCGAGGTCGTCGTCGACGACGCGGCGGTCGAGAAGGTCGTCGAGGTCATCGTCGAAGCCGCTCGCACCGGCAAGATCGGCGACGGCAAGGTATGGGTCTCGCCGGTCGACTCGGTCATCCGAGTGCGTACCGGAGAACGTGGCGCCGATGCGCTCTGACCCACACGGGTCTCGGACAGGCGGCCTCGATTCCTCGGCTCACGCCGGGGGATCGGGGCCGTCGGTCTCGAAGGGCTCCACACCGAAGGGCTCGGCGTCGAACGACAGGTCCGGCGCGGCCGCCGACCTCGCGCGCGCCAGGAAACAGCTGCTCGACGGCGGGGCACGCAACCGTCGACTCGACGCGCCCTCGCTGCGGCAAGCCCTCGTCGATCTACACGAGTTCTGGCTCACCACCAAGGGATCCGAGCTGGGAATCAAACCCGATTCGGGATTCGCGATCGTGGCTGTCGGTGGCCTCGCGCGGCGCGAACTGCTTCCGTACTCCGATCTCGACCTGATTCTGCTGCACGACGACATGAGCCCCGAGATCGTCGCCGAGGTCGCCGACAAACTCTGGTATCCGCTGTGGGACGCGCACATCAAGCTCGACCACAGCGTGCGGACGGTGCCGCAGGCACTGCAGGTCGCCGCGACGGACATGACCGCGGCGCTCGGGATGCTCGAAGCTCGTCACATCGCCGGTGACGTGGAACTGAGCAATTTGCTGATCGGCGGGGTACGTAGGGAGTGGCGTACCGGAATACGGTCGCGCTTCGACGAACTCATCACTCAGACCTCCTCGCGGTGGTCCAGAAGCGGTGAAATCGCCCACCGCGCCGAACCTGATCTCAAGAGTGGCCGGGGCGGGCTCCGCGACGTCCAGCTCCTCGACGCCCTCGCCATCGCGCAACTGACCGACGGTATGCCCGGTCTCGGCCCGTCGTCTCCCGGCGGCGGACTGGCCTTCGCGCACGGTCGACTTCTCGATGTCCGCACCGAACTTCACCGTGTCGCCGGTCGAGCGCGCGATCAACTGCGGGCACAGGACGCCGACGAGATCGGTGCCGCGTTGCGTATCGGCGATCGATTCGATCTCGCGCGCGTTCTCAGCGACTCGGCCCGAACCATCAGCTATTCCGTGGACGTGGGTTTGCGTACTGCGGGGAACTCCCTTCCACGACGCGGGCTCTCGCGGCTGCGCCGCGCACCGGTCCGTCGCCCGCTGGACGAGGGAGTCGTCGAGCATGCAGGTGAAGTGGTGCTCGCGCGCGATGCACGTCCGGGGAAGGATCCCGGACTGATCACGCGAGTGGCCGCCGCGTCGGCGCAGACGGGGATGCCGATGTCGGCGTCGACGCTCAATCGATTGTCCGACAGCGCCCCCGAACTGCGCGAGCCGTGGCCGAAGGAAGCGTTCAACGACTTGCTCGTTCTGCTCGGTTCCGGACGTCGCGCCATTGCCGCGATCGAAGCGCTTGACCGAACAGGGTTGTGGGGTCGGTTGATTCCCGAATGGGGTGCGGTGCGGGATCTTCCGCCCCGCGACGCCGTGCACACCTGGACGGTGGATCGGCACCTCGTCGAAACCGCCGCGTACGCAAGTGCTCTGACGACACGGGTGGCTCGCCCGGATCTTCTGGTGCTCGGCGCTTTGATCCACGACATCGGAAAGGGACGCGGGGGAGACCACAGTGTGGTCGGCGCGGAACTCGCCACGCAGATCGGAAACAGGCTGGGGCTGTGGCCGTCGGACGTCGCATTGCTCAGTGCAATGGTTCGCTATCACCTTCTCCTTCCGGAGACCGCGACCCGCCGCGACCTCGACGACCCGGCGACGGTGGAGACCGTCGTGAACACTCTCGGTGCGGACACGGTTCTGCTGGAACTGCTGCATGCACTCGCCGAAGCCGATTCCCTCGCGACCGGGCCCGGAGTATGGGGTGACTGGAAGGCGTCGTTGATCCGGGAACTCGTGCGCCGATGCCGCATGGTGATGGCGGGCGAAAGCCTGCCGACGCCCGACCCGCTCGATCCCGCGCACATCGCTCTGGCGGAGAAGGGCGGCGTACACGTCGATCTGCAGCCGACCGACGGTATGCACACCTATGTCGTGACCGTCGTCGCTCCGGACACACCGGGTCTGCTGTCCGACGCTGCCGGTGTGCTCGCGCTGCACTCGTTGCGCGTGCTGTCGGCGTCGCTGGGCAGTCACGACGGTTCGGCGGTCAATTCGTTCGCCGTCGCGCCGCTGTTCGGGACGCCGCCTCAAGCTGGGCTGCTGCGTCAGGAGATCATTCGTGCCCAGGCGGGTGAACTGGACCTGATCGCGTTGCTCGATGCCAAGGAACGGGACGCTCAGCCGATTCCGCTGGACGATCGGGCCGGGGAGTCGACCGAGCCGGAGGACGACTCGGCAGTTCCTGTCGTGTACGCGCAAGCGCCTCCGCGGGTGCTGTGGTTCGACGGGTCGGACTCGGGGCAGGTGGTGCTCGAGCTCAGAGCCGAGGACAGGCTCGGGCTGCTGTGCCGTCTTGCGACTGCGTTGGAGAAGCTGGGCGCGGACGTGAGATGGGCGCGGGTGGCCACGCTCGGTACGTCCGTCGTCGATGCGTTCTGCATCGATCTGTCGGGAACCGACACGCGGGCGACGAGGGAGGACATCGAGCGAGCGCTGCTCGCGGTGGTCCCCGCTCCGGAACCACCGAAACCTCCGGAAAAGCCGGAAGGAACCTGACCCGGCGTACCGATCGACGCGCCGTTCCGACTGCGCTTGTGAGTTTTCATAAAGATTCGGTTACGGTGTCTGCGGGCGAGATCGTTTTGTTACGTTTCTCGCCACAGGAACAACTTGTGAACGAGAGCGCAATGCATGCGAAACAGCCCTGCTCGGGGCGTTTTTCCATGCCTCGCCGACGACTGATGAGGTACTGACTGTGGGAGCCCACCGGCGGTCGAACATTTATGTTCCGACCACGACAGATTCGACGACACCACGCGGGCGTCACAGAGCTCAGGACGATTCGAAGGATTCGGGAATCAAGACGGCGACCATCGTCGCCGCAACAGGTGCGATCGTCGCCGGTGCGGCGCAACTGGGAACCGGGACCGCCACGGCGGCTCCGGCTCCGCTGCCCGACGCCCCCGCGGCGAGTCAACCCTTCGGAATTCCGCAGAATCTGCTTCCCGCGGGCTTCGAGTTGCCCGCCGGAGTTCAATTGCCGGAGAACCTGATTCCGGAGGGCTTCCAGTTGCCGCCGGGTGTCGAGATCCCGGACACCTCTGATCTGCCCGCACTGGGTCTTCCCGATGTCGGTGCCGCGGCGCAGGATCTGCTGCAGGGGCTTGCACCTCTCAAGGACAAAGCAGTGCAGCCGGTGTCCGGAGTGTTGACCTCCACGTTCGGTCAGCGCTGGGGTACGCACCACGGCGGGATCGACATCGCTGCCCCGATCGGCACGCCGGTACTCGCAGCCGCCGACGGAGTGGTGACGGCCGCGGGACCTGCGTCCGGTTTCGGCCTGTGGGTCAAAGTGCTGCACGCCGACGGGACCGAGACGGTCTACGGCCACGTGGACACCTACGAGGTCGCCGAAGGGCAGCAGGTCGCCGCAGGTCAGCAGATCGCGACGGTCGGAAATCGCGGCCAGTCCACCGGCCCGCACCTTCACTTCGAGGTGCACGACGCGTCCGGGATCAAGACCGATCCGTCCGTCTGGCTGGCCACGCGGGGAGTGTCCGTGACGTGGAACGACACCGCGCGCAACGCTTGACCGAGCACGCGCTGTCCACGCCTCAGCGCCGCGGGCGCTAGGCTGGGTGCGACGTACGTGGCGGGGCGGCAGGCTCGACCCGCTGTCGGCTAATACTCGCTATCGGCTCAGGAGTGCAATCGGTGTTCGAATCCCTTTCCGACAGGTTGACCGGAACCCTCAAGGACCTGCGGGGCAAGGGGCGGCTCTCCGGTGCCGACATCGACGCCACGGCCCGTGAGATCCGGCTCGCGTTGCTCGAGGCCGACGTGGCTCTGCCCGTCGTCCGCGAGTTCATCACCCGCATCAAGACGCGCGCCAAGGGCGCGGAGGTCTCGGGTGCTCTCAACCCCGCGCAGCAGGTCGTCAAGATCGTCAACGAGGAACTCGTCGGGATCCTCGGAGGCGAGACCCGCCGCCTGCAGTTCGCGAAGACCCCGCCGACGGTGATCATGCTCGCCGGTCTTCAGGGATCGGGTAAGACCACGCTGGCGGGCAAGCTGGCCAGGTGGCTGAAGGACCAGGGGCACACACCCTTGCTCGTCGCGTGTGACCTCCAGCGCCCGGGCGCGGTCAGCCAGCTGCAGATCGTCGGTGAACGGGCAGGCGCAACGGTGTTCGCGCCCCACCCGGGAACGTCCATCGGCGGCGGGGAGAACGCGCTCGGCATCTCGGCAGCCGATCCCGTCGAGGTCGCACGCGCAGGCGTCGCCGAGGCTCGCGCCAAACAATTCGACATCGTCATCGTCGACACCGCAGGCCGCCTAGGTATCGACACCGACCTGATGAACCAGGCCGCGGGTATTCGCGACGCGGTTCAGCCGGACGAAACACTGTTCGTCCTCGACGCGATGGTCGGCCAGGACGCGGTCAGCACCGCGCAGGCCTTCCGGGACGGCGTCGGATTCACCGGTGTCGTACTGACCAAGCTCGACGGCGACGCACGCGGCGGCGCGGCACTGAGCGTCCGCGAGGTGACCGGCGAGCCCATCATGTTCGCGTCGACCGGTGAGAAGCTCGAGGACTTCGACGTCTTCCACCCCGACCGCATGGCCAGCCGCATCCTCGGTATGGGTGACGTACTCAGCCTGATCGAGCAGGCCGAGCAGCATTTCGACGCCGAGCAGGCCGAGGCCACGGCCAACAAGATCGGCTCCGGCCAGCTCACGCTCGACGACTTCCTCGAACAGATGATGGCCGTTCGCAAGATGGGCCCCATCGGCAATCTCCTGGGCATGCTGCCCGGCGCCGGCCAGATGAAAGAACTGGCCAACGTCGACGAGAAGCAGTTGGATCGAGTGCAGGCAATCATTCGCGGCATGACGCCGCAGGAGCGCACCGACCCCAAGATCATCAACGCGTCACGTCGTCTGCGTATCGCCAACGGCTCGGGCGTGAAGGTCTCCGACGTCAACCAACTCGTCGATCGTTTCTTCGAAGCTCGAAAGATGATGTCCGCCATGGCAGGCCGGATGGGCATGCCGGGCGCGCGCAAGCAGGTCAGGAACAAGAAGGGCAAGAAAGGCAAGAAGGGCGGTCGGGGGCCGACTCAGCCCAAGATCCGCGGCGGCTTCCCGGGCATGCCCGGAGGTATGCCTGCGGGCATGCCGGACCTGTCGTCCATGCCCAAAGGGCTCGACCAGCTTCCTCCGGGACTCGAAGGCATCGACCTGTCACAGCTGAAGCTGCCGAAGAAGTAGATCGGCCGTGGCCGCGTATCGGGTACGAGGACGGGCACTTCCGTCCGAGAGCCTCGTCGAGATCTGGATAGTCGACGGCGCGGTGTCGTCGGAGCCCGTCGCGGGAGCCGACACGCTTGCGGACGACGGTTGGATCCTTCCCGGGCTGGTCGACGCGCACTGCCACGTCGGCATCAAGTACGGCGGCGGCCACGAGGATCTGGCGGGGTCGATCGAGCAGGCCCGCACCGAACGTGACGTGGGGGCTCTGCTGTTGCGCGACGCCGGATCACCGGTGGACACGCGTGTCCTCGACGACTACGAGGACCTGCCGCGAATCATTCGGGCGGGACGGCACATAGCGTCGCCGAAGCGGTACATCCCCGGTCTGGCGGTGGACATCGAGGACGAATCGCAGTTACCCGACGCCGTCCGTCAGCAAGCCCGATTCGGGGACGGTTGGGTCAAGCTCGTGGGGGACTGGATCGACCGCAGTGTCGGGGATCTGCGCCCGCTGTGGGACGAACAGATCTTGAAGGCAGCGATCGACGCCGCCCACGAGGAGGGTGCACGCGTCACCGCGCACGTGTTCGGTGAGGATGCGCTGCCCGGGTTGATCGGTGCGGGCATCGACTGCATCGAGCACGGTACCGGGCTGACCGACGAGACCGTGGACATGATGGTCGAGCACGGGACCGCACTGGTACCGACACTCGTCAACATCGAGACCTTCCCGTCGATCGCCGATTCCGCGACGAAGTATCCGGTGTACGCACGCCACATGCGCGACCTGCATTCACGCGTCGCGGACACGGTGGGTCGCGCGCACGACGCGGGTGTGCCCATCTTCGCGGGCACCGACGCAGGCGGATCGATTCGGCACGGCCGGATCGCCGACGAGGTCCATGCACTCACCCGTATCGGGATGTCTCCCACCGACGCACTCGGCGCTGCCAGTTGGAACGCGCGGACCTGGCTCGGCCAAGCCGGTCTCGAGCACGGGGCGCCGGCCGATCTGCTCGTGTACTCCGAGGACCCACGAACCGGGCCGGATGTACTGTCCTCGCCCGACGTGATCGTATTGCGCGGAATTCCGACCAAGCGCCCAGCGTGACATCACCCTACGGACCCGACCCGCGCACCGGCCCCGACCGGTCCGGCGAGCCCAGCTGGACGGGAATGGCACCGATGAATGCGGTGCACCACGACAGTTCCGGTTCTGCCTCGTACTGGCGAGCCGAGGAGGCCGCCGCGCGCCGACGGCCGCGTGGTCGGTGGGGAATCCCGGCGGCGTCGACGGTACTGCTCGTCAACCTCGCGGGCTTCCTTCTCGCGCCCCTGGTGTTCGACACCGACGTGCCGGGCGTCTACGTGTTGGCGATCATGCTTCCGAGCCTGGCTGCCCTGACGTTGTCGCTCGCGATCAGCTGGAGGCGCGGCAACGGGCCCGTCGTCGACTTCGGCCTTCCCACCTCCGCGACGGAGTTCGGCAACCAACTCAGAACGGGTCTGATCTGGGGTCTTGCAGCGTTGGCGGGCGCGATCGTGCTGGCCTTGGTCGTACTGTCGCAGACGGACCTGGGGGACCAGGTGCCCCTCGCCGGGCTCGGGGTGTTGTCGCCGACGTGGAAAATCGTTCTGGCTCTGTGGATCTGGCTCGGTGCACCGTTCTGTGAGGAGGTGATGTTTCGCGGCATGGCCTGGGGCGCTCTCGAACGGCGTGTACCCCCGATGCGGGGTGCGTGGCTGGGAAACAAGTGGGTGATTCTCGTCGTCACCGCTGTTGCGTTCGCGCTCTGGCACCGGGAGGGATGGCGGCTCGTGATTCTCGTGTGGGGAGGCCTGGCCATCGGTATCGCACGCATGAGATCCGGCTCGGTGATGTCGTCGACGATCGCCCACTCGACCAACAATGCGCTCCCTGCGCTGGCGATTCTGCTCGTCGCTTGACACCGATTAACCGACATCGGGGTGCGTCTGGCACAATAAGACGCTGTTCGCCCGTCACCGGTTACGTACCGTACGGCGGTCACAACACCCCCATCAACGCAAAACCGGGTGCGCAGTCCGTGCGCACCGCTGAATTGCGCCGTGACCACAACGAAAGAGGCTTCACCTTCATGGCTGTCAAGATCAAGCTCATGCGTATCGGCAAGATCCGCACCCCGCACTACCGCGTCGTCATCGCCGACTCTCGCACCCGCCGCAACGGCCGTGCGATCGAGACCATCGGCAAGTACGAGCCCAAGCAGGACCCCAGCATCATCGACATCGACTCCGAGCGCGCACAGTACTGGCTGGGCGTCGGCGCTCTGCCGACCGAGCCCGTCGAGGCTCTGCTGAAGATCACCGGTGACTGGCAGAAGTTCAAGGGCCTCCCCGGCGCCGAGGGCACCCTGCGCGTCGCAGAGCCCAAGCCGTCCAAGCTGGACCTGTTCAACGCAGCACTCGCTCAGGCCGACGCCGAGCCGCTCGGTGACGCAACCACGGCCAAGAAGAAGAAGGCCCCCAAGGCCGACGACGCTGCAAAGGCCGACGACGCCGCTGCCACCGAGACGGCAGACGCGCCGGCCGCCGAGGCTGCTGAGAAGTGAGTGCAGTTGTCGCCGATGCCGTCGAACATCTCGTTCGCGGCATCGTCGCCAATCCTGACGACGTACGCGTCGAGCTGATCACCGGACGCCGCGGGCGCACCGTCGAGGTGCACGTGCATCCCGACGATCTCGGCAAGGTGATCGGACGCGGCGGCCGCACGGCCACCGCGCTGCGCACGCTCGTCTCCGGTATCGGCGGACGCGGAATCCGCGTCGACGTCGTCGACACCGATCAATAAGAACCGACGATGGAACTCGTAGTCGGTCGTGTGGCGAAGTCGCACGGCGTCAAAGGGGAGCTGGTCGTCGAGGTTCGCACCGACGATCCCGATGCCCGCTTCGCCGTCGGCTCGGAGCTTCGCGGACGTGCACCACGTAACCGAACCGACACGATGTCCTACACAGTGGAAGCCGCCCGGGAACACTCCGGGCGGCTTCTGCTGCGCTTGAAGGGCATAGCGGACCGGACGGCCGCCGATGCCCTTCGCGGCACCCTGTTCTTCGTCGAGTCGGACGACCTGCCCCCGTCCGACGATCCGGACGAATTCTACGACCACGAACTGGAAGGCCTGTCGGTCCGCCACGTCGACGGCACCGAGGTCGGGACGGTGAAGGAAGTGCTCCACTCCGCCGCGGGAGAGCTGCTGTCGATCTCACCGGCCGACGGATCCCGCGCCGAGATTCTGGTCCCGTTCGTCGCGGCGATCGTCACGTCCGTATCGCTGACCGACGGTGTCGTGATCGATCCACCCGAGGGTTTGCTGGATCCGGAGCCGTGATGCGCCTCTCCGTGGTGACCATCTTCCCGGAGTATCTGGAGCCGCTTCGAACAGCGTTGCTGGGCAAGGCAATCGACAAGGGTCTCGTGTCCGTCGACGTGCACGATCTGCGCGCCTGGACCCACGACGTGCACAAGGCCGTCGACGATTCTCCGTACGGCGGTGGACCGGGAATGGTCATGAAGCCCACGGTGTGGGGTGATGCGCTCGACGACGTTCTGACGCCGGAGTCTCTTCTGGTCGTTCCCACCCCTGCCGGGGTGCCGTTCACGCAGCGCACAGCCGAAAGATGGTCTCGGGAACAGCATCTGGTGTTCGCGTGCGGACGTTACGAGGGTATCGACCAACGGGTATTCGACGAAGCCTCGACGCGTGCACGCGTCGAGGAAGTGAGCATCGGCGATTACGTGCTCATCGGCGGTGAAGCCGCCGTGCTCGTCATGAGCGAAGCCGTCGTGAGACTGATGCCGGGCGTACTCGGAAACCAACAATCCCATCAGGAGGATTCGTTCTCCGACGGGTTGTTGGAAGGGCCGAGCTACACGCGACCGGTGACGTGGAGAGGGCACGACGTCCCCGACGTTCTGCTCTCCGGTGACCACGCCAGAATCGCGGCGTGGAGGCGCGAGCAGTCCTTTGCCCGGACGCGGGAACGACGACCGGACCTGCTCGCCGATTCGGACGGGCAGTCCGACCTGTAGAAGCCCGGTCAGTCGAGCTTCCCGTCCGGGAACAACATCGTCACGAACCCGGTGAGTGTGTCACGCGCATGCTGAGCGCTGCTGTCGTCGGTCACGTCCACCACGGCGGTATCGGGGTAGTGATCCATGTCGTCCTCGTAGTGGATCTCTTCCCGCGAGATCATGGCCACCACGAAGCGGTTGTCGACGCCCACGGTGCCGGTGGACAGATGCAGCCAGCGATCCGCGATGCAACACATCCACCCCTGCTTGATGGCGTGCACCGGCTCACCGGGAAGTCCGTCCACGATGCCGAAATGCTGGTGATAACCGTCGGTGGCCACGGGAGTCGACTCGCGGAGAAGGCCGATCATGAGCGAGGTCGACGCGGGGGACAGCCCACCGGACCCGTCGAGCACCGCAGAGTAGTAGCGCACGAGTTCGGCGGCCGTCGTCGTCGTGTTCCACCACTGGCCGTCCCACGGCGGCGCCGTTGCGGTCAGCCCGTATCGCTGCGCGATGCGCGTGACGATGTCACCCGCGCCGTACTTGTACCAGAGGGTGTTCGCGGCGTTGTCGTCCGACGACTCGAGCATCGTCGTCATCGCCTCCAGGTCGTCGGCGTCGACCGGTACGCCTGCCAGTTCCGCGCCCTTCAGTACGTCGTCCGCGATGAAGAGCTTCGACACCGACGCCGTCTCGATCTGTTCGGTGTCACCGGCGGCGAAGTATTCTCCGGTCACGCGATCCAACAACGCGAAGTCCACGTCGGCGCCGCGTTCGACGGAGGAACGGAGTGCTTCGGGGATGCGGGAGTCGAGGTCGAGGTCGTCGACGACCTCGGTATCGGGAAATGGTGATTCGCTCGTGCTCGGGGTGCCGCTGACGGCCGAGTCCTCGGGGACGCTGCAGCCCGAGAAGAGAACCGTTATCGCGGCGACGAGTGCGGCGCAGGAAACTGCCAGGACTTGCATCGGCCTGGACATCTCGAGTTCTCCCACACTGGTCCGTCGAACAACATGTCCCACACTAGCTGTAGGGTCGTGCGCCGTGACGATTGCTCTGAAAACTGTGAACAAGCGCATAGCCGAGGAACTCGACGTCCGCGAGGGTCAGGTCGCCGCAGCGGTGGACCTTCTCGACGGCGGATCGACGGTCCCGTTCATCGCCCGGTACCGCAAGGAAGTCACCGGCATGCTCGACGACGCGCAACTGCGGCAACTCGAAGAGCGCCTGCGCTACCTGCGTGAGCTCGACGAGCGTCGTGACGCAGTCATCGAGTCCATTCGCTCGCAGGGAAAGCTGGACGAGGCGCTCGAACAGTCGTTGACGCTCGCCGAGACCAAAGCCCGTGTCGAAGACATCTACCTGCCGTTCAAGCCGAAGCGGCGCACCAAGGCTCAGATCGCTCGCGAAGCCGGCCACGAACCGGTCGCCGACGCACTCATCACGAACCCCGACACCGATCCTGCGTCGTTCGACACCGAGCAACTCGACGGTGCACGGGCCATTCTGGTCGAGCGGTTCGCCGAGGACGCCGATCTCGTCGGTGAGCTTCGTGAACTCATGTGGACCCGTGGTCAGTTGACCTCGACGGTGCGCAAGGGCAAAGAAGACGAGGGCGCGAAGTTCGCCGATTACTTCGAATTCTCCGAGCCGTTCACGACCCTGCCGTCGCACCGCATTCTCGCTGCACTGCGTGGAGAGAAGGAGGAGGTGCTCTCGCTCGGCCTCGAACCCGAGCAGGAGGAGCAGGCCCCCGGCGTCCCGACGGTGTACGAAGGTCGAATCGCCGCGAAGTTCGGCATCGCGGATCGTGGTCGTCTCGCGGACCGCTGGTTGCTCGACACCGTCCGGTGGGCGTGGCGAACCAAGCTCGTGGTGACGCTCGCGATCGACGTTCGCATGCGACTGCGTCAGTCCGCGGAGAAGGACGCCGTCGACGTGTTCGCCTCCAACCTGAAGGACCTGTTGCTCGCGGCACCGGCAGGCAACCGCGCGACGATGGGGCTCGACCCGGGGTTCCGCACCGGAACCAAGGTCGCCGTCGTGGATTCCACCGGAAAGGTCGTGGACTACGACACGATCTATCCGCACAAGCCGCAGGGCAAGTGGGATCAGGCTCTGGCCACCCTGGCAGCGTTGGCGGCCAAACATTCCGTGCAGCTCATCGCCATCGGCAACGGCACTGCGTCACGCGAGACCGATTCGTTGGCGGCGGAGCTGATCGCGAAGTACCCGGCGGCAGGTCTGACCAAGATCGTCGTGTCCGAGGCAGGCGCGTCGGTCTATTCCGCTTCGGCCTACGCATCGAGCGAGCTTCCCGAACTCGACGTGTCCATCCGCGGTGCGGTGTCGATCGCGCGTCGTCTCCAGGATCCGCTGGCCGAGCTGGTCAAGATCGATCCCAAATCCATCGGTGTCGGCCAGTATCAGCACGACATCTCCGAGTCCCTTCTCGCGCGCTCGCTCGGTGCCGTCGTCGAAGACGCGGTGAACGCGGTGGGTGTGGATGTCAACACGGCTTCGGTGCCGCTGTTGTCCCGTGTGTCCGGCATCGCCGGGTCCTTGGCGGAAAGTATCGTGGCGCACCGCGATCAACACGGTCCGTTCGCCAGCCGATCCAAACTGAAGGATGTTGCGCGCCTGGGCCCCAAGGCATTCGAGCAGTGCGCGGGCTTCCTCCGTATCTCCGGCGGGGACGATCCGCTCGACCGTTCGAGTGTCCACCCCGAGGCATACCCCGTGGTGCGCAAGATCGTCGATTCGGCAGGAGTCGGCGTACGCGAGGTCATCGGCAACACGTCGCTGCTCCGCGGACTGGACCCACGGACCTTCGCCGACGACCGGTTCGGAATACCGACCGTCAGCGACATCATCACCGAACTCGAGAAGCCCGGCCGTGACCCGCGCCCCGAATTCAAGACGGCCACTTTCGCGGCCGGAATCGAGAAGGTCGCGGATCTTCGGCCCGGGATGACTCTGGAGGGCGTGGTCACCAACGTTGCGGCGTTCGGAGCATTCGTCGACGTCGGTGTGCATCAGGACGGGCTCGTTCACGTCTCCGCGATGTCGCACAACTTCGTCAAGGACCCCAGGGAAGTCGTCAAGAGCGGCGACGTCGTGAAGGTCAAGGTCATGGAGGTCGACATTCCGCGCCAGCGCATCGGGCTGAGTCTGCGCCTCGACGACGAGCCGGGTGCGTCCGCGAAGGACAAGCCGCGCAGCACCGGTGGTCCCCGCGGTGGTGGTTCCCGCGGCGCGGGCGCTCCACGCGGTGGTGACGGCCAGGACCGGCGTCAGCAGCCCCGGCGGGAGAACCGCGGTGGACGGCAGGCCGCCGCGCCTGCCGGTGGGTCGATGGCCGATGCGCTGCGCAAGGCCGGATTCGGTAAGTAGCATGCGACGGGTGGCACGCCCGTCCACGAGGAGCACGATGCAGCGGTGAGTTGGTTGGATCGCGAGATCGTCGCGCACGGACGACTGCCGTTGCTCTGCTTCCTTCTCGGCTTCCTCGCCGGGTTTCTGCTGATCAGGCTCAGCGTCAGGATGATTCGGGCTCAGGTGAAGTGGTGGCCGGGCAACATCACTCCCGGGGGCCAGCACGTCCACCACGTCGTCTTCGGGATCGTGCTCATGCTCGTGTCCGGCATCTCGCTCGTTGCGGTGTTCGAGGACGGCACTCGGGAGACGGGAGCCGTCCTCGCAGCCCTGTTCGGCGTGGGCGCTGCACTCGTTCTCGACGAGTTCGCGCTGGTGTTCTATCTGAAGGACGTCTACTGGTCCGAGCAGGGCCGAGCATCCGTCGACGCCGTGTTCGTCGCCGTCGCGGGGACGGGGTTGCTGCTGCTCGGTTTTCACCCGCTTGCGCTGCTGAACATCGCCGATATCCGCGCGGACGCCGACCCGGTGGTCCGGGCGGGGTTCGTTGCACTGGCGTTGGCCCATCTCGCACTGTGCGCTGTCGTGCTGGCGAAGGGGAAGATCTGGACCGGATTGATCGGGTTGTTCTTCGCTCCCATCCTGTTCGTCGGCGCCCTTCGTCTGGGCAGGCCGGGCTCGCCGTGGGCGCGGTGGCGTTACACCCGCCGACCCCGGAAGATGGAACGCTCGTTGCGGCGAGAACGCACCATTCGTCGTCCCGCGATTCGCGCGAAGATCTACCTGCAGGATCTGGTGGCAGGAAAGCCCAGCATCGACCACGCGCTCGCGGCGACGGAGGACGAACTGGACCGGACAGTTCAGGCGGCGCCTGCCCCGACCGAGTGACACCGAAACGCCCGCCGGCGGTCGCCGAGGCGATTTCGCGTTACCCTCGGCGGTCTGGCACAATGGTCGGGTTGCCTGTACCAGGCACAGACCTAATCGGAGTACGAACCAGCCGAGTTCCGTGTAGTCGGATTTCTTTCCGAACGTGCGGTACCGCTCGGTTCCTCTACTCGTGCGAAGAACGCAAGGATGGCCACACCGATGAACACTCTGGATTTCTTGGACAAGCAGTCGCTGCGCAGCGACATTCCTGACTTCCGCCCCGGCGACACGCTCAACGTGCACGTCAAGGTTATCGAAGGCTCGAAAGAGCGCGTGCAGATCTTCAAGGGCGTCGTGATTCGCCGCCAGGGTGGTGGCGTTCGTGAGACGTTCACCGTTCGTAAGGTGTCGTTCGGCGTCGGTGTCGAGCGCACCTTCCCGGTCCACAGCCCCAACATCGCGCAGATCGACGTCCTCACCCGCGGTGACGTTCGTCGCGCCAAGCTGTACTACCTCCGCGATCTGCGTGGCAAGGCCGCCAAGATCAAGGAAAAGCGCTGAAGTAAGCGCGTCCGGCCGTATTGACACGACAGCCGCATCGCCCCGTCAGGGGTGGTGCGGCTGTCGTGCTTTCGGTGTACCGGTCGATCGCGGAAACCGGGTGCGGCTAATCTGGTGCGGTGTCAGATGCCCCGCAGGATCCACACGATCGATCCGAGTCGCGCTCCGAGGAGCCGACTGCACCCCGCAAGGAAAAGAAGAAGCAGCGTTCGTTCTGGCGTGAACTGCCGATCCTCGTTCTGGTCGCTCTGGTCCTGAGTTTTCTGCTGCAGACATTCATCGCACGCGTGTATCTGATTCCGTCCGAGTCGATGGAGCCGACGCTGCACGGTTGTGCCGGATGCACCGGGGACCGGATCGTCGTGGAGAAGATCGGCTACCGCTTCGGCGATCCGAAACCAGGAGATGTCGTCGTCTTCCGTGGGCCGGATTCGTGGAACAGCGACTTCGTGTCCACGCGATCGGACAACACGATCGTCCGCGGGGCCCAAGAAGTGGGTTCGCTCATCGGCATAGTGGCTCCGGACGAGAACGATCTGGTCAAGCGAGTCATCGCGACCGGTGGCCAAACAGTCGAGTGCTGCGATGATCAGGGACGGGTTCTCGTCGACGGCAAACCGTTGGACGAGCCGTACGTACAAATGGATTTCCCGTTCACACCAGGGACGTTGACGTGTGACACCGAATTGAAATCCGGACGCTGTTTCCCCGCGGTGACGGTCCCCGAAGGCAACCTGTGGGTCATGGGAGACAACCGAAGCAACTCCGCCGACTCCAGGTTTCACGTATCCGACGAACTGATGGGCACGGTTCCCGTCGACAACGTCATCGGCAAGGCGTTCTTGATCGCACTTCCGCCCTCGCGCTGGGGGACCCTGGACTCCCCGGACATCCAGGGGCAGTGAGCCGACAGCACCGATGGTCAGTACCAGTCGATCGCGTGGCCGCCCGCCGTGGCCACCCCGCCCTGTCATTCGTAGGTCCTCGGGCCTACGGACGATGGAGTCGGCCCTCGATCGAGGCGGTCTGGGACCGGTAGCGGGCGTCGACGAGGCGGGTCGAGGCGCGTGTGCGGGTCCGCTGACCGTTGCAGCCTGCATCCTGGGCCCCAAACCGTACGCGTCGCTGGCCGACCTGAACGATTCGAAGAAGCTGACCGAGAAACGCCGCGAGGAACTGTTCCCCAAGATCACCCGGTTGGCCCTCGCCTGGAGTGTCGTGTTCATCGAGGCCGAGGAAATCGATCGGATCGGCGTCCACGTCGCCAACATCGAGGGGATGCGTCGCGCCGTGGCAGGTCTGGGAACGACTCCCGGTTACGTGTTGACCGACGGGTTCCGGGTGCCGGGCCTGCCGGCTCCATCGCTTCCGGTGATCGGCGGAGACGCGACTGCCGCCTGCATCGCCGCGGCAAGCGTCCTGGCCAAGGTGTCCCGCGATCGGGTCATGGTCGACATGGATTCGCGGTTTCCCGGATATGGTTTCGCGGTGCACAAGGGATACAGCACGAAGGTTCATGCGGCGGCGATGACCGAGCTCGGCCCGTGCGCCGAGCATCGAATGTCGTACGCGAACGTGTCCGCAGCGAAGAGGGGCGCCGACGCGGTTGCATCCGTGCTGGGCCGAATGGACCTGGACGAGCGGAGTGCGCGATGATGAACCTTCGACGTCGAGCAAGAACGAGGATGAGAGAAAACCGATGAGTGCCGAAGATCTCGAAAAGTACGAAACCGAGATGGAGCTCTCGTTGTACCGGGAGTACCGGGACATCGTCGGGCAGTTCAACTACGTCGTGGAAACCGAACGACGCTTTTATCTCGCCAATTCGGTGGAGCTGATTCCGCACAACGCGGACGGTGAGATCTATTTCGAACTTCGTATGTCCGACGCCTGGGTGTGGGATATGTACCGCCCGGCCCGTTTCGTCAAGCACGTCCGGGTGATCACGTTCAAGGACGTCAACATCGAGGAACTCGAAAAGCCGGACCTCCGGCTGCCCGAGTAGCGGGAACATTCGGTGTCGGTCACCGTCTGGTTGTTGGTGCTCGCGGCGATCGTGTACCTCTTCGGCCGCCGTCGGCGCCGACGGAACGTAATGGTCGTTGCGCAATTGATCGGCGTCGCTGCGGTGTGCTTGGTGGTAGGTCAGGTCGCCTGGCAGTTACTCGGTCCCTAGCTCGCGTGCAGTTTCGTTCGATGACGGATTGCGTTGTGGTGCAACAGATCGAAGAATTCTATGCGTAAAACGCGCGCCGATCTCGATTTCTCCTTTCCTGACACCGTGCTGTGAATCGCACTCATTCTTTTGAAACCGGCGATACACGGTGGTAAAAAGAATCGATCAGCATATTCCTTTGACGGTTAGAGGTTCGGACATGGCGCGCAAGACTCTCGTCCAAATGATCGATGATGTCGACGGATCGGTCATCAAAGAGGGGCAAGGGGAAACCATCGAATTCGGAATCGGTGGCAACCAGTACCGGATCGATTTGAACCTGAAGCACGCAAACGAACTTCACGAACAACTTGCGTTCTGGATCGAGCACGCAGAAAAGGTGTCCGGTCGTAAACCTCGTAAGGGATCCGGGTCCGCTTCCCGCGCCAAGACCGATCTTCAGGACATCCGAGCCTGGGCGCGGGAGAACGGTCACGAAGTGAGTGCTCGCGGACGAATCAGCCAGGACGTTCAGGCTGCGTACGAGGCCGCGCACTAGCGTCACCACCTGGTGTCTTTCGGATGCCCCCGCTGTGCAACAGCGGGGGCATCGTCGTGTCCGGGCACTGTTCGGCGTCGCGTTCGGCCTTACCATTCGAGACCGACATGATCCCGAGTATTTCGGTCTCGGGCACGTCCGTCATCCACAGTTCTCGTGAATTCCACAGGGCAGAATTCGACGTGGGAATTCACCGTTCCGTCGATCGTCCCCTCGTGCATCGTTCCATCAGGTTCTGCCCACTCGGCGAACCGACGACCGCGAGGGGGACGAGTGTCGAATCAGGAATTGGGGGCGCGCGGTGAGGCCTTGGCCGCGCTGCATTTGGTCGACAACGGGATGGAGCTGATCGACCGAAACTGGCGGTGCAGACACGGTGAACTCGACATCGTCGCCCGTGACGGGGACGTCACGGTCTTCGTCGAGGTGAAGACGAGGTCGGGTACCGGATTCGGGACTCCCGCAGAGTCGGTGACCTACACCAAACAGCAGCGAATCAGACGGTTGGCTCTCGCATGGCTCGACGAAC
Organism: Rhodococcus sp. 06-156-4; assembly: GCF_002259345.1. Taxonomy (NCBI): domain Bacteria; kingdom Bacillati; phylum Actinomycetota; class Actinomycetes; order Mycobacteriales; family Nocardiaceae; genus Rhodococcus; species Rhodococcus sp. 06-156-4. The sequence goes on along the minus strand of NZ_NPGB01000018.1, from coordinate 588,447 downwards.
GCGGCGGCCCGTGGGTGCGTATCCGGTTCGATGTGGTCGCGATCGTGATGAGCAACGACGGTGATCCCGCGGTCTCGCATCTGCGCGGGGTGTTCTGATGGCGTTGGGGCGCGCATTCTCGGTGGCCGTCAGCGGCGTGGACGGTCAAGTGGTCGAGATCGAAGCAGACATCGGACGCGGCTTGCCGGGAATTCACCTCGTCGGGCTGCCGGATACGGCATTGAACGAATCCAGGGACCGTGTGAAGGCCGCGGTCAGCAACTCCGGTGCCACCTGGCCGGACACGCGAGTGGTGTTGGCGTTGTCGCCGGCGACGCTGCCGAAAGTCGGATCCGTGTACGACCTGGCACTGTCTCTGGCGGTTCTCGATGCGGCGAAGCAAATACCACGGCGATCCTCGGAAAGTGCGGTCTTTCTCGGGGAGTTGGCGCTCGACGGTCGACTGCGAGGTGTGCGCGGAGTACTTCCCGCCGTCATGGCCGTCGAACGGGCCGGGTGGCAACGGGTGGTCGTACCGTCGTCCGCACTGGCCGAAGCCAGTCTGGTCGAGGGAATCGAGGTTCTGGGCGCGTCGTCGTTGACCGAGGTCGTCGCGTGGCTCCGCGGCGAGACGGTGCTCGATCGGGGTGTTCCGTCGGTGCCGAGCGACGATGCCGTGTACCCGGACATGAGCGAGGTCGTGGGGCAGGAGGAGGCACGGTGGGCACTGGAGGTCGCCGCAGCAGGCGCGCACCACATCATGCTGACCGGTCCTCCGGGTATCGGCAAAACGATGCTGGCGCAACGACTTCCCGGCATCCTCCCTTCGCTGACCGATGCGGAGTCGCTGGAGGTCACGGCAATCCACTCGGTGGCAGGAACGTTGACGGGGGATCGGCCGCTGATCACGGCGCCGCCGTTCATCGCACCTCACCACACGACCACCGTGAGTGCGCTGGTCGGCGGTGGCACGGGAATGGCCAAACCCGGCGCCGTCAGCCGCGCACACAGGGGAGTGTTGTTCCTGGACGAATGCGCCGAGATGGGCGCCAAGACGTTGGAAGCGCTGCGAACTCCGCTCGAAGATGGGGAGATCCGGATCGCACGACGCGACGGAGTTGCTCGTTACCCTGCACGGTTCCAGCTGATTCTCGCGGCCAACCCATGTCCGTGTGCGCCCGCCCGAAGTGCCGACTGTGTCTGCGCACCCACGGTTCGGCGCAAGTATCTGGGAAAACTTTCCGGGCCTCTGATGGATCGGGTGGATCTACGCATCGCGATGCAGGCGGTGGCGACGGGTGCGTTGGTGGACGACGTGGGCGAGTCGACCGACGCGGTTCGATCACGTGTGACGGGTGCGCGAGACGCCGCAGCGGAGCGATGGCGTGAATTCGGATGGACGACCAACGCCGAGGTACCCGGGCCCGCACTGCGGCAGAAGTTCAGGTTGAGCAACGCCGCGCTGCGACCTCTCGAACGCGCCCTGCGCACCGGATCGTTGACGGCGCGAGGGGCCGACAGAGCACTTCGAGTGTCGTGGACGCTCAGCGATCTCGCGGGGAGCGACGCGCCGGGCCTGGAAGAAGTAGGAGCGGCATTGGATTTCAGGGACAGGGGTATCTCGTGAGGACGCACGATCCGCGAAAACTGGCCTGGGCGTACCTGTCTCGGGCCGCGCAGGGCCCACACCGTCCGCTGCTGGACTTCGCGCTGTCCGCCGGACCCGAGGAGGCTCGAGCGGCGGTCGTCGGCGGCGCGTTGGGTGAGCGGCTCGCCGTGCGGTCGCACGTCGACACGGCAGCCGCCGACCTGGACCTGATGGACACACTGGGTGGACGATTGGTGACTCCGGACGATCCGGAATGGCCGATGTGGCGACTGCTGGCGTTCGACGGCGCCGGACTCGGCGAGGGTGCCGATCGGTGCGGGCCGTGCGCGTTGTGGGTCCTCGGCGCCACACCCGTCGACGAGCTCGTGGAGCGGTCCGTCTCGATCGTCGGCACCCGAGCGGCGACGGCATACGGGGAACACGTCACCGCCGAGATCGCCGGCGATCTTGCCGTCGACGGGTGGACCATCGTGTCGGGTGCCGCGTTCGGAATCGACGCAGCCGCGCATCGTGCCGCCCTCGGCGTGTCCGGCAGAACGGTCGCCGTACTGGCCTGCGGCGTTGACCGTGCCTATCCATCGGGGCATTCGAGGTTGCTGCAGAGGATCGCCGACAGTGGTGCGGTCATCAGCGAGTACGGGCCCGGTACTACCCCGGCTCGCCATCGCTTCCTCTCACGCAACCGGATCGTCGCTGCTTTCGGATCCGCGGTCGTCGTCGTCGAAGCGGGGTGGAGGAGCGGTGCACGCAACACCGCAGCCTGGGCGCACAAACTCGGAAAGCCGGTGCTGGCGGTGCCAGGACCCGTCACCTCCGCGTCGTCCAAGGGGTGCCACCGGATGATTCGCGAAGGTGAGGCGCGCCTCGTGGCCGACGCCCACGACGTCGTGGCCGAAGCCGGACCGTCCGGGGAAGTCGGAGAAGGTCGTCCCTCGATGTTTCGTGACCTCGACGCGCTGTCCGACAACGCCTTGCTGGTGTACGAAGCGCTACCCGCGACAGGAACGCGCTCCCCGCAGGAGTTGTCGGAGGCATCGTCCGTGCCCGTCGCGAAGGTGCGATCGGTGCTGCCGCTGCTCGAACTCGAGGGTTTCGTCTCCAGTGACGACACCGGCTGGTTCCGGCTGGTGCGGCCATGACGACGTCGGGACCGGTAGCCTATTTAGGTAATACTTACTCACCGATCGCACGAGACAGCTCGGAAAGGCTGAAACCACGTGGCACGCGAGAAAACTGTTCTGACCGTCCTCCGTACCGAGGCCTTGACGCCCCACATGCATCGGGTCTACCTCGGCGACCCGGGCTTCGACGGATTCACGCCGACCGACTTCACCGATTCCTACGTCAAGCTGATCTTCGCTCAGGGTGACGACGAGGTGCTCAGGACCTACACGGTCAGATCGGTCGACACTCGGAAGCGCGAGATCGCGATCGACTTCGTCGTGCACGGTGACGAGGGTGTTGCCGGTCCATGGGCAGCACGCGTGCAGCCCGGGGAACAGATCGGTGTGTACGGCCCGAACGGGGCCTACCGTCCGAAGCCCGAGGCGGACTGGCACCTACTCGCCGGTGACGAGTCCGCGATCCCGGCGATCGCCGCGGCGGTCGAATCGCTTCCCGAGGACGCGATTGCCAAGGTGTTCGTCGAGGTCGCAGACCGCAAGGACGAGATCTACTTCGAGACGCTGGCCGTCGTCGACGTCACCTGGGTGCATCGGGGCGCCCCGTCCAACGAGGTGGAGGACGACAAGGCAGGGGACAACGCTCCGCTGATCGAGGCCGTGAAATCGACGGAGTGGTTGCCGGGCCGCGCCCAGGTTTTCATTCACGGCGAGGCGCAGGCCGTGATGCACAACCTGCGTGGATACGTCCGCAAGGAACGCGGAGTGCCCGCCGACTGGGCGTCGATCTCCGGGTACTGGCGTCGAGGACGGACCGAAGAGAAGTTCCGTGAGTGGAAGCGCGAGTTGGCTCAGGCCGAGTCCGGCGCATCTGCCTGACGCCCGCGCGTCCGCTTGCCGACGGGCGCCGCGGCGGAGAGTCTTACGGGTATGGATGCCTTGCCGACGACTCTGAGAGTCCATCTCGACGAGTACGCGGAGTATCTGACACTGGGTCGCGACCGTTCGCCGCACACGGTCCGTGCTTACCTGCGCGACGCCGAATCGCTGCTGAACTACGTCGTCGGCGTGAACGAGACGAGTGAACTGAGTGGGCTCGACCTGCAGGTGCTTCGATCCTGGCTGGCCTCGCAGGCCCGAAGCGGGGCGGCCAGAACGTCGTTGGCTCGACGGACGTCGTCGGCGAAATCCTTCACGGCCTGGTGCGTCGGAACAGGCCGAATGAACACGGATCCAGCGCTGCGACTGTCGGCCCCCCGGGCAGGGAGGCATCTTCCGTCCGTTCTGAAGCAGAACCAAGCCGACGAAGCGATGTCGTGGGCGAAGGTCGGAGCCGAGGAACTCGATCCGATCGCCGTGCGGGACCGGCTCGTCGTGGAGCTGCTCTACGCCACCGGAATCCGCGTCAGCGAGCTCTGCGGACTCGACATCGGTGACGTCGACGATCAGCGTCGGGTGGTCCGCGTGATCGGAAAGGGGGACAAGGAGCGGTCCGCGCCGTTCGGTGGGCCGGCGGCGGAGTCGTTGAACCAGTGGCTCGCGCACGGACGCCCGGAGCTCGCCACGGAGCGGTCCGGCGGCGCGCTCCTGCTGGGACGTCGTGGGGGACGGTTGGATCCGCGTCAGGCCCGCACGGCCGTGCACGAGGTCCTGGCCTCCGTGCCGGGTGCACCTGACCTCGCCCCGCACGGGTTGAGGCATTCTGCAGCTACCCATCTTCTCGAAGGGGGAGCCGACCTGCGGGTGGTGCAGGAACTTCTCGGGCACTCGTCACTCGCCACCACTCAGATCTACACCCACGTGTCGGTCGACCGTCTGCGCGCGGTCCACGACAGGGCGCATCCGCGGGCGTGACCTGCTCGCCGCGTGAGCGCTGCCACATGCTGATTCGCAAGTGTTTGGTAGCGTCGTAGGAAACAGACCGCTTGCGAAGTATTCCGGGCTCGAAGAGATGTCGTGTTCGGATATCCGGTGTCCTTCCGGCACTGCCGTGAGTGACACAGAACATGCCCATGATTGTGGAGACGGGGGGACCGTGGACCGCGAGCACACGCACGGCGCATCGGCGGCGTGGTCGATACGTGCCCAGACCGGCTCGAACGGTGCAGCTCGACCCAGCACCACGCCCGTCGAGCCGGTACGCACCGCTCACCAGGCTCCGTTCACCGGGACGTCGATGAACGGGGAACGTCAAGCTCCGCCCTGGCAGACTCCGCGCGGTTCGGAACGGCAGCCCGCGCCGCCCAGGTTCACGTCGCCGTCCCAGCCCGACGCACCTGCGCCGCCCGCTGACAGACCGCCCGCTGCGAGACCGTCCGCGGGCACCCCGCGTCCGGAGGAATGGACCCCGCCGTGGGCGCCGGGCCCGGCCGGTACTTCCGACGACCGCGATCGCGGTGGGTTCCCCGGAGGCCAGCCGCACGACCCTCGCTTTCAGCCGACCAGTCAGGATCTCGCCCCAGACAGTTTGCTCCGCCGACCCAAACGTGCGTCCACCTCCGGGTGGCGCCGGGGCGTTCACCGGCTCACCGGCGGCGTCATCAATCCAGGCGAGTCGACTGCCGAGGAGCGCTACCGCAACCAGGTGGAACGCATTCGGCAGCCCGTGCTCGGTGACTACCGCATCGCCTTCCTTTCCTTGAAGGGCGGCGTCGGCAAGACGACCACCACGCTGGGTCTCGGTGCCACCTTCGCGTCGCTCCGCGGGGATTGTGTGATCGCCGTGGACGCGAATCCGGATTTCGGCACGCTCGGCGAGAGGGTTCCGAGGCAGACGTCGTCCACCGTGCGCGATCTGTTGGCGGACGCGCCGAACATCCGCCGGTACTCGGATATTCGTGCACACACGTCGCAGGCTCCCAGTCGGTTGGAAGTCCTTGCCGGAGAACGTGATCCTGCCGCGTCGGAGATGTTCGGCGAGCAGGACTACCGGTCCGTCATCGAGATGCTGCAGGTGTATTACAACCTGATTCTGACGGATTGCGGTACCGGGATCATGCACTCGGCGATGAACGGTGTGCTTCAGCTCGCCAACGCGCTCGTGCTCGTGTCTTCACCGGCCGTGGACGGTGCTCGGAGCGCCGCCGCCACCCTGGATTGGCTGCAGCTGCACGGGTACGGCCACCTCGTCGAGCGCACCGTCGTCGTCATCAGTTCGGTCCGTCCCGGTTCGTCTGCCGTCGACATGAACTTGTTGACCCAGCACTTTCTGGAACGGTGTCGTGCCGTGCTCGTCGTGCCGTTCGACGAGCACCTGGCCGAGGGCGCTGTCGTGGACCTCGATCTGTTGCGACCTCAGACCAGGGCTGCCTTCGTCGAACTCGCGGCAATGGTCGCGGATGATTTCCCCGCTGCGTCGGGCCGTCATTCCGGACCGAGCTGGCGTTAGGACGTCAGCGGCTTGAGTCGAACGGGTGCACGTTCGACGAGGACGGTCGGATCCAGATAGTCGCGTCCGCGACGCACCCCCCAGTGAAGGCATGCTCCATCGCAGCCGGGGTGTTCTGCTTCCAGAACCCCGATCACGTCGCCGCGTCCGACCCGGGTACCCGCGGACGTCGCCGCACGTACCGGCTCGTACGTGGTCCGCAAGCCACTCGGGTGATCGATCGACACCACGGGCTTGCCCGCGACGGTTCCGGCGAAGACGACGGTTCCTTCGCCTGCAGCCAGAACGTTCTGTCCGTCCACGCCCGCGAGATCGACACCCCGGTGACCGGGTAGCCAGTCGTGCTCGGGTGGGTCGAACGCGCGGAGCACGTGCGGGCGGGGTGCCAGCGGCCACGTGAATCCGGTGCCGTCGGCACGGGCCGGCGTTGCGCCTACCGGTGGAAGGACGGCGACCACGAGGGCGATGGTGACGAGAAGAGTTGTCGCTGAACGACCGACGAGTTTTCGCATCGCCTCAGCGTGCACGACAGGTCAGCGCCGACCGACGCCGTGAGGCTCTGCCTGTGGATAGCGAAATCCTTCATCCACAGGCTTGTATGCGACTGTCGTCGGAGGCCGGTTATGACCAGGGGCGCGGACGTCGTACACTGTGTGAGCGACCTGTGCCTGCACGGGTCGACTTCGCGCGTCCGCGTAACGCAAGTATCCACCTCGGTGGCACGTACTTCGTAACCGGTTGTCGGCGGTCCCGCATCGATGCGAGCGGGTCCGGCAGCCAGCGGTCGCCAGGGCAGAGGTCACACGGCACTCTGCGTCAACCGGCAATCGAAAGAGAGTTATTCAGCCATGGCTGTAGTAACCATGAAGCAGCTGCTCGACAGCGGCACACACTTCGGACACCAGACCCGTCGCTGGAACCCGAAGATGAAGCGATTCATCTTCACCGACCGCAACGGCATCTACATCATCGACTTGCAGCAGACTCTGACCTTCATCGACAAGGCGTACGAGTTCGTCAAGGAAACCGTCGCTCACGGTGGCACGGTTCTGTTCGTCGGCACCAAGAAGCAGGCGCAGGAGTCCATCGCCGCCGAGGCGACCCGCGTGGGAATGCCCTACGTCAACCAGCGCTGGCTCGGTGGCATGCTCACCAACTTCCAGACGGTCCACAAGCGCCTTCTCCGCCTCAAGGAGCTCGAGGCGATGGAGCAGACCGGTGGCTTCGAGGGACGCACCAAGAAGGAAATCCTCATGCTCACGCGTGAGATGACCAAGCTGGACCGCACCCTCGGTGGTATCCGTGACATGGCCAAGGTTCCCTCGGCCATCTGGATCGTCGACACCAACAAGGAGCACATCGCCGTCGGTGAGGCTCGCAAGCTGAAGATCCCGGTCATCGCGATCCTCGACACCAACTGCGATCCCGACGTCGTCGACTACCCGATCCCGGGCAACGACGATGCAATTCGTTCCGCAGCCCTGCTGACCAAGGTCGTCGCCTCTGCAGTGGCCGAGGGTGTCCAGGCTCGCGCGGGCCAGAACACCTCGACCGACGCGAAGCCCGAGGTCGGCGCAGGCGAGCCCCTCGCCGAGTGGGAGCTCGAGCAGCTCGCTCAGGCTTCGCCCGCTGCCGAGGCTACGCAGGAAGCAGCTGCCGAGGCTCCGGCCGAGACGCCTGCTGCGGAAGCACCTGCAACACAGGCTTGATCGAACGGGTCCTGGGCCGGGGGATACACCCCGCCCAGGGCCCTTCGCGCGTGACGACCCATACCCACAGCATTCGAGGAGGCTCGCTCAACATGGCGAACTACACCGCCGCTGACGTCAAGCGGCTCCGTGAGCTCACCGGCTCCGGAATGATGGACTGCAAGAACGCACTCGCCGAGACCGACGGAGATTTCGACAAGGCCGTCGAGCAGCTGCGCATCAAGGGCGCGAAGGACGTCGGCAAGCGCGCCGAGCGGTCCACCGCCGAAGGCCTGGTCGTCGCCAAGGGTGGCGTCCTCGTCGAGATCAACTCCGAGACGGACTTCGTCGCGAAGAACGAGGAGTTCCAGGCGTTCGCGGATTCCGTCGCCGCTGTTGCCGCCGAAGGCAAGCCCGCCGACGTCGACGCGCTGAAGGCACTCGACTTGGACGGCAAGACCGTCGACACCGCCCTGCAGGAGCTCTCGGCCAAGATCGGTGAGAAGCTCGAGATCCGTCGCGTCGTGTCCTTCGACGGACCCGTGGCCACCTACCTGCACAAGCGCAGCGCAGATCTTCCCCCCGCCGTCGGCGTTCTCGTCGAGTACACCGGCGAGGGCGAAGCCGCAGCCGAGGCCGCTCGCGGCGCAGCCATGCAGGTTGCCGCACTCAAGGCCAAGTACGTCACGCGTGACGAGGTTCCCGAGGAGATCGTCGCGTCCGAGCGTCGTATCGCCGAGGAGACCGCACGCGAGGAAGGCAAGCCGGAGCAGGCTCTGCCGAAGATCATCGAAGGCCGTGTCAACGGATTCTTCAAGGATGTCGTGCTGACCGAGCAGTCCTCGGTCCAGGATTCCAAGAAGTCCGTGAAGGCCATCCTCGACGAGGCAGGCGCGACGCTGGTGCGTTTCGCACGCTTCGAGGTCGGGGCGAACTGATCGACTTCTCGTGAGTCGACGAAATCGGTCACCTGCGATGCCGCCCGCTCGACACACGTCGAGCGGGCGGCATCGTCCGTGTCGGGACCGGCGTGGCCGAGTGCCGACGCGTCGTGGGCGGTGTCGCCCGCGACGCTGCCGATAGGGCAGGATGAGACCGTAGGTGCTTCGAAGTGCCTTTTTCACCGTGCGCATTCGAGAAGGCGAGAACCGAGGAGAGCAATGACCGATCCCGCCACCGACCGCCCCGGATTCAAGCGAGTGATGCTGAAGCTGGGTGGTGAGATGTTCGGAGGAGGCCAGGTCGGCCTTGACCCGGATGTCGTCAACAACGTAGCCGAACAGATTGCCGAAGTGGTCTCCACGGGCGTCCAGGTAGCCGTCGTCATCGGCGGTGGAAACTTCTTCCGCGGAGCAGAGCTTCAGGTACGCGGTATGGATCGTTCGCGCTCCGATTACATGGGCATGCTGGGTACGGTCATGAACTGCCTCGCACTGCAGGATTTCCTGGAGAAGCAGGGCGTCGCGACCCGTGTGCAGACCGCGATCACCATGGGGCAGGTGGCGGAGCCGTACCTCCCGTTACGCGCACGGCGTCATCTCGAGAAGGGCCGAGTGGTCATTTTCGGTGCCGGGATGGGAATGCCGTACTTCTCCACCGACACCACGGCCGCTCAGCGTGCACTCGAGATCGGCGCGGAAGTGCTGCTCATGGCCAAGGCCGTCGACGGGGTGTACTCCGCCGACCCGAAGCTCGATCCCGAGGCAACGATGTACGACTCCATCACGCATCGGCAGGTGCTCGAGAAGGGACTGAAGGTCGCCGACGCCACCGCCTTCAGCCTGTGTATGGACAATCAGATGCCGATCATGGTGTTCAACCTGTTGACGCAGGGCAACATCGCGCGTGCGGTTGCAGGCGAGAGCATCGGTACTTTGGTCAAGTCGTGAACGACGTGACCGACGAACGAGGAGCCGGGATGCCGGCAAGAACTATGGAGGACAGACCGTGATCGACGAAGCGCTCTTCGACGCAGAAGAAAAGATGGAGAAGGCTGTCACCGTCGCCCGCGACGATCTGTCGGGCATCCGTACCGGCCGCGCGAATCCCGGCATGTTCAATCGCATCGTCGTCGAGTACTACGGGGCGCCCACCCCGATCACCCAGCTCGCGAGCATCAACGTCCCCGAGGCTCGGCTCGTCGTCATCAAGCCGTACGAAGCTGCTCAGCTCGGCCCCATCGAGACCGCGATCAGGAACTCCGACCTGGGCGTGAACCCCACCAACGACGGCAACCTGATCCGCATCGGGGTGCCCCAGTTGACGGAGGAACGACGCCGCGAGTTCGTCAAGCAGGCCAAGGGCAAGGGCGAGGACGCCAAGGTGTCCATCCGCAACGTCCGACGCAAGACCATGGAAGAGCTCAAGCGCATCCAGAAGGACGGCGAGGCAGGCGAGGACGAGGTCGTCAGGGCCGAGAACGAGCTCGACAAGACGACGTCGAAGTACACCGCCGCGATCGACGAGCTCGTCAAGCGTAAGGAAGCGGATTTGATGGAGGTCTGACCTTCCGCGCTGCGGAGGTCGGGTCCTCGCGGAACCGAAGTGGAACACGTGAAGCAAGGAGACAGCGTCGTGGCGGGTACGGAACGACCACTGGGGTCTGCCGCACCCGACCCGAACGGTACGGGCAGTGCAGCTGCCAAGTCGCCCGGCAAGGCCGGCCGTAATCTTCCCGCCGCCATCGGCGTCGGTGGTGGTCTGGGGATATCGCTGATCCTGATCATGGTGTTCGCGCCGCGGGTGTGGATAGGAGTGGTCGCCGTCGCGCTGGCGGTCGCGACCTACGAGGTGTCCAAGCGTCTTCGTGAGGCGGGCATTCTGGTTCCGCGTATCCCGCTCATCGCCGGTGGTCAAGCGATCATCTGGTCCGGATGGCCGTGGGGTACGACGGGTGTGCTGAGTGCCACGGCGGCGACCGTGCTGGTGTGCATGGTCTGGCTGCTGCTGCAGCAGGGGCTTGGATCGGCACCGAAGAATTACCTGCGCGAACTCGCCGTCACCGTTCTCGTGGCCTGCTGGCTACCGCTTCTGGCTTCGTTCGCCGTGCTGATGGTGCTGGAAGAGAACGGTGCGGGACGGGTTCTGGTGTTCCTGATCGCGGTCGTCTGCTCCGACGTCGGCGGATATGTTGCCGGGGTGCTGTTCGGCAAGCACCCGATGGCCCCGGCGATCAGTCCCAAGAAGTCCTGGGAAGGTCTGGCCGGGTCGTTACTGTTCTGCGTGATCGGCAGCCTTCTGACGGTCACACTCATCCTCGACGCCAACTCCATGATCGGCGTTCTCCTCGGCGTCGTGCTCGTGGTGACGGGTACGCTCGGCGACCTCATCGAATCTCAGGTCAAGCGCGATCTCCGGATCAAGGACATGGGTACGCTGCTACCGGGTCACGGCGGCATCATGGATCGTCTGGACTCGTTGCTTCCGTCGGCTTTCGTAGCGTGGCTGGTGTTCGCGATCCTGCTGTGACGGATCCCCGCACCATCCCCAGCCCGAACATCTGGCACTGGCCGGAGATCTACGAGGCGGAGAATCTGGCGCAGGACGCCGACGGAAACATCCCACGGTATCTGCGTGCGGTGGTTCCTTGGGCCGGCCGCGTCGTGGTCGACGTCGGATGCGGAACAGGATTCCATCTGCCGGACTTCGCGGCCGACGCGAGTCGGGTCATCGGCGTCGAGCCGCACGAGCCACTCCGGGAGGCGGCTGCGACACGAGTGAGCGGCCTGCACAACGTCGAGGTGGTCGCGGGTCACGCGGAATCGTTACCGTTGCCGGACTCGTCCGTGGATCTGGTGCACGCCCGAACGGCCTACTTCTTCGGCGTCGGGGCGGGGCCGGGGATCACCGAAGCGCTGCGAGTGCTCACTCCGGGTGGAAGTCTCGTCGTGGTGGATCTCGACGTCTCGTCGTCGCCCTACGGAGACTGGATGCGCGCCGACCTGCCGAAGTACAACTGCAGCGCCGTGGAAGCATTCTTCGAGGCGCAAGGATTCGCGTTGACGCGTGTCGACACCCGGTGGAAGTTCTCGGATCGCCGGACGATGCGGGAGGTTCTGGGGATCGAGTTCACCCGACGCACAGCGGCCAGGGCTGCACGCAGCATCCCTGGCCTTGGCTTCGATGTCAGGTACCGGGTCCATGTCCGGCACAAACCTGCCGGCATCGAACTGGCCTGACCGTTCGGCTCACCCGGCGCGAACTCCGAAAATCTCGGCGGCGTCGCGAATTTTCAACGCTTTGGCGAGACGTGGAAGGTCGCTGCCGTCCTTCACTCGTGCTCCGTCGGCGCCGAGTGCGTCGACGACCTCGTCGGCCCAGGTCACGTCGGACGGCGACGGTGCGAGCTCACGGTTGACGGTAGGAGCCTGCTCGGCGTGCATGCACAGTTTGCCGGTCATGCCCATCGACACCGTCAGGGCCGAGTCGCGCGAGAGGATGCTCTCGTTCGCGGTAAGGGTTGGACCGTCGATCGGACCGGGGAGGCGTGCCGCTCGTGACGACACGACGAGCCTCGAACGTGGGTACGCCATGGCCAGGGGCTCGTCGCTCATTCCGGTGTCGCGCCGGAAGTCGCCGCTGCCGAACGCCAGCCGGAACGTGGAGTCCGCGCGCGCGATCTCGGGTGTTGCTTCGAGACCCATGGCGGATTCGACGAGTGCGAGGATGCGCGTTCCCTCGGCCAGGCGCGACGCGGTTGCCTCGACCTGGCTTCCGCTTTCGGTCTTGGCCAGCATGATGCCTGCGAGGCCCTTCAGGCCGGACAGGGCGGCGAGGTCGTCGGCCCAGAAGCTCGTGGTCGCGTCGTTCACTCGTACCCAGGCGGAGTTTCCGGCTTCCAGCCAGGAGACGACAGCGTCGCGGGCGGCGGGCTTCGCGCCGGGTGCCACGGCGTCCTCGATGTCGAGAATGACGGCATCGACTTCGGACTCGGCGGCTGCGGTGAACGTGTCGGGTTTGGTGGCGGGTACCAACAGCCACGAGCGTGCACGCTCGGGCGCGACGCCAGACGTCACGGGTGTCTCCATGAAAGTGGTCACAAAAGGCTCCTTGTGGTGAAATCGGGCACTACCAGCATTATCGATTCAGTTCGACTACGCCAGCTTGTGTGCATACTGTTCACCGGTTCGATCCGTTATTTGCGTTTTGCCGCACGCCGAATCTGAAGAATTCGGACTCCGCCCGCCAGGGCCATCACGAGGGCACCGGCAATCGCGGCCAGCAACATACTCACGCCGAGCGGAAGCTCGAACGTCCACACGAATATTTCCACAGGCACGGCGTCGAGATTCTGCAAGATGAATATGAGAAGGATCACCAGTACGATCGCGCCGACCACCAGGCCGGTCCACGTAGCTGCGGCTTTGGTGTGCGCGATACCGTCCGGCGCCGTCCCGACGGCAGGTCTCGTGTCGCGAACGGCCTCCGGATCGGGTGCGCTGTGCTGGTCCGAATCCGGCGTCGTGATCGCCGACGAACCCGAGTCCTCGTACGGTGCCGACGCGTCCGGAAACGAGCCGTCGTTGCGATCTCCTGCTGGTGTGGACATTGTTCGATCCTTTCGTACGCGAGGCGGGAATGCACGCGTATCTGCTGTCGATTCGGTTACCCCTCCGCATCGAGCTGGAAACGGACGGCGGCGACGGTGAACCGTGCTGAATAGGCGTCGGTGCGCAGGAGTGGGACACTGGAGGCACTATGAGTGACTCCGCTTCCGTTTCCGACGCACACGCTGCTACCGGGACTGCTCCCTCGCCGGACTCGGCCGAGGGCACGTCCACACCGACGAGGGCCGCGCTTCCGCTGGTGTTCGCGGATCGGAAGCGTGGAATGCCTGCGCGTCACCTGGCGGATCTCGATCGTGACGGCCTCAAGGACGCGGTGAAGGCACTCGGATTGCCTGCATTCCGTGCCGACCAGTTGGCCAGGCACTACTACAGCCGCCTCGAAGCGGACACGAGCAAGATGACGGACCTTCCCGCCGCTGTGCGTGAGAAGGTCGGCGCCGACCTGTTCCCCACACTGTTGACGCCGATCAAACACCTGGCGTGCGACGACGGCGACACACGCAAAACGCTGTGGAAGGCGAACGACGGCACCCTGCTCGAGAGTGTCCTGATGCGGTACCCGGACCGCGCGACACTGTGCATCTCCAGTCAGGCGGGCTGCGGAATGGCGTGCCCGTTCTGCGCAACGGGACAGGGTGGTCTCGACCGCAACCTGACCACAGCCGAGATCGTGGACCAGGTGCGTTCGGCGGCGGCGGATCTGCGTGACGGCGTGGTCGCCGGTGGCGAAGGCCGACTGTCCAACGTGGTGTTCATGGGTATGGGCGAGCCTCTCGCGAACTACAAGCGCGTCGTCGCAGCCGTCCGCAAGATCGTCTCGCCCGCGCCGGACGGGCTCGGTCTGTCCCAGCGGTCGGTGACCGTGTCGACCGTCGGACTGGCGCCGGCGATCCGCAAGCTCGCCGAAGAGGGGTTGTCGGTGACCCTCGCAGTGTCGCTCCACACTCCCGACGACGAGCTACGCGACACCTTGGTGCCGGTGAACAATCGGTGGTCCGTGGCCGAGGTCCTGTCGGCGGCTCGCTACTACGCAGACCGAACCGGTCGCCGTGTGTCGATCGAGTACGCGATGATCAAGAACGTCAACGACCAGCCGTGGCGGGCCGACATGCTCGGCAAGAAGCTGCACAAGGCACTGGGTTCGCGAGTGCACGTCAACCTGATTCCGCTCAACCCGACGCCGGGCAGCGAGTGGGACGCGAGCCCGAAGGACGTCGAGCGTGAATTCGTGCGACGAGTCATCGCCCAAGGTGTGTCCTGCACGGTCCGCGATACTCGCGGGCAGGAAATCGCCGCTGCGTGCGGGCAGCTCGCTGCCGAGAACTAGGCGCGCTGCTTCCCGAAAACGCGAATGCCCGGTACGACTTCGAGTCGTACCGGGCATTCGACGTAAGTAGGAAGACCTGCGACGAAGGAAGACCTGGGAAGTTCGTCAGCGAGGCTTGCGGCGCACGATCACGTCGCGCACCACGATGCCGACCAGCGCGATCGCGAAGCCGATGAGCCACAGGTCCTCGACCAGGCCCGTGTGGTTGCCGTGAATCATGAACAGCAGCATGGCCGCAACGACGATCGCCGCGATACGCATGGCTTTGCCGGACTCACCGCTCCATCCCCACTCGGCGGACGGGACCTCGGCGATGTCCTCGTGGGTGTACTCGACCGGGTCGTACGAAGCGGGGTTCAGCTCGGTTTGTGCCACCGGTCGATCCTCTCGGGTCATGTCTCACGCCGTCGGCAGGCGCGCTCGTCTTCGTCAATATTTGCATACGACCGTCCGTCGTAGCCACCAGGGTCCGTATCCTCGGCGCGGCGGCGCGATTGCTGGAAGACTCGACTTTCGTGACTTCGGAACGACTGTCCCACTCCCGTGTGCCCTACCCGCGCGACATGGTCGGTTACGGCGCGCATCCTCCTGATCCGCGGTGGCCGGGTGGGGCACGGATCGCCGTTCAGTTCGTGCTCAACTACGAAGAAGGGTCCGAGAACAACGTTCTGGACGGTGATACGGCATCGGAGACCTTTTTGTCCGAGATGATCGGAGCTCAGGCGTTTCCCAACCGGCACATGAGTATGGAGTCGTTGTACGAGTACGGATCTCGTGCCGGCGTATGGCGAGTGCTTCGTGTGTTCGAGCGTCGCGGACTGCCGTTGACCGTGTTCGCCGTCGCCCGTGCGATGCAGCGCAATCCGGATGCGGTGGCCGCCTTCGTCGAACAAGGGCACGAAATCGCGAGTCACGGATTGCGTTGGATCGGTTATCAACTGATCGACGAGCACGTCGAGCGTGAACACATGGCCGAAGCCATGGAGATCTTGACCGAGCTGACGGGATCGGCTCCGCTCGGGTGGTACACCGGCCGCGACTCACCCAACACCCGGTCGCTCGTCGTCGAGCACGGAGGATTTCTGTACGACTCGGATTCCTACGCCGACGACCTGCCGTATTGGGCCCGGGTGGATCGCGGGTCGGACACCGTGGACCACCTCGTCGTCCCGTACACGCTCGACACCAACGACATGCGTTTCTCGTCGCCCGGTGGATTCTCGACGGGGGAGGAGTTCTTCGCGCACCTCCGCGATGCGTTCGACGTTCTGTATGCCGAGGGTGAAGCCGGTTCACCGAAGATGCTGTCGGTGGGGTTGCACTGCCGACTCGTCGGACGTCCGGCCCGCATCAGGGCGCTGGAGCGTTTCCTCGACCACGTCCAGTCGCACGAGAAGGTGTGGATCGCTCGACGTGTCGACATCGCCCGGCACTGGATCGCCGAGCACCCACCCGCGGCGCACGGGTGGACGTGAGGGAACAGACGGTGCGGGCGACGACCACCGCCCAGGCAGAGACCAGCACCACGTAGAGGACGACGGCCACGGCGTCGACAGCTGCGGAGCCGAGAGCGCCGCCGAGCGCGGTCGCGCCGGTGACGCACGTTCCGATCGGGAACGTGAACGACCACCAGCTCATGGAGAAGCTTGGTTCACGACGCAGGGAGCGCATTGTCACGGCCGCGGCGAGGGCGAACACGAACACTCCGAAGCCGCCCATCACCAGCCCGTGGACAATCCCGAACACCCGTAGACCTGTGGCGATCGTCGCGTCGTCGCCCGTGAACACCAGCGCTGCGTCGTTGCCGAGAAGCACTGCCGCCGTGACGGATTGGCCCACGATCCCGAGGGTGATCCATATCGTGGGGGCGGCCTGAGCAGCGGGTGCACCGCGGTGGAGCAGACGCCCGTACACCAGGGCCACGGTCAGCATGCCGACGACGAGCGAAAGCCCGAACAGCGCGTAACACCCGACGAGCATGGCCGACCGCCCCTGGCCGGGTGCGACGTGCGGCAGTAGTAACGCGCCGGTGGACGCGGACACCATCGGAGGAACGACGGGGATCAACCACGCTGGTAGAGCAGCCACGTCGGTGTGGTCGTGCGTGGTGATCATGAGGTACGGAACAGTCACGCTGGCGAGGACCCCGAGCACGGTCCCGGCCGTCCACAACGTCGCGAAGACGGCCGTCGCCGTCGCGTTGCCCAGAATGTCGCCGCCGAGAAGTTCCGCGCCCGCACCGACAGTGAGCAGAGCCATCGGGGGAGCGCCGTAGAACTGCACCGTCACCGGATTCGCCGCGTGAGCCAGGGCGTGCACGCGGTGCACGGTCCAGTGGACGGCCAGCGCGACCGTCAGCGCGATCATGACGAACGCAGCCGAGGCCCACACGATCGTCGCGAACACCCGCAGCCCGACGAACTGGACGGGGAGCGTCGCCGCCGCGGTGGCGACGATGCCCGTCCCCATCACCGTGGTGAACAGATTCGGGGTGACGTCTCGGAATATCGCGGTGGGGGCGCCGGAACCTCGTCGGGTGGCGGGTACGTTCGCGAGGAGCATCGTGGTCATGACACTCACGGTGCCCGGCCGTGGGCGGCGACGGTAGACGTCGATTGCCTGTCGCGTCCAAACCTCGGCTTATGACTCGTTGGCCGCTATGGCGATGGTCACCAACGTCGACGACGGCTCGTTCGGGCGGGTTCCCGTGGGCCACACGGCACGGAGGGAGCGGCGCAGATCCAGCCCGTCCGTGCGGACGCGGACCAGCGTGCCTGCCGCCAGCTCGGCGGACACGGCGAGTGAACTGAGCACTGCGGGCGCCATCCCGCCCCCGACCGCGGCCTTGATCGCCGTGGTGGACGACACTTCGAGCAACGGCGGGGCCGAGTCGGTGCTCTCGAGCGCTCGTTCGAGGGCGCGGCGGGTGCCCGAGCCGGGTTCTCTGGTGACCAACGGCGTCGACGCCAGTTCTCGTGCGGTGATCGAGCGGCCCACCCACTCGTGGCCCGGGGCGACGACCACGACCAGCTCGTCGTGCGCGATGTCGCAGTGCTCGAGTCCGTTGGGCACGTCGGGGCTCTCGACGAAACCGATGTCCGCGCGGCCGGCGAGAACGGCGGCGGAGACATCGGCGGAATTGCCCGACGACAGCGACGGCGTGACCGACGGCTCCTGAGCGCGCAGCGTGATCAGCCATCGGGGGACGAGGTACTCGGCGATCGTGAGGCTGGCCGCGACTCTCACGTGGCTGTTCCGGTCGGTCCGAAGTGATTCGATGGACGTCGCGAGGCGCGCGGCTTCGACGACGACGCGCTCGGCCCAGCTCGCCACCAGTTCTCCGGTCGCGGTGAGGGTGGCGCCGCGGGGCGTCCGTTCGAGGAGTGGCACGCCCACTCGTCGCTCCAGAGCTGCCAGCCGCGAGCTGGCGGCCGGTTGAGACATTCCATGGGCCTCCCCGGCGCGTCCGATGCTGCCGAGTTCTGCCACGGACAACAGCAGTTCGTAGCTGATCAGATCGGTCACAAGGGTCGGCAACGGCACGGTGTCAGCTTAGGGACGGCACACGCATAGCGAACTCTCAGACACGATCAGGAACAATGGACGAGTGCCAGAGCCACTGCGAGTCGAAGATTCACCGTCGGGCAGACCCAAGAGGGTGCTGTTGCTGGGTAGTACCGGATCGATCGGGACCCAGGCGCTCGACGTCATCGCGGCCAACCCCGACAAGTTCGAGGTGGTGGGGCTTGCGGCCGGGGGCGGAAACATCGACGTGCTGCGTCGGCAGATCGACGCCACGGGCGTCGACTCCGTCGCGGTGGCGAACCCCACGGCCGGCGCCGAGCTGAACCTGCCGGACATTCTCACGGGCGACCGAGCTGTGACAGACCTCGTGGAATCGGTGCAGGCAGACATCGTGCTGAACGCGCTGGTGGGGTCGCGCGGCCTCGAACCGACCCTGGCCGCTCTGAAGTCGGGTGCAACGCTCGCCCTCGCCAACAAGGAATCACTGGTGGCGGGCGGCTCGCTGGTGACGTCCGCGGCCGCTCCCGGCCAGATCGTGCCCGTCGACTCCGAGCATTCCGCGCTGGCTCAATGTCTGCGCGGAGGCCGCGCGGCGGAAGTGGATCGCCTGATCCTCACCGCCTCGGGTGGCCCGTTCCGGGGATGGTCCGAGGTGGAACTGAAATCGGTGACGCCGGAGCAGGCCGCTGCACACCCGACGTGGTCGATGGGGCCGATGAACACCCTCAACTCGGCAACGCTGGTCAACAAGGGGCTCGAACTCATCGAGACCCATCTGTTGTTCGACATTCCGTACGACCGCATCGACGTGACGGTTCACCGGCAGTCCATCGTCCATTCGATGGTCACGTTCTTCGACGGGTCGACGATCGCTCAGGCCAGCCCGCCGGACATGCGCCTGCCCATCGCGCTCGCCCTCGGATGGCCCGACCGCGTGCGGGACGCGGCTCGAGCGATCGATTTCACCACGTCGTTCACGTGGGATTTCGAGCCACTCGACGACCGGGTGTTTCCCGCGGTTCAACTCGCCCGCGAAGCCGGGGTGCTCGGTGGGTGCATGACGGCGGTCTACAACGCGTCCAATGAAGTTGCTGCCGAAGCATTCCTGGCGGGACGGATCGATTTCCCGCAGATCGTGGAGACGGTCGGACAGGTACTCGACGCAGGCACCGGGCAGTGGACCTCCGAACCCACCAGCGTCGGTGACGTCCTCGCTGCAGATTCGTGGGCCCGCGCCCACGCCCGCGAACTCCTGAACCAGAAGGACTGAGCCGGATGGTGTTCGTATTCGGGGTGATCCTGTTCGCCCTCGGAATCACGGTGTCGATCGCGCTGCACGAGGCGGGGCACATGTGGACCGCCCGCGCGACGGGAATGAAGGTGCGCCGCTTCTTCATCGGTTTCGGTCCCAAGGTCTTCTCGTTCCGTCGAGGTGAGACCGAGTACGGCCTGAAAGCCATTCCGGCGGGCGGGTTCTGCGACATCGCCGGCATGACCGCGATCGACGAACTCGCTCCCGACGAGATCGACCGTGCCATGTACCGCCAGAAGACCTGGAAGAGGCTCGTCGTCATGATGGGCGGCATCGGGATGAACTTCGTTCTGGGCTTCGTGCTGATCTTCACCTTGGCCGTCGGGTGGGGACTACCGAATCTGAACCCGCCGGCCGGCGCGATGGTCGGGGAGATGCAGTGCGTTCCGCCGACGCAGAACGACGATCTGACCTTCCCGGAGTGCAGCGGACCTAGCCCGGCGTTCCAGGCAGGCATTCGGCAGGGCGACGTCATCGTGTCGGTGAACGGCACCGAGACACCCGAGTTCACGGACGTCGTCGCGGCGACCCAGCCTCTGTCCGGCACCGCGACCTTCGTCGTCGAACGTGACGGCGCCGAGTTGACGTTCCCCGTCCAGGTCCAGCAGGTGCAGCGCTGGGTGTCCGACGGTACGGAAACCGGCCGACGGTCGGCGACGGTCGGCGCGGTCGGAGTGTCGATGGAACGGTTCCTGCCGACCCAGTACAACGCCCTCGCCGCGATTCCCGCGTCGTTCGCGTTCACTGGCGACATGTTCGTCGAGACCGCGCATCGACTGGTGCAGATGCCGAGCAAGGTAGCGGATCTGTGGACATCCATCACCGGCGGTGAGCGTGACGCCGAGACTCCGATCAGCGTGGTCGGTGCGTCGGTGATCGGTGGACAGTTGGTGGAGCGGTCCATGTGGCCGGTGTTCGTGCTGCTGCTCGCGAGTTTGAACTTCTTCCTCGGCATCTTCAATCTGCTGCCGTTGCTCCCACTCGACGGCGGGCACATGGCGGTGACGATCTACGAGCGAATCCGCAACTTCTTCCGCAACAGACGCGGGCTGCCGAACGGCGGACCGGTCGACTACATGAAGTTGATGCCCGTCACCTACGTGGTGATCGTGATCGGCGGCGCGTACATGTTGCTGACGCTCACAGCGGACATCGTGAACCCGATCCAGTTGTTCTAAGTAGACTCATGGGTGAAGCTCACCGGAAGAAGGCAACGAAGTGACTGTGTCAGTCGGATTGGGAATGCCGGCACCGCCGGTTCCCGTACTCGCACCCCGCCGTAAGACTCGTCAACTGCAGGTCGGCACCGTCGGTGTCGGCAGCGACCACCCCATCTCGGTGCAGTCGATGACCACCACCAAGACTCACGACATCAACGCGACCCTGCAGCAGATCGCCGAGCTGACGGCGTCCGGATGCGACATCGTGCGTGTGGCATGCCCCACACAGGACGACGCGGATGCGCTGTCCATCATCGCGAAGAAGAGCCAGATCCCCGTCATCGCGGACATCCATTTCCAGCCCAAGTACATCTTCGCCGCGATCGACGCCGGCTGCGCGGCGGTCCGCGTGAACCCCGGCAACATCAAGGAATTCGACGGCCGAGTCAAAGAGGTCGCGAAAGCCGCGGGCGATGCAGGCATCCCCATCCGTATCGGCGTCAATGCCGGATCGCTCGACAAGCGGATGATGGACAAGTACGGCAAGGCAACCCCGGAAGCGCTCGTCGAGTCCGCATTGTGGGAAGCAGGCCTGTTCGAGGAGCACGGCTTCGGTGACATCAAGATCTCGGTCAAGCACAACGACCCGGTCGTGATGGTCGCGGCGTACGAGCAGTTGGCGGCGCAGTGCGATTACCCGCTTCACCTCGGTGTGACCGAGGCGGGGCCGGCGTTCCAGGGCACCATCAAGTCCGCCGTGGCGTTCGGCTCGCTCCTGTCGCGCGGCATCGGCGACACCATCCGAGTGTCGCTGTCCGCGCCGCCCGCCGAGGAAATCAAGGTCGGAAACCAGATCCTGCAGTCGCTCAATCTGCGGCCACGCAAGCTCGAGATCGTGTCGTGCCCGTCCTGCGGTCGCGCGCAGGTCGACGTCTACACGCTCGCCGACGAGGTCACCGCGGGTCTCGAAGGTATGGAGATCCCGCTGCGCGTCGCCGTGATGGGATGCGTCGTCAACGGTCCGGGTGAAGCGCGCGACGCGGATCTCGGTGTGGCGTCCGGAAACGGCAAGGGTCAGATCTTCGTCAAGGGCAAGGTGATCAAGACCGTGCCCGAGGCCCAGATCGTGGAGACGCTCATCGAGGAAGCGATGCGCATCGCCGAGGAGTTCGACGAGGGTGAGGGCGCCGACTCGGGAGCGCCGGTCGTCACCGTCGGGTAACCACTCGAAGTGGGGCCGAATGTCCCACCCGTAAAGTCCCCGATGCATGCGTCGATCTGGCAATCTATGTCCATGACGGTGGACGCGCGTAGCTCGGGAGGTGACGGACGGTGCTCAAGCTCCTCGGCGCGAAGCCACTGAGCAACAAGGACACTGCCAGTGTTCTCCGTGTGCTCGACGCCGATCCCATTGCCACGTGCATGATCGCGGCGCGTGTGCAGGAATCCGGGCTCGACCCACGGTCGTTCCACGGCGAGATGTGGAGTCGAGGGGGACCGCAGGAGTCTCTGTGCTTCTACGGTGCCAACCTGGTTCCACTGCTCGGCGACGTCGACGATCTGCGGTCGTTCGCGGACCGCGCCTGCCGAGGCCCACGTATGTGTTCCTCGCTCGTCGGGCGCGCCGAGTTGACGCTTCCGCTGTGGGAAATGCTGGAAGCCGACTGGGGAGCGCCGCGTGAGTTGCGGAGCGAGCAACCGCTCCTCGCCACGTCACAACTCTCGGAGTTTCCACCGGACCCCGAAGTGCGGTTGGTGCGCGCCGACGAACTCGATGTCTACCTGACGGCCGCTGTGGCGATGTTCATCGAGGAAGTCGGTGTGGATCCACGCGCCAACGACGGCGGCCGTGGCTACCGTCGTCGGATCGCAAGTCTCATCGCCGCGGGCCGGGCATGGGCGCGTTTCGAGGACGGCCAGGTCGTGTACAAGGCCGAGATCGGTTCACGCTCGGCCACCGTGGGCCAGATCCAAGGCGTATGGGTGCATCCTCTCTACCGAGGCCGCGGTCTCGGGTCGGCGGGAACGGCAACCGTCGTCGACGCGGTGGTGCGGAGCGGGCGCGTGGCCAGCCTCTACGTCAACAGTTTCAACTTCCCCGCCCGTCGTGCGTACGCGCGGATCGGCCTCACTCAGGTTGCGACGTTCACGACGGTCCTTCTCGACTGACAGCGATTCGTTGCCGGGGACCCGGGCGTCGCCGAACTACGATGGGCGCAATGGAATTCTCGGGTCTTCGTCGTTGCCTCGTGGTCGCGGCTGCGTGTGTCGTGGTGACGGGATCTGCAGTGGCGTGCACGCCGAGCCCGGCGGGACCCGAGCCTGCGGCGCAGGCATTCCTCGATGCGTTCTCTTCCCAGGACATCGACGCCGCGGCCGCGGACACCGACCGTCCGGACGTCGCGTCCGCCGCGCTGTCGGATGCATGGAACAACCTGCAAGCTGAATCTTTGCATGCCACAACCACTTCGGTTCGCGTCGACGGGGACACGGCCACCGTCGGTTACACCTACGAGTGGCAACTGCCGAAGGAACGGGTGTGGACGTACGACGGTGAACTCCGTATGGGACGCACCGACGGGCAGTGGGGTGTGCGGTGGACTTCCACCGACATTCATCCAGGCCTGGGCGAAACGCAGACGATGGCTCTGCGGTCGACGGCACCGCCGCGTGCGCGGGTGAACGAGCGCTCCGGCACCGACGTGTTGGTTCCGGGCGTCGTGCATCGCATCAAGGTGACCGCCGACGAGTCGGACAACATCGTCGCGACGGCCACGAACCTCGCCCGCCTTCTCGCTCCGTTCGACTCCAGCATCTCGGCGCAGAGCATCGTCGAGTCCGCGACGTCCGTCGACGGTGCGTACCCGGTTGCGCTGCTCCGAGACGAGGACTATCGAACAGTCGCGGCGGCACTCGCCGGACTGTCGGGAGTATCGGCGTCGGACGAATCGGATCTGCTGTCCACCGACAGGAACTTCGCTCCCGACCTGATCTCCCAGGTCAAGAAATCCGTCATCGACGAGGTCGACGGCAAGGCCGGGTGGAGTGTGGTGACGGTCAACCGGAACGGCGTGGACATCGACGTGTTGACCGACACGCCGCCCGAACCCGCGCCGTCGTTCTCGATCAGTCTCGATCGCAACATCCAGGTCGCGGCACAGAACGCGGTCGATGCACGCGCCGAACAGGCGATGATGGTGGTGATCCAGCCGTCGACCGGTGCCGTTCTCGCCGTCGCCCAGAACAAGGAAGCGGACAGGGACGGACCCGTTGCATCCGCCGGCCTGTACCCGCCGGGATCGACCTTCAAGATCATCACTGCCGGTGCCGCCATCTCCAACGGGCTCGCGGGCCCGGAGACCACGGTTCCGTGCCCCGGTCGCATCGAGATCGGCGAACGCAGCATCCCGAACTACAACGAGTTCTCGCTCGGAAACGTCTCCATGGGAACGGCGTTCACGCGCTCCTGCAACACGTCGTTCGCGAAGTTGGCGAGCGAGATGGCGCCGGACGCGTTGACGGTGGCTGCGTCGCAATTCGGCGTCGGACCTGAGTACGACGTGGTCGGACTGCCGACGGACTCCGGTTCGGTACCGCCGGCCGAGGAGTTGGTGCAGCGCACCGAGGACGGTTTCGGCCAGGGCAAGGTGGTGGTGTCCACCTTCGGCATGGCGTTGGCGGCGGCGACGGTGGCCAACGGCTCGACGCCGGTGCCCACTCTCATCGTCGGTCGGGAGACCACGATCGAGGGGGAGCACCCGCAGATCGAACCTGCGATGGTCGATGGTCTTCGCGGCATGATGCGCTCGGTGGTGACCAGCGGAACGGCCGAGCGGATCGCCGACCAGGGGGAGGTCTACGGGAAGACGGGTGAGGCCGAGGTCGACGGTGGATCGCACGCGTGGTTCGTCGGCTACCGAGGGGATCTGGCGTTCGCGACCCTGGTGGTACGCGGCGGTAGCTCGGACAACGCGGTGGCGGTCACGCGCCAGATGTTCGAGCAGTTGCCCGCCGGTTACTAGGGGAGAAGGCCCAACCGGCGTGCGGCGACCACCGATTCGTGGCGTGTGCGCGTGCCGGTCTTGCTCATGATCGACCGAAGGTAGGACTTGACCGTCTCCGGCTTGAGTGACAGCCTCGCGGCTGCCTCCGCGTTGGTGCAGCCCAGTGCTATCTGCGCGAGAACGTCGGTTTCGCGAGCGGAGAGTGTCACGTCCGATTCCACGTCGGGACCGCGCAACGAGCCTGCGATGCGGTCGGACAGTTCCACGAGCCGTGCTGCCACGGTTTCGTCGATGTCGGATCCCGATAGGGTGCGCAATTCGGCGTGGATCTCGCGCAGGGTCTCCGTCGCCGACGTCGAGGGCGCAGCGGGGTGTGCGGCGACGCTGTCCATCAGGCGCAACCGACGGTCGACTTCGTCGCGGACGGCGATTTCCTGCGCCAGCCGCTTCGATGCGCGGATCATGCTGTCCGCCACGCGGTCGCCCATGGGTCCGCGTTCTCGGATCGCTGCGTACATCACCGCCCGTGACGCTCCCGCGACGACGACAGGAACAGCCAGAATCGATTGCAGACCCTCGCCGAGGACCGGCTGATCGTAATCGTGGGTGATGTACATCGACGCTCGGTAGTCGCTGACCGCGGCGGGACGACGTTGATCCAGCACTCGGCCGCCGAGGCCGGACCTGCTCGGAATGACGAGTCCGTCGAGACCTCGTGTTCTGGTGCCGTGGAAGTGGCTGAGACACAGTGTGTGCGAGTCGACTTCACCGCCGAACACGACCGGGACTCCCGACGCGTCGGCGATGTGCCTCAGTTCGGCACGCAGCGCATCCCCGTCACTTGGACGAAGAACGCCGTCACGTGTGCGGGGGCGTGGCATTTCGTCGGTCGACACGTCGGGCTCCTCGGGGTCCTGTGACCTGCATCATAGCGGGTGGGGTATCGGGCCGTGACGATCGGGTTCGAGGCTCACCGACTACCCTGGACGCATGTCTGTGACCGCCGAGAGCAAGCCGCGCCAGCCACTCGTGCCGGGTGTCGTATCACCGGTTCTGTCCGTTCCCGCGTCGATCGAAAGACCGGAGTACGCGTGGAAGCCGACTGCGAACGAAGGCAGCGAGCCGTGGGTTCAGACGCCCGAGGTGATCGAGAAGATGCGGGTCGCGTCCACCATCGCCGCTCGCGCGCTCCAGGAAGCGGGTAAAGCCGTTGCACCCGGTGTGACGACCGACCAACTCGACCGCATCGCGCACGAGTACATGATCGACCACGGTGCGTACCCGTCGACGTTGGGCTACAGGGGATTTCCGAAATCGTGCTGCACGTCCCTCAACGAGGTGATCTGCCACGGCATCCCCGATTCCACCGTCGTTCAGGACGGTGACATCGTCAATATCGACGTGACTGCCTACATCGACGGTGTTCACGGGGACACCAACGCAACATTCCTCGCCGGGAACGTCTCCGAGGAGGCGCGGTTGCTCGTCGAACGCACGCACGAAGCGACGATGCGTGCCATCAAGGCAGTCAAGCCGGGGCGCGCGCTCAACGTCGTCGGCCGCGTCATCGAGTCCTACGCGCATCGTTTCGGTTACGGCGTCGTGGAGGATTTCACCGGCCACGGCATCGGCACCACGTTCCACAACGGCCTGGTGGTGCTGCACTACGACCAGCCGTCGGTGGAGACCATCATCGAGCCGGGCATGACCTTCACGATCGAGCCGATGATCAACCTGGGCACCATCGACGGTGAGATGTGGGACGACGGCTGGACGGTGGTGACACGGGACCGCAAGTGGACCGCGCAGTTCGAGCACACCCTCGTCGTCACGGACACGGGCTGCGAAATTCTCACTCTGCCGTGAGTGGAGCCTGCGGAACGAACCTCGTTGTGAAGGCTCTGAGTGGAGCCCGCGGAACGAACCTCGTTGTGAGGGCTCTGAGTGGAGCCTGCGGAACGAACCTCGTTGTGAAGGCTCCGAGCAGAGCCTGCGGAACAAAGTTCGGGTTGTGACGACTCTGGGCGGTGCGCTACTGGTTGCGGGTACGACGTCCGATGCGGGCAAGAGTGTGTTGGTGGCGGGCCTGTGCCGGATGTTGGCGCGTCGCGGTGTGTCCGTGGCGCCGTTCAAGGCGCAGAACATGTCCAACAACTCGGTGGTGACGCTCGACGGCGGGGAGATCGGGCGGGCGCAGGCACTGCAGGCTGCGGCGTGCGGTCTGGAGCCGAGCGTGCGGTTCAATCCGGTTCTGCTGAAACCGGGAAGTGATCGGACGTCGCAGTTGGTGGTGCGTGGACGCGCGGTGGCGCAGGTGTCCGCGTCCACGTACATCGAGCACCGGGAGGCCTTACGTACTGTCGTCGCCGCCGAGCTCGAGTCCCTTCGCCGCGATTTCGACGTGGTGATCTGCGAGGGTGCGGGGTCGCCTGCGGAGATCAACCTACGTGCAACCGATCTCGCGAACATGGGGCTGGCCACCGCTGCTTCGATACCGGTGGTGATAATCGGCGACATCGATCGCGGCGGAGTGCTGGCTCATCTCTACGGAACGGTCGCGGTACTGTCGCCCGAGGATCAGGCGTTGATCAAGGGGTTCGTGATCAACAAGTTCCGAGGTGATCCGGCGTTGCTGCAGCCGGGACTGGACCAACTTCGATCGCTCACGGACAGGCCGACGTTCGGTGTCGTGCCGTACTGCGAAGAACTGTGGATGGACGCCGAGGATTCGCTCGGGGTGGTTGCCGACGCGCCGGTGGGGCGTCCGTCGCGTCCGGTGGGCGGGCAATGGCTGCGGGTGGCGGCGATCCGGCTGCCCCGCATATCCAACACGACGGACGTCGAGGCGCTTGCATGCGAGCCAGGCGTCTCGGTTCAGTGGGTGACGGAGCCGTCGCGGCTGCCCGACGCCGATCTTGTGGTCCTGCCGGGAAGCAAGGCGACGTTGTCCGATCTCGCGTGGTTGCGCAGGACAGGTCTGGCGGAGGCGCTCGAGGAACGTGGCCGCACCGGTCGGCCCGTTCTGGGCATCTGCGGCGGGTATCAGATGCTGGGGCAGACCATTTCGGACGGAATCGAATCCGACGTCGAGAAGGTGGACGGATTGGGCCTTCTCGATCTCGACGTCGAATTCCGTGCGGACAAGGTGCTGGCACGTGTGGAGGGTTCGTCGGCTCGGTTCGCGGATTCGGCCGTGTCGGGCTACGAGATTCACCACGGCCGCGTCGTACGTACCGGCGATTCGCCGCTGCTGACGTACGCCGACGGTAAATCCGAGGGCAGTGTGCGCGGGTCGGTGATGGGTACGCACTGGCACGGAGTGCTCGAGTCCGACCACTTCCGTCGCGAGTTTCTGCGCTGGGCGGCTCGACTCTCCGGGCGGTCGGGGTTCACGGTGTCGCCGGCCACCAGCGTCGGGCAGCTTCGTCAGGAACAACTGGATCTGCTGGCGGATCTCGTCGAGCAGAACGTCGACGTCGACGCCCTGCTCGGTGTCATCGAGCGAGGCGTCGACGCCTGAGTGCCGACGTTTTTTCAGGGTGTTGCCGACCGCAACCCTGCCCATCCGGTGACCGCGAACAGTCCGGCGAGAACCAGAGGTACGACGCCCAGCAGTACGAGCGCAGGCGTGTCGAGGAAGAACCGTCCTACCTGCGGCCACCAGCGTTGCCATGTGACGAGGATGGCGCCACCTCCGACGAGGACGACGGTGCCCAGGCCGATGGCGAGGACGCCGTTCACTCGGTATTGCTGATAGGCGACTCCCAGGAACAATCCGATCGCGGCGACGAGCAGCAGCGTCGCGAACAAGCCGAACCACTGCACGGCTGGATTGTCCGTCACGTATCGGACGATTCCGAACATGCGCAGTTTGACGCCGAAGCCTCCGGTGGCGGATTCCACGGCGGACAGAATCCACACGACGGTCGCCAGTACTGCAGATTGAACGACGCCGACGAGTGCCGTGGCGGAGAAGAATTCGCGTCTGGTCACAGATATTCCGAGCGCGAACGGGAACGTCTGGGTCACGGCCTGCAGATAGAACCCCACCGCAAATCCGTACATCGAGAACAGCGCACCGGTGAAGTTGTAGTCGCTGTCGGTGGTGGGTATCAACGCGAAGATGACGTAGCAGATGGCGAACGAGATGGCGAGGATTCCGAGAGGCCAGCCGATGATCAGCGGCCATGCGACCGTGTGCAGACGAGCGACGTCGAACGTTCGTTTCATGAGACCGACTCCTTGGTGGCGTGATCGGATGTGAGGGAGGCGCCCCGGCCGTACGCGGTGGTGTTCCGAATGACCAACTGCTGCAGCGACAGTGGTTCGGCGGCGAGGCCGAGCGAGGATGCGTGTGCTCGTTGCGCGTCGGTGAGGGCAGCGTCGATACTGACCCTGGCCATGGACCCGAGTGACTCTCGGTGCAGCACGGTGTGATTAGCGACGAACTTCTCGACGGCGTCCGCGGCGCCCGATATCACGAATGCGCTGTGGCGTAGAGCGTCGGCGTCGGCGTCGATGACGATCCGCCCCTTGTCGATCAGCAGCACGTGCTCGATCAGGTCGCTCACCTCGTCGATCAGGTGGGTCGACAGCACGATCGTGCGCGGGTTCTCGGCGTAATCGGCCAACAGGCGGTCGTAGAACATGTGTCTCGCGACAGCGTCGAGTCCCAGGTACGGTTCGTCGAAGAATGTCAGCGGTGCACGTGACGCCAGCCCTATGACGATTCCGAGCGCGGAGGTCATACCGCGTGAGAGCTTCTTGACCTTGCGCGACGGCGGCAGGTCGAAATCGCGGACCAGGTCGTCGGCGAAGGCCTGATCCCAGTGTGGGAGAAGCCGTGCAGCGCAGGTGAGTACGTGACGGACCTTGAAGTCGTCGGGGTACTTCTGGCTTTCCTTGACGAAGCAGACGTCGGCCGAGACCGCGCCGTTCTCGAACGGCGGCATCCCGAACACCTCGACGGTGCCCGCGCTCTGGCGATTCTGCGCCGTGAGCAACTGCATGACCGTCGTCTTGCCTGCGCCGTTGCGACCGAGCAGACCGTAGATCTTGTCGGCGTGCAGGTCGAAGTCGACACCGTCGACTGCGGTGAAGTCCCCGTAGGTCTTGGTGAGGTTGCGGACCGAAGCGATGACTGGAGTGTCGTCGACCACGGTGAGGTCGTGACGGGCGTTCATGGTGCTTCCTCCCAGTTGTCGAGCATGGACTTGAGTTCGTCGACGGTCACGCCGAGCTTGCGTGCCTCGGTGACCAACGGCCTGATGAACTGATCGGCGAAATCGTCTCGGCGACGAAATCTCAATGCGTCGCGGGCGCCGGTGGTGACGAACATGCCGATCCCTCGTTTCTTGTAGAGGATTCCGTCGGCGACCAGCTTGGCCAGACCCTTGCCTGCGGTTGCGGGGTTGATGCGATGGAAGGCAGCCAGCTCGTTGGTCGAGGGGACCTGGCTCTCCTCGGCGAGTCCGCCGTCGATGATCGAGTTCTCCACCATCTCGGCGATCTGGATGAAGAGCGGGCGACCTTCGTCCATCAGTGCGAGCTCCATGAGCCCGGGTGGTTAAGTGGTTCGTTACTCATGTAACTAACCATAGAACCCGGATCGGGGTAACGCAACAGCGAGGAGCAAAGTGGTCCGTTGTGGATCGGCGGCATCGGGGTGCAGTAGCGTCGTATCCCATGGATCACAAGCACGTTGCAGCCCGCGGCGGGAGCTGCACCCTGCGCATCGCCGGTCCGGAATCGCGGCACGTCGTGCTGCTGCTCCCCGACGCAGGCGATGCCCCCGATGTGTACGACGGCGTAGCCGAGCGGCTGCACAACTCGGACCTCAAAACCGTTGCGGTGGAGGACATCGACGGGCTCGACCACGATGGAGTGCTCGAGTTGCTGACCGAACTCGGGTTGCCCTGGGTGCACCTCGTCGGCAGCGGAGTGGGCGCGGAGCTGGCCTGGGGCCTCGCAGCACGCACGTTCGGAAAGTTCACGTCACTGGTGGTGTGCGACCGAACCCACCCCGCCATCGCCGACGAGAACGGAACCGTGCGCGCAGCCGACTGCCCGGCCGTGGAGATCCCGACGACACTCGTGATCGGCAGGTCGACCAAGGCGCCGGGGGCCGACGCCAGTGGCCGCCTCGTCTACGGCGATTTCCGTGTCGTCAGACTCGACGGTGTGGACAACATTCCCTCGGCCGCGTCGGCCGAGCTCGCCACGGAGATCGTGCTGCGCACCAGCCCCTGGTGACCTAACGAATCAGATGTCCAGGCCGAGGAGCGCGTTCTCGACCACCTCGGGCAGGCCCGGGTGGATCCAGTACTGGCCTCGTGCCATGTCGGAGACGGTGGTGCCGAAACTCATGGCCTGGATGAGTGGTTGGATCACCGTCGGAGCCTGGGCACCGATGACGTGGGCGCCGAGAATTCGACCCGTCTTCTTCTCTGCGACGATCTTGCAGAATCCGTCGCGATCCTCCATCGCCCAGCCGTATGCGACGTCGCCGTAGTCCTGAATCTTGACGGCGATGTCGAACCCTTCGTCGCGCGCCTGCTCCTCGGTGAGCCCGACCTCGGCGATCTGAGGGTGCGTGAACACCGCGGCGGGGACGAATCGGTGGTCGAAGGCACGCAGCGACGAGGTGTCGTTCCACTCGTGCTGCAGGAGGTTGTGCTGAACGACTCGGGCTTCGTGGTTCGCGACGTGCTTGAGCTGGTACTCCGACGACACGTCGCCGAGGGCGAACACGCCGTCTGCGGTGGTGCGGCCGAATTCGTCGACGACGATCCGTCCTTCGTCGTCGAGCTCGATGCCTCCTGCCTCCGCGCCCAGTCGATCGCCGTTGGGCTCACGCCCGACGGCGACGAGCAGGACGTCGCCCAGCACACGGGTTCCGTCCTTCAGCTCGAGGCCGACGCGCTCGCCGTCCGAGACTGCGGACACCTCGCCCGAGTCCAGGTGGACGTCCCAGCTTCGCTGCGCCAGCTCGGTGAATCGGGTGGACACGTCGACGTCCAGCCCGCGCAGCAAGGCGTTCTTGCGGGCCACGATCGACACCTTCGAACCGAGTGCGCCGAAGACATGAGCGAATTCGGCTGCGATGTAGCCGGATCCGAGGATGACGAGGTGCTCGGGGAGCTCGGGGAGCCGCATGACGTCGCTGTTGGTGTAGTAGCGGACGCCGGACTCGGCGACCGCGTCGGGAATCACCGGACGGGACCCGGCGGCGACGACGACCTGATCGGCCGTGATGACCGAGCCGGTTCCGGTGTCGATCGTGCGGGGACCGACGAACGTGGCGTGACTGCTGAACAGGGTGACGTTGGGGCTGCCGTTCTCGCGGTAGTCCTTGCCTCCGGCGGCGATGGGGTCGATGCGGCCGAACACGCGGTCGACGATGTCCGGCCAGCGCACCTTGTCGATCGACGCATCGATGCCGTAACGCGAGGAATCACGGATGGTCTGTGCGACCTCGGAGGCGTACACGAACATCTTGGTGGGAATGCACCCGACGTTGAGGCAGGTGCCCCCGAACGGCGAATGCTCCTCGAACAACGCGACTTTCAGGTCGGCGAAGCGTTCGTCGGCAATGGAGTTTCCCGACCCCGATCCGATGATCGCAATGTCGAAGTGCTCGGGTGTGGTCATCGAATGGTTCCGATCTCGCTGTGGTTCTGTCCGGATTCGCGGTCTATGTGGGCGCTGCGGTACAGCCAGTCGATCCACTCGTTCATCTCGTCGAACGCCTGCTTCCGGGGCGTCTCCTTGGACAGAAAGACGTCGTGACGAGCCCCCTCGATGGGAACGATGGTGGTCCGGTCGCCGAGGCATCCGGCCCACCGTGCGATCTGACGCACGTCGAGAACGGCGTCGGCCGCGTCGGTCTGCGAGCTGTACTTCCGCGAGAAATGCGTGACCTTGGAGCGGAGAATCAGCGACGGAACGCCGATGTCGAGGCCGCGGTGCAGTGTCGCGTGTCCGTGCCGGATCGCTCGGATCCAGCCGAACGTGACGGGGAACCCGGCCAGCGGCTTCCAGTCGAGGTTGTACTCCCATTCGCCCTGCTCCGACGCGGCGAGCGACACGCCGTAGGTGTCGAGGCCGGTGCCCGGCACGGGAGTCTTCGCCTTCACCCGGCCGATGACGTCGATCGCGGTCGTTCCGACGCTTCTGATCGCAGACGGTCCCTGTAGGTCGAACCACGGGCTGTTGAGCACGACTCCGTCGATTCCCTGCGCGGCTGTCCCGCCGCTCCTGCGATTGAGCCTGTCCAGCCACAGCGGAAGGATCAGTCCTCCGGTGGAGTGTGCGGTCAGTAGTACCGACCCGCCTCCGGTGTCCTGGCGAACCAGAGACAGAGCTTCGGTGAGTTCGGCGTCGTACATCTCGAGGTCGGTCACGAAGTGCGGCGTCTGTCCCTCGCGCAAGGAACGTCCGCATTTACGCAGGTCGAGCGCGTAGAACGCAAATCCTTTGGCCGCGAAATGCTCGGCGAGGTGTTGCTGGAAGAAGTAGTCGGTGTACCCGTGCACGTAGATCACCGCGCGACGAGCAGAATCCGTCCCCGACGGTTGATACCGCACGAGGGTCGCTTCGACCGTCCCCTCGCCGTCGGGGTCGTCGCCGAGCGTGATGGTGGTCTGTTCGTAGCCGTCGCCGAGGACATCGGGCACCCAGGTAGTCACAGATCACAACTGTAGTAGGAGCGTCGGGCGGCGTACGAGGAGCACAATCGGAGCAGGGCTTTTCAGGCGCGTCGAATCGGGTACGTACGGACGGGTAACGTAACCGCCACCGAAAAGTTGAACAGTCGAAGCAGTCAGTCGCCGAGCGAGAACTCACGGACAAGGAAGTCGATTCTCCAGTGTCAAAAGAACAGCAGGTCAAGACCGACGTGGTTCTCGTCGGCGCCGGAATCATGAGCGCCACCCTCGGGGCTTTGCTGAAGCAGCTCGAACCCGAGTGGTCGCTGGACGTGTACGAGCGACTCGACGCGGCCGCTGCCGAGAGCAGCGACGCGTGGAACAACGCCGGCACCGGCCACTCCGCTCTGTGTGAGCTGAACTACACCCCGCAGAACAAAGACGGTTCCGTCGACATCGCCAAGGCGCTGAACGTCAACGAACAGTTCCAGGTGTCGCGTCAGTTCTGGGCGCACAGCATCGAATCCGGCGTGCTGAGCGACCCGAAGAACTTCATCAACCCCATTCCTCACGTCAGCTTCGTCCACGGCGAGTCGAACGTGAAGTACCTCCGCGCTCGGTACGACGCACTGGCGTCGAACCCGCTGTTCGAGGGCATGGAGTACATCGACAGTCCGGACGAGTTCACCCGGCGGCTGCCACTGATGGGCGGGGGCCGCGATTTCTCCGACCCTGTCGCTCTGAACTGGAGCGACGAGGGCACCGACGTCGACTTCGGCGCGCTGACCCGTCAGTTGCTCAACTACATCTCCGGGTCCGGGGGCACCGTCCACTTCGGCACCGACGTCACCAACATCACCAAGCAGTCCGACGGCACGTGGAACGTGAAGATCGCGAACCTGCGGACCGGTGAGAAGAAGACCGTCAACGCCAAGTTCGTCTTCGTCGGAGCAGGCGGCGGTGCTCTGCATCTGCTGCAGAAGTCCGGGATCAGCGAGATCAAGGGCTTCGGTGGGTTCCCCGTCAGCGGCGAATGGCTGCGCTGCACCAACCCGGACCTAATCGCCCAGCACTCGGCGAAGGTGTACGGCAAAGCGTCCGTCGGTGCGCCGCCGATGTCGGTGCCGCACCTCGACACACGCGTCATCGGGGGCAAGCCCGGACTCCTCTTCGGCCCCTACGCAGGGTGGTCGCCGAAGTTCCTGAAGCAGGGCAAGTTCACGGATCTCCCCAGCTCGGTCAAGCCGGGCAACCTGATGTCCATGCTCGGCGTCGGTGTGACCGAGCTCGGTTTGGTGAAGTACCTCGTCGGCGAGCTCGCGCAGTCGGCAGCCGATCGCGTCGAGACCCTGCGTGAGTTCGCGCCCCAGGTCGTCGGTAAGGACTGGGAGCTCGTCA
The DNA here is from genome assembly GCF_002259345.1 of Rhodococcus sp. 06-156-4. Classification (NCBI taxonomy): domain Bacteria; kingdom Bacillati; phylum Actinomycetota; class Actinomycetes; order Mycobacteriales; family Nocardiaceae; genus Rhodococcus; species Rhodococcus sp. 06-156-4. The sequence goes on along the minus strand of NZ_NPGB01000018.1, from coordinate 553,724 downwards.
CGGCCGGTCAGCGTGTGCAGGTGATTCGCAAGAAGGGCCGCGGCGGAGTGCTCGAGTTCGGAACGGCTGTCATCAACGCGGCCGACGGCTCCATCGCGGGTCTGCTCGGCGCGTCGCCGGGTGCGTCCACCGCGGTGCCGGCGATGCTCGACGTGCTGCAGCGCTGCTTCGGTGACCGCTACGACGGTTGGCAGCCGAAGCTGAAGGAGATGGTGCCCTCGCTCGGCAAGAAGCTCGCCGAGGACCGGGCGTTGTTCCGCGAGGTCTTCGATTGGACGTCGGCTCGCCTCGAACTCGGGCAGACCACCCAGGTCGCACAGCCCAGCGGCGTGTGATAGCAAGAGCTGATGACTACGCAAGCTGCTGCCCTGAAGCGTTCCTGGGCTCTGGACCTGTCCAACAAGACGTTGTACGACCTGTTGAAGTTGCGTGTCGAGGTGTTCGTCGTCGAGCAGGCGTGCGCTTACCCTGAGCTCGACGGTCGAGACCTCCTCTCCGAGACCCGGCACTTCTGGCTGGAACGAGACGGCGAAGTCGTCTGTACGTTGCGCCTGCTGGAAGAGCACGACGACGGAGAAAAGGCGTTCCGCATCGGCCGGCTCTGCACACAGCGGTCTGCGCGCGGGCAGGGTCACACCACTCGCATCCTGCGCGCAGCGCTCGCCGAGGTGGGTTCGGCACCGTGCCGCATCAATGCACAGAGCTACCTCGTCGACATGTACGCCAAGCACGGATTCCTGCCCGACGGGGAGGAAGTGCTCGAGGACGGAATTCCGCACACCCCCATGCGTCGTGGGGGCGGAACTCCTTGGAGCGAGGCGTAATCGGACCGGTCGTTCGACGACCAGGAAGTTGATGCGGGGAAGTCCTGTGTGAATCAGGCACGGTCCCGCCACTGTGTAGGTGCTTCGGTCCCCAGGGGCCGAAGCACCGAAGTCAGATCACCGCACAACTTCGCAGTACGCCCGCCGGATCGGCGGGCTCGTCACCTCTCCGGCGCGGAGTCCGCCGGGACGAAGGAGTTCTCTCGTGCAGCAGCCCGGCTATCCGTTCAGTGCGATCGTCGGTCAGGAGCAGCTGCGGTTGTCCCTGATCCTCTGCGCAGTCCACCCCGGTATCGGTGGTGTGTTGGTGCGCGGCGAGAAGGGGACCGCCAAATCCACCGTCGTCCGGGCATTGGCAGCGCTGCTGCCTGCCGTCGACGACGAGGGCGTCACCAGGCCTGCACGGCTCGTCGAGCTGCCCGTCGGCGCAACCGAGGATCGAGTGGTGGGCTCGCTCGATCTCGAGAAAGTGCTACGTGACGGTGAACGCGCGTTTCAGCCGGGTCTGCTGGCGGCGGCGCACCGTGGAGTGCTCTACGTCGACGAGGTCAATCTGCTGCACGACCACCTCGTCGACGTCCTGCTCGACGCGGCCGCGATGGGCCGCGTGCACATCGAGCGTGACGGTGTATCTCATTCGCACCCAGCGCAGTTCGTGCTCGTCGGGACCATGAACCCGGAAGAGGGAGAGCTTCGGCCTCAGCTGCTGGACCGATTCGGACTGGCGGTCGAGGTCACCGCGTCCCGCGATGTCGACACCCGGATGAACGTGGTGAGGCGCCGCCTGAACTACGAACGGAATCCCGAGGAGTTCGCGGCCGAGTACGCCGACTCCGACGCGGAGATTGCACGGAAGATCGTGCACGCACGCGAGGCGCTGGCCGATGTGGTGCTCGACGACACCGAGCTGCGCCGAATCGCCGCTCTCTGTGCCGCATTCGACGTCGACGGCATGCGAGCCGACCTGGTCGTGGCTCGCACGGCCACGGCGCACGCCGCCTGGCGCGGCGCCGATGCCGTCGACGAATCCGATGTCCGGGTCGCCGCGGAACTCGCACTGCCGCATCGGCGTCGGCGAGATCCCTTCGACGAACCGGGTATCGACGAGTCGGCCCTCGACGACGCGATGCGGGATGCCGCCGAGCAAGCGGAGTCCTCCGCCGAGTCGGATCCGGGACCCGACGACGACGGAGGTGGAGACGGTGGCGGAGACGACGGGGGCGGAGACGACGGTGGCGGCGAACCGCAGCCCGATCCCGGGCCACAGCCCGGCACGTCGTCGACGGACAAGCCCGACGCCCCCGAGAAACAGGCGAGTGAGCGAGACGCCGCAACACCCGGCGAGAAGTTTCGTGCGCGATCGATCGAGGTTCCCGGCGTCGGGGAGGGAGCCCCGGGTCGCAGGTCCAGGGCGCGCTCGCCGCAGGGACGGGTCGTGCGGTCGACGACGGAGCCGGGCAAGGGACTACACCTGGTGGGGACATTGTTCGCTGCCGCGGAGTCTCAGGTCGCGCGAGGTCGACAGTCCGGCCGATTCGTGTTGCAGCCGTCCGACCTTCGGGGTGCGGTGCGTGAGGGCCGCGAAGGCAACCTCATCGTCTTCGTCGTCGATGCATCCGGTTCCATGGCGGCACGGGATCGTCTCTCCGCGGTGACCGGTGCAGTTCTGTCGTTGCTGCGTGACGCGTACCAGCGACGAGACAAGGTCGCGGTCATCACTGTTCGCGGTCGGGACGCCGAGTTGGTGCTGCCTCCGACGTCGAGCGTCGACGTCGCCGCCACACGACTGCGAAGAATGAAGACCGGCGGCAGGTCACCGCTTGCTCAGGGATTCGTCACGGCGCGCGACGTCGTTCTGCGTGAGAAGGTTCGCGACCCGCTGCGCCGTGCCCTCGTGGTGGCGATGACCGATGGGCGCGCGACGGGCGGACCGGATCCGGTGGGTCGCGCGCGCACAGCGGCATCCCGCATCGCGGGTGATCACATCGGTTCCGTCGTCGTCGATTGCGAGTCGGGGATGGTTCGGCTCGGATTGGCCGCCGAGTTCGCCCGCCACCTGCAGGGCGGGTACGTCCGTCTGGCCGATCTGTCGGCCGATCGCGTCGCCGCCGTCGTACGCGCGGCCGCGTAGGAAGGCGAGAAGCATGCCTCAGGGAGTTCCGCTTCCGGGATCGGTACCGCAGGACGGATTGACCACCCGGCAGCGTCGCAATCAACCGGTACTGGCCGTGCACACCGGGCCGGGCAAGGGGAAGTCGACCGCTGCGTTCGGGATGGCGTTACGCGCGTGGAATCAGGGTTTCGACGTGGGTGTGTTCCAGTTCGTCAAGAGCGCCAAATGGAAGGTCGGTGAGGAAGCAACCTTCACGATGCTCGGCGAACTCCACGAATCTTCGGGTGTCGGAGGCGCTGTCGAATGGCACAAGATGGGCGAAGGTTGGTCCTGGACCCGAAAGAAGGGGTCCGAGGTGGACCACGCTGCAGCCGCTGCCGACGGGTGGGCGGAGATCGCGCGGCGACTCTCGGAGCAGACGCACCGGTTCTACGTCCTGGACGAATTCACGTATCCGTTGAAGTGGGGATGGGTCGACGTCGACGAGGTCGTCGACGTGCTTCGGAGTCGGCCGGGTAATCAGCATGTCGTCATCACCGGCCGCGATGCACCTGCAGCGCTGATCGACGCGGCCGATCTGGTCACCGAAATGGCGAAGATCAAACATCCGATGGACGCGGGCCGCAAGGGCCAACGCGGAATCGAATGGTGACCACCTCCGTTCCCGCCGTCGTCATCGCCGCCCCGGCATCCGGGAGCGGAAAGACTACGGTGGCAACGGGTTTGATGGGTGCGCTGCGTGGTGCCGGGCGTCGTGTCGCCCCGTTCAAGGTCGGCCCCGATTACATCGACCCCGGCTATCATGCACTCGCGACCGGGCTCCCGGGCCGCAATCTCGACGCGGTCATGGTCGGCGCCCAGCGGATAGGTCCGCTGTATCGACACGGAAGCGCGGGCTGCGACATCGCCGTCGTCGAAGGCGTCATGGGCCTGTTCGACGGCAAGATCGACATGTCCGGTGGTGGCGCCGCCACAGCCGAGGGCTCCACGGCCGCCGTCGCAGCCATGCTCGGTGCGCCGGTCGTACTGGTCGTCGACGCACGAGGCCACAGTCAGAGTCTGGCCGCTGTGCTGCACGGGTTCTCGACGTTCGACACGTCCGTTCGCATCGGCGGCGTGATCCTGAACCGAGTGGGAAGTCCTCGCCACGAGGAGGTGCTCCGTCAAGCGTGCGAACGTGTCGGCGTGCCGGTTCTCGGGTCGCTGCCCCGGATGGCGGAACTGGCCGTGCCGTCCCGGCACCTCGGACTGATCACCGCGCTGGAGCACGGAGGCCGGGCACGGGCGGCCGTGGATGCGATGTCCGACCTCGTCACCGCACACGTGGACATCGCCGCGATCGTCGCACTGGCCCGCTCGGCGGTGCAGGATCGACCGTGGGACCCCGCGGGCGAGGTGGGCAGGCATTACGAGACCCGTCCCGTGGTGGCGATGGCGGGAGGGCCCGCCTTCACCTTCGGGTACGCCGAACACATCGAACTTCTCCGAGCGTCGGGAGCCGATGTCGCGGTGTTCGACCCACTGACGGACGGGCTGCCCGACGGCACATCCGGAGTCGTCGTCCCCGGAGGCTTTCCGGAGGAGCACGCCGAACAGCTGGCGTCGAACACCGCGTTGCTCGCCGACGTCCGCGCCGCAGCAGACCGCGGCATTCCGATCCACGCGGAATGCGCCGGGCTCCTGTACCTGGCGCGCGAACTCGACGGGCACTCGATGGCCGGAGTGCTCGACATCGAAGCACGCTTCGGCACGTCGCTCACTCTCGGTTATCGCGATGCGGTGGCGCTGGAGACGTCCGTTTTGTTCGACGCCGGGCAACGAGTGAGCGGGCACGAGTTCCATCGGACCAGGCTCGTGGATCAGGCGCCCTCGACCGACCTGCACTCCGCGTGGGGGTGGCGGAACCCCAGCGTGGCAGCGGAGCGGGCGTTCGTGCAGGAAGGATTCGTGCGCGGCGGTGTACACGCGTCGTACCTGCACACGCACCCGGCGGGCAGCCCGGAGTCGGTCCGTCGTTTCGTCGGTGCCTGCGCGACGTTCGCCTCCGCGCGTTCCCACGAGACCAGAGCGGGCGCGTGACGCCGGCGGCCACGCACGTGGTCGTGGGTATCGGAGCGACGTCGACGGCGTCGGTGGCGGATTGCCTCGCCGTCCTGCGTGACGTCGTACCGACGACGTTCACGATCGTGGCGTTGTCCACGCTGGAGTCGAAGGACGCTCAGATGCTTCCCGTCGCCGAGTCCCTCGGTGTGACGCTTCACCTGTGGTCCGCGGAGGAACTTGCGGCGGTGACGGTCACCGAACCGTCCGCTCGGACGCGGGCCGCCACCGGAACGCCCAGTGTCGCGGAGGCGGCGGCGCTGCGCGCAACCGAAGGACGCCTCGTACTCGCGAAGACGAGTGCCCGCGGTGTGACGGTCGCTGCAGCGCTGCTGTGACCGGCCACAGTGGCGCGTCGAGCGGACTCAGGGCATCGTGGTGACGATGACGTCTTCACCGCTCGTACTCGGTCCTCTCGTCCGCTATGTCGGTGCGCACGATGCAACGTTCTGGTTCGAGTTCGACCGGCCGGGGACCGTCCGAGTGACCACCGACACCGGTGTGCGCGGTGAGGCTTCGACGTGGGGCGTTCACGGTCACCATTACGCGCTCGTCGCGCTCACCGATCTGCCTGCCGACACCGCCATCACCTACGACTCGACGTTCGACGGCCGCGTCGTCTGGCCCGAACCGGGTGCAACCGCGGCGATTCATACCATCGACCGGCACGGTCCGGTGACCTTCGCGTTCGGATCCTGCAGGCGCGGAGACAATTACAGCGACGAATCCCTACAGCGAATCGGCGCGGATGCGCTCGCGGGCCTCGGCACCCGCATGGCCGGGCAGGGACCGGAGGAGTGGCCGCAGGCGCTGCTCCTGCTCGGCGACCAGGTCTACGCCGACGACCCGTCGCCGGAGATCATCGAGAGGTTGCGCGCTCGACGAGCCGCGGGCGACGGTCCGGCGAGTGCCCGCGACACCGACGCGGCCGACGAGATCTGCGACTTCGAGGAGTACTCGTGGCTCTACCACGAGTCGTGGGGAGTCGAGCCGGTCAGGACGCTGCTCGCGAGCGTGCCGTCGTGCATGATTCTCGACGATCACGACCTGCGTGACGATTGGAACTCGTCGGCGTCGTGGCGCGCCGACATCGAGACCAGGCCCTGGTGGAAGGACCGTGTCGTGGGTGCGTTCTCGTCGTACTGGGTGTATCAGCACCTTGGCAATCTCTCGCCCGACGAGCTCGGTCGGGACGAGCTGTACGCACAGGTGAAGGCCGCTGCGACCGACGAGGATCGTGAACGCCTGCTCTCCGAGTTCTCGCTGCGAGTCGACGAGGTGCCCGAGACCGGCCGGTGGAGTTTCTACCGGGACTTCGGTGACACTCGGTTGATCATGATCGACTCCCGGTGCTCGCGTGACCTCGATCCGAGCCGGCGCGCGATGGTCGACGACGTCGAGTGGGCGTGGGTCAGGGAACGAGCGCTCGAGAAGTCTCCGCGGCACCTGCTCTTCGGCTCGTCACTGCCGTATCTGATGCTGCCCGCACTGCATCATCTCGAACAGTGGAACGAGGCTGTGGCACAGGGGAGCTGGGGCAAGCTCGCGGCGCGAGTAGGAGAGAAGCTCCGAATCGACCTGGATCTCGAGCACTGGGCCGCGTTCGGAAAGTCGTTCCTGGACATGGCGACGCTGGTGCGCGAGATCTCCAGAAGCGACGACGCACCCGCCAGCATCATGTGGCTTTCCGGCGACGTGCACTGCTCGTACGTCGCGCGAGCCGAGTTCGGGGTGGGCGGCGACGTTCCGGCGACGTACCAGTTGACGATGTCGCCGTTCCGCAACCCGCTGAACCTACCGATTCGTGCCGTGAACCGGCTGGCGATCAAACGTCCGGCCGCGCGGGTACTGGCTTCGCTCGCACGGGGAGCCAAGGTGCCGCCGCCCGACGTGAGTTGGGAAGCCGAGGCCGGGCCGTGGTTCGACAACGGCGTCATGCTTCTCACGACCGAGGGGGAGACGGCGCGGGTGAGCGTCGAGCATGCGCACGTCGATCCCGTCGGCCGACAGACCCTGACCACCACTCGAAAAATGACGTTGACTCCCTGACATAGATTTGTCGGCGTGGCTCACCTCGAACTGACCGACATCGACTACTTCCTGCCCGACGGCAGGCAGCTTCTCAGCGGCGTCGGATTCCGTGTCGGTGACGGCGCCAAGATGGCGTTGATCGGACCGAACGGCACAGGCAAGACCACGTTGACTCGCATCGTCTCCGGCGATATCGAGCCCGAGGACGGCGCCGTGACCCGATCGGGTGCGCTCGGAGTCATGCGTCAGTTCGTCGGGAGTGGAGCCGGCGGAACGACCCGTGGGGTCGGGAGTGGAGCCGGCGGAACGACCCGTGGGGCCGGGAGTGGAGCCGGCGGAGCGACCCATGGGGTCGGGAGTGGAGCCGGCGGAACGACGGTTCTGGATCTGTTGCTGTCGGTGTCCTCGCTCGCGGTGCGCCGAGCCGCCGAGGCTCTGGACGAGGCCGAGAACGCGATGATGGAGGCGGACGACGAGAAGACGCAGATGAACTACGCTGCTGCGCTGTCCGATTGGGGCGATGTCGGAGGATACGATCTGGAACCGTTCTGGGACAAGGTGACGATGGCGGCGCTCGGTGCACCGTTCGACGTCGCGAAGTGGCGTGATGTGTCGACTCTGAGCGGTGGCGAGCAGAAGCGTGTCGTGCTCGAGGCGTTGTTCGCCGGTTCCGACGAGTTGCTTCTGCTCGACGAACCGGACAACTACCTGGACGTTCCCGGTAAGAGGTGGTTGGAGAAGACGATTCGTGAGTCGGACAAGTCCGTGCTCTTCATCAGCCACGACCGCGAGCTCATCGCGAATGCCGCCACCCGCATCGTCACTCTCGAACCGGGATTCAACGGGGCCACCTCCTGGGTCCACGGCGGAGGCTTCGCCACTTACTACGACGCGCGCGAGGACCGGAACGCCCGGCTCGACGAACTTCGCCGCCGCTGGGACGAGGAACGAGTGAAACTGCGGGCGCTCGTTCTCCGTTTGCGGGAGAAAGCGAAGTTCAACGACGGCATCGCCGCTCGCTATCAGGCAGCGCAGACGAGGCTCACGCGGTTCGAGGACGCGGGCCCTCCCGAGGCGGTTCCCCTGAAGCAGAAGGTGACGGTACGGCTGCACGGTGGGCGCACCGCGAAACGCGCGCTGGTGTGTACCGGACTGGAGCTGACCGGGTTGATGAAGCCGTTCGACACGGAGATCTGGTTCGGTGATCGGGTGGCCGTGCTCGGTTCCAACGGATCCGGCAAATCGCACTTTCTTCGGCTGCTGGCGGCGGGCGGTACCGACCCCGAGCGGGAGCACCTCCCGGTCCAGGAACTCAAGATCGCGCCCGTACCGCACAGCGGCACCGCCGTGTTGGGTGCGCGGGTGCGGCCAGGATTGTTCGCGCAGACTCACAGCAGGCCGGATCTCCACGGCAAGACGTTGCTGGACATCCTGCATCTCGGCAACGAGCACCGTGACGGAATGGGTCGCGAAGCCGCGAGCCGTGCACTCGATCGTTACGGCCTGTCACTCGCCGCAGAGCAGTTGTACGACAACCTGTCCGGTGGGCAACAGGCACGGATTCAGATCCTGCTGCTGGAACTGTCCGGCGCCACCCTGCTGCTCCTCGACGAACCGACGGACAACCTCGACCTGGTGTCCGCGGACTCGCTGCAGGACGCCATCACAGCATTCGAGGGAACGGTCGTCGCCGTCACCCACGACCGATGGTTCGCGCGCAGCTTCGACCGGTTCCTCGTCTTCGGATCCGACGGGCAGGTCCGCGAATCGAGTGAGCCCGTCTGGGACGAAACACGGGTCGAGCGCCCGCGAGGCCTGCGGGAGCGAGCACCCAGGGCAACGCGGTAGCGTTTCGTACCGTGAATGTCTCCACATCGAGTGAGTCCGACGCGACCGATTCTCCCTATCTGGTCGGCCTGAATCTGTCCGGACGGCGTGTTGTCGTCGTCGGCGGTGGCACTGTCGCGCAGCGTCGGCTGCCGTTGTTGATCTCCTCGGGTGCGGTGGTTCATGTCATCACTCGTGAGGCGACACCCGCGGTGGAGGGCTGGGCGACGGCTGGTCAGGTGACGCTGGACCTGCGGGACTATCGCGACGGAGACATCGCGGACGCGTGGTACGCGATCGCGTGCACCGACGAGGCCGAGACCAACGCGGCCATCGTCGCCGAGGCCGAACGGGCCAGAATCTTCTGCGTTCGCGCGGACGTCGCGCGCGACGGCACCGCGGTCACCCCGGCGTCGGCGGATTACGACGGACTCACGCTCGGTGTGCTGGCCGGGGGAGAGCACCGTAGGTCGGCTGCGGTGAGGACCGCGGTGCTCGAAGCTCTGCAGTCCGGTGTCGTCACCGACGCCGCACACGCCCCGCACACCGGCGTCGCACTCGTCGGCGGTGGCCCGGGTGATCCCGACCTCATCACCGTTCGCGGGCGTCGCCTGTTGACCTATGCCGACGTCGTGGTCACCGACAGGCTCGCGCCGCCGGAGTTGCTGGCCGAGCTCGGCCCACACGTCGAGGTCATCGACGCATCGAAGATTCCGTACGGACGCGCGATGGCCCAGGAGGCGATCAACCAGGCGCTGATCGACGGAGCGAAGGCAGGGAAGTTCGTCGTCCGGCTCAAGGGCGGGGACCCGTACGTCTTCGGCCGTGGTTACGAGGAACTCGAAGCTCTCACCGACGCGGGAATCCCGGTCACCGTCGTGCCGGGAATCACCAGTGCGATCTCCGTGCCGTCCGCTGCGGGCGTGCCGGTGACGCATCGAGGTGTGACTCACGAATTCGTCGTCGTCAGCGGACACGTCGCGCCGGACCACCCCGACTCTCTCGTCGACTGGGACGCACTGGCGCGACTCAAGGGCACGATCGTGCTCCTGATGGCCGTCGAGCGGATCGACAAATTCGCGGCGGTGCTGATGAACGGCGGACGAGCCGCGTCGACGCCGGTCCTCGTGGTCCAGGAGGGGACGATGCGTACCCAACGTGAGGTACGGGCGGACCTCTCCACAGTGGCCCAGAAGGTCAAGGACGAGGGCATACGTCCACCTGCGATCGTCGTAATCGGAACCGTTGCTGGTTTTTCTGTGAACTCTCGGTAACGTGAACCCCCGTGCCTGATCACACGCAGCCCGCAGCGCCCACGACGCAGATCGTCTACCCGGTCACCACCAGGGCATTCGGTCTGGCGATCATTGTTCTGAGCGGACTGCAGCTCATGGTGGTTCTCGACGGGACGGTGGCCAATCTGGCTTTGGCGCCGCTGCAGGCGGATCTGGGATTGAGCGACGCGGGTCGCAACTGGGTGTTGACGTCGTACGCACTGGCGTTCGGCGGCCTCATGCTTCTGGGCGGGCGCCTCGGCGATGCGTTCGGTCGTAAGAAGATGTTCCTCGGTGGCGTCGTGCTGTTCACCATCGCGTCGCTGTTGTGCGGGCTCGCCGTCAACGAAGCGACGTTGGTGGCCGCGCGCGCACTGCAGGGCGTGGGTGCGGCAGTGGCGTCGCCGACGGCCTTTGCGCTCGTGGCGACGACCTTCGCACCGGGCCCGGTGCGAAATCAGGCCATCGCCATCTACGCCGCGATGACCGGGGTCGGTTCCATCGCCGGACTCATCATCGGCGGTGCGCTCACTCAGGTGTCCTGGCGCTGGATCTTTCTGATCAACGTGCCGATCGGCATCCTGATCGTGATCCTCGCGGTGGTGTCACTGAAGGAAACCGCAGGCGTCCGCTTGGCCCTCGATTTCCCCGGAGCGATACTCGGCACCCTCGGCTGTACCGGCGTGGTCCTCGCGCTCAGTGAAGGCACCGAACTGGGGTGGCTCAGTCCACTGGTGGTCGGTTCGCTCGTCGCGGGTCTGATCCTGCTGGGTCTGTTCCTCGTCGTCGAGCGCCGAGCGGACAACCCGCTGCTTCCGTTTTCTCTGTTCGCGAGCAAAGACCGGGTCGCCACCTTCGTGGCGATCTTCTTCGCCGGCGGCGTCATGTTCTGCCTGGCCGCGTTCGTCGCCCTGTTCGTTCAGGACATCCTGGGCTACAGCCCGTTGGCGGCGGGCCTCGCGTTCGTTCCGTTCGCCTTCGGACTGGGCGCTGCCGCGTTCATCACCTCTCAACTCGTCGTACGTATTCAACCGCGATGGTTGGTCATGACCGGTGCGTTGATCATGATCGGGTGGCTTCTGTTCTCGGTGGCCACCATGGACGCCGATTCGTCGTACTTCCCCGGCATCTTCTTCCCGGTCATCGGCATCGGATTCGGCGTCGGCATGGCGTCGATCCCTCTTCCACTGTGCGCGATCGCCGGGGTGCAGGCCACCGAAATCGGCCCCTTGACCGCCATCGCCCTCGTCGCGCAGACACTCGGCGGCCCGGTGGCACTCGCGATCGTCGGCGCGCTGGTCACGTCCCGCACGCTGTCACTGGGGGGCACCACGGGCCCGGCGACCTTGATGAACGACGTTCAGCTCGGCGCCCTCAGCTCGGGCTACATGTTCGCGCTCTTCTGCTGCTCCATCCTCGCCGTCGTGGCAGGTCTCGCGGCATTCTTCATTCGCTTCACCCCCCAACAGGTCGCCCAGGCCCAGGCCGCGCAGGAAGACGCCCAATCGGCCTAGACACCCAATCGACCTAGACACCCCAGCGGCCTAGACACCCCAGCGGCCTAGACGCCCAGCACGAGCTTCGCGATCGCGAAGTAGACGATCAATCCCGTTGCGTCGCAGAACGTCGAGATGAACGGCGTCGAGAACACGGCAGGGTCGACGCCGATCTTCTTGGCCAACAGTGGCATCGCGCCCCCGACAGTAGCTGCCAGAGTGCAGATCGCGAGGAGGGTGGATCCGATGACCAGGCCGAGATGCCAGTCGTAGACAAGGCCTGCGATCACGAATCCGAGCGTTCCGAGCATCGCGCCCATCGTTGCGCCCACGCGAATTTCGCGGAACAGTACCGCGCCGATATCGCGCGGGCGTACGTCGCCGACGGCAAGTGCACGAGTCACCGTGGTGGCGGCTTGGGATCCGGTGTTGCCACCGGTTCCGGTGAGCAGCGGAATGAACAGTGCGAGCGTCACCACCGCAGCCAGCGCATGCTCGAAGATTTCGAGTACTTGCACGGTGAGAATGGCGGACAGCGCGAGGACAAGCAGCCACACCACACGCGATCGCACGATGCTCAGCACCGGAGTGGCCAGGTACGGCCGGCGCAGAGGCTCGGTGCCGCCGGCACGAGCCGCATCTTCGTCCTCGGCATCTTCGAGAATGCGTGATGCCTGGTCGATGGTGAGGATGCCGATCAAGCGATTCTCCGAATCGACGACCACGACGGCTGGGCTTCGATGGTCGAGGCACGAACGGGCGGCTTCCTCGGCGGAGACGTCGGCCGTGACGACGGGCCGGCTCGTCGAGAGGTTCTCGACGACCGTCGCGGGGTCGGCGGTGGCAACGTCGGCGAGCGTCGCGACGCCGACGAGCCGTCGGCTGTCGTCGGTGATCGGAAGCAGATAGACGGACTCGGCACCGGCTCCGATCGCCCGCACCTGAGCCAGGGCCTCGTCCGCCGTCGTGGTGGGGCGGACACGGACGTACTCGGGGCTCATCCGTCGTCCGACGGACCCTTTCGCGTAGCCGAGCATCGGCGCGGTGAGCTCACGCTCCGTCCGTGAAAGTCCTTGCATCAACCGGTGCGCCACATTGGAGGGAAGTTCGTCGACGAGTTCGACGCGATCGTCGGGATCCAGTTCGGCGAAGAGGGTGACGACGTCGTCGTCTCGCAGCGCGGTGACGAGTTCGCTGCGGACCGATGCGTCGAACTGCTCGAACACATCGAGTGCGCGATCCTTCGGCAGCAATCGGTACAGCACCGCGCGTTCGGCCGAGTCCGTACGTTCGAGAATCCGCGCTGCGTCGGCAGGCGGCAGGTCCGCGACGAGTTGGGACATGCCGGCGAGATCTTTCGCGCGAAGCAGTTCCGTCGAGCGGGTGATGACGTCGTCGAGAGTGTGGTGCACTCGTCCATTGTGCCGAGTGCACCGAGCGGAACCGCGTGGGCTGCTTCCCTTCGGGGTCCGTCGAAAGGAGGACGCGATGAATGCATCGATGTCGTTACCGTTGAACCATGGCGGCCCTCGAACGGTATCGATCATTGGATGTGTTGCGCGGCATCGCGATTGCAGGCACGCTCGGCACCAACGTCTGGATCTTCACCAGCGGATCCGGGCTCGTCGGATATCTCGACGGTGTCGGGAAAGGTGACGGTGGGTGGGGCCTGGCCGAACGAATTCTGCAACAGCTGGCGCAGGGCAAGTTCCTCGGTCTCCTGACCGTCATGTTCGGTATAGGGCTTGCGATCCAGCAGCGATCGGCGTCGACGCGAGGGGAACCGTGGCCGGGTCGATACCTCATCCGGGCGGCACTGCTCTTCGTCGACGGGCTACTGCACTTCCTGCTGTTCACCGAGTTCGACGTGCTGATGGGGTATGCCGTCACCGGTTTCGTCGTCGCGTACGTTCTCGTCGGAGGGGAACGTGCTCAGCGGCGGTGGATGATCGGCGCCGCCGGCGTGCACGTCGTGATGATCTCGGCGATCGCAGCGCTGCTGGCCGCAGCACCGAACGGTACATCGACGGAACCGCTCCAGCCCAATCCGTATGCGGACGGCTCGTTCTGGGATCTGGTGGTGTTCCGAATCGACAACGCAGTAGTGTTCCGCTCCGAGACGGTGTTGATTCTTCCGATGTCGATTGCACTGTTCTTGTTGGGGGCAAGCCTGTTTCGCGCGGGAGTGTTGTCCGGATCGGGGAGAATTCTCCGACGGCGGATGATGGTTCTCGGAACGGTCGCGCTGCCTGTCGATTTCGCGCTCGGACTGGTGGGCGGAGACCTCGGAATCATCGTGTCTCGATACCTGACGGCACCGTTGGTGTCCCTGGGGATTCTGGCATTCGTGGCCGGCTTGTACCTTCGCGGTGATCGCGACGGATTCGTGACCGCGCGGCTCACCGAGATCGGACGGATGGCATTGTCGAGCTACGTTCTCCAGAACGTGGTGGCCTCGATTCTGTGCTACGGGTGGGGGTTCGGGATCGCGGCCGAACTCGATTCGCCCGCGCAGAAGGTCCTCGGTACGGTCGCGATCTACGTGGTGACGGTGTCGATCGTAAGCCTGTTCGCACACCTGTGGCTGCGGCGCCACCGACGTGGGCCGATCGAATGGTTGTGGAACTACTCGGCGGGAATCGGCGCGGCTACGACAGATGGGCCTCGTCGGCGGCAGCCTGGCCGGAGTGCCATCCTTCGGCGTCGAGTCGTGGCCCCCGCATCGCCCTGACGTTGGGGAACAACCGATCGAATTCCTCTTCGACGGCCGCAGTCTGTGTGGCGAGCATCGGGAGCAGGCTTCCCGACTGTTCTGTCGCCTCCTCGAGGGCGAGTGCGCCGACGTCGGCGAGACGCTCGCCGATCCTGACGGCATAGGCGAACAGAAACGCCTTGCCGAACGCTGCGGATGCAGCCCCTTTGCGTCGCTTGGCTTTCGGCGAGTGCGACAGTGCCCGCGTCGCCTGGACGAGCAACGAGGTGAACAGCAGTTCGGTCTGCTCGACGTCGACGGGGGAGCCGACGAGAGTAGCGACGGCGAACTCGGGATCCCAGATGGACTTGACCCGATTGACGTCGCCGACGGCGTGCAGCAGCTGTGCTTTCGCAGGTGCATGAGGGTTGTCGACGTGGAGTCGACGGCTGATCACGTCGACGTTGCCTTCGGTCAACAGCAGCGAGTCGATCGAGTACCGCGTCATCAGTTCCTGCGCCTTGGCGGTCAGGGTCTCGGCTTCTTCTTCGAAGTCGGTGGCGTCCGCCTTCGCGAGCAGTCCGCGGATCCTGCCGAGCACCTTGCCGTTCGGTGATTCACCGGTCGTCACGCCGCGGTCCATGCGAGGAGCACGCTTGCGTGGCCACTGTGAGGGCAGCGGCCCGATCTGCGGCCATCTCGGCAATTGTTGCCACTGCCCCAGAAGCGCGAGCACCGCGATCCATTGATCACTGGCAGCGATGTAGTCCGATTTTCCGCTCGCCGACAACTGTGCCGCCAGGAAGCTCGGAGACGCTTCGACTCGGGCCGCAGCTTTGGGATACGCGGCACAGATCTCCGAGAGCTGATCGACCCAGCTCTGCGGCGCACGGTCGTCGGCGTCGGTCAGATCCGATTGGTGCAGAATTGCCGCTGCCGCAAGCGAAGACACAGCGACGGTTTGTTGGCGTCGCACGATGTGCAGCAGGTCGAACGGTTGCCATCCTGCTTCGTACATCGTCTGGATCATGTTGGTGAGCGCCAGCGACCCGAGTGCCTGCGGGTCGAACTCGTCGAGCGCGATCAACCGGTCGGCGATGTCGTCGACGAGTCGCAGGTCCTTGCTGCGGCCGTACGAAGCGTCGGCGCCCTGCCGCAGCAGCGAAGGAACCGGGTTCATTCGGTGAGCACGATCAACTCGGTCGGCGAGGCGACCTCTACGCGAAGCCCGGACTTCGCTGCGACCCGTGCCACTCCCTTGACGTCCTTCGGTTCGGCGGTCGTCAGCGTCAGTGCGCGCGCCAGCAGGCCTTTGTGGTGCTTGTTGAAGTGGCTGACGACGGACCGGGTGCCGTCGAGCTTCTCGGTGAGAACGGTCGCCGTGACCGCCCCTGGGACCGGACCCAGCTGCTGATACGTCCCGGATCGAAGGTCGACCACCAGATCGTCGGCCTCGGCCAGAAGTGCCTCGGTCAGGTCCGGCTTCCACAGTGAGCGCAGCGTGCCGAATCCGGGAATCTTCGACCCGCCGGACAAGCGGTACGACGGGATGGGATCGGTCGCGCGCACCGCTCCGAACAGGGCGGAGCCGATCCACAGGCGTGCCGCGGCCCGGGCGCGGCCTGCACGCGTGAACGAACCGGCGTCGAGTGCGTCGTACAGCACGCCGGTGTAGCGGCTGAGAGCAGGAGCGGTCGGCGACGTCCACAGCGCCGCATTGCGCTGGATCTCGTCGGCCTGGGTCGGACCGAGTCCGAGGGCTGCGCTCGAGGCCTCGACGTCCGCAGCCAACTCGACCAGGGCATCCGCGAGTTTCTGCCGCAACGGGGTGAGATCCGGCAACGACAGCTCGTCGAGGTCGAGAGGTGATCCCACACCGCCGTCGGACTTGGTTTCGGAAGGTGGGAGCAGGATGAGCACGGGGAGCAACGTTACCGTTTCGCTGGGCACCGACTACGCTCGTACCCCGTGATCACCCGTCTTTCGCAGTTGTTCCTTCGTACCCTCCGCGACGACCCCGCCGACGCCGAGGTCGACAGCCACAAGCTTCTGGTTCGTGCCGGCTACGTCCGTCGTATCGCGCCGGGTGTCTACTCGTGGCTGCCGCTGGGTCTGAAGGTGCTCCGGAAGATCGAGAACGTCGTCCGTGAAGAGATGAATGCGATCGGCGCACAAGAGATCTCGTTGCCTGCCCTGCTGCCTCGTGAACCGTACGAGTCCACCAATCGATGGACCGAGTACGGCGACGCGCTGTTTCGGCTGAAGGACCGCAAGGGCAACGACATGCTGCTCGGTCCGACGCACGAGGAACTGTTCGCGCTCACGGTCAAGGGTGAGTACAACTCCTACAAGGACCTGCCGGTCACCCTGTACCAGATTCAGAACAAGTACCGCGACGAGGAGCGTCCCCGCGCAGGCGTTCTGCGTGGTCGTGAGTTCATCATGAAGGACTCGTACTCCTTCGACCTCGACGAGGACGGGTTGAAGGCGTCCTATCACGCCCACCGCGAGGCCTACCAGCGCATCTTCGCGCGGCTCGGTATCAAGTACGTCATCGTCGCGGCCACGTCCGGCGCGATGGGCGGCAGTGCCTCCGAGGAGTTCCTCGCCGAGAGCGAGGTCGGTGAGGACACCTACGTTCGTTGCATCGAGTCCGGCTATGCAGCCAACGTCGAAGCCGTCACCACCGCCCGCCCGGACTCGCTGCCCATCGAGGGTCAGCCCGAGGCGGTCGACTACGAGACCGGCGAAACCCCGACCATCGCGACACTGGTCGACTGGGCCAACAGTGCAGATCTCGGCCGGACCGTCACCGCCGCGGACACGCTGAAGAACATTCTGCTCAAGGTGCGCCAGCCCGACGGTGAGTGGGAACTGCTCGCCGTCGGCGTCCCCGGAGACCGCGAGGTGGACGAGAAGCGTCTCGAGGCGTCGCTCGAGCCCGCCGAGTACCAGTTGCTCACCGACGCGGACTTCGAGGCCAACCCCTTCCTGGTCAAGGGGTACATCGGGCCTCGTGGCCTGCAGGCCAACGGTGTTCGGTATCTCGTCGACCCCAGGATCGTCGACGGAACATCGTGGATCACCGGCGCGGACGTCAAGGGCAAGCACGTGGCGAACCTCGTGGCCGGCCGCGACTTCACTCCGGACGGGACCATCGAGGCGGCCGAGGTGCGCGACGGTGACATGTCGCCGGACGGACGCGGACCGCTCGTCAGCGCGCGCGGAATCGAGATCGGCCACATCTTCCAGCTCGGCTACAAGTACACCGACGCGTTCACAGTGGACGTTCTCGGTGAGAACGGCAAGCCGGTGCGGCTCGTACAGGGTTCCTACGGTGTCGGTATCACGCGTGCCGTAGCCGTGGTGGCCGAGCAGATGCACGACGACAAGGGCCTGCGTTGGCCTGCGGAGATCGCGCCGTACGACGTTCACTTGGTCATCGCGAACAAGGACGAGGCTGCGCGCGACGGTGCCGAGGCGATCGCGTCGGAGTTGAACCTGCAGGGACTCGACGTCCTGTTCGACGACAGGAAAGCGTCGCCCGGCGTCAAGTTCAAGGACTCCGAGCTGCTCGGCATGCCTCTGGTGGTCGTCGTCGGCCGAGGATGGGCCGACGGCAAGGTCGAGATGCGCGACCGCTTCACCGGCGAGAGCGTCGAGCTGGACAAGGCGACGGCCGCTGCCGAGATCGTGAAGGCTGTTCGCCGTAGAGACTGATTCGCCACCCTGGTCGGTTACTCGCTGGTAGCTTCTAGCTAACCGACCAGGGAGAGATAACGATGGCGTCGCAGGTTTCTTTGTTCGATCCCACGAAGCTGGACACGTCGACACTCGACGACGAGTCAGCGCGGCAACTTCGGTCTCTGATCGACTGGTTCGAGGATCGAGGTAAGGCGAGGTTGCTCTCCGACGACCTCGACGCGGTCTGGACGGCGGACTTCCTCGCGTTCGTCGCGAAGGAGAAGCTGTTCGCCACGTTCTGCACGCCTGCTGCGTATGCGGACGGTGATCCGAACAAGCGATGGGATGCGTCGCGCAACGCGGTGCTCAGCGAGATCCTCGGCTTCTACGGCCTGTCCTACTGGTATGCGTGGCAGGTCACAGTCCTCGGGCTGGGTCCTGTCTGGATGAGCGACAACGACGCAGCCAAGCGTCGGGCCGCTGCGTTGCTGGACGAGGGCGGCGTCGCCGCGTTCGGTCTGTCCGAGCGGGCACACGGTGCCGACGTCTATTCGACCGACATGCTTCTGGCTCCGGGCGGGGGAGACGGCGTCGAGTTCACGGCGTCGGGCGAGAAGTACTACATCGGCAACGGCAATGTGGCAGGGACGGTGTCCGTGTTCGGTCGTCGCACCGATGTCGAGGGTCCCGAAGCGTACGTCTTCTTCGTTGCGGACAGTGGCCATGACGGATACGTGTTGCGAGACAACGTGGTTCACGGTCAGATGTTCGTCAGCACGTTCGCGCTCGAGAACTACCCGGTCCGTGCCGAGGACATTCTGCACACCGGCGCCGACGCGTTCTCCGCGGCACTGAACACCGTCAACGTGGGCAAGTTCAACCTGTGCACGGGGTCGATCGGCATCTGCGAGCACGCCTTTCACGAGGCAATCACCCACGCGCACAATCGCATCCTCTACGGCAACCGGGTCACCGAATTTCCGCACGTGAGAGCAAGTTTCGTCGATGCGTACGCGCGGCTGATCGCCATGAAACTGTTCAGCGCTCGTGCCCTCGATTACTTCCGATCCGCGTCGGCGGAGGACCGTCGGTATCTCCTGTTCAATCCGATGACCATGGCCAAGGTCACGTCGGAGGGCGAAACCGTGGTTCGTACACTGCACGACGTCATCGCGGCGAAGGGGTACGAGAAGAACACGTACTTCAGGGAGGCGGCGCAACTGATCGGTACGTTGCCCAAACTCGAAGGCACGGTCCACGTCAACGTGGCGTTGATGCTCAAGTTCATGCCGGCGTACATGTTCGCGCCCACGGAGTTTCCGGCGGTCGAGGTTCGCGACGACGCGTCGGACGACGCCTTCTTCTTCGCTCAGGGACCGGCGCGCGGCGCGAGCAAGGTCCGGTTCCAGGACTGGGTGCCCGTGTACGAGAAATACTCGGCCGTGCCCAACGTCGGGCGCTTCTACGAGCAGGTGTTGGCGTTCAGGCAGTTTCTGACCGAGTCGGCGCCCAACGAGGAGCAGCAGCGTGATCTCGACTTCCTGCTGAACGTCGGGCATCTGTTCTCGCTCGTGGTCTACGGTCACTTGATTCTCGAGAGCGCGGACGCGGTGTCGACCGAAGTTCTCGATCAGATCTTCGACTTTCAGGTACGCGATTTCTCTGCGTATGCCGTTGCGTTGTACAGCAAGCCGTCCTCGACGGAGGCGCAACAGGCATGGGCTGTCGGCGCGCTGCGCAAACCCGTCGTGAACGCCGCGAGATTCGACGCGGTGTGGGGTGAGGTTCTGGCGTACGACGGGGTCTACGAGATGCGGCCCTAGCCCGAGGTCTTGACGAACTGGGCCAGCTTCGGCCCGAACGCGCAATCGGCGAGTTCGGCGAGGGGAGACTCCTCGGTCGAGTGTTCGACTGCCTGGATGGCCAGCAGGCAGTTGAGCAACATGCCGTGCGCGATGAAGTCGCGGGCCTCGTCGGGCGTGCACCCGGTGCGTCCGCGTATCTGGGTGTAGATCGCGGACATGCCGTCACGCGCTTGGGTCCCGATCTCCGGTGTGGTGCTCGCGGTGAAACCGTGCATCATGACCAGCAGAAGGTCTCGGTCGGTGACGAGGGCCGCGTACGCCCGACCCAGTGCGGGCCAGACGTCGGACTCCGACGGTGACTCGTCGAGAACGCGATCGAACGCGCGCATGATCCCGTCGATCGCGCGCTGGAACACGAGGCGAAACAATTCGCTCTTGGTGCCGAACATCCGGACGACGTAGGGCTGAGACACGCCCGCTTCCTTGGCGACGGCGTCGGTGCTGGTTCCGGCGTAGCCGCCCCGGGCAAATGCTCGAGTGGCAGCGTCGAGCACCAATTCACGGCGATCGGCTGCGTCCATGCGGGTGGTCTTCGGCGCTGGCATGTTGACAGGTTATCAGTTGATAACTAGCGTTCCGATTCAAGTAATCATTCGATGCTTACATAACTCGGAGGCTTTCTCATGTCCACGAAGACAGCTCCGCCACGGATCGATACCGAACGGCGAATTCCGATCTGGGTCGGGATTCTCGCCGCGTCGCTACCGATGTTCATGGCGACCCTCGACAACCTGGTGATGACCAGTGCGCTCCCGGTGATCCAGGCAGACCTGTCGGCCTCGGTCGGAGAACTGCAGTGGTTCATGAACGCGTACACGCTCAGCTTCGCGACGCTGATGCTCGCGGCCGCGACGCTCGGCGACCGGTGGGGCCGCCGCAACGTCTTCCTCGGGGGCATCGCCGTGTTCACGATCGCCTCGATCGGTTCCGCACTTGCGACGACACCGGCGATGCTCATCGCCGCCCGAGCGATTCAGGGCGTGGGAGCCGCCGCGATCATGCCGCTGTCGCTGACGCTCCTCGCCGGAGTCGTACCCGCCGCGAAACGTGCACTGGCCATCGGGATCTGGGGCGGAGTGTCCGGTCTCGGTGTCGCGCTCGGTCCGGTCGTCGGCGGCGCGGTCGTGGACGGCATCTCGTGGGAGGCCATCTTTTGGATCAATGTCCCCGTGGCACTCGTCGCGGTGCCACTCGCCCTCGTGGCGCTGAAGGAGTCCTACGGACATCGTCAGCCGCTGGACCTCGTCGGAATCCTGCTCGCGGGCGCGGGTGTCTTCCTGCTGGTGTGGGCGGTGGTGCACGGAAACGAGGACGGCTGGGCCTCGACGACGGTGCTTCTCTCGTTCGTCGGATCGGCGGTGTCCATGGTGGCGTTCGTGTTACGTCAGAGGTCGACGGAACATCCGGTCGTTCCACTTCGGTTGTTCCGCTCTCGCAGTTTCTCCGTCGCCAACATCATCGGTGTGTCGTTCACTCTGGGGATGTTCGGCGCGGTCTTCCTTCTGTCTCAGTATCTGCAGATCGTCATGGGATACACACCGTTCCAAGCAGGACTGCGGACGTTGCCGTGGACGGCTGCCCCGATGATCGTGGCACCCCTCGCAGGTGTGTTGGCACCCCGGCTGGGTCTACGGACGCTGCTCGTCGCAGGTCTGACGTTGCAGTCCGGAGCCTTGGTGTGGATGGCGGCGATACTGGAACCGGGAACGACGTACATCAGCATGGTTCCCGCCCTGGCCATGGCCGGAATCGGAATGGGCCTCACGTTCGCGCCGTCGGCGACGGCGGTGCTCACCGACATGGCCGACGTCGATCACGCCACGGCCAGCAGCACCAACTCGACCATTCGCGAGATCGGTATCGCGCTCGGAATCGCTGTTCTCACAGCGGTCTTCCTGGGCAGCGGGGGATCGTTGACTCCCACCGGATACACCGATGCGCTGGCGCCCGCGCTGTTGGTCGGCGCCGCAGCAGTCGCGGTCGGAATTCTGGCCGCACTGTTCATGCCCTCGGGCATCGGCGCGACGACGCCTACGGCTGACCCGGAAACGCCACCGTCGACGGAACCACTCCCAGGATCGTCCGCCAGTTCGCAAGTCGCAGCGCAGCTTCGGTGAGTGCAGTGATTCCGATCTCGCGCGTGGGGCCGGACCGGCTGCGCTCGATCACCGAGCGCCACGCGACGGACGTGTCCGCCTCGGCCTGAGCCGCCAATTGGGCCGCGGTGACGGGGTCGGTCACCGGAAACGGCGTCGCGTACGCGGTCGCGGGCTGCGGCGGGGTGACGCTCGCCGCAGTCAACGCGTCGATGGTGGCGTCACGTCGCGCCCGATGAGCCGCCGCGTAGGTCGCCACCAGTTCCGCCCGCGCAGGATTGGAAAATGCCCCGACGATCCCGTAGGCGAACACCGCGGCGTACTCGGCCTCCAGCGCATCGACGAGCGCCTGCTGCTCTTCACCGAGTTCGTTCACGCCAACACCACCTTCACCGAGGTCGTGCACGCGGCGCTGATCGATCCCAGCAGGCCGGCGCGGAAGCCGGATTCGTTGCGTGCCGAATCAGCGGCGCTGCGTGCCGAATCGGTGAGGGCCGCCACCAGTTCGTCCCACGTCGGAGTCGGGCCATCGGTCGTGGTGGAGGTCGCAGGCGTGGTCGTCGACCCGCCTGCGACGCGGTCGATCTCCGTCGCCAATGCGTCGGCATGCGCGGTGCGCTCGAGTTCCACGACCGACAGTGCAGCAGCACGATCCGGGATCGAGGCGGCGAGTGCCGCGGCCGATCGCGCGTCCTGACGAGCCTGCCGCAGGTGGGTGGTGAGTGTGTCCACCGTCTCGGCGGTGTCCTCGCCCGGCGTGCAGGCCGTGACCGAGGTGAGCCCGGCCGCCGCGAGGGCCGCCCCCGCTACCAGTCGAAACGACGCGCGACGTGTGAGTGGGCGAGATAGCGCGGGCGTCAGCACGCGTCCATGCTGCCAGGTCTCACTTTGCCGGTGCGCACCCGCACCTGGTCACGGGCCGCCGCGATGGGCGCTAGGCTGTACGTTCACCGTCTGAGGAACCGATCCGCCCACAACTTCACGAGGAGTGCACACCACGATGCCTGTTCCGTCCAAGGAGAGGGTCGTCGAGCTCCTGTCCGACCTGATCGACGCACACGGTTTCGACCTCGAGGACGTCACCGTCGTCGCAGCCGGCAAGCACAGTGCCGTTCGGATCATGGTCGACCGTGAACAGGGAATCGATCTCGACACTCTGCCGTCGCTCAGCCGTGAGATCTCCGACGTGTTCGACGGGGTGTCGGACTTCGGCGAGGCGCCGTACACACTCGAAGTCACCACTCCCGGAATCGACCGACCTCTGACGCTGGAACGGCATTGGCGTCGGGCACGGGGTCGAGCGGTACGGATCGAGTTGCCGGACGAGAAGTTCGACGCCAGGATCGGCGCACTCGACACGGGCGTCGTGACGGTCGTGACGAAGACGAAGGGTGTTCTGTCGACGCGCCGGGTGGCGCTGACGGACGTCGTGAAAGCAGTTGTGCAGGTGGAATTCTCGCGGCCCAAGCCCGAGGAGATGGAATTGGCGGGCGGCGTCGTGGACGGCCGGCCGGCGCCGGCCGACGCCGAGAACACCGTGAACGTGGAAGAACCAGAAGAAGGGTCCGACAAGTGAATATCGACATTGCCGCGCTGCGCGCCATCGAGGCGGACAAGGGTATCTCGATCGAGACGGTCATCTCGACCATCCAGACCGCTCTGTTGACCGCATACCGCCACACGGAAGGTCATCAGCAGCACGCCTGGATCGACGTCGACCGCAAGAGCGGCTCGGTGAAGGTGATGGCCAAGGAGATCGACGAGGACGGGAACACGATCTCGGAGTGGGACGACACTCCCGAGGGATTCGGCCGCATCGCAGCGACCACTGCTCGCCAGGTCATTCTCCAGCGTCTGCGTGACGCCGAGCACGAGCGCTCCTTCGGAGAATTCTCGACGCACGAAGGCGAGATCGTCGGCGGCGTCATCCAGCGAGACACGCGTGCCAACGCGAAAGGCACCGTGATCGTCCGGATCGGAAGCGACGCCAACGGCGCCGACGGACTGTTGCCTCCCGCCGAGCAGGTTCCGGGCGAGTCGTACGAGCACGGTGAACGCATCAAGTGCTACGTCGTGGGCGTCGCGCGCGGAAACCGTGGACCTCAGATCACTCTGTCGAGAACCCACCCGAATCTCGTGCGCAAGTTGTTCGCCCTCGAGGTGCCCGAGATCGCGGACGGTTCCGTCGAGATCATCGCCGTCGCTCGCGAGTCCGGTCACCGGTCGAAGATCGCGGTGACCTCCACGGTGTCCGGCCTCAACGCCAAGGGCGCGTGCATCGGTCCGATGGGTCAGCGTGTGCGCAACGTGATGAGCGAGCTGGCGGGGGAGAAGATCGACATCATCGACTTCGACGAGGACCCCGCCCGCTTCGTCGGGAATGCTCTGTCGCCGTCGAAGGTTGTATCGGTGACGGTGGTCGACGCGGCCGCTCGTGCCGCACGCGTCATCGTCCCCGATTACCAGCTGTCTCTGGCGATCGGCAAGGAAGGGCAGAACGCTCGATTGGCTGCCCGTCTGACCGGATGGAGAATCGATATCCGCAGCGACGCTGCCGTGGCACCCGAGGCGACCAGCGGGTAAAGACAGAATGCGGGGTTCGGGGCAATACAGCGGTAGAGTAGTCGGTGGTTCGGAATTGAACTCCACGCCCTTCCGTCATGGGAGCACCGGTTCGACGCCTACACGTCTGCCGGTGCGCACCTGTGTCGGATGCAAGGAGCGGGTTCCGGCAGTCGATCTGCTGCGAGTCGTGGTCGGTCGGACGGGTGATTCGGATTCCTCGGAATTCGTGATCGTCCCGGACGTCCACCGCAGGCTTCCAGGTCGGGGCGCGTGGCTGCATCCCGTCTCGGAATGTCTGGTCAATGCGGAACGACGCCGAGCATTCGGCAGAGCACTACGAGTACAAGGAGTGGTCGACGTGACCGCGGTGAAAGCCTTCATCGGAAACGGTGTGGAGGCAGACACCGAGGGACCGGTGGCTCCGAATACAGAGCAGTGAATGCAGAGCTACACCCGTCGAGAAGAACAGGCAACAGCACTGATGAGCACACCGTGAAGCACCAACGATGAACGTCCATCGGAGATAACCCGAGGTCGTGCGGGCACCATGCCTCGCTCGGCCTCTCAGTGAGGAGAGCAGTGGCAGGCAAGGCCCGCGTGCACGAGTTGGCCAAAGAACTCGGTGTCACCAGTAAAGAACTACTCGCACGGCTCAAGGAGCAGGGCGAGTTCGTGAAGTCCGCATCATCCACCGTCGAGGCGCCGGTGGCGCGTCGACTTCGTGAATCCTTCCCGTCCGGAGCATCGGACTCGGCTCCCGCCGCAGGCGCGTCGAACGGCTCGCCCAAGCCGGCACCGTCCGCCAAGCCTGGTGCGGGACCCCGTCCGGGCCCGAAGCCCGCGGCACGCCCGGCAGCTCCGGCCCCGTCCGCTCCGGCGGCATCGGCTCCGGCTCCGGAGAGCACCCCTCAGCAGTCGGCACCCCAGCAGTCGGCACCCCAGCCGTCCGCTCCGGCACGCCCGGCTGCTCCGGCGCCGTCGCGTCCCACTCCGGCTCCTGCTCGCCCCGCGGCGCAGGCTCCGGCAACCGAGAACGCAGCACCGGCGGCTCCAGCCGCGTCTGCTGCGCCGGCGGCTCCCGCAGGACCCAAGCCGGGCGCACCCGGCCCGAAGCCCGGTCCCAAGGCGCCCCGTGTCGGCAACAACCCGTACTCGTCGGCTCCGGCCGAGCGTCCGGCACCGCGCCCCGCACCGGGCGGACCTCGCCCCGGCGGCGGTCGTCCGGCACCCAGTCAGGGTGGACCTCGCCCGGCTGCGCCCCAGGCGGGTAGCCGTCCGGCACCCGGCCAGGGCGGTCCCCGTCCGGCTCCGGGCCAGGGTGGCCCACGTCCGAGCCCCGGTTCCATGCCTCCGCGCCCGAACCCGGGTGCAATGCCTACTCGTTCGGCACGTCCGGGACCTGCAGCAGGTCGCCCGGGCCGCCCAGGCGGCGCTCCAGGCGGTCGTCCGGGTGGTGGCGGTGGCTACCGCGGCGGCGGCGCACCCGGCGCTCCCGGTGGTGCTCCTGCAGGTGGAGCTCCCGCAGGCGGATTCCGCGGTCGCCCAGGTGGTGGCGGTCGTCCAGGCCAGCGCGGTGCAGCAGCCGGTGCCTTCGGGCGTCCAGGTGGTGCTCCTCGGCGTGGACGTAAGTCGAAGCGTCAGAAGAGGCAGGAATACGACTCCATGCAGGCGCCCGCCGTCGGCGGCGTCAGGCTGCCACGCGGCAACGGCGAAACGATTCGCCTTGCCCGCGGTGCGTCGCTGTCCGATTTCGCGGAGAAGATCGACGCGAACCCGGCGGCACTCGTGCAGGCCCTGTTCAACCTCGGCGAGATGGTGACGGCCACTCAGTCGGTCAACGACGAGACGCTGGAACTGCTCGGCGGCGAGATGAACTACGTCGTCCAGGTCGTCAGCCCGGAGGACGAGGACCGCGAGCTGCTCGACAGCTTCGACCTGACCTACGGCGAGGACGAGGGTGGCGAGGAAGACCTCGAACAGCGTCCTCCTGTGGTCACCGTCATGGGCCACGTCGACCACGGTAAGACCCGCTTGCTCGACTCGATCCGCAACACGGCCGTTCGTGAGGGCGAAGCCGGCGGAATCACGCAGCACATCGGTGCCTACCAGGTGTTGACCGAGCTCGAAGGCAACGAGCGTCTCGTGACCTTCATCGACACCCCCGGTCACGAGGCCTTCACGGCCATGCGTGCTCGCGGTGCCAAGGCCACCGACCTCGCAATCCTGGTCGTCGCGGCCGACGACGGCGTCATGCCGCAGACGGTCGAGGCCATCAACCACGCGCAGGCTGCGGATGTACCGATCGTGGTCGCGGTCAACAAGATCGACAAGGAAGGCGCGAACCCGGACAAGATCCGGCAGCAGCTGACCGAGTACGGACTGGTTGCCGAGGAGTACGGCGGCGACACAATGTTCGTCGACATCTCCGCCAAGCAGGGCACCAACATCGATGCCCTCCTCGAAGCGGTGCTGCTGACGGCGGATGCTGCTCTCGACCTGCGGGCCAACCCGGACATGGACGCTCAGGGTGTTGCCATCGAGGCACACCTCGACCGCGGTCGTGGACCGGTGGCGACCGTGCTCATCCAGCGCGGAACGCTCCGCGTCGGCGACTCGATCGTGGCGGGTGACGCCTACGGACGTGTTCGTCGCATGGTCGACGAGCACGGTGCCGATGTCACCGAGGCACTGCCGTCGCGGCCGGTTCAGGTCGTCGGCTTCACCTCGGTGCCCGGAGCAGGCGACAACCTCCTCGTCGTCGACGAGGACCGCATCGCCCGTCAGATTGCCGATCGACGCAACGCACGCAAGCGCAACGCGCTCGCCGCGAAGAGTCGCAAGCGCATCAGCCTCGACGATCTCGATGCAGCTCTGAAGGAGACTTCGCAGCTCAACCTGATCCTCAAGGGTGACAACTCCGGAACGGTGGAGGCCCTCGAAGAGGCTCTCCTCGGTATCGAGATCGACGACGAAGTCGAACTGCGCGTCATCGACCGCGGTGTCGGTGGCGTCACGGAGACCAACGTCAACCTGGCGTCGGCATCCAACGCGATCATCATCGGCTTCAACGTGCGCGCGGAGGGCAAGGCCACCGAGCTGGCCAACCGCGAGGGCGTCGACATCCGGTACTACTCCGTCATCTACCAGGCGATCGACGAAATCGAGAAGGCCCTCAAGGGCATGCTCAAGCCGATCTACGAAGAGGTGGCACTGGGTCAGGCCGAAATCCGCGCGCTGTTCCGTTCCTCCAAGGTCGGAAACATCGCAGGTTGCCTCGTCACCTCCGGTACGATCCGTCGCAATGCCAAGGCTCGGTTGCTGCGTGACAACGCAGTGGTCGCGGAGACCGTCACCATCTCCTCGCTTCGCCGCGAGAAGGACGACGCGGTCGAGGTGCGCGAGGGATACGAATGTGGTCTCACGGTGACGTACTCGGACATCAAGGTGGGAGATGTCATCGAGGCGTACGAGCTTCGTGAGAAGCCTCGCGACTAGTGACGTGGTCACTGGTGGCAGTGGTGAGTAGGGGAGTGGCACTGCATTGAGTTCTGCTTCGGCGGCGGTACGGCACACGTACCGCCGCCGGAGCGTCTCACGCGAACCGATCGAAGGAAGGCCTCGTGTACCTGGGTGCTCTGGAGCTGGACGTACTGCTGGGGGACATACGTTCGCTTGCCGACAAGCGGTCGACCGTGGAACCGGTCCTGTCGGAACTGCAGCGGTTCGGTGTGTCCG
This sequence comes from Rhodococcus sp. 06-156-4, assembly GCF_002259345.1. Lineage (NCBI taxonomy): Bacteria > Bacillati > Actinomycetota > Actinomycetes > Mycobacteriales > Nocardiaceae > Rhodococcus > Rhodococcus sp. 06-156-4. Next base: position 525,422 of record NZ_NPGB01000018.1, on the reverse strand, counting down.
CGGCGGAGACGGGTGAACGTGACCGATTTCGGCGCTCGCTGTTCGGTATAGCCGCGGTCGGATCGGATGTCGACGGTCTGCACGACAAGCTGGACGAATGCGAGCGGCACGTCGCCGAGCGTCACGATCTGGAATTGTTGGCAGTAAGAAGAAGAATTTTCGGTCCCGAGGACTGACTCGGACACCGTGTGTGAGGAGCGTGGAGTTCATGGTGGATCAGGCGAGAGCTCGGCGGCTCTCCAAGCGAATTGCCGCCATCGTTGCGACGGCCATCGACCACGAGGTCAAGGACCCGCGGTTGGCGTTCGTGACCATCACCGACTGCAAGGTCACGGCTGACCTGCACGATGCGACGATCTATTACACCGTCATGGGTGAGGACCTGGACACCGCACCTGATCTCGAGGGTGCAGCCGCCGGTCTGGAGAAGGCGAAGGGCGTTCTCCGGTCGAAGGTCGGCGCAGGTACGGGAGTGCGGTTCACCCCCACGTTGACGTTCGTGACGGACACCGTTCCGGACACGGCGCGGCACATGGAGGAACTGCTCGCCCGCGCGCGCGAAGCGGACAGCGAAGTCGCCAGGGTCGCGGCCTCCGCCAAGCCGGCCGGTGACCCGGATCCGTACAAGGCTCCGCGCGAAGCATCGTCGGACCCGAACGCCGACCTGGACTGATCGACGTGACGACGACACCCGGCATCGAGTCGGTGGAGACCGAGCTCACCTCGGCTGTGTCCTTGCTGGACACCGCGCAGAGCGTGACCGTGCTCTGCCACGTGCACCCGGATGCCGACACGATCGGGAGCGGCTTGGCCCTTGCTCTGGTCCTGCATCGCCGAGGCGTCCCGGTACAGGTGTCGTTCGCCGTCCCCGACACGCTTCCCGAGTCCATGAACGAGCTGCCTGGGTGCGGGCTGCTCGTCCCGTCGGACGAAGTCCGGTCTCAGGTGGATTTGGTGGTGACGGTCGACGCGGGCAGCCGCGAGCGTCTCGGTAGCTTGGCGAGTCGGATCGACTCGGCGCGCGCGTCCCTGGTGATCGACCATCACCGTTCCAACACTCGATTCGGATCGCTGAACGTGGTCGACGCCGACGCCGAGTCCACGACAGCCGTCATCACCCGCCTTCTCGATCTCTGGAACGTCGACATCGATGCCGAGTTGGCGCACTGCCTGTTCGCGGGCCTGGTGACCGACACAGGCTCGTTCCGGTGGGTACGTCCCGGCTCGCATCTGCTGGCCGAGCGCTTGCTCGCGACGGGTATCGACGGTGGTGCCATCGCACGCAAACTTCTCGACAGTCACCCCTTCGGCTGGCTGCCCATGCTCGGTTCCGTCCTCGGTTCGGCAACGCTGGTGCCCGACGCAGTCGGCGGTCGTGGCCTGGTGTACGCGGCGATCCTTCGTGAGAACTCCGAAGGGCTTCGGTCCGAGGAGATCGAAAGTGTCATCGACATCGTCCGAACCACCACGGAGGCAGAAGTAGCGGCGGTACTGAAGCAGCAGGCGGGCGACGAATGGACGGTGTCGCTTCGGTCGAAGGCATCGGTCGACGTGTCCTCGGTGGCAGCAACTCTGGGCGGCGGTGGCCATCGCAACGCTGCCGGCTTCACTGCTTTCGGCTCGAAATCGGACGTGATCGAGACTCTGACAGATGCCCTCGGGTGACGTCGACGCCTCCCCGGATGCGTCACCTCGTCGGATACTCGCGCTTGCGCTTCCCGCGCTCGGTGTCCTCGCTGCGGAACCGTTGTACCTGCTGTTCGATGCGGCTGTCGTAGGTAGGCTCGGAGCAGCGGCCCTTGCCGGGCTGGCGGTCGGCGGCCTGGTACTGGCCCAGGTCAGTACCCAATTGACGTTCCTGTCCTACGGCACGACTGCCCGCGCTGCCCGCATGCACGGAGCGGGTCGTGAACGTGACGCCGTGGGCGAGGGCGCGCAGGCGACCTGGCTCGCACTGATACTCGGAACAGTCATCGTGGGCGTCATGCAGATGCTGTGCGTACCGATCCTCACCGTCATCGGCGGCGGCGGCGACATCACGGCCCAGGCAGTGCAGTGGTTCCGCGTCGCGGTGCTCGGCGTGCCGTTCATTCTCGTGTCACTTGCCGGGAACGGGTGGATGCGTGGTGTCCAGAACACGGTGAGGCCTCTTCGATTCGTCCTGGTCGGGCTCGGCCTGTCCGCTGTGTTGTGCCCACTGCTGGTGCACGGACTCGCGGGGTTCCCCGATCTCGGCCTCGTCGGATCCGCAGTGGCAAACGTCGTCGGCCAGGCTGTGTCGGGCGCGTTCTTCGTGGCCGCGGTGGTGCGTTCCGGCGTGCCGCTGCGACCGTCGTGGTCGATCATGCGCGCACAGTTGGTACTGGGTCGCGACCTCGTCCTCCGCAGCCTGGCATTCCAAGCGTGCTTCCTGTCGGCCGCGGCCGTGGCGTCGAGATTCGGTGCCGCGTCGGTCGCCGCCAATCAGGTGGTCCTGCACATGTGGAACCTGGTGTCCCTCACGCTCGACTCTCTTGCCATAGCCGCGCAGACCTTGGTGGGCGCGGCGCTGGGTAGAGGGGATGTGCGCGGTGCCACCCGCCTCGGATGGCGACTGACGGTGTGGTCCACGATCTTCGCCGCGGTCCTCGCGGGCGTGTTCGCGGTAGGCCGTCCGGTGATACCGGCTCTGTTCACCACCGACGGCAGCGTCGTGGCCGAGATGCACTCGATCTGGTGGATCTTCGTCGTCATCGTTCCGATCGCCGGTGTGGTGTTCGCCCTCGACGGGGTGCTCCTCGGCGCAGGCGACGCAGCATTCCTCCGCACGGCCACACTGGCGTGCGCTCTGATCGGATTCCTACCCGCGATCTGGATGGCCCTGGCCTTCGACTGGGGACTGCGCGGAATCTGGTTCGGGCTCGGCGTGTTCGTCACCCTGCGCATGATCGCGGTCGTGGTGAGGACACTGTCCGGCAAGTGGGCACTGGTCGGCGCCGACATTCAGCGTGAGGCCGGATGAATCGTCACTTCCTGGCTCTTGACGACGAAGAACACGTCCATCCCAGGTTCGAGGTGCAATTCCGCGACGGCGGCAGGCGTCACATCCGCGGCGATGCCGGGGCTGCCGTCCGAATGCTTGGCCGCACGTAGTCGAACGGTGGCGCCGTGGACGTCCATCTCGGCGATCGTCACCGGAAAGACGTTGCGCGGACTCGCATGCGGGGCTTCGATGTGGACGGCGACCGACGACGGCGCGAACACGGCGACGGCACCGCCTGCCACGGACTCCCCGTGACCGTGGACCGTCGAACCCCAGGCGGTCGTCAGCGAGCCAGTGCTGTCCGCGGTCCCGGCGACCAGGTTCACCCCGGCTATCCTGGCGGCGAATGCGCTGCGAGGCGCGGTGAGTACCTCGGTCGTCGGGCCCCGCTCGACGATCCTTCCCTTCTCGACGACGACGACGGTGTCCGCGAGTGCCAGTGCGTCGAGCAGGTCGTGGGTCACCACGACGGCGGTGCGTCTCTGCTCGCGCAGGACGGTGCGGAGCAAGCGGCGCACCGCAGGCGCAGTGTCGATGTCGAGGGCGGCCATCGGCTCGTCGAGAAGAAGAACCCGCGGGTCGGCCGCGAGCGCTCGTGCGATGGCTACTCGCTGGGCTTGTCCGCCCGAGAGCCCTCTCGGTCGGCGGTCGGCGAGCTCCAGCGCGTCGACCGCGCCGAGCCACGTACGGGCCGTCGTATGCGCCTGACGTCGCCCGGCTCCTCGGCTGCGCGGCGCGAACGCGACGTTGGCCTCGACCGACAGATGCGGAAACAGCAGTGGCTTCTGCGTAAGGCTCGCCACGCCACGTGCATGAGCGGGGACGAATGTCCCAGTGCTGGTGTCGGTCACGACGTCCGGCCCCAGCACGACACGTCCTGTATCCGGTCTGAGCAGGCCTGCTATCAGCGAGAGCAAGGTGGACTTGCCTGCTCCGTTCGGCCCGAGGACAGCGACCGTCTCGCCGTCGTCGGCGTCGAACTGTATGTCCACGCCGCGGGCGGCGACGTCGGCGCTCAGGTGTATCGAACTCACAGCACAGGCCCCCTCACAATGCGCCGGCGACCCGGCGACCGCGTGCTGCGACGACGATGACGGCGGCGACCACGATCAGCAGCAGGGACAGTGCGACGGCAGCGTCGGCATCGGTTTCACGCTGGAGGTAGATCTCCAGTGGCAGAGTCCTCGTTCTTCCTTCCAGCGATCCCGCGAACGTCAGCGTGGCACCGAATTCACCGAGGGCACGGGCGAATGCGAGAACCGCGCCGGACACGAGGCCGGGCAACACCAACGGAACGGTGACCCGGCGCAGCACCGTGGTGGGCTTCGCACCGAGAGTGGCGGCCACTGTTTCGTAGTCGCGGCCCGAAGTCCGCAGTGCGCCTTCGAGGCTCACCACGAGGAAAGGCAGAGACACGAACGTCTGCGCCAGGACCACTGCCGTCGTCGAGAAGGCAATCGAGATACCCCATGCTTCGAGATGTTCACCGATCAATCCGAGACGACCGAACGTGTAGAGCAGGGCGATCCCGCCGACGACGGGAGGCAACACGAGGGGGAGCAAGACCAGCGCACGAAGGACGGACAGACCGGTGAATTCCGTCCGTGCGAGGACGAGCGCCATCGGAACTCCGAACACGACGCACAGCAGCGTGCTGATCGCGGCGGTCTTCAGGCTGAGCAGCAGGGCCGTCCGCGACGACTCCGACGTGACGAGCGGAACGAAGTCGGTCCACTCGATTCGAAGGAGAATCGCGACGAGTGGAAGGACCACGAACACTGCGCCGACTGCCGCGGGGACGAAGATCCAGCCCGGTAGGCCGAGTCGGACGTCGTTCCCGCGGCGCGTAAAGATCACGGTGCGGCGAATCCTGCCTCGGCCAGAACTTTCCGGCCCTGCTCTCCGGTGACGAGGGCTTCGAATGCGGCTGCGGTGGCGGCGTTGTCGCTGTTCTTCAGCACCACGATCGGGTAGGTGTTGACGGCACCCGACGCCTCCGGGAACTCGACCGCGGTGACCTGATCGCCGGCGCCCGCGGCGTCCGTGACGTAGACCAGGCCCGCGTCGGCCTGGCCCGAGGTGACCTTACCGAGTACGTCGGTGACGGCGGACTCCTCACTGACCGCGGGGATCGTGGTTCCGGTAGCGTCCTCGACCTTCTGGGTGGCACTTCCGCACGGAACCTGGGGTGCGCAGACGACCGTCAGTACGTCCGGGTTCGCGAGGTCCGCGAACGACGTCACGTTCTTGGGGTTGCCCGGAGCAGTGACGATGGTGAGTGTGTTCGTGGCGAAGTCCACCGGGTCCCCGTCGACGAGATTCCCTTCCACCGCCTTGGTCATGTTGTTGGTGTCGGCCGAGGCGAAGACGTCGGCGGGAGCGCCCTGAGCGATTTGGTTCACCAAGTCGGACGATCCGGCGAAATTGAATTCGACGGTGACGCCGGGGTGCTCGGCCTCGAACGTCTCGCCGAGCTCGGTGAACGTGGCCTTCAGTGACGCGGCTGCGAACACGGTGATGTCACCGGTGACGTCGGATCCCGACGAAGATTCGGACGCGCTGGTGGGCTCGGTCGAGTCCACCAGCGCGTCCGAATCGTCGGCGTTCGAGCATGCGGACAGAAGTGCGGCGCACGATCCGACTGCGACGAGAGTAGTGACGAGTGATCGCTTCAATGGTCTTCCTCCACGAGAAATGGCCTGTTCAGGGCGCTTCGACGATGACGGTGGTTGCTTTCACGACGGCGACGGAGATCTTCCCCGGTTCGAGCCCCAGTGTGCGTACCGATTCCGTGCTCATCAGCGAGACGACGGTGAACGGTCCGCACTGCATTTCGACTTCGCTCATCACGGTGTCCGAGGTGACCTTGGTGACGAGTCCGACCAACCGGTTCCGCGCCGAACTCTCGGTGCCCGTCGGGTCCGGCGGCGGCGACGCGTGGTCTCGGGCGAACGTGGCGAGCACGGCGCCGTCGACGACCTTGCGGCCCGCCTCGTCCTTGCCTGCGGGTAGGGCTCCGCTGTCGATCCATCGGCGCACCGTGTCGTCGCTCACGCCGAGCAGGGCGGCGGCGTCGCGTACCCGAATCCGTGATTGCGGCATGAATGAGACTTTAGACCAGCAGATGCGGATCCACTGCGTCGATCATCGGTTTCGTCGGGAGATCACCCTCTGCGCGGCGAAGTGAGCCGCGAGCAACGCGACGATGCAGACGACCGCGGTGATCGCGAACCCGGTCACGAAGTTGTCGGAGGCGATTCCGGCGAGGAACGCGGCCATGACCGACAGAATCAGACCCGCCCGGAGCGCGCTCTTGTTTCCCATGTGTCCGATTCTCGCATCCGGCCGACGCCGTGGGTCGAGCGCGCGTCGCCGGTAGTGGCAGGGGACAATCAGGAATGGCAGGGGTCAACCACGCGTTGGTTCTGCATCGAGGACGCAACCACACCGTGATCGGAAGGACTTCTGGCCTGTGACAGCCAAGCTCTGGGCAGTCAGCGACATCCACGTCGGCCACCGCGGTAATCGGCCGGTCACCGAGGACATTCATCCCGAGTCTCCCGAGGATTGGCTCATCGTCGCCGGTGACGTCTCCGAGAAGACGGACGACATCAGATGGGCGCTGGAACTGCTGCGCAGCAGGTTCGCCGAGGTGATCTGGGTGCCGGGAAATCACGAGTTGTGGACCACGGCGAAGGATCCGGTTCAGATCCACGGCGTTGCACGCTACGAGTACCTGGTGAACCTGTGTCGCGAGATCGGCGTCGTGACACCGGAGGATCCGTACCCGGTCTGGGAGGGCGAAGGGGGACCGGCGACGTTGGTACCGATGTTCCTCCTCTACGACTACTCGTTTCTGCCGCGAGGTGCGATCGACAAGGAGCACGGACTGAAGATCGCGCGGGACAAGAACGTCGTCGCAACGGACGAATTCCTTCTCTCGCCCCAGCCGTACGCCACCAGGGACGCTTGGTGCCGGGCTCGAATCGACAGCACTCGTGCACGACTCGACGCGCTCGACACTTCCGTTCCCACGGTTTTGATCAATCACTTCCCGATGGTTCGGCAGCCGACCGACGTTCTATTCTATCCGGAGTTCGCTTTGTGGTGCGGCTCGACGCTGACCGCGGATTGGCACACCCGTTACAACGCGATCTGCTCGGTCTACGGGCATCTGCACATTCCGCGGACGACATATTACGACGGGGTGCGGTTCGAGGAGGTGTCCGTCGGCTACCCGCGAGAGTGGCAGCGACGTGGTCTGCCGTCGAACGTGCTGCGTCAGATTCTCCCGGTTCCCGAGTACCCCGAGGGCACGCTGAACAAATGGGGCGGTCACTTCACGGTGACTCCCGAAATGGAGGCGGAAGTAGAGAAGATGAGGGCGAACAAGTGATCGAGTCGATCCTGCCGAACGGTGTCGTCGCTGCAGAACTCTTCGAAGATCCGCCCGGGCTGCAACCGCATCCGCTCGAGGCGCCGCTCGTGGCGAAGGCGGTGGACAAACGCAAGCGTGAATTCACGTCGGCCCGTCACTGCGCCCGCGTTGCGATGGACAAGCTCGGTGTCGAGCCGGCTCCGATCCTGCGCGGCAAGTCCGGTGCGCCGCAATGGCCCAAGGGTGTCGTCGGCTCGCTGACGCATTGCGACGGGTATCGAGGTGCCGTCCTGGCGCACGCCCTGCAGATCCGCTCGGTGGGTATCGACGCCGAACCTCACGGCCCTCTACCCGACGGGGTTCTCGATGCCGTGAGCCTGGACAAGGAACGTGAGTGGCTGTCGGGGGCGGATTCCAGTCTTCACTGGGATCGGCTTCTGTTCTGCGCCAAGGAAGCCACCTACAAGGCGTGGGAGCCGCTGACGGGCAGATGGCTCGGATTCGAGGACGCCCACATCACGTTCGAGCGAACGGGTACGGGAACCGATCTGTCCGGAACGTTCCACTCGACCCTTCTGGTGCCGGGCACCACGATCAGTGGACCCCCGCTGAGCTCGTTCGACGGTAGATGGCTCGTCTCCGACGGACTGATCGTCACGGCGATTGCAGTGACCTGACCTGCCTCCTGGCAGAATGAACTCCCGTGTCTGCACGTGGGAAGTTGTCGTCCGGCCTCGTCGGCGCCGGGTTGTTGATCGTCGACAAAGAAGCCGGGGTGACGAGCCACGACGTGGTCGCGTCGTGCCGAAAGTTGCTGAACACCCGCAAGGTCGGGCATGCGGGGACCTTGGACCCGATGGCCACGGGGGTGCTCGTGTTGGGAATCGAACGGGCGACGAAGATGCTCGGTCTGCTGGCGTTGACGACCAAGGCGTACACCGCGACCATCCGGCTCGGGCGTACCACGACCACCGATGACGCCGAAGGGGACACCGTCCTCGACGTCGACGCGTCGGCAGTGACGGACGAGGCGGTCGCTCGGCACGTGGCCGTGTTGACCGGTGAGATCGATCAGGTCCCGTCCAGTGTCAGCGCCATCAAGGTGGACGGTCAGCGCGCGCACAAGTTGGTGCGGGCCGGCGAGGACTTCACGATTCCGTCACGGCGAGTGACGGTGACGAGGTTCGATGTCGTGGGCCGACAGGACGTGCCGGACGGCGGTTTCGTCGATCTCGACGTGGAGGTCGACTGTTCGTCCGGAACTTACGTGCGTGCTCTGGCGCGTGATCTCGGCGACGCGCTGGGGGTGGGTGGCCACCTGACGGTGCTGCGCCGCACGAGAGTCGGTCCCTTCACTCTCGAACATGCGCGCACGCTGGAGGACCTTGCCGAATCACCGTCGGTCAGCCTGGATATCGACGAGGCCGCGAGGACGGCCTTTCCGCACCGTGAGATCAGTGCGGAGGAAGCAGAGTCGATCAGCCAGGGGCGGTGGCTCGATCCGATCGGTCTGTCGGGGGTGTATGCGGCGATCGATCCGACCGGTCACACCATCGCCCTGTTGCAGGAGAAGGGCAAGCGTGCAAGTTCGGTGATGGTCGTGAGGCCGGCGACACTGCGCGGCCTGTAGGGCACCGTCGTCAGGCGGGGATCATCCAGATCGCCTCGGCGGCCCGTTGGCCGAGGTCGATCGGGCCTGCGCTCTCGGTCTTGCCGAGTTCGATGGCGACCGTTCCGGCGAAGTCACGGCGCTCGACGACGGTGATCGACAGGTCGAGGGTGATACCGACGGAGTCGAAGTAGCGAAGCATCGCCGGATCGGAATCCGAGATGCGGGCAACGCGGCCACACTGCCCGTCCACGTAGTCGCTCAGGCGCGTTGCTTCCGGTGAGGCGATGTCGCCGTCGACGGACGGGATCGGGTCGCCGTGCGGATCGCGTTCGGGGAAGCCGAGTTTGGCGTCGATCCGCGCCATCATGAGATCCGAGACCGCGTGCTCGAGGATCTCGGCTTCGTCGTGCACCTCGTCCCATCCGTAACCGAGTTCGCGAACGAGGAAGGTCTCGATCAGGCGGTGACGACGCACCATCGCGATCGCCGCGGTGCGTCCGCGTTCGGTCAGCGAGATCGCGCCGTAGCGCGCGTGGTCGACCATGCCCTGGTCGGCCAGCTTGCGGATTGCCTCGGACACCGTGGATGCGGACACTCCGATGCGCTCCGACAACATCTTGGTGCTGACCGAGTCCTCGCTCCACTCGCTGGCTGTCCAGATGACCTTCAGGTAGTCCTGTGCAACGGCCGACAGTTGCACGTTTTCGGCCGCGATAGGTTCACCGGTTCTTTCCGCCACGAAAGCGAGCTTAGGCAATCCACTCGGAAATGACACGTTGCCTCCGGCGCGTTCAGGCCGCGACCTCCGTGCGCCTGCGCACCGCGAGAGTCACCAGACCCTGGCTCGGGCTGAACAGGTACGCGAGCAGGAACACCAGTCCCTGTGCCAGCACAACCATGCCGCCTGACGACACGTCGAGGTAGAAGCTGACGTAGATGCCCACCACGGCGCAGCCGACGCCGATGGTCGGCGCGAGCACGAGCATCCGCCCGAAGCGATCGGTCAGCAGGTACGCGGTGGCGCCTGGCGTGATGAGCATGGCGACCACGAGGATCACTCCGACGGCCTGAAGCGCGACGACGGTGGTGAGGGCGAGCAGCGTCAACATCAGACCCGAGAGCACGGTCGGGGAGATGCCGACGGCCTGAGCCTGCGTGCGGTCGAACGCGAACAGCGTGAAGTCCCGGCGCTTGGCGACCATCACGCCGAACGCGAGACCGCCGAGCACGATCACCTGCCACATGTCGCCGCGTGACACTCCGAGGAGGTTGCCGAACAGAATGTGATTGAGGTCGATCTGGCTCGGAAACTTCGAGATCAACACGACGCCGAGCGCGAACAGAGTGGTGAACACCACCCCGATCGCGGCGTCCTCCTTCACCCAGGTGGTGTTGCGGACGACGCCGATCGCTCCGACGGCGATCAGTGCGAACAGCAGTGCGCCGATCGCGAACGGTGCGCCGAGTAGATAGGACAGCGCCACGCCGGGAAGGACGGCGTGCGAGACGGCGTCGCCCATGAGCGACCATCCGATCAGCACGAGCCAGCAGCTCAACACCGCGCACACGATCGATGCGACGACCGTCACGAGCAGCGCACGCTGAATGAAGGTGTACTGCAGAGGTTCGACGATGATGTCGACGAGAACCATGGTCAGCTCGCTTCCGATGTGGTCGAGACGCCGAAGGCCAATGCCAGGTTGTCCGGTTTCAGAACCTCTCGGGGATCTCCGTGCATCAGGACCCGCTGTTGAAGCAGGACGGCCTCGTCGCACAGATCCGGGAGAGCGTGCAGGTCGTGCGTCGAGACGAGGATCGTCGAGCCGGCCGCCGCGATTTCCTTCAGCAACCGAGTGATGGTGGCCTCGGTGCGCTTGTCCACCCCTGCGAACGGTTCGTCGAGCAGCAGGAGTGACGCCTCCTGGGCGATGGCTCGCGCCACGAACGCTCGTTTGCGCTGGCCGCCCGACAGTCGGCCGATCTGGCGATCCGCGAGGTCGGTGAGGTTCACTCGGTCCAGGGCGGCGTCGACGGCGTCGTGATCCCGTGCACGTGGTGAGCGCATCCAGTTCTGCTTGCCGTAGCGACCCATCATCACCACGTCTCGGACGCTGACGGGGAACGTCCAGTCCACCGACTCACTCTGCGGGACGTAACTGACCGTCCCGTTCTTGCGGGCGGCGGCGGGCGCCCCTCCATGGATTCGAATGGATCCGGTGTTCGGTCGGACGACGCCCATGATCGCTTTGAACAGGGTCGACTTGCCGGATCCGTTCATCCCCACGAGGCCGCAGACGCGGCCGGATTCGAGGGTGAGGGAGGCGTCGCTCAGTGCGGTCACCTCACGGTAGGCGACGGAGACTCCGACGATGTCCAGTGCTGGTGTCATGGTGGTCATTCCGGCTTTCCGAGTAGTGCGTCGGTGATGGTGCGAGCGTCGTAGGCGAGAAGGTCGAGGTAGGTGGGTACGGGACCGTCCTGATCACTGAGCGAGTCGACGAACAGTTTGCCGCCGAAGCGTGCTCCGGTGTCCTCGGCTACCTGCAGCTGTGCCTTGTCGGACACGGTCGACTCGCAGAACACCGCGGGAACGTCGTTGTCCTCGACGAACCGGATCGCGGACACCACCTGCTTCGGCGTGCCTTCCTGCTCGGCGTTGACCGGCCAGAGGTAGGCCTCCTGCAGGTCGAAGTCCCGGGCGAGATAGCTGAACGCACCCTCGCACGACACGAGGGCACGTTGCTCGGCGGGCAGCCGATCGAGATCGCGCTTCAGCTCGTCGCCGACAGCGCGCAGTTCGAGTTTGTAGCTCTCGGCATTGGCGCGGTAGTCCGACTCGTTGGCCGGATCGAGGCGCACGAACGCCGCGGCGATGTTGTCCACGTAGGTCTCGGCGACGACGGGAGACATCCAGGCGTGTGGGTTGGTCTTCCCGGCGTACGCGTCGTCACGGATGAACACGGGCTCGACACCAGCGCTGACGACGGCGTGCGGTGCGGGAACTCGTTCGACGAACTTCTCGAACCACGATTCGAGTCCCAGGCCGTTGTCGAGAATGAGCTCGGCTCCCTCCGCCGTCCGCAGATCTCCCGGCGTCGGCTCGTACCCGTGGATCTCGGCACCGGCCTTGGTGATCGACTCGACGCGGAGGTGGTCCCCGGCGACATTGCGTGCCATGTCTGCAAGCACCGTGAACGTCGTGAGGACGAGCGGGCGCCCGTCGTCGGCGATGATCGGTTCGTCGTCGCCTACGGAGCGGGCGCAGCCCGCCAGAATCGCAACGCCGAGCAGGACGGCTGCGATGCGTCGAAGAAATAAGTTCGGCACACCGAAATCTTGGCAGAGTGTTTGCAGGTTTGTCCACTGCTGTTCGCCGCGACATGTCCATCCGGAAGTGACCCACGCCGACGCGGGCCGTAGGCTTCTCCTCGTGCAGAGATGGCGAGGTCTCGACGATGTACCTGCCGACTGGGGTCGTTGTGTTCTCACGATCGGCGTATTCGACGGCGTCCACCGTGGTCACGCCCAGTTGATCAGCCGTGCGGTGACGTCGGCCGAGGAGCGTGGAATACCCAGTGTGCTCATGACTTTCGATCCGCACCCGATGGAAGTGGTGCGGCCCGGAACGCATCCGGCGCAGCTGACGACGCTCACGCGTCGGGCCGAGCTGGCGGAAGAATTGGGCATCGACGTGTTCTGCGTGATGCCGTTCACTCCCGAACTGATGAAGCTGACGCCGGAGCGCTACGTCCACGAGATTCTGGTGGAGCGGTTGCATGTCGCCGAGGTCGTGGTGGGGGAGAACTTCACCTACGGCAAGAAGGCGCTCGGCAACGTCGAGTTGCTGCGCAAGGTCGGCGACCGATCCGGTTTCGCCGTCGACGGCGTCAATCTTCTGGCCGAGCATGCGGTCACCTTTTCGTCCACGTACATCCGTTCGTGTGTCGACGCGGGTGACGTGTCCGCGGCTGCTGCTGCGTTGGGGCGTCCTCACCGCGTCGAGGGCGTCGTCGTGCACGGCGACGGTCGCGGACGCCAACTGGGATATCCGACGGCGAACGTCGCGCCACCGATGTATTCGGCCATCCCGGCGGACGGCGTCTATGCGGCGTGGTTCACCGTGCTCGGTCCCGGCCCGGTCATCGGCACCGTGACTCCGGGTGAACGTCACCGCGCTGCCGTGTCCGTCGGCACCAACCCGACGTTCTCGGGTCGGACCCGGACGGTCGAGGCGTTCGTGTTGGACAGTGACGGTGACCTTTACGGGCAGCACGTCGCGGTCGATTTCGTCGAGCGGATTCGCGGAATGGAGAAGTTCGAATCGATCGACGATTTGATCGAGGAGATGGGTAGGGACGCGGAGAAGGCCCGCGCCGCCCTGACCGACCGACTTTCGTGACCGGCTGCCTCTCCTGGTAGGCTGCCTTCTCGGTGCATGCTGCGGTCCGTGGTGGCTGCGCCGCTTTCCTTTCCCGCGGACGTCAGTGATCAGGAGTAGTACCAGTGGCATTGACCACCGAACAGAAGAAGGCCGTTCTCGGCGAGTACGGCTTGCACCCGACCGACACCGGTTCGCCCGAGGCGCAGGTCGCGATGCTCACCAAGCGCATCACCGATCTCACCGAGCACCTGAAGAAGCACAAGCACGACCACCACTCCCGCCGCGGCCTGCTGCTGCTGGTGGGACGTCGTCGTCGCCTGCTGAAGTACATCGCGAAGGTGGATGTCACCCGGTACCGTTCGCTCATCGAGCGTCTGGGACTGCGTCGATAACATCGGCGCCGACGCGCCCGCGAAAGTGGGCCGTCTTCGAAATATGCAGTAGCCAACGAGGCAGTGCTTAGACTGTTCCTCGTTGGCTATCTGTGTTTGGCACGCCAGCAAGACAAGCGAACACATGGGTGTTCGCACATCGCCGTGATCGCCCGATGCACCCAGGGTGTCGGTCTTCGGTAGTGGCCTTGGCGGACGAAGCTCTCGTCCCCAGGGCTTCGATCGATGGCCGCCCCCGAGCAACAGCGACCGCAGCCCTGCCTGCACATGGCAGCGGGGCCAGAGGTCCGTCGGTGCGCGCACGGCAAAGACGAGAGGACGAGAAGAAGAGAATGACAGACACCACCAACCTGGACGTCGAAGAAGGCGTCTACGAAGCAACTGCCGTCATCGACAACGGCACCTACGGCAAGCGCAGCATCCGGTTCGAGACCGGTCGCCTCGCCCAGCAGGCATCCGGCGCCGTCGCTGCCTACCTCGACGAGGACACCATGCTGCTGTCCGCCACGTCGGCAGGCAAGAGCCCGCGCGAAGGGTTCGACTTCTTCCCGCTGACGGTCGACGTCGAAGAGCGGATGTACGCCGCCGGACGCATCCCCGGATCGTTCTTCCGTCGTGAGGGTCGCCCCTCCACCGACGCCATCCTCACCTGCCGCCTCATCGACCGGCCGCTGCGCCCGACGTTCGTCGACGGTCTCCGCAACGAGATCCAGGTAGTCATCACCGTCCTGAGCCTCAACCCGGCCGATCTCTACGACGTCGTGGCCATCAATGCGGCATCCGCGTCCACGCAGATCGCAGGCCTGCCGTTCTCCGGCCCCATCGGTGGTGTGCGTGTCGCGCTCATCGACAAGCAGTGGGTCGCGTTCCCGACGGTCGAGCAGCTCGAGAAGGCCGTCTTCAACATGGTCGTCGCGGGACGCATCGTCTCGGGCTCCGGCGCCGACGCCGACGTCGCGATCATGATGGTCGAGGCCGAGGCCACCGAGAACGTCATCGAGCTCATCGAGGGCGGTGCACAGGCACCGAACGAATCCATCGTGGCCGAGGGGCTCGAAGCCTCGAAGCCGTTCATTGCTGCGCTGTGTACCGCACAGCAGGAGCTCGCCGCCAAGGCCTCCAAGCCGACCGGTGACTTCCCCCTGTTCCCGCCGTACCAGTCCGACGTCTACGACGCCGTCGCCAATGCAGCTCAGATCCCGTTGAGCGAAGCACTGACGATCGCAGGCAAGGCCGAGCGCGAGAACAAGCTCGACGAGGTCAAGGCTCAGGTACTCGAGCAGGTCTCCGACTCGTTCGAGGGTCGTGAGAAGGAAATCGGTGCCGCGTTCCGCGCGCTGACCAAGAAGTCGGTGCGTCAGCGCATCCTGACCGACCACTTCCGTATCGACGGCCGTGGCGTCACCGACATTCGTTCGCTGTCCGCCGAGGTCGCGATCATTCCGCGTACCCACGGCTCGGCGCTGTTCGAGCGCGGCGAGACGCAGATCCTCGGTGTCACGACACTCGACATGGTCAAGATGGCGCAGCAGGTCGACTCGCTCGGACCCGAGACGTCCAAGCGCTACATGCACCATTACAACTTCCCGCCGTACTCGACCGGTGAGACCGGTCGCGTCGGATCGCCGAAGCGTCGCGAAATCGGCCACGGTGCGCTCGCCGAGCGCGCGCTGTTGCCGGTTCTGCCGAGCCAGGCCGAGTTCCCATACGCCATCCGCCAGGTCTCCGAGGCGCTGAGCTCCAACGGCTCGACCTCGATGGGTTCGGTCTGCGCGTCGACGCTGTCCTTGCTCAATGCCGGTGTGCCGCTGCGCGCTCCCGTCGCGGGCATCGCCATGGGCCTGGTGTCCGACGAGGTCGACGGCGAAACCCGTTACGTTGCATTGACCGACATCCTCGGCGCCGAAGATGCCTTCGGCGACATGGACTTCAAGGTCGCTGGTACCAAGGACTTCGTCACGGCACTTCAGCTGGACACCAAGCTCGACGGAATCCCGTCGAAGGTTCTGGCAGGCGCGCTGTCGCAGGCGAAGGACGCACGCACCACGATCCTCGAGGTCATGGCCGAGGCCATCGACGCGCCGGACGAGATGAGCCCGTACGCACCTCGTGTCACGGCCATCAAGGTTCCCGTCGACAAGATCGGCGAGGTCATCGGACCCAAGGGCAAGATGATCAACTCCATCACCGAGGAGACCGGCGCCAACATCTCGATCGAAGATGACGGCACCGTCTACGTCGGTGCAGCGGACGGTCCGTCCGCTCAGGCCGCGATCGACAAGATCAACGCCATCGCCAATCCGCAGTTGCCGAAGGTCGGCGAGCGCTTCCTCGGAACCGTCGTCAAGACAACGGCTTTCGGTGCATTCGTTTCGCTGCTTCCCGGCCGCGACGGCTTGGTGCACATCTCGAAGCTCGGCGGCGGCAAGCGCATCAACAAGGTCGAGGACGTCGTGAGCGTCGGATCGAAGCTTCGTGTGGAGATCGCCGATATCGACAACCGCGGCAAGATCAGCCTCGTTCCCGTCGAGGAAGAGGGAGCAGCTGCTGCAGGCTCGTCCGATTCGGCTCCGGCCGACGCACCTGCCGAGGCAAACGCTGAGTAAGAAGCAACAAGGCAGAACGGTACGTTCCTACGGGACGTACCGTTCTGCCGTTTCGGATCCCGCCGGGCAGAACCTGGGTGTCGAACGCACCACTCTGCCCGGTGGTCTTCGTGTGGTCACCGAGTTCGTGCCGGGAGTTCGGTCGGCGTCGGTCGGTGTATGGGTGGGCGTGGGTTCGCGGGACGAGGGTCCGTCGGTGGCCGGTGCCGCTCATTTCCTGGAGCATCTGCTGTTCAAGTCGACGCCGACGCGGAGTGCGTTGCAGATCGCTCAGGTCATGGACGGGGTCGGCGGTGAACTGAACGCGTTCACCTCGAAAGAGAGCACGTGCTTCTACGCTCACGTCCTCGACGACGATCTCGGTTTGGCAATCGACCTCGTCAGTGATGTCGTCCTCCGCGGGCGTTGTCGTGCAAGTGATGTCGACGTCGAGCGTCAGGTCGTTCTCGAGGAGATCTCGATGCGCGACGACGATCCGGAGGATCTCCTCGGTGATCTGTTCATCGAGGCGATGTTCGGTGATCATCCGCTCGGCCGGCCCGTCATCGGGACCGTGGAATCCATCGAGGACATGACGCGCGCTCAGCTGCGTTCCTTCCACACGCGTCGGTACACACCGGAGCGGATGGTCGTGGCGGTGGCGGGCAACGTCGATCACCGCCAGGCGGTGGCGTTGGTCAAACGCGCATTCGCGGGTCATCTGCACAAGGGCGTCAAGCCTGCTCCCCGGCGCGACGGTCTGGCGAGACTTCGTCATCGTCCCGAACTTCGTTTCGAACGACGAGACAGCGAACAGGCTCATCTGTCGCTCGGTGTGCGCGCGTTCGGTAGGCACGAGGGACACCGGTGGGCGCTGTCCGTACTCAATGCGGCTGTGGGAGGCGGGCTCTCGTCGCGCCTGTTCCAGGAGATCCGTGAAGAGCGCGGGCTGGCCTATTCGGTCTACTCGTCGGTGGACACCTTCTCCGATTCCGGGGCCTTCTCGGTGTACGCCGGGTGTCAGCCCGAGAACCTCGCCGAGGTGACGACGGTGGTGCGTGAGGTTCTCGCGCAGGTCGCCTCCGACGGCATCACCGAGGAGGAGTGCGCGCGAGCGAAGGGCTCGTTGCGCGGCGGACTCGTCCTCGGGCTGGAGGATTCGGGGTCACGGATGAACCGGATAGGCCGCAGCGAGCTCAATTACGGCAATCATCGGGACATCTCGGAGACCCTGGCCCGGATCGATCAGGTGACCGTGAGCGAGGTGCGCGACGTGGCTCGGGTCCTGTTGTCCCGGCCTTTCGGTGCTGCGGTGGTCGGCCCGTACACGAGCGTCCGTCAGCTGCCCGCGTCGGTGAAATCCATAGCCGGCTGATTCTCGTCGGCTCGGATGGCGTCGCTTCGGCGTGCGTCGACGATCGACTCGACCGCTGCATTCACCAGAGCGGTCGAGTCGACCTCGGTGACCACCGACAGTGCGGTCGTCGAGCTCAGCGAAGCGATTCCGTGGACCGCCGTCCAAACCTGTACTGCTCGGACGTGAGCGTCGGTGCCTGCCAACGGTTCGACGAGGTCGGTGACGAACGCGAACAGCGGCAACGACGTTCCGCGAAGATGCATTCCCGAGTTCGCGAGAACGTCGTGACGGAACACGAGTGCGAACATGGCGGGTCGTTCGACGGCGTAGCGCACATAGGCGAGGGCCGCGGCCTTCAATCGCGGCGCGGGGTCGGTGTTGGCGCCTACTTCGAGCTCGATTCTCCGGCGGAGGTCGTGCAGGCCCCGCTGCGCTACGGCGGCGTGCAGAGCTGCGAGGGTCGGGAAGTAGCGCCGTGGTGCGCCGTGCGACAGTCCCGCGGCCCGTGCGACGGATCGGACCGTCACCCCTGAAATTCCTTCGGTCTCCAACAGCGTCTCCGCCGCGTCGATCAAACGCGCGGCGGGCGTTTCGTGCCCGTCCATAGTAGACAGTGTCTACTATGGACGGAGACGATGTCCATGACTCGTTGTTTTCGGCAGACTCGAGGGAGTGCACCGCTCATGTGGTACTGGATGTTCAAATACGTTCTGATCGGCCCTGTTCTGCGATTGCTGGGGAGACCACGCATCGAGGGCATGGAGCATCTGCCGCAGTCCGGCCCCGTCATTCTTGCGGGTAACCACCTGACGGTGGTCGACTCGTTTTTCCTGGTGTTGGTCGTCAGGCGCAGAATCCGTTTCATCGCCAAGAGCGAGTACTTCTCGGGATCGGGCCTCAAGGGTCGGGTGCTGTGCTGGTTCTACACGAGTGCAGGTCAGGTCCCCGTCGACCGCTCCGGTGCAGGGGCGGGCGATCCAGCCCTGGCTGCAGCACGAAAAATACTTGCCGACAACGGAATATGGGCCATCTACCCCGAAGGGACGAGGTCTCCGGACGGCAGGCTGTACAAGGGGAAGACAGGAATGGCGAGAGTTGCGCTGGAATCCGGGGCGCCCGTCGTTCCCGTGGTCATGTTCGGTACCGAGAAATTCAATCCGGTCGGCAGCAAGATGTGGCGACCGGCGAAGATCGTCGTGAAGTTCGGCGCGCCCATCGACTTCGCTCGATACCGAGAGCACGCGGGCAACCACGCCGTCGTGCGGTCCGCGACGGACGAGGTGATGTACTCGCTGATGGAGCTCTCGGGCCAGGAGTACGTCGACGCCTACGCGGCGAAGGTCAAGGCCGCCTGACTCCGAAGAGCAACTTCCACGGTACGGCTGCGGATTCGAGCTGCACGGCGAGGCTCATCTTGGATTCGCCGTCGTTGCGTTCCTCGAAGCGAATGGGGACCTCGGCGATCTTCAAGCCGCGTCGGACGGTGCGGTGGTTCATCTCTACCTGGAACGCATAGCCGTTGCTCTCGACCGACTTCACGTCGATCGCCCGCAGCGTCGCAGCGTGCCAGGCTTTGAAGCCCGCGGTCGCGTCCTTGACCTTCAACCGAAGAATCGCGTTGACGTAGAAGTTGGCCCATGCAGACAGTGCCTTCCGATGCCAGGGCCAATCGCTGGCCACGGCGCCGCCGGGGACGTAGCGCGAACCCAGTACGACGGCTGCGTCCGTCGTCGTGAGCGTGCGCACCATCGTGGGGATGACGTCGGCGGGGTGGGACAGGTCCGCGTCCATCTGGACGACGATGTCCGCGCCGTCGTCGAGTGCGCGGCTCATGCCGGCCACGTACGCCCGGCCGAGCCCGTTCTTCTCGGTGCGGTGCAGAACCGTCACCGGCAGAGGCCCTGTCTCGGCGAGTTCGTCGGCGAGCTTGCCCGTGCCGTCGGGGGAGTTGTCGTCGACCACGAGCACATGAAGGTTCTCGAGTTCCAGACCGGCGAGAAGCTCGACGAGCTTCGGGAGGTTCTCGCGTTCGTTGTACGTGGGTACGACAACGGTCGTCTTCGGGGCGACGTTCGGAATGCTCACGCTCGTATGATCCGTGATCGGGTATCAAAGACCAAATAACGGACAGCCTCGTGTCCGCATGTCGCCGACGTTTTCGCAGTTCCGGGGCTCGAGCGGGACAGCGGAATGTTGCGCCGGTCACACAGCGTCGTCGTGCGATGCCGCGTCGACGAACATTCCTGACGTCAGTACGGGCACGGATTGCGAGGAGCCGACTTCCGCAGCGATCGTGACGTCGATCTCGTACCCCGAGTCGATCAGTTCGCGTCCTGACGCCGATTCGGCCAGAGCGTGGGGGAGCCGACCGGACACGGCCTTCCACGCGTCGCGGGCCATCTCTGCCTCCGGCGACAGACTGCAGTCCGGGCGCCTGTCGGCCAGTTCCGCGAGGAGGAATCCGGCTCCCCACAGGTCCTCGACGCTCGGTCGCAGGGCACCGTTCGGCCAGTGTTCTCCGGCAGCGATCACCGCAACGACGGCGTCGGTATCTGTGGTCGCGGCGATCCACTGCGCCGAAGCCGGTGCGTTGCGAAGCGAGACCCCGGTACAGACAGGTACTTCCGAAGCCAGCTGCGCGGATATCGTCGACCCGTTCGGCGACGGCAGCACGAGCCGGTGTGGCGGCGTCCCCGATCGGAGCGTGGCCGGGGACAAGCTGATGTCGCCCGGGCCCGCATCGCGCCGCCGTACCGCCATGACGGCACCGGTGCGGCGCGCGTACTCGGTGGCCGAATCCTGCCCGACGGCCCAGGGCACCACCGCGGTACCGGCATCGGCGGCGACGGTCAACGTGGTGGTGAACGACAGAACGTCGACGACGACGGCAACGTCCGCTCCGGAAGCGATTGCCGATGCACCCGAGGTGCCCCAGTCGAACCGAACCGTCGACGCGAACTGTCGATGCGCGCGGTCCGGTTCGGTCACGGAGTCGACACCTCCGAGGACGCAGGAGTGTCGTACGGCGATGGACCTTCCGGTGGTCCGAGGAGGTGGCGAACCAGAAGGGTGGCTCCCAGAGCGAGAAGTGCGACGACGACGATGACAGCCACGACAGCCGCCAATCTCCGTGGGCCTCCGAAGAGATCGTTGGAACTCATTCGCTCATGATGCCATCAGGAACCGGTCCTGATGTCACCGTCGTAGACGTCGATCTCCACCGAGTTGCCGCCGTGGCTCTTGGCTCGGTACATCGCGGTGTCGGCGCTGTCGAGCAACTCGTCGAGTAGTTCGGGGACGGCCTGGATCGCGATCTCCCGATAGTGGATTCCGATGCTCGTGGTGGTCACGCCTGCGGAATTGCAGGCCGGAATCGCATTGCGCAGCGCTTCGGCCGCCCGGGACATCTCCGACAGCGGTCCGGCGGAGACCACGACGAATTCCTCACCGCCGGTGCGAGCGGTCACGGCCGGCAGAGGGAAATTCGCGTTGATGGCCTGGGCTGTCTTTCGCAGAACATCGTCGCCGAAGCTGTGACCGAATCCGTCGTTGACCGCCTTGAAGTTGTCCAGATCTGCGACGAGGACCGCGACGCCCGCTGCTCCGTCGGCCATCACACCGACAGCCGAGTCGAGTCCGCGACGGTTCCGCAGGCCGGTCAACGGGTCGAAGTGTGCGACGGCGGCATCCCTCTTGAGGAACGTCAGGTACGCCTGAGTGAGGATCGGGGACGACACCAGAACCATGACGAGAACGATGAGATACGCCGTCATCTGCGCGAAGTCGGCGTCGGAGTAGGAGATCGCCAGGGCGTACAGACCGGCGCAGGTGCACAATGCCCATACCTGGTGTGCGACGAATACAGTCGTGTCGTGGTACGCCGAGACGTACTGGCCCATGACGCCGAACAATGCTGCACACAGCAGTGCGACCGGTCTGTCGTCGATGCTGAACAAAACGCTGGCGACGCCGATCTCGGCGAACGCGACGAAGAGCAAGGAGTGTCGGTACGCCGGCCACGGTCCGCGTATCCAGAGGCAACCGACGACCATCGAGCTGACCCCGAAGGTTCCGATCACGGCGATGTCCACATGGTCGGAGACGATCGGCGTCGCAATCGCGAGCAGGCAGATCAGCCCGTAGAACCAGCAGCACAATCCGATTGCGACGCGGCTCTGGCGGAGGATCGGATGGCTCTGCGAGTAGGCGACGTTCCACACGTAGTCGGTCCGTTGCGACCACCACTCGTGCAGCGAACTCATTTCAAGGACCTCTACATCCCGTACATGACCGACCCGCAGATAGTTGACAGTTTATCTAATCAGACGACGATACTGATCGGTTCGAAACGGCGATACGACCACGATCATTGCAGTCGAATCTCGGCGATCAGTCCATGATGATCCGACCCGACGATCGCAATCCGTTCCAGTGCGGTGGCAAGTGCGCCGCGGGTGAGGACGTGGTCGATGCCGACGACTGGCGGATACGACTTGTCCGTGGGGTAGGTCGGAATCAAGCCGCTACCCGTGGCATCCGCAGCGTCCTCGTACCCGGCGTCGAGGATGTGCCTGAACTTGCTGTGAGATCTGGTGGAGTTGAAGTCACCGCTGACGATCACGGTGGTCATCGAAGTGACTGTCGACACCTCGGATCGGATCATGTCCATCTCCGATGCCCACAGTGGCGTCGGCGATGGATAAGGCGGCACCGGATGGACCGAGTAAACGCGGACGGGGTCGTCGGTACCGACGTCCAGATCGACCGCCAGGTTGGACAGAGTGAATACCGGGAGCTCGCGCTCTCCGGAGATCGGGAATCGACTGAAGATGCCGGTACCTCCGCCGCCGCCCGGGGTCGGCCTGGTGTAGCGGTACGGGAGCAGCTCGGCGATCCCGGCGGCGTCGAGCGCGCTCTCTGCGTCGAACGTCAGTTCTTGTGCGGTGAAGACGTCGATGTCGTGTGATCGGACGAGGTCCAGCACGTTGCCCGAATCGGCCAGCCCGAGCATCAGGTTGGCTTGCAGCACGTCGATGTCCTGCCCCTGGCCGGGTGTGTCGGCGTCCGCTCGGTCGCTCGCGATGTACACGGGCGCGAGCAGTGCCGACGCCGTCACCGCGACGACGGTCGATGCCGTTGCCAGGATCCAGCGTCGGGACACCGCGGCAACGGCGATACCGAGCAAGGAGAACGCCATGAGGATCGGCGCGAACGACGCCAGCCCCACCACGTACCTGTTCTGCGTGTCGCTGAAGTAGGCGACGACGCCCGTCGCACCGATCAGTACGCAGCAGGCGGCAACGAGAACCGCGGCTACTCGCCAACCCCGAGAACGACGAGCTGATCGAGCAGAATTTGCCGTTTGATGTTGCACATCAGAAGCGTAACCGCGAATAAAAGTCGACCCGGTCCGCCCAGGTCGGATCGATTCAGTGAGGAGGTGTCCCACGGAGGGAACTTGTGATCCAGTTCTCAGCAAGCTAGAAATATGTAAAGACATAAGTACAAGGAATCGGATGCGTGCTCAGGATCCGTCCTCCGCGCGCACACAAGATTGGATCGAGATGACCCGTAGTGACGGATCGACCGGTGCAGTTCTTCCACCGGACACAGTAGGAACACACAGTCATCGGCTAGGCATCATCGCGGTGATTGCGACGTTCGGTGGCTTGCTCTTCGGATACGACACCGGAGTGATCAACGGAGCGCTCGAACCGCTGCGTGACGACTTGTCGCTCACCTCGTTCACGGAGGGGTTCGTCGTCAGTATTCTCATCTTCGGTGCGGCTATCGGCGCACTGGTGGGCGGGCGCCTGTCCGACAGATTCGGCCGACGCCACAACATCATCATGCTCGCTCTGGTCTTCATGGTCGGAACGCTCGGGTGCGTGCTGTCACCGAGCTGGGAGATCTTGGCCGTGTTCCGCTTCGTACTCGGCCTCGCTGTCGGTGGCGCATCGGCGACGGTGCCCGTCTACCTGTCGGAGATTTCCCCCGTGGAGCGGCGCGGTTCGTTGGTCACGCGCAACGAGGTCATGATCGTCAGCGGGCAGTTCGCAGCCTTCGTGATCAACGCGATCATCTTCAACATCTGGGGTGAGCACGAGTCCGTCTGGCGCTTCATGCTTCTCGTTGCGGTAGCTCCCGCAATCGTGCTTTTCTTCGGAATGCTGCGCATGCCCGAAAGCCCGCGTTGGCTCGTTCTTCAGGGGCGCGAGGACGAGGCCCTGGAAGTACTCAGGCAGGTTCGGTCGGAAGAACGCGCACAGGCCGAGATGGCCGAGGTGCACCGACTCGCCGAGGAAGAGAAACTGGCGAAGACCGGTGGTGTCACGGATCTGTCCGTCCGCTGGATTCGTCGATTGATCTACATCGGCGTCGGACTCGGTGTCGCCAACCAGATCACCGGTATCAACTCGGTGATGTACTACGGAACCCAATTGTTGAGCGATGCCGGGTTCTCGTCCAGCGCAGCAATCATCGCGAACACCCTCAACGGATTGTTCAGTGTTCTCGGAATCACGGTCGGCATATTTCTGATGAACAAGGTCAACCGGCGGACCATGCTGATCGCGGGCTTCTCGCTGACTACAACGTTCCACCTTCTCGTCGGCTTGTCCGCGCTTCTACTGCCGGACGGCACGGTCAAGGCATACTTCATTCTGGTGTTCGTCGTCCTGTTCGTGTTCTGCATGCAGGGAACCATCGGACCTCTGGCGTGGTTGATGCTCGCGGAGATCTTCCCCCTGAAGATTCGCAGTTTCGCGATCGGCCTGTGTGTCTTCGCGCTGTGGATTGCGAACGCGGCCATTGCGCTGTTGTTCCCGCCGGTCGTAGCAGCCTTCGGGATTGCGGCCACGTTCTTCATCTTCGTCGGTCTCGGTGTGATCGCGCTCATCTTCTGCATCACTCAGGTGCCGGAGACGCGCGGCCAGACGCTCGAAGAACTGGAAACCCGGTTCCGCAAGGAATACTCCTAGAGGTTCGCAACACCGAGAGAGGTTATTTCATGTCAGTTCTGGTTGCAGTGACCGACAACCCCGAGGGCATCCATTCACTGTCCGCCGCGGCGGACGAGGCGGCGCTTCTCGCCACCGATCTGATCGCGGTCAACCTGACGCTGGGAAAGCTCGACCTCTCCGTGCTTCCGGAAGACTGCAAGGTCACCGTCGTCGAACGTGAGGGTCGTGAGGACCGCGACCCTGTCGCCGCCGTTCTCGACGAGTTGGAAGTGTTCCCCGACGTCACGCGTCTGGTGATCGGAATAAGGAAGCGCAGCCGGGTCGGAAAGGCCCTGCTCGGCAGTGTCAGTCAGCGTCTGCTGCTGACCTCGCCGGTCTCGGTCCTGGCGGTCAAGGCGCCGTAGGACTCACCAGACCGCCGCGCCCGCGGCGAGATCCAGCAGCGGTTGTGGAAACACACCGAAAACGACAGTCGTGACGACGCCGAAGCCGATGGCCACGGCTGTTGCGACACCCGGAGTGACGACGGTGGGACTCCCACCGTCGTCACTGTCGTTCGTGGGGGCCACGGGCTCGGCGAAGAACATGAGAACGATGACGCGGACGTAGAAGATCGCGGCGATGGCACTACTGAGCACCCCGACGACGACGAGGGCGGTCGCGCCGCTGCCGGCCGCAGCCTGGAAAACTGCGAACTTACCGACGAATCCAGCCGTCAGCGGGATCCCCGCGAACGACAACAGCAGCAACGCGAAGACGGTGGCGATCGCGGGGGAGCGACGACCGATGCCGGCCCATCGCGCCAGTTCGGTCACCTCGCCGTTGCCGTCGCGCACGACGGTGACGACGGCGAATGCCGAGACTGTGCTGAACCCGTAGACGAACAGATAGAACATCGTCGCGGACAACCCGTCGGCGTCCAGAGCGACGACGCCCGTGAGAATGAAGCCGGTGTGGGTGATCGACGAGTACGCGAGCATCCGTTTGATGTCGGTCTGAGTGACCGCGAGCAGAGCGCCCACCAGCATCGTGACGATCGCGACGGCCCACAGCGCCGGTCGCCAGTCGTCGCGCAGGTCCGGCAGTGCGATGTAGAACAGGCGGAGCATGGCACCGAACGCGGCGATCTTCGTCGCGGCGGCCATGAAGGCGGTGATCGGAGTCGGTGCACCCTGATACACGTCGGGAATCCACGAATGAAACGGAATCGCACCGACTTTGAACAGTAGGCCGACACCGACGAGTGCAGTACCGAGCACGGCCAGCACGTCGTTGCCGTCGCCGAGAGCAATGGCAGCACCGATGGGGCCGAGCTCGAGCGAGCCTGCGTACCCGTACAGCATCGCGGTACCGAACAGGAAGAACGCCGACGAGAACGCGCCGAGCAAGAAGTACTTCATCGCGGCTTCCTGCGACAGCAGCCTGCGCCGACGGGCCAACCCGCACATCAGGTACAGCGGCAGCGAGAACACCTCGAGGGCAACGAACATCGTGAGCAGATCGTTCGACGCGGGAAACAGCAGAAGGCCGCCGATCGCGAACATCGTCAGCGGGAACACCTCCGTCTGCGCCGCGCCTGCCTGGCCTGCCTGGCGTTCGGACAGACTTCCGGGAACGGTGGAGGCCTGCGGGGCGAAGGAGTCCACCCGGGTGCGTTCGAGTGAGCGTTCCCCGACCATGAGCAACGAGGGCACGGCTACGAGCAGGAGGGTGCCCTGGAGGAACAGTGAGGGTCCGTCGACCACGACCGAGCCCATCACGGCCCGGGTGCCGGGGGAGCTGGAGCCGGACACGGCCAGGACGACGACCGCTACCAGCGACCCCGTCGTCGCAATCAGGGCGAGGGTCGTCTGGATGCGGCGACGGGCGGCACTCGGTGCGAACGCTTCGACGAGTACGCCGAGAACAGCTGCAGCGAAGACGATCAGCATCGGTGACAGAACGCTGTACTCGATGCTCGGCGCGGTCAGGACGGAGTCGTTCATCGGGGTCCCTCCGGCACTTCGGCCACGTTGTCGATGCCCTGCACGGTGGTCACTGTCGACTGCACAGCAGGAGAAACGATGTCCAGCAGGGGCTTCGGGTACACGCCCAGTACGACGAGCAGCACGATGAGCGGGCCCATCACGGCGAGTTCACGCGGTACGAGATCCTTCATTCCGTCGTTCTCGGCGCGGCGTGGTCCCGTCATGACCCGTTGGTACAGCCACAGGATGTAGATCGCGGACAGCACGAGCGCGATCGATGCCACGACGGCAGCGACGTGATACTTCGCGAACGTGCCCATCAGTACCAGGAATTCGCTGACGAACGGTGCGAGCCCCGGAAGCGACAGAGTGGCCAGACCGGCGACGAGGAAGGTGCCGGCCAGCACCGGTGCGACCTTCTGGACGCCACCGTAGTGCGAGATGACGCGGGTGCCGCGACGCGAGACCAGGAAACCGGCAACGAGAAACAGTGCTGCCGTGGAGATTCCGTGATTGACCATGTACAACGCGGAACCGGCCTGGCCTTGGCTGGTCATGGCGAAGATTCCCAGAATGATGAAGCCGAAGTGCGAGATCGACGTGTACGCGATCAAACGCATCACGTCGGTCTGCGCGATCGCCAGTACGGCGCCGTAGACGATGCCCACGACCGCGAGAGTGACGATGACCGGCGCGAAGTACGACGACGACTCGGGGAAGAGTTGCAAACAATAGCGAAGCATCGCGAACGTGCCCACCTTGTCCACGACGGCCATCATCAGAACGGCTGTGGCAGGGGTGGATTCGACGGCGGCATCGGGTAGCCACGAGTGGAACGGCCACAGGGGTGCCTTGACGGCGAAAGCGAACATGAACCCGAGGAACAACGCGTTCAGAACTCCGGGGGTGACGCCGAGGTCGCCGCGAGCAGCGGTGTCGGCGATCTCACGGAACGAGAAGGTTCCCGCCACGACGTACAGTCCGATGACCGCAGCGAGCATCACCAGACCGCCGACGAGGTTGTACAACAGGAATTTCACGGCCGCGGCGGCGCGTCCCGGTCCGCCGAATCCTCCGATGAGGAAGTACATCGGGATCAACATGGCCTCGAAGAAGACGTAGAACAGCAACACGTCGAGGGCGCAGAAGGACATCAGGACCATCGACTCGACGATCAGAATCGATGCGACATAGACGTGCGTGGACTGCCCGACGCGCGGGTCGTTCCATCCGGCTACCAGCAGGATCGGAAGCAGGACCGTGGTCAGCAGGACGAGCACCAGAGCGATGCCGTCGATTCCCAGCTCGTATCGAGCTCCGAACGACTCGATCCACCAGTGGGATTCGACGAACTGGAATTCGTCACCGGACGGATCGAAGCCGGCGAACAACACCACTGCGACCGCCAGGGTCAGCAGCGAGGTCGCGAGCGCGCACACCTTCGCGAGCTGTGGCCTCGTACGAGGCAAAATCAGGGTCAGGACAGCACCTGCCACCGGAAGCAGCCACAACACGGTCAGCCACGGAAGAGTAGTCACCACACCATCACCGCCACCATCATCGCGAGGACTACCGCCGTACCGGCCAGCATCGTCAGAGCGTACGAGCGCACGTACCCGGTCTGCGTGCCACGAATGCGAGCGGACAGCGACGTCAGCCCGCCCGCAAGAGTGCGGGTTCCGCCCTCGACGGCGACGTCGTCGAAACGCTGCGCGGCCTCGGCCAGCTTCAGACCCGGTCGCATCAGAAACGCTTCGTTGACGGCGTCTCCGTACAGGTCGACTCGTGCGGCAGTCGTCAGCGCAGTGACGGGTGTCGGCGCGATCGGTGGTACGGGAGTTCTCGCGTAGCGGCGATACGCGAGCCCGACGCCGACGGCCACGACCGTCAGTGCCATCACGGTCACCAGCCACGCGGGTACGACGTGCGCTTCCTCGGCCTCGCCGACGGCCGGTTCCAGCCAGTGCGTCAGCGCGCCACCGACGGTGAACAGGGCCCCTGCCGCAACCGAACCCACCGCCAGAACGATCATCGGCACGGTCATGGTCGACGGCGACTCGTGTGGGTGCGCGCCGGGCTCCCAGCGCTTCTCGCCGAAGAAGGTCATCACCATGACTCGGGTCATGTAGAACGCGGTCAGGCCTGCACCGAGGAGCGTGACGATTCCGAGCACGGCACCCTGCACTCCACCGGCACCGAACGCGACTTCGATGATCTTGTCCTTGGCGAAGAAACCCGAGAACGGGGGAACACCGATGATCGCGAGGTAACCCAGACCGAAGGTGACGAACGTGACGGGCATGACGGTTCTCAAGGCGCCGAACTTGCGCATGTTCACTTCGTCGTTCATGCCGTGCATCACCGAACCGGCACCGAGAAAGAGTCCGGCCTTGAAGAATCCGTGGGCGAGAAGCAGCATGATCGCGAATGCGTAGCCGGACGGACCGAGGCCGGCAGCGAGAACCATGTAGCCGATCTGGCTCATCGTCGACGCGGCCAGCGCTTTCTTGATGTCGTCCTTCGCGCAACCGATGACGGCCCCGTACAGCAGTGTCACGGCACCGACGACGATCACCGCGGTCTGCGCGGCGGGGGCTGCTTCGAAGACGGGTCCGGATCGGACGATCAGATACACCCCGGCGGTCACCATCGTCGCCGCGTGGATCAACGCCGACACCGGCGTCGGGCCTTCCATGGCGTCACCGAGCCACGACTGCAGCGGCACCTGGGCCGACTTTCCACACGCTGCGAGGAGCAGGACGAAGCCCAGTGCGGTGAGTGTTCCGCTGGACGCAGTCTCGGTACCGGAGAAGACGTCCGTGAACGAGACGCTTCCGAAGTTCGCGAACATGATCATCAACGCGACCATCAGTCCGATGTCTCCGACACGGTTGACGACGAAGGCCTTCTTCGCCGCCGTCGCCGCCGACGGTTTGTACTGCCAGAACCCGATCAGCAGGTAGGACGCCAGACCCACCCCTTCCCAGCCGACGTACAGTCCGAGGAAATTGTCGGCTGTCACCAGGAGGAGCATCGCGGCGAGGAAGAGGTTCAGGTACGCGAAGAACCGTCGCCGGTCCGGGTCCTCCGCCATGTACCCGATGGAGTAGACGTGAATGAGCGTGCCGACACCGGTGATCAGAAGTACGAAGCACATGGACAGTTGATCCAGGCGAAAGCCGAAGTCCACCTGCAACTGTTCGACGGGAACCCAGCTGAACAGCGTGGTGGTCACGGCCCTGTCGTCTGCAGCCCGGCCCAGCATGTCGACGAAGAGGACCACGGCGAATCCGAAGGATATCGCGGCCATGACGGTTCCGAGCGCGTGTCCCCATCGATCGGTTCGCCGGCCTCCGACGAGCAGCACGACAGCGCCGAGCAGCGGCAGCGCCGGCAACAGCCAGATGGCGTCCATGTCAGTTCTTCAGCAGGTTGGCGTCGTCGACCGAGGCCGAGCGGCGGGCACGGAAGATGGTCATGATGATCGCGAGGCCGACGACCACCTCGGCTGCAGCCACCACCATGGTGAAGAACGCGAAGACCTGGCCTTCGAGATTGCCGTGCATCCGGGCGAACGTCACGAATGCGAGGTTGGCGGCGTTGAGCATGAGCTCGATGCACATGAACACGACGATCGCGTTGCGGCGCAACAGAACACCCGCCGCACCGATCGTGAAGAGGAGGACCGACAGATACAGGTAGTTCTCGGGATTCACATCTCACCGTCCCGGTGACCGCGGTGCATCGGGTTGACGGACAGCTCCGACGGTGACCCGTCGGGCAGACGCGCGGGCCAGTCGACGGCGTTGTGCCGGGCATACACTCCGGGACTCGGCATCGGCGTGACGTGAGTGCCGTCGCGGAAGCGCTGCTCGGACAGCTCGCGCTGACCTTGCCGCTCGGTGAACCGCTCACGGTGGGCGAGGATCATCGCGCCGACCGTGGCGATGATCAGCAGCGCACCGGTGAGTTCGAACGCCCAGAGGTAGCGAACGAAGATGAGCTCGGCGAGGCCTTCGACGTTGCCGCCCGCATTGGCGGCGTCGAGTCCGACGAAGTCCGGTCGCCCGCTCTCCACCGATGCGTTGCCGATCGCACCGATGACGACGAGCCCGAAGCCGATGCCTGCGGCGATCGCGGCAGGCCGTTGACCTTTCAGCGTTTCGGTCAACGAGTCCGCCGAGTCCACCCCGACGAGCATCAACACGAACAGGAACAGCATCATCACCGCGCCGGTGTAGACGACGACTTGTACGACGCCGAGGAACACCGCGCCCTGCGCGATGTAGAACACGGCCAGGATGATCATCGTGACCGCGAGGAACAGAGCCGAGTACACGGCTTTGGTGGCGCAGACCATCGCGATCGCACCCAGTACCGCCAATCCGCCCAGCAGCCAGAACTGGACGGCCTCGGCGGTTCCGGTGCTCATCGGATCGTCCCTCGGTAGTAGTCGGCCGCAGTCGTGTTCTCGGCCATGGGATGTGGCGCGGGTTCCATGCCCGGTTCCATCGGCGCGAGGAGGCGGTCCTTCTCGTAGATGAGGTCGGCGCGGTTGTCGTCGGCCAACTCGTACTCGTTGGTCATGGTCAACGCGCGCGTCGGGCAGGCTTCGATGCACAGCCCGCATCCGATGCAGCGGAGATAGTTGATCTGATAGACCTGCCCGTATCTCTCACCGGGGGACCAGCGCTCCTCGTCGGTGTTGTCCGCGCCCTCGACGTAGATTGCATCCGCCGGGCACGCCCAAGCACACAGCTCGCACCCGATGCACTTCTCGAGGCCATCGGGGTAACGATTGAGCTGGTGCCTGCCGTGGTAACGCTGAGCGGTCGGTACCTTGTCCTCGGGATAGAACTCCGTCACCGGCTTCTTGAACATCGTCGAGAACGTGACACCGAAACCTGCCACCGGACCGAGAAATTCAGGCATCGCTGCGCTCCTTCACTGGTGTCGGCAGTGTCTGTCCCGGCATCGGTGGGACGGGGAAACCGCCGGCGAACGGATCGAACGGTTCGTCGTGCGTGGACGGTGGGGACGGCTCGTCCGGCTCGCGGTGCAACCGGCGCCGGACGAAGACCGCTACCGACAGAGCCACGACGGCGCTGACGACGACCAGCGCGACAGCCAGTGATCCGTATCCTTCGATGCGGAACGCGCGGACGGTGGCCACGAGCATTATCCAGATCAACGAGATCGGGATCAGAACCTTCCAGCCGAGATTCATGAACTGGTCGTAGCGCAGTCGCGGCAACGTGCTTCGCAGCCAGATGAAGACGAACAGGAAGAGCCACACCTTCAGCGTGAACCACAGAACCGGCCACCACCCGGCATTCGCGCCGTCCCACAGGCTGATCGGGAACGGTGCATGCCATCCGCCGAGGAACAGTGTTGTCGCGAGTGCGGACACCGTGACCATGTTGACGTACTCGGCGAGCATGAACATCGCGAAGTTCAGGGAGGAGTACTCGGTGTGGAATCCGCCGACCAGCTCACCCTCGGCCTCGGGAAGGTCGAAGGGAGCGCGGTTGGTTTCACCCACCATGGACGTCAGATAGATCGCGAACGACGGGAACAGCAGAAAGATGTACCACGTGTTCGACTGTGCGGCAACGATTCCGGATGTCGACATGGTGCCCGCGTACAGGAAAACCGCGGTGAAGGACAAGCCCATCGCGATCTCGTACGAGATGACCTGCGCGGTGGATCTCAACCCTCCGAGCAACGGGTACGTCGAACCCGACGCCCACCCGGCGAGCACGATTCCGTACACACCGACGGATGTGACAGCAAGGATGTACAGGACTCCGACCGGAAAGTCCGTCAGCTGCAGGGCAGTCCGGTGGCCGAGGATCGACACTTCGGGTCCGAAGGGAATCACGGCGAAGGCCATGAACGCGGGCACCGTCGCGATCACCGGAGCCAGAAGGTAGATCGGTTTGTCGACGCCCTTGGGGACGATCCCTTCCTTCAGCGCCAGCTTCACGCCGTCGGCGAGGCTC
Organism: Rhodococcus sp. 06-156-4; assembly: GCF_002259345.1. NCBI lineage: Bacteria > Bacillati > Actinomycetota > Actinomycetes > Mycobacteriales > Nocardiaceae > Rhodococcus > Rhodococcus sp. 06-156-4. Next base: position 492,764 of record NZ_NPGB01000018.1, on the reverse strand, counting down.
TGGAGCATTCCGCCCGGCCCTACTCGGTTCGGTCCGACGCGGTTCTGCATACGCGCCATGACCTTCCGTTCGACGAGAATGCAGACGAGCGGTGTCAGGATCAGGAAGACGAAGATCGCCAGCGACTTCGCGACCACGAGCCACCACGGGTCCGTCCCGAACGTCCCGCTCACGACGACGCGCCTTCGACACGGACGACGGCGCCGTTGCCTACGCCGAGTGCCGAGTTGACCTCGGACCCGGTCGAGCGCATCGGCAGCCACACCACCCGATCGGGTAGGTCGGTGATCGCCAGCGGGAGGGTGATCGATCCCCCGCCCGACGACACCGTCACCGCATCACCTTCGGAGACGCCTATCTCTGCCGCCGTGCCGGGGGACAGCCGCACCACCGGGGTGCGAGCGGTACCGGCGAGATGCGGTTCACCGTCCTGCATGCGGCCGGCATCCAGCAGCATTCTCCAGGTGGCGAGAACGGCTTCGCCGGCGCTCGGTGTCGGGGTCGGAGATGGATCGTGGCTCGGCGCTGGGGGAGGCGCGCCCGTCCAGGATCCCAGCCTGTCGATCTCGCTGCGCGTGCTCTGGACGTCGGGAAGGCCGATGGGCGCGTTCATCTGGGCGGCGAGTGCATGGAGTACCCGGCCGTCGGTCAGCGACCGCGAATCGGGAATCGCTGCCTCGAAGGAACGCGAGCGGCCTTCCCAGTCCAGATAGGTCCCTGCCTTCTCGGTCACCGGAGCGACCGGGAACACCACGTCCGCATGTTCGGTGACGCTGCTGTGGCGGATCTCGAGGCTGACCACGAACGATGCGCTGTTCAGCGCCGCTGCTGCGGCGGCGGGGTCGGGCAGGTCCGCGAGCTCGACGCCGCCGACCACGAGTGCGCCGCCCGACCTCGCCGAGCCGAGGATTCCCGTCGTGTCCAGCCCGTCGGAGTCGGGCACTGCAGTCGTGCCCCAGAACTCGGCGAGGTCCGTTCGCGCGCCTGCGTCGCCGACAGGTCGCCCACCGGGAAGAAGGGTCGGCAGCGCTCCCATGTCGAGCGCACCACGATCGCCTGCCCGTCGAGGAATCCAGGCCAGGGCAGCACCGGTTTCCTGCGATGCGGCGACGACCGCCGTGTAGCCGCCAGCAGTGTCCGCCACTCGTTCGCCGACCAGAATCACACTGCCCTCGGGCAGATCTCCGAGGTCGGCGAGCGCCGCGGGCTCCTGGCCGGGCACACAGGAAATCAACGACGCGCCCAGCTTGCACGTCCCGGCCGACAGGAACGGCGCGACGGCCTTCACCTTCTGACCCTTCGTGCGGACGGCTTTGCGCAGTCTGAGGAAGACGATGGGCGATTCTTCCTCGGGCTCGAATCCGACCAGGACCACTGCGGGAGCGTTCTCGAGTCGCGCGTAGGTGACGTTCGTGTCGGCGCCGGCGACATGCGAGGCGAGGAACTCGGCCTCCTCGATGCTGTGTGCACGAGCACGGAAATCGATGTCGTTCGTGCGCAACGTGACCCGAGTGAACTTCGAATACGCGTAGGCATCCTCCACGGTTGCGCGGCCGCCGACGAGCACGCCCACTCGATCGGCCTTGCTCAGTCCCGCGGCCGCGACTGCCATGGCCTCGGACCACGACGCGGGTTCCAGAGATCCGTCTGCCGTGCGCACGAGCGGAGTGGTCAACCTGTCGGGCTCGGTGGCGTACGTGAACGCCCACCGTCCCTTGTCGCAGTTCCATTCCTCGTTGACGGTAGGGTCGTCTCCCGCCAGGCGGCGCAACACTTTTCCGCGGCGATGATCGGTACGTTGCGCGCACCCGCTGGCGCAGTGCTCGCAGGCGCTCGGAGTCGACACCAGGTCGTAGGGCCGAGCGCGGAATCGGTACGCCGCTCCGGTCAGTGCCCCGACCGGACAGACCTGCACGGTGTTGCCGGAGAAATAGGACTCGAACGGCTCGTTCTCGTAGATGCCGACCTGCTGCAGCGCCCCTCGCTCGACGAGCTCGATGAACGGGTCGCCCGCGATCTGCGAGGAGAATCGAGTGCACCGCGCGCAGAGCACGCAACGCTCGCGGTCCAGCAGCACCTCGGTGGACAGCGGAATCGGTTTCGGATACGTGCGCTTCTCCTCGACGAACCGTGACTCGGACCGGCCTGCCGACATCGCCTGGTTCTGCAGGGGGCACTCGCCGCCCTTGTCGCACACCGGGCAGTCGAGCGGATGATTGATGAGCAACAGCTCCATGACGCCCTTCTGCGCCTTCGCAGCAACCGGCGAGCTCAGCTGAGTGCGAACGATCATGCCGTCGGTCACCATGGTGGTGCACGACGCCAACGGTTTGCGCTGGCCCTCCACCTCGACGAGACATTGGCGGCAGGCCCCCACCGGATCGAGGAGCGGGTGGTCGCAGAACCTGGGAATCTGAATGCCGATCAGCTCCGCGGCACGTATCACCAGGGTGCCTGGAAGGACCTGGATTTCCTGGCCGTCGATGCTGACGGTGACGGTGTCCACCGAGGTGCTCATGACGAAAGCCCTCCCGCTGTCAGTTCGGCGGACATCAGCGTGCTGCGGTGCGGATCGAACGGGCAGGATGCGCCGATGTGCTGTGCGTACTCGTCTCTGAAATGCTTCAGCGACGACGTGATCGGGCTGACTGCGCCGTCGCCGAGGGCACAGAAGGACTTGCCGAGAATGCTGTCCGCGATGTCGAGCAACGTGTCGAGATCCGATTCCGTTCCGCGGCCGGTTTCGAGCCTCTCGTAGATCTGCACGAGCCAGTACGTTCCTTCGCGGCACGGCGTGCATTTGCCGCAGGATTCGTGGGCGTAGAACTCCGTCCATCTCCGTACCGCACGTACGACGCACGTCGTTTCGTCGAATATCTGCAACGCCTTGGTGCCCAGCATGGATCCGGCTGCACCGACGCCCTCGTAGTCCAACGGAACGTCGAGATGCTCGGCAGTGAAGATCGGCGTCGACGACCCGCCTGGCGTCCAGAACTTCAGCGAATGACCCTCGCGCACACCGCCCGCGTAGTCCAGAAGCTCCCGCAGTGTGATGCCGAGCGGAGCCTCGTACTGTCCGGGAGTGCTCACGTGCCCCGACAACGAGTACAGCGTGAAACCCGGGGACTTCTCGCTGCCCATGGACCGGAACCAGTCGACACCGTTGCGCAGAATCGACGGGACGCTCGCGATGGACTCGACGTTGTTGACCACCGTCGGGCACGCGTACAGACCTGCCACCGCAGGAAACGGCGGCCGTAGTCGAGGTTGCCCACGTCGACCCTCCAGCGAGTCCAGCTGAGCCGTCTCCTCGCCGCAGATGTACGCGCCCGCGCCCGCGTGCACCACGACGTCCAGATCGAATCCGCTGCCGAGGATGTCCTTGCCGAGATACCCGGAGGCATAGGCCTCCTCGACTGCAGCCTGAACACGTCGAAGCACGGGGACGACCTCGCCTCGCAGATAGATGTAGGCGCGGTGCGCCCGAATTGCGTACGCCGCGACCACGATTCCCTCGATCAGGACTTGCGGCGTCGCCAGAAGCAACGGCATGTCCTTGCACGTGCCGGGCTCGGACTCGTCGGCGTTGACCACGAGATAGTGCGGCTTGCCGTCACCCTGCGGGATGAAGCTCCACTTCATCCCCGTCGGGAATCCGGCTCCTCCACGGCCCCGAAGTCCCGCGTCCTTGACCGTGGCGATCACGTCGCCCGCGGGCATCTCGAGTGCACGGCGGAGGCCGTCGTAGCCGCCGTGGCGTTCGTAGGTTTCGAGGGTCCATGATTCGGGGTCGTCCCAGTAACTGCTCAGGACAGGGGTCAGCGCCACGTCACGGTCCTTTCTCGGGGGGAACCGGTTCCGTCGGTGCAGGAGCGGGCTTGTCCTTGGTGGTCTCGGCGGCGTTGGCCTGCTCGGAGCCCAACGGGGCGGCTCCACTGTCTCGCACTTCGTCCGCAGTCGGCGCGTTCATTCCGTGCTCGCGAGCGAACCGCAGACCTGCCAGCGTCGGCGCACCCGCACGTCCACCCGCGTGCACGGCGCCGAGCCGCTGGTCGGGGAAACCGGCGAGAATTCGCTCAGTCTCCTGGAACGTGCACAACGATGCACCACGGGTGGGAACCACCTCGGTGTCGGAGCGGAGCGAATCGACCAGTGCACGAGCGGATTCCGGTGTCTGATTGTCGAAGAACTCCCAGTTGACCATGACGACCGGCGCGTAGTCGCACGCCGCATTGCATTCGACGTGCGTGAGGGTCACGGCCGGATCGGCGGGGTCGACGTGTTCGCGCAGAGCGTCCATGATCGCGTCTCCGCCCATCACGGCACACAGAGTGTTGGTGCAGACGCCGACGAGGTAGTCGCCCGTCGGCTCGCGCCGATACATGGAGTAGAAACTCGACACGGCTGTGACTTCGGCACCCGTCAACCCGAGGTGCTCGGCGCAGAATTCGATTCCGGTGGGGGAAACATACCCGTCCTGGGACTGCACGAGGTGGAGCAACGGCAGCAGCGCCGACCGTGCCATCGCCGGGTTCGGCGCGTCCGGAGGCGAGTACCTCGCGATGATCGCCCTGGCGTCCTCGTCGAGGCGGACCCGGACATCGTCCGGGTACGGAGCCGGGCGGGTTCGGAGTCGAAGGTGGACCTTCTCGCTCATCGGTCGACACCGCCCATCACCGGATCGATGCTGGCGACGGCGGCGATGACGTCGGCAACCATCCCGCCCTCGCACGTCGCAGCCACGGCTTGGAGGTTGGTGAACGACGGATCCCGGTAGTGCACCCGGAACGGCCGAGTTCCGCCGTCGCTCACCATGTGCACGCCGAGCTCGCCGCGCGGCGACTCGACGGCAACGTAGACCTGCCCGGCCGGAACGCGGAACCCCTCGGTCACCAGCTTGAAATGGTGGATCAGCGATTCCATCGACGTGTTCATGATGTCCCGGACGTGGTCCGCGGAATTGCCCATTCCGTCGGACCCCACGGACAGGTCGGCCGGCCACGCGATCTTCTTGTCGTCGATCATGATCGGTCCCGGCCGGAGCCGATCGAGGCACTGTTCCACGATCTTCAACGACTCACGCATCTCCGCGACCCGAATGATGTAGCGGCCGTACGCGTCGCACCCGGTGTCGGTGCACACATCGAACTCGTAGTTCTCGTAACCGCAGTACGGCTGCGACACGCGTAGGTCGTGGGGCAGGCCGGTGGACCTGAGCATCGGTCCCGTGATCCCGAGCGCCATGCATCCGGTGAGGTCGAGATAACCGATACCCTTGGTTCGAGCCTTCCAGATCCTGTTGTCGTCCAACATGTTCGACATGTCGGTCAATCCGGACGGCAGTGTCTTCAGAAGGTCGCGTATCTTCTGGATCGCTCCCTCGGGCAAATCCTGCGCCAGACCACCGGGCCTGATGTACGCGTGGTTCATTCTGAGGCCGGTGATGGTTTCGAACACGTCGAGGATCTGTTCTCGTTCGCGGAATCCGAACAGCATCGCAGTCACGGCGCCGAGTTCCATCCCGCCTGTCGCCAGCGCGACGAGGTGCGACGAGATTCTGTTGAGTTCCATCAGCAGAACGCGAATCACGGTCGCGCGCTCGGGAATCTCGTCGGTGATGTCGAGGAGTTTCTCGACACCCAGACAATATGCAGCCTCGTTGAAGAAAGGGGACAGATAATCCATGCGCGTGACGAACGTGACGCCCTGGGTCCAGTTTCGGAACTCGAGGTTCTTCTCGATCCCGGTGTGCAGATAGCCGATCCCGCATCTGGCCTCAGTCACGGTCTCGGCTTCGATCTCCAGAATCAGACGCAGTACACCGTGCGTCGACGGGTGCTGCGGACCCATGTTGACGACGATCCGCTCCTCCGAGGACGTCGACGTGTCGGCGGCTGCCGCCACGATGTCGTCCCAGTCCTGCCCGGACACGGTGAAGGATTTCTCCGGAGGGGCCGACGTGTCGTGGCCTGCTGTGTCCGTCATCAGTTGTACTCCCGCCGTCGATCGGGTGGGGGAATGCTCGCGCCCTTGTACTCGACGGGAATCCCACCCAACGGATAGTCCTTGCGCTGGGGATGACCCACCCAGTCGTCGGGCATCTGAATGCGTGTCAGCGACGGGTGTCCGTCGAACTCGATGCCGAAGAAGTCGAACGTTTCGCGTTCGTGCCAGTCGTTCGTCGGGTAGATACCGACGAGGCTCGGGATGTGCGGATCCGATTCCGGCACCGACACTTCCAGACGAACACGACGGTTGTGGGTGATGGAGAGCAGGGGATAGCACGCGTGAAGTTCCCGGCCGGTGTTCTGTGGATAGTGAACGCCGTTGACGCCCAGGCACATCTCGAACCGTAGCTCGGGACCGTTTCGAAGCGTGCTCGCCACTGCGCGCAGGTGCTCGCGCCGGACGTGCAGGGTCAATTCACTGCGGAAGACTACGACGGATTCGACGGCGGCGTCGAACTCGACACCGAAGTCGTCTCGGAGTGCGGAGGCGAGTTCGTCTGCGACCGAGTCGAAGAATCCTCCGTACGGCCGCTCGGTGCTGCCCTGAACCAGCGGCGGTATCACGAGCCGCCCGTACCCTGAGGTGTCGCCCGTCCCGCGGACGCCGAACATCCCGCGCTTGTCCACCGTCATCGAAGCAGTCCCTTCAGCTCGATCGTCGGCCTGGAGTTCAATGCTGCTTCCTCGGCGGCACGCGCTACCGTCTCTCGGTCGACGCCCAGCGGCATCTCCTGAATTTTCTCGTGCAGTTTCAGGATCGCGTCGAGCAGCATCTCCGGCCGCGGCGGGCAGCCCGGCAGATAGATGTCGACCGGAACGACATGATCGACGCCCTGGACTATGGCGTAGTTGTTGAACATCCCGCCCGAGGATGCGCACACGCCCATTGCCAGAACCCATTTCGGCTCGGCCATCTGGTCGTAGATCTGCCGAAGAACCGGTGCCATCTTCTGGCTGACCCGTCCGGCGACGATCATCAGGTCGGCCTGCCGAGGGGATGCGCGGAACGCCTCCATGCCGAAACGTGCGATGTCGAACCGCCCTGAACTGGTGGCCATCATCTCGATCGCGCAGCACGCGAGTCCGAACGTCGCGGGCCACAGCGAGCCTTTGCGAACGTAGCCGGCGAGCCCCTCCACCGTGCTCAGCAGAAAGCCGCTCGGGAGCTTCTCTTCGAGACCCATGTCGGACCCTTCTTGTTGTTCGGCGCGCGATCGGCGGACTAATCCCAGCTCAAGCCGCCTCGACGCCATTCGTAGGCGTACGCGACGGCGGCGCTGACGATGAACATGCCCATTGCGAGAAGACCGAAGATGCCGAGCGCGTCGAAGTGAACAGCCCAGGGATAGAGGAAGACGATCTCGATGTCGAAGATGATGAACAGCATGGCCGTCAAGTAGAACTTGACGGGGTATCGGCCAGCTCCCATCGGCTGCGCGGTCGGCTCGATTCCGCATTCGTAGGCATCCAATTTGGCGCGGTTGTAGCGCTTGGGCCCGACAACTGCTGCGATGACGACGGACACGAGGGCGAAGGCGACTGCGACAGCGCCCAGGACCAGAATGGGGATGTACTCGTTCAACCTGTGTCGCCTCTCCGTGCCTGCCTTGTGAGCAAATGAGGAGTTCTGCCGACCAAGAGGTCCTTAGCCAACAGAAATTGTGAGCTGAAACACAGCCTACCGGTGCGATGCCCCGACTTGTCTCGGTTTTCGGCCAGTCGGATCGGCGTGTCGGTCGAAAAGTTGATCTTGCGCCGTCACGAGTCGGCGAAGGAAATCAGTTGTGACCGACAGATTTCGACGACGTGCGCAGTAAATCCGTCACTGCCCTCGTCAGAACGAACGGGTCGAGGGGTTGCGACACCGCAGCATCGGCGCCGGACCACTCGGCCAGCCACCTGTCGTCGGGGCGACCGGTGAGAACGACCAGCGGCGGGCAGTGTTCGATCTCGTCCCTCAGTTGTTTGGCGACACCCATCCCGCCGGCCGGCGCTGCCTCTCCGTCGAGGATCGCAAGGTCTATACCGCCTGCGTCGAGGTGATGCACCACCATGGGCTCGCTCGCGACCTCGAGGTATTCGACTTCCGGAAGCGATGGATCGGGGCGTCGTCCGATGGACGAGGTGACGTCGGCGCGCGTGTGCGCATTGCTGCTGTAGACGAGGATGCGCAGCGAGGCGGTCACGTGAGCGATGCTACGTCCGAACCATCGCCGTGGGTACGGTTCGGCAGAATTAGGTAAACCTTTGTCCGACAACGAGTCCGTAATCGTCTGTCAATCCTCGTGCGGCCTGATCCAGGCCAGGACGACGGGCTCGGACTGGCCGGGCCAGATGCCGGTCAGGGACGGGCCGGCTGCGGTCGATCGAGTGGTGTCGACGGCACGGACGAGGTCGATGCGCGTCGCCCCGGCGGTGATCGTCGTCGAGTCGTCGGAATCGATCGACGACACCGAGTCGAGGGCAGGTACCGGGGTGCCCGGGGTTCCGGTGCCGACGACTCGGGTGGTGACGGCCCGCTTCTCCGGCGGAGCCTCGTAGTCGTACTCCTCGTAGTCGTACACCAGGGCGGCCTCGGTTCCACCGGTCAGGATCGCAGTTACCAGCGCGGTCACGTACACCGGATCGGCCACACCGTCGTACGCCCATCTCGTTCCGAGGACCGAGTGCTCCATCGTCGTCACGAGGGCGTCGTCGGACCCGGGCCACGGTGCGCCGCGGTACGTGAGCGGGACCTGCAGTACTCGGCCGCCGGTCGAGATCAAGAATGTCTCGATCCCGACGGCACCGGCGGGATCGTCGAATCTGTACGCGCCGAGGATGTCGACATCCGTGCTGCTCGTCCAAGGACGCGACGGTAGCCAGGCGCGGAGAGCGTCGCGCTTGCTCGGCGTCAACTCTGCGGCGTGAATGATGGCCATGACGTGCACGCTACCTGCATGCCTGCGTTCCATTCAGTATCGATGTGTAACGGTTCGAGTCGTTGGACTGATTAACCATGCAACTCCGGAGCGCGGTGCCGCAGACCCCCGACTCGGCACCGCACCGGAGCCCTGAACCCCGGACGAGCTGCGAGGAAGCCCATGCACGATCATGTGACAGCCCAGTTTCCGCACGGCGACGGGCCCAGCGAGGACGTGTTGAACGAGTTCGGAGTCAGTCGTCAGGCATTCGTCGGCCGACTGCGCGAAATTCTGCTCCGTAATCCTCCCGCGGCACTCGACGACGTCGACGTCGCACGGGTGCTCGCAGCCTGCTCCTGACGGCACTGGCACACGAAGACCCCTCGCGGGCTTACGGTTGATCACGAGTCATCCGGTCAGCGAGAAGGAGTCCGACGTGCCCACCTCCGGAAACGAAGCACTCGATACAGCGAATCTGCGCCCGTCGTTGTGGATCGACGGACGATGGACGGAGTCGTCCGACGGGGGCACCCGGGAGATCGTCGATCCGTCGAACGGAAGCGTTGTCGTCGTCGTCGACGAAGCGACGCCCGCGGACGCGCGAGACGCTGTCACGGCGGCGCGTCGAACCTTCGACGACGGCGCCTGGCCGGCAACGGCTGTCTCCGAGCGGGCAGCGCTGCTGAGTACGATCGCGGATCTCCTGCAACGGGACAAGGAGCAACTCGCGCACCTGGAAACCGTCGACACCGGTAAAACGTTGGCCGAGAGCCGAATCGACATCGACGACGTGACATCGGTGTTCCGGTACTACGCGGAACTCGCGGCGGTGCACAGCGACCGGCTCGTCGACGTCGGACGGCCCGAAATTCTCAGCCGCGTCGTGCACGAGCCGATCGGTGTGTGCGTCATGATCGCGCCGTGGAACTATCCGCTTCTGCAGATCTCCTGGAAGATCGCACCGGCGCTGGCGGCCGGGTGCACGATGGTGCTCAAGCCCAGCGAAGTGACCCCGCTCAGCACCATCGCGTTCGCCAAACTGGTCGAAGAGGCAGGGGTGCCTGCGGGTGTGGTCAACCTCGTGCAGGGAAGCGGGGCCGTACTCGGTGAGGCGTTGACGACCGATCCGGACGTCGACTTCATCTCGTTCACCGGGGGACTGGCGACGGGCCGAACGATCCTGGCGGCGGCGGCCGCGAACGTGACCAAGGTTGCCGTCGAGCTGGGCGGAAAGAACCCGCACATCGTGTTCGCCGATGCACTCGTCGACGACGACGCGTTCGCGAACTCCGTGGATCATGTGTTGACCGGGGTGTTCCTGCACTCGGGGCAGGTGTGTTCTGCCGGGACCCGGCTGATCATCGAGGAGTCGGTAGCGGACCGATTCGTCGCTGCACTCGCCGAACGCGCGGGCCACATCACGATGGGATCGGGCCTGGACGAGAACTCCGAGACCGGACCGCTCGTGTCGGAGGCGCAGCTGAAGAAGATCGAGGGCTTCGTCGAACTGGGGATTTCCGAAGGTGCCGAGCTCGTCGTCGGCGGCAGACGGCCCGAGGATCCGCGCCTTGCTGCCGGCAGCTTCTTTCTGCCCACGGTGTTCGACAGATGCGATCGCTCGATGAAAATCGTGCAGGACGAGACGTTCGGGCCCATACTCACTGTTGAGCGTTTCACGACCGAGGAGGACGCGTTGCGTCTCGGCAACGACACGAACTACGGTCTCGCGGCGGGTGTCCGAACGTCGGACAGTGCGCGGGGCGAACGTATGGTGCGCGGATTGCGGCACGGAACGGTGTGGCTCAACGACTTCGGCATCTACACTGCTGCGGCCGAATGGGGCGGATTCAAACGATCCGGAAACGGTCGAGAACTGGGCCCGTCCGGATTGTCCGAATATCAAGAAGCCAAGCATATCTGGCACAACACCTCGCCCACGGCGGCCGGGTGGTTCAGCACCCCCTGAGATTCCACGAGTTCTGCCGGACGAAAGGCAGTACGAGTATGACAGTCGATTCCGACAGCGGCATGGACGATTTCGGTTACAAGGAATCGCTCGATCGAAGTCTGGGAAAGTTCGCCAGCTTCGCCGCAGGTGTGAGCTACATATCGATTCTGACCGGCACGTTCCAGCTGTTCTACTTCGGGTTCGGTACGGCCGGGCCCGCCTACCTGTGGTCGTGGCCTGCAGTGTTCGTCGGGCAACTCTGCGTCGCACTGTGTTTCATGGAGCTCGCCGCCAAATATCCGGTCGCGGGATCGGTCTACAACTGGGCCAAGCTTCTGGGGCGGCGCATCGTGGGGTGGTCTGCGGGCTGGTTGATGCTGACGGCGTCGATCGTCACGCTGTCGGCCGTGGTTCTCGCGTTGCAATTGAATCTTCCGCGAATCTGGACCGGTTTCCAGATCATCGGCGACGGCAGCGGAGACAACGATTTCGCGACCAACGCAGTCCTGTTGGGCGCAATCATGATTGCGATCACCACGACCATCAACGCGCTGGGTGTCAAGTTGATGGCAATGATCAACAGTGCCGGTGTGTTCATCGAGTTGATTGCCGCAGTGCTGATCGCCGTCATTCTCGCGGCCAACATCACACGAGGCCCCGAGGTCTTCTTCTCCACCAACGGATACGGAGCAGGTGAGAGCGGCGGCTTCCTTGCCGCGTTCCTCGTCGCATCTCTTGCGTCCGGCTACGTCATGTACGGATTCGACACCGCGTCGTCGCTCGGCGAGGAAACCGTCGAGCCCAGACGGACGGCACCGAAGGCGATTCTGCGCGCCATTCTCGCGTCGTTCGTCATCGGCGGGGCGATTCTCGTGTTCGCGGTGATGGCAGCCCCCGACCTGGAGGATCCCTCGCTCGGCAGCCCCGAGGGAAGTCTTCAGTCGATAGTCGAATCGGTGATGTGGGGTCCCCTCGGCACGGTCTTCCTGATCTGCATCGTCGTCGCCGTCGTCGTCTGCTCACTGGCCGTCCACACCGCAGCGATCCGTCTGACGTTCGCGATGGCGCGCGACAACGCATTGCCGTTCGGCGAGAGCCTGGCCAAGGTCAATCCGAAGACCCAGACTCCGGTCGTGCCTGCCGTGACGATCGGCGTGCTGGCCATCGCGATCCTCGTCGTCAACGTCGGTCAGCCGCAGATCTTCACGGTGCTGACGTCGATCGCGATCATCATGATCTACCTCGCGTATCTGATGGTGACCGGTCCGCTGCTCGTCAAGCGGTTCAAAGGAGAATGGCCACCGAAGGACCTGAAACCCGGCGGCTACTTCACGATGGGCAGAGCCGGCCTGATCGTCAATCTGGTCGCCGTCGTATGGGGAGCAGGCATGGCCTTGAATCTGGCGTGGCCGCGCGTCGCGGTGTACGGCAGTCCCTGGTACAACACGTGGGGTGCGTTCGTCTACATCGGTGTGATTCTGGTGCTGGGTCTGGCCTGGTACGGAACGACGGGTCGTCGCCACATCGGTACGTTGAAGTCACATGCATCCACCGGTGAGGAGAGGAGTCCGTCGTGACGGACGCGGCATTCGATTACGTCATCGCAGGAGGCGGTACCGCAGGGTGTGTTCTCGCAGCGAGACTGAGCGAGGATCCGTCCGTGACCGTGTGCCTCGTCGAGGCTGGTCCGTCCGATGTGGGCGACGACAGCATTCTCGACCTGTCGCAGTGGATGCACCTGTTGGATTCCGGTTACGACTGGGACTACCCCGTCGAACCACAGGAGCGGGGCAACAGTTTCATGCGCCATGCCCGGGCGAAAGTGCTCGGAGGGTGTTCGTCGCACAACTCCTGCATCGCATTTCACCCGCCCGCGCAGACGCTGGACGACTGGGAAGCCGCGGGCGCAACGGGGTGGGGAGCGAAGGACGTGCTGCCGTTGGTGGCGCGAGTGGAGAACAACGACACCGGACGCGGTCACGACGGGCCCGTGCGCATCCGCGACATTTCTCCCGTGGATCCCTGCGGGACAGCGGTTCTGGAGTCCGCTGCCGAGGTCGGTCTGCCCACCGTGCAGTTCAACCGCGGTGACACCGTCATCGACGGTGCCGGGTGGTTTCAGATCAACGCAGGCGAGGACGGCACGCGCATGTCCACCTCACACGCGTATCTGCATCCGATTCTGGACTCACGCCCCAATCTCGAGGTTCGGACTCACAGCTGGATCAGCGAGATTCTGATCGACGACGCACTCACCGCAACCGGGATCCGCTGCCAACGACCTGATCTGACGGGGTACGACACGATCACCGCGCGCCGCGAAGTCATTGTCACAGCAGGCGCGATCGACACACCGAAACTGCTCATGTTGTCCGGCATCGGACCCGCGGATCATCTGCGCTCCATGGGAATCGATGTGCGAGTCGACTCGCCCGGTGTCGGTGAAAATCTCGACGACCACGTCGAAGGCCTCGTCTTCTGGGAAGCGTCACGGCCCATGGTGACGACGTCCTCGCAGTGGTGGGAAATCGGTATCTTCGCCGCGACCGAACCGAACCTCGACTACCCCGACGTCATGATGCACTACGGCAGCGTGCCGTTCGACATGAACACCCTCCGCTGGGGATACCCGACGACCGACAACGGATTCTGTCTGACTCCCAACGTGACTCAGGGCCGGTCGCGGGGCACGGTACGCCTACGGAGCCGTGACTTCCGGGACCGCGCGAAAGTGGACCCCCGATACTTCACCGACCCGGACGGACACGACGACGCAGTCATGCTCGCCGGCCTGAAGCTGGCGAGGAAGATCGCCGCGCGAGGGCCGCTGTCGTCCTGGATCGAACGTGAACTCGCTCCAGGACCCGACGCCGTGACCGACGACGACCTGCTCGAGTACGTGCACAAGACACACAACACCGTCTATCACCCGGCGGGCACCGCACGGATGGGGTCCGCCGCAGACGTCACGGCGGTGCTCGACCCGGAATTGAGGGTCAAGGGCGTACGCAACCTGCGTGTGGTGGATGCATCGGCGATGCCCAAGTTGCCCTCGGTCAACCCGAACATCACCGTCATGACCATGGCAGAGAAATGCGCGGACCTGATCCGTGGACGACACAGCTGACTTCCTCGCCCGCTACCCTCCGTTCCGGACCGCGACGCCCGGAGAATTGGGCGCGCTGAGCGCCGAGGCCCGGAGCGTCGAGTACCCCACCGGGGCAATCATTCTCGACGTCGACATGCGCGACGTCGATTCGGTGTGGGTGGTCCGACGCGGTCGGGTCGTCATTCTGCAGCCGGACGACACGGCGCTCACGGCCGTTCCCGTCGACACGGTCGACGTCGGCGGTGTGTTCGGGTTCTCGGCCATGTTGACCGGATCGACGTTCGGCTTCGTCGCTCGTACGACGGAACCGAGCGTCGTCGTCCAGCTGCCCGGGACGCTCATGCGCCCGCTGTTCTCCGAACCCGCGGGCCTGGCGTTCCTTGCCGAGGCGGTGACCACCGCCAATGCGGCTGTGGCTGGTCCGACCGACCGAACCACACGCAGAACCGTCGGCGACCTGGTGTCCGGTCCAGCGATCGTCGTCGATGCGGACACAACGGTTCGCGACGCAGTGCGGGCCATGACCGAACGCGGGGCATCGTGCGTACTGGTGCAGCTGGGCCGTGGCCGCTACGGGATCTTCACCGACCGCGATCTCCGCATCCGAGTCGTCGCCGCCGACATCGGCGTCGACACACCGATCTGCGCCGTCATGACCGCACCTGCCGAGACCGTCACCGCCGACCGATTAGCTGCCACCGTGCTGGTGGACATGCTGGATCGAGGTCTGCGGCACATGCCGGTGCTGTCGGGGCGAGGCGAGATGATCGGCGTCATCGAGGACTCCGAACTGCATGCGGCGTCGACCCGGCGGAGCTTCGTGCTGCGACGATCGGTTGCGCTTGCCACGACCACGGGCGAGCTGATCGACGCTGCTCGGAGAATTCCCGGTCTCGCGATCGACCTGTTCCGTGGTGGGACGGAACCGACTGCGGTGAGCGCCATCCTCTCGGTCGTCCTGGACAGCGTCGTCCGACGCGCGCTCGAGCTCGAGCGGGGAACAGACCCCGAAGTTCCGCGGTCCGACGTCGCATGGTTGACGCTCGGCAGCGTCGCACGTCGGGAAGCGATGCCGTCCTCGGACGTGGACAGCGCCATGTCCTGGTCCGATCTACTGCCCGATCCGTCGGGCGGAGGGCGAACCCGGGACACCGCGCTGATGGACCTCGCTGCGCGAGTGCATCTGACCCTTGCCGCATGCGGTCTACCGGCCGACTCGAACGGTGCAGTGGCGAGCTCGCCGAGGTTTGCGAGATCGGCGACCCAATGGCAATCCGCGGCGGGACACTGGCTGAGCAACCCCTTCGGTGACCGGGGCAATCCGTCGTTGGATTCGGGCCTGATCATGTCGTCTCTACTCGTCGACGGGCGAGTGGTGTGGGGAAATCCCGAACTGCACACGGTGCCCGACGTGTACCGCACGATGGCCGCGGATCATCCCGACGCGCTTCGACTTCAACTGCGCGACGCACTGGCCGGGCGTGCCCGGCTTCGATCGCTGCGTGACGTACTGGCGCGACGAGGCGGCACGTTCGATCTCAAGGCACACGCGATCACGCCGATCGTCAATCTTGCGCGGTGGGGCGGCCTGTCCGTCGGGCTGGCCTCCGCGTCCACCCCGGCGAGACTGGCGGCGGCGTCGGGAAACGGGTTTCTGGCCGATCGCGACGTCGACATTCTGACCGAGGTGTTCACTCTGTTGCAGCGCCTGCGGCTGGGACATCAGATCGAACAGCTCGAAGCAGGCCTTGCGCCGGGAGACGTACTCGTCATGGGAGAGCTCTCCGCGATCGAACGCAGTGTGCTCGGAGACGGCGTCCGCGAGATCGCAGCGGTTCAGCGACGTGTGGGATATCTCGCGAGCAACGTCGGCGTGCGTCCGTGACGTCGAGATAGCAGACTGGGCGTGTGACCGACGACGCTGACACACCTTCGACCGCCGAACACTCACGCCTTGCCGAATCGCCCGGTGTGTCGGGCCCGTGGCGCCAGTGGGGTCCCTACCTGGCGGGACGACAGTGGGGGACGGTGCGCGAGGATTACTCGGCCGACGGCGATGCGTGGCAGTCGTTCCCCTTCGACCAGGCGCACGCCCGGGCCTACCGCTGGGGCGAGGACGGATTGGGCGGAATCAGCGACCGCTTCGGCTTTCTCAACTTCGCCTTCGCATTGTGGAACCGCAAGGACCCGATTCTCAAGGAGCGGCTGTTCGGGCTGACCAACGGCGAGGGGAACCACGGCGAGGACGCCAAGGAGTACTGGTGGGTCGTCGACGGCACTCCGACCCATAGTTGGATGCAGTGGCTCTACCGTTACCCGCACGCGGAATATCCGTACCGGCAGTTGCGTGAGGAGAACGCGGCACGCGGGCGAGACGAACGCGAATACGAACTGTCCGACACCGGAATTCTGGACGGCAACCGCTTTTTCGACGTCCAGGTGACCTACGCCAAGGCGTCGCCGGACGACATGTGCATCGTCATCTCGATCACCAATCACGGACCGGACGCGGCGTCGGTCGACTTGCTTCCCCATCTGTGGCTACGCAACACCTGGGCGTGGGGCCGCGACGACAGGGCCGGGATGCTCCGAGTCGTCGAAGCGCCGGAACTGCAGGTCGGTGGGGTGACTGCCGTCGAGGCCGAGCACGGATTCCTCGGCAAGTACTATCTGAGCGCCGAGGGCCACCCCGAAGTCCTGTTCTGCGACAACGAAACCAACGCGGCCGAACTGTGGGGTCAGGAGAACCGCTCCGCGTTCAGCAAGGACGGAATCGGCCGACGTGTCGTCGGTGGTGACGTGGAGGCGGTCAACCCGGAGAAGTCCGGCACGAAGTCGGCGTTCTGGTTCTCGTTCGACGACATCGCATCCGGTGCGACGGTGGAGGTCAAGCTCCGACTCTCGACGAGGATTCCCGACGAGCAGACATTCGGACGCGGATTCGACGCCGTCGTGGCGGACCGACGTGCCGAGGCGGACGAGTTCTACTCCACCGTCATCGGACCCGAACTCGACGAGCAGGATCGGCACGTGGCGAGACGCGCCTACGCGGGCCTGCTGTGGACCAAGCAGCTCTACCGCTACGACGTCGAACAATGGCTCGAAGGCGACCGGGTGGGCGAGCCTGCACCGGAATCGCGTCGGGGTCCCGGTGGTCGCAACACTCATTGGCGTCACCTTGCTCTCGCCGACGTCATCTCGATGCCCGACGAGTGGGAGTATCCGTGGTTCGCCGCGTGGGACCTTGCGTTCCACACGATTCCGCTCGCGCACGTCGACCCGGATTTCGCGAAGGAACAACTCGTGCTCATGTGCCGCGAGTGGTCCATGCATCCCAACGGCCAACTGCCCGCCTACGAATGGGAGTTCGGTGACGTCAACCCGCCGGTACATGCATGGGCAGCGTGGCACGTCTATCGGATCGACGGTTACCGGGACCGTGAGTTCCTGGTTCGCGTGTTCACCAAGTTGCTGCTGAACTTCGCCTGGTGGGTCAACCGCAAGGACTCCGAGGGATCGAACATCTTCGAGGGCGGGTTTCTCGGGATGGACAACATCGGGTTGTTCAATCGATCCGCACCTCTTCCGCCGGGGTTCCGGCTCGAGCAATCCGATGCCACCAGTTGGATGGCGTTCTACTGCCAGCAGATGTTCAAGATCGCGTTGGAGCTCGCGCGGCACGACAGTGCCTGGGACGACGTGGCGACCAAGTTCTTCGCGCACTTCCTGTCGATTGCGAAAGCTGTGAAATCGTTCGGATCGCAGCATATTTCGCTGTGGCACGAGGAAGACGGATTCTTCTACGACGTCCTCGTTCCGCCCGAGGGTGACGCTGTCCCGCTGCGCGTGAGATCGATGGTGGGCCTTTTGCCGATCCTGGGGGCGACGGAGATTCCGTCGTGGGTGGAGGACGAGTGCCCGGACCTGACGGCGCGGCTCCGGTGGGTGCAGCGACGCAGGCCGGAGATGATCAGTCCTCTGCTCGCACGCAAGGACGGAGACGAAGTACGGGTGCTGCTCTCGCTCGTCGAACCGGAGCGTCTCAAGCGTGTGCTGGCCAGAATGTTCGATTCCGAGGAGTTCCTGTCGCGGTTCGGCATACGTTCACTGTCTGCTTCCTACCGCGACGGAGTCACGTACGAGATCGACGGCCGGAGCCTGTCGATCGAGTACGAGCCGGGGGAGTCCCGCACCGGGATGTTCGGCGGCAACTCGAACTGGCGCGGGCCCATCTGGTTCCCGGTCAACGTCCTGCTGGCCGACAAGTTGCGGGCGTACGGACGGCACTACGGCGACTCCTTCACCATCGAGATTCCCACCGGGTCGGGGAACCACTGCACCCTGACCGACGCCGCGGATCTCATCGACAACGGTCTGGCTGCTCTGTTCCGGCCCGTCGACGGGAAACGACCGGCCGACGGGGATCGCATCGAGTCCAGTGACGACCCTCTGTGGAGTGTGCACCCGACGTTCAACGAGTATTTCGACGGCGACACCGGGGAGGGGCTCGGAGCGTCCCACCAGACCGGCTGGACCGGATTGGTCGCGCACCTGCTGCGGCCCCGCCTTCCCCTGTGAGTACTCGAGTAGGGCAGGGCGCGCATTTCCGCTCACCTAGAGTGTGGGAATGAAGATCCGCGGCGCAGTTCTCGAGGAAATCGGACGACCACGGCCATTCGCCGAGTCGAAGCCCATCTCCATCTCCGAGCTGGATCTGGCTCCACCGGGTCCGGGGGAAGTGCTCGTGCGGATCGAAGCAGCCGGGCTCTGCCACTCGGACCTGTCCGTCGTCGACGGCAACCGAGTTCGCCCGGTACCGATGCTGCTCGGCCACGAGGCCGCGGGCCGAGTCGAGACCGTCGGGGACGGTGTCGACGATCTGCCCGTCGGGACCCGAGTGGTCATGACGTTTCTGCCGCGATGCGGAGATTGCGCAGGATGTCTGACCGACGGCCAGATGCCCTGCATCCCGGGCAGTGCCGCCAACAACGCCGGCACCCTGCTGGGCGGTGGAGCCAGGTTGGACCGAGCCGGGTCGGAGGTGAAACACCACCTCGGCGTCTCCGGCTTCGCGACCCACGCCGTTGTCAGTCGCAAGTCCGTCGTCGCTGTCGACGACGACATCCCGGCCGATGTCGCGGCAGTGCTCGGCTGCGCGGTACTCACCGGAGGAGGGGCGGTGCTCAACGCCGGCCGACCGCGGCCGGGGCAATCGGTGATGGTGATCGGGCTCGGCGGCGTCGGAATGGCCTCGATCCTGACCGCCGTGTCGGTGGGGGCAGGTGAGGTGATCGGCGTCGACGGTGTGCCGGACAAACTGGCCGTTGCCCGTGAACTCGGTGCAACACAGACGTTCTCGCCCGCAGAGCGAGAAGAACGCGGCGTCAAGGCCGACATCGTGATCGAGGCGGCCGGCAACGCGCGTGCATTCGAAGCCGCGGTAGCGGCGACGGCTCCGGGCGGTACGACGGTCACCGTCGGACTACCCGCGCCCGACGCCCGGTCGTCGATCTCCCCGTTGGGTCTCGTCGCCGAAGCACGCACGATCATCGGCAGTTACCTGGGCTCGGCGGTGCCGTCGCGGGACATCCCGCTCTACGCCCAGATGTGGCGCGAGGGACGGCTTCCGGTGGAGAAGCTCATCAGCTCACGGATCGGGCTGGCCGACGTCAATCGCGGAATGGACGAGTTGGCCGACGGCAAAGCCATCCGTCAGGTGATCACGTTCTGAACGGCGGTTGCCACCCACCGGCCGCTTCGACGGTCGATCTCGATGGGGTGATCGAAGCACGCGCTGATGTTGGCTGTGGTGATCACCTCGTCGACGGCCCCGCTCGCCGTGATCCGACCGTCCCGGATGAGGACGGCATGCGTCGTCGACGTCGGGATCTCCTCCAGATGGTGCGTCACCAGAATGCTTGCGAGCGAGGGGTGTTGGCGTCGCAAACTGTCGACCGCGGTCAGAAGCTGTTCGCGTGCAGCGAGGTCGAGTCCGGTGGCGGGTTCGTCGAGCAGTAACAGCGCGGGGTCGGCCAGTAGTGCGCGTGCGATGAGTGCGCGTCCCCGCTCGCCTTGAGAGAGCGTGTACCACGGTGACGAGGATCGGTTCTCGACGCCGAGGGACTCGATCAGGCCTTGCGCGCGCGACATCTCGCCGTCCGACGGCGACCATCGGGGGATCAGATCCGGAGTGTTCGTCAGCCCGGTGAGCACGGCCTGTATCAGTGTCAGTGACGGTTCCATGTTCAGACGCGGGTCGACGTGGCCTATGTGCGTGCGGAGTTCGCGCATGTCCACCCGACCCAGCCGATGCCCGAGGACGTGCACGGTGCCGTGCGTGGGATGAACGAACGCCCCGAGAAGGCTCAACAACGTGCTTTTACCTGCGCCGTTCGCGCCGAGCAATACCCAGTGCTCGCCTTCGGCGATGCTGACGGACGCGTCGCGCAGCAGGAAGCGACCGTTTCGAACCAGGTCGACGTGATCCGCTCGGAGAACGGCACCGGTTTCGTCACTCACCTTCAGGACGCTAGCGCCGTCGGTCGGACCCGGTGTGATCGGCCCCCGGGGTGTGATGTTTGACTCACCCAAGTCAGTGGAAAGTTGTACTAGTTGCCACCGAACAAGGGATCTCGATGACTCTCGCGATACTCGAACGATCACGCATCGTTGCCACCCCGGAATGGAGCCGATGGCTCATCCCACCCGCAGCACTGTCGATCCATCTGGCGATCGGATCCGCATACGCGTGGAGCGTCTTCAAGAACGCCATCTCCGCACCCACCGCCATGGATCTCAGCGGCACGGTCACGGCCATACCGTTCCAGCTCGCCATCGTCATGCTCGGTCTGTCCGCAGCCGTTTTCGGCACCAGGGTGGAGAAGAACGGGCCCCGCTGGGCGATGACCGTGTCCCTGATCTTCTTCGTGAGCGGACTGTTGCTGTCCGCCTTGGGAATGAGCCTCGACCAGTTCTGGCTGGTGATCTTCGGGTACGGGTTCGTCGGCGGCATCGGACTCGGCATCGGGTACATCTCGCCGGTCTCGACGCTGATCAAATGGTTCCCGGACCGGCCAGGGATGGCGACGGGTATCGCGATCATGGGCTTCGGTGGCGGTGCCCTCATCGCGTCACCGTTGACCACCCAGTTGCTTTCGGGCTTCGGTGGTTTCACCGACGCGTCGATCGCACAGACGTTCCTGGTGCTGGCCGTCGGCTACGCCGTGTTCATGGCGCTGGGGGTCGTCCTGATCAGAGTGCCGGCCGACGACTGGAAACCCGCAGGCTGGAACCCCTCGGCGTCGTCTCCGTTGGTCGCGACTCACAACGTGTCGGCGGCGAACGCGGTCAAAACGCCTCAGTTCTGGCTGCTGTGGATCGTGCTGTGTTTCAACGTGACCGCGGGAATCGGCATTCTGGAGCGCGCGTCGGGGATCTACCAGGACTTCTTTCCCGACGCCACCTCCCCGGAATCACTTGCGGCTGCTGCAGCCGGTTTCGTGGCCTTCCTGTCGCTGACCAACATGATCGGACGGTTCGTGTGGTCGTCCGTGTCCGACCTGGTCGGCCGCAAGAACATCTACCGCCTCTACCTCGGCGTCGGCGCGCTGCTGTATCTCTACATCGCACTGTTCACCAACTCCAACAAGGTCCTGTTTCTCGTCTCGGCGCTGCTCATTCTGTCCTTCTACGGCGCGGGATTCGCGACGATGCCCGCGTATCTGAAAGACATGTTCGGCACCTACCAGGTCGGCGCCATCCACGGTCGGTTGCTGACGGCGTGGTCGGTCGCAGGTGTCCTCGGTCCGCTGATCGTCAACGCCATCGCCGACGCCGGAGAGGACGGTCAGGTCGGCCGCTACCTACCGGCGTTCTACGTGATGATCGCCCTGCTCGCCATCGGATTCGTCGCGAACGAACTGATCAAGCCCGTGAACTCGAAGTACCACGAACCGGAGGTCGACGCATGAACTCGACACGTCAGCACACCGTCATGATCGTGGCCTGGCTGTGGGTGACCGTGCCGTTCGTTTACGGGCTCTACGAGCTGATCCTCAAAGCCAAGAATCTCTTCGGCAGCTGAGTGGTCTGCGTTCGCAGGTCGTCAGTAGGCTTCACACGACCAATCGTGTCGGTGAGAAGAGAGTGGAGCAGACGTGAGTTCAGAAGCACCTATCCGAGTCGGCGTACTGGGTGCCCGCGGCAAGGTGGGCCAGGCGATCTGCGCCGCTGTCGAGGCTGCGTCGGACCTCGACCTGGTCGAGACCGTCGACGCCGGTGACCCGCTCTCGCTGTTCGTCGACTCGGCCACCCAGGTGGTCGTCGACTTCACTCATCCCGACGTCGTCATGCCCAACCTGCAGTTCCTCGTGGAGAACGGAATCCACGCCGTCGTCGGAACCACCGGGTTCGACGAGGAACGGCTCGCGTCGGTGACGGGGTGGCTGGGGTCCTCGCCTCGGACCGGTGTGCTGATCGCCCCCAACTTCGCCATCGGAGCAGTCCTTACCATGCGCTTCGCGGAGCAGGCCGCACGCTTCTTCGACTCGGTCGAGGTCATCGAGCTGCACCACCCGAACAAGGCCGATGCGCCCTCGGGAACCGCCTATCGCACTGCGGAACTCATCGCAAAAGCACGCGCGAAGGCAGGGACCCCGAAGAGCCCCGATGCCACCACGGTGGAGTTCGACGGTGCCCGCGGCGCCGAGGTGGACGGAGTTCGCGTCCACTCGATCAGGCTCGCCGGTCTGGTCGCGCATCAGGAAGTTCTGCTCGGCACCCTCGGCGAGACACTGACGATCCGTCACGACTCGCTCGATCGCACGTCGTTCGCGCCGGGCGTCCTGCTGGGGGTCCGCGAGATCGCCGGACGGCCGGGGCTGACCGTCGGACTCGATTTCTTCCTCGATCTGTAAGACCATGAACAAAGCGACGAAAGTCCTGCTGACCATCGGCGTGATGGTGTTGATTCTCGGGTTCTACTTCTACCTTCTCGGAACCCGCGGAATCTCCCTCGTCCAGACGGGCGGACCGGTCAACATCGGGCTCGGCATCGGAGTGCTCCTCCTCCCGATCATCGGCGTCTGGATCGTCGGGGCAACCCTCAAAGCCGGATTCGACCATCAGCACCTGGCGCAACGCGTCGACGACGAGGGCCTCGAACTGGACGTGACGGACCTGCCGCGCATGCCCTCGGGCAGGATCTCCCGGGAGGCAGCGGACGAGCTGTTCCAGACGATCAAGGCCGAATGGGAAAAGGACCCGGACAACTGGCGTAACTCCTACCGACTGGCGAGGGCGTACGACTACGCGGGGGACCGAGGTCGGGCGCGCGAGACCATGAAGCGAGCTGTCGCGCTCGAGCGCCAGGAATCCTCGTCATGACGGCGACCCCGAACTGATGGCAACCCTCCTCGTCGTGCACCACACGCCGTCGCCGCCGACGCGGGAGCTGCTCGAGGCCGTCCTCGCCGGTGCAGCCGACCCCGCCATCGAGAATGTCACCACCCGGGTCGTGCCCGCGTTGGCAGCAACAGTGCCGGATGTTCTCGCAGCCGACGGATTCCTCTTCGGAACACCGGCGAATCTGGGATACATGTCGGGGGCGCTCAAACACTTCTTCGACACCACCTACTACCCGTGCCTGGACGCAGTTGCCGGTCGGCCCTACGGGCTGTGGGTCCACGGCAACAACGACACGGCCGGTGCCACTTCCGCTGTCGAGAAGATCGCGACCGGATGGAGTCTGGACAAGGTCGCCCAACCGCTCCGGATCACCTCGGTGGACAGAACTGCGCGGGAGAAGTGTTACGAACTCGGCGCAACCGTGGCCGCGACTCTGATGAACTGACTGGGTCTTTCGCCTAGTCTGGCACGCGTGACCGGTGACCGATATGCGAGGTTCCTGCCCGAGAAGTATCGGCCGAACGAACAGCCGGTCTCGACGAGATGGCAGTGGCGCGACTCCGACGTTCACATCGTCCGTGCCGGCGATGCGCACGCGGCGCTGAAGGTGCTCGCCGTCCACGGCGCGGGCGGACATTCCGGTGCGCTGTGGCCGTTCGCGGCGCTGGCAGCAACCCGGGGCGCGGAAGTGTTGTTTCCCGACATGCCGTTGTACGGCCGCACCGCAGTCCCGGATCCGGGAAGCGTCACGTACGAGGACTGGATCGACATGATGTGCGATCTCGTCCTGGCGGAACGACGGCGAGATCCGAGGCCGCTGGTGCTGTTCGGCGCCAGCATGGGCGGCATGCTGGCCTACGAGGTCGCCGCGCGTACCGGCGAGGTCGCCGATGTCGTCGCGACGTGTCTGCTCGATCCGTCCGACCCACAGGCGCGTTCGGCGGCAGCGCGGTTCGGTTTCCTCGGCGGACCGTCACCGGCGCTGCTGAAGCTCGGCGCTCGGCTGTCCCGCCGTACGAGTCTACCGATCCGATGGTTGATCGACATCGACAACATGAGCGCCGATCCGGAGTTGTCGGCGCTGTGCGCATCCGATCCGTTGGGCGGGGGAGTGTCGGTACCCCTCGGCTTTCTGAGCAGCTTCTTCTCGTTCGAGCACACGCCGCCGCAGACGTACCGCGGTCCCCGGGTGACGCTGGTCCATCCCGCCGAGGATCGGTGGACTCCGCCGGAGATCAGCGTTCGATTCCTCGAGCGCATCGCCGCCGACACGACTCTGGTGTACCTCGACGGGTGCGGGCACTTTCCGATCGAGGAACCAGGCCTGTCGCAGCTCGTGTCGACGATGGAGGACCTCGCCCGGACGCACGGCTGGCAGAGCTGATCGATCTGTCGGACCTTCGTGGCAGGGTGGGGCCATGCGCGAGATGAGTGCCGCGATGGCGAAGCGTACGGCCCTGGCGGCTCAAGGTCTGGCGTCCCCTCATCGTGTGACGGAGCGGGGCGCGTCGTCGAGGGCGGTGCACAAGGTCATCGAACGAAATCGGTTACTGCAGATCGATTCGGTGTCCGTGCTCGTTCGTGCCCACTACGCGCCACTGTTCAGTCGGGTCGGAAAGTACGACCGATCGGTGCTCGACGCCGCAGCGTGGACCGACACCGCGCGCACGCCGCGCAGGCTCGTCGAGTACTGGGCGCACGAGGCTGCCCTGGTGCCGGTCGAGGACTGGCCACTGTTTCGCTGGCGCACCGAGCTGTACGCGCACGGGCGTTGGGGTGGTGCACACACCGTTCTGGAGCGTAATCCGTCTCTGTCGCAGGACATCCTGGATGTCTTGAGAGATGCGGGGCCGTCGAGCGCCGGGGACATCGAGCGAGTCCTCGACTCTCCGCGTCCCGGTCGAAAAGGCCCGTGGTGGGACCGCAGTGACGTGAAAGTGGTCGTCGAGCAACTGTTCGCTGCGGGTGTGGTGTCGGTCGCCACCCGCAGCGGATTCGTCCGGCGATATGACCTGGTCGAGCGTGTCGTACCCGAACATGTTGCAGCGCAGGTGGTGTCGGAACCCGACGCCGTACGGCAGTTGGTCGCACAGTCGGCGTCGGCGCTCGGAATCGGAACGGAGCCCGATCTCCGTGACTACTATCGCTTGTCTCAGAAGCAGACGAAGGCCGCCATTGTCGATCTCGTCGAGGACGGCACACTGGAACCTGTCGCGGTCCGGGGCTGGGGAGCGACGGCATACCTCCACGCCGATGCCAGAACCCCCAGAGCGGCAACAGGATCGGCGCTACTGTGCCCGTTCGACCCGATGATCTTCTTTCGTCCCCGCGTCGAGCGGATCTTCGATTTCCACTACCGCATCGAGATCTACACACCCCAGCACAAGCGAGTGCACGGGTATTACGTGTTCCCGTTCCTGATGGACGGGGACCTCGTGGCCAGGGTCGACCTGAAGGGCGACCGTGCGGCGTCGCAACTGCAGGTCCTCGGAGCGTTCGTCGAAGGGGACCGCGATCCCGGACCCATCGCCGATCGACTCGTTCCGCACTTGCGGGAGATGGCCGAATGGCTCGAACTCGAATCGGTGGTGGTCGGTGAACGCGGGGACCTCGTGGGTGCACTCTCCCGCGCGCTCTGAGACGAGGATCAGCGCCTCGGCCTGCGAGATGGGAGTATCGGTGCCACTATCTTCACTGTGACGACGTCGGCCACCGCGCCCAAGAGTGAACTCCCTCCGCAGGTCGTGGTGCTCTTCGGTGCCACCGGTGATCTGTCCAAACGCAAGCTGCTGTCCGGAATGATGCACCTGGCGCTGTCCGATCTCGCCCCGCGCATCCGCGTCGTCGGGACCTCGCTCGAGGAGATGTCCAGCGACGAGTTCCGGCAGATGGCGCTCGAAGCGATCGACGAGTTCTCCAGCCGGAAAGTGTCGGACGAGCAGTGGCGGCAATTCGCCGGAAAACTCAGTTACGTATCCCAGAAGGCGGGGCCGGCGGCGCTCGCCGAGGCCGTCGCCCGCGCCGAGATGGAACTCGGACCGGGGACTCGGAAGCTGCACTACCTGTCCGTGCCACCGAAGGCCGCGCTGGCCGTCGTCGAGATGCTCGGCGCGGCAGGATTGGTCAAGGGGTCTCGCATCATCATGGAGAAACCCTTCGGTACCGACCTGGCCAGTGCCATCGAACTGAACGCCACCGTGCACGAGACGTTCGACGAGGACCAGATCTTCCGGATCGATCACTTCCTGGGAAAGGAACCGGCACAGAACATTCTGGCGTTCAGATTTGCGAACGGCTTGTTCGAACCTATCTGGAATCGTAATTTCATCGACCACATCCAGATCGACATCCCGGAGAAGCTGGCGCTCGACGGACGCGCGAACTTCTACGAGTCGACGGGCGCCTTCAAGGACATGGTGGTCACGCACCTGTTCCAGGTCCTTGCGTTCATGGCGATGGAACCTCCGACGGCCCTCGAACCACGCGCGATCGGTGAAGAGAAGAACAAGGTGTTCCGGTCGATGAAGCTGCTCGATCCCCGCAAGGTGGTTCGCGGACAGTACGCGGGTTACCTGACCGAACCCGGAGTGTCGCCGGATTCCGACACCGACACCTTCGTCGCGCTGCAGTGCGAGATCGACAACTGGCGTTGGGCCGGAGTGCCGTTCTACCTACGGACGGGCAAACGCATGGCGGAAGGCCAGCGCATCATCTCGATCGCGTTCCGCGAGCCACCGAAAAGTATGTTCCCTGCCGGGTCCGGCGTCGGCGCCCACGGCCCCGACCACCTCACGTTCGACCTGGCCGACGCCTCGAAAGTGTCTTTGTCGTTCTACGGCAAACGCCCAGGCCCCGGCATGCGTCTGGACAAGCTGAGCATGCAGTTCGCGATCGGCGAGACCGAGCGCGTCGGCGACGTACTCGAAGCCTACGAGCGGCTGATACTGGACGCCATGCACGGCGATCACACGCTGTTCACCACGGCCGAAGGGATCGAACGACTGTGGGAGGTGTCCGCGCCGCTGCTCGCGGATCCGCCCCCGGTTCGTCAGTACACACCGGGATCATGGGGGCCCAACGCAATCCACCAGCTGATTGCACCCAACGCCTGGCGGCTGCCCTTCGAACGGGCGTGGCGCGAACGACCGTGAATCAGAAGGGGCGGTCCTTGCGCATCTGATCACGCAGCGCTCCCTGAACTGCCTGCGAAAGCCACGAGTTGAGCGACACGCCGTTCATCGATGCGGCTTCCTCCGCGCGTTCCTTCACCTGCTCGACCACCCGCAGCGTCACCCGGCGCATCTCGCCGGTGACGTCGTCCATCGTCGGATAGTCCTCGGCGGCGGCGCGATCGTCCGGCGTGCCGGTGTCGGGTGCCACGGTGACATCGGCTACCGCCTGCGTCCCGGCGATGCGCACATGCACCGTCGGGCCGTTCAGCTGTGCGGTGACCTCGTCGGCGAAGTCGGACAGCGCTTGCAGCAGCATGAGCCTGGCCGACGCCTGCGCCGCGGATCCGAGTGCCTCGGCGGTCTTCCTGGTGTGTTCGTCGCCGAGCGCTGCCGCGGCGAGTAGATCGGCTCGAAGGGACGAGGTGTACGTGTCGAGTTCCATGACGCCATTGTGGCGTCAGAAACGGCGTCATGCAAGGCGTCAGTGTGACGCATCGATAGTGTTCGGGTGTATCGGTGCAGCTCGAGCAAAGGAAAACCGACGTGTCGAAGACGGTGTCACTGAAGGTGCAGTTGGTCGCGAAGACCGATTTCGTGCCACCGGAGGACATTCCGTGGGAGACCGACGCCGACGGCGGCCAAGCGCTTGCCGAGTTCGCGGGCCGGGCGTGCTACCAGAGCTGGTCCAAACCCAATCCTCGGACCGCGACCAACGCGTCCTACCTCCGGCACCTGCTCGACGTCGGACACCTCTCCGTTCTCGAACACGCGTCGGT
This sequence comes from Rhodococcus sp. 06-156-4, assembly GCF_002259345.1. Taxonomy (NCBI): domain Bacteria; kingdom Bacillati; phylum Actinomycetota; class Actinomycetes; order Mycobacteriales; family Nocardiaceae; genus Rhodococcus; species Rhodococcus sp. 06-156-4. Next base: position 464,443 of record NZ_NPGB01000018.1, on the reverse strand, counting down.
GAGCTTCTACATCACCGGGATCTCGCGCTCGTGTACCCACGAGCTGATCCGTCACAGGCACTTCTCCTACTCCCAGCTCTCGCAGAGATTCGTACCCGAGCGTGAGGCCAAGGTGATCGTGCCTCCGGCCATCAACGGTGATCCGGAGCTGGAAGCGCTTTTCCTGGAGGCGACGGAACAGAGCCGGGCAGCGTACGTCGAGCTTCTCGGCGCACTCGAACAGAAGTTGGACGGCGTGACCGGCGCCGCTCTACGTGGTAAGCAGGCTCGGCAGGCCGCGCGTTCGGTACTTCCCAACGCCACCGAGACCAAGGTCGTCGTCACCGGTAACTACCGAGCCTGGCGTCACTTCGTGGCGATGCGCGCATCCGAGCACGCCGACGTCGAAATTCGCCGTGTCGCCGTGGAATGCCTGCGGCAACTGACCACCGTCGCACCCGACGTGTTCGGTGACTACGAGATCGCGACGCTGCCCGACGGCTCGGAAGTAGCGCACAGTCCGTTCGTCACCGAGGTGTGATGCCACGCCACGGAAGTGAACTCCCGTCCCACCGGCAGGTAGGGCTCCGCGTACCGGGTAGCCTTTCTGACCATGACATACGGTGATGCCGCTCCTCGAGGACTACCGGCGTTCGGCACGGTGCTCACCGCAATGGTGACGCCGTTCACGGCCGACGGAAAGCTCGATGTCGACGCCGGAGTCCGGTTGGCACACCACCTGGTGGAGCAAGGCCACGACGGCTTGGTTCTGGCCGGCACGACCGGAGAGTCGCCGACCACCACCGAGAACGAGAAGCTCGAACTGATGCGGGCCGTCATCGCCGCGGTGGGCCATCGTGCACGGATCATCGCCGGTGCCGGAAGCAACGACACGGCGCACAGCGTCCAACTGGCTCGCGATGCCGCGCGCGCAGGTGCGCACGGCCTGCTCGTCGTGACGCCGTACTACTCGCGCCCGCCTCAGGCCGGGCTGTACGCCCATTTCACCGCGGTCGCCGACGCGACCGACCTGCCCGTCATGCTGTACGACATTCCACCCCGGTCGGTCGTACCCATCGAGACGGACACGTTGCGTCGCCTGTCCGAGCACCCGAGAATCATCGCGGTGAAGGACGCCAAGGGCGACCTGAACGCGGGCGCGGAGCTCATCGCGACCACCGGCTTGCAGTTCTACTCGGGCGACGACCCGCTCAATCTGCCGTGGCTGTCCGTCGGTGCCACCGGATTCGTCAGCGTCATCGGACATCTCGTTCCCGCACGCCTGCGGGAACTGCACTCCGCGTTCATGGTCGGCGACGTCGCCCGCGCCCGCGCCATCAACGCAAGCCTCATCCCCGTCATTCGATCGGTAGCGCGCCTCGGTGGCGTCACCGCATCCAAGGCCGGGCTGCGCCTCATCGGACTCGACGTCGGTGATCCCAGACTTCCCCAGGTGCCACCGAGCATCGACCAAATCGAATTGCTCGCAGCAGATCTGCGGGCAGCAGGAGTCCTTGTATGAGTAGACCAGCACGTTCACGAGGCCGCGCAACCCGAAGCGCGGGCCCCCCTGCGGAACGGCCGGCGCAGCCTGCCAAATCCGCAGGAAAACCTGTGGTGCAGAATTCCGCGCGCACACAGCGCCCGGACACCCGCCGTGAGGTCGATCCGACCGACCGCCTCGGGACGCCGCCGAAGGCCCCGTTCAAGGGCCTCCGCATCGTCGCCCTCGGCGGAATCGGTGAGATCGGTCGCAACATGACCGTGTTCGAGCATCAGGGCAAACTCCTGATCATCGACTGCGGCGTCCTGTTCCCCGAGGACCAGCAGCCAGGGGTCGACCTGATCCTGCCCGACTTCCGGCACATCGAGAACCGAATGGCCGACGTCGAAGCCGTCGTCCTCACCCACGGCCACGAAGACCACATCGGCGCGGTCCCGTTCCTGCTCCGGTTGCGGCCCGACCTGCCCGTCATCGGCTCCAAGTTCACGTTGGCCCTGGTCGCAGCCAAATGTCGCGAGCACCGCCTGCGCCCGAACCTCGTCGAGGTCATCGAAGGCCAGAAGACCAAGCACGGGCCCTTCGAATGCGAGTACTTCGCCGTCAACCACTCGATTCCCGACGCGCTCGCCATCGCGATCCGCACCGACGCCGGTCTCGCGCTGCACACCGGCGACATCAAGCTCGACCAGCTGCCGCTCGACGGCCGACTCACCGACCTCGCAGGTTTCTCCAGGCTGGGCGACGAGGGCGTCGATCTGTTCCTCGTGGACTCCACGAACGCCGAGGTGCCTGGATTCGTCACGCCCGAGCGTGAGATCGGTGGCGTACTCGACACCGTCATCGGCAAGGCCAAGCAGCGAGTCATCGTCGCGTCGTTCGCGAGCCACGTGCACCGCATCCAGCAGGTCATCGACGTCGCCGAGCGATACAACCGTCGCGTCGCATTCGTCGGTCGGTCGATGGTGCGGAACATGCAGATCGCCCAGGATCTCGGCTACCTGCGGGTGCCCGACGGCCTGGAGGTGAACATCGACACCGCAGCGACGCTCCCCGACGATCGCCTGGTGCTGATCTCCACCGGTTCACAGGGCGAGCCACTGTCGGCATTGTCGCGCATGGCCCGTGGTGAGCACCGTCAGATCAACGTCAAGGCCAATGATCTGGTGGTTCTCGCGTCGTCGCTGATTCCCGGCAACGAAAACTCCGTCTTCGCGGTCGTCAACGGCCTCGCCAAGCGCGGCGCGACCGTCGTGACCCAGCAGAACGCCAAGGTCCACGTTTCGGGCCATGCATCCGCGGGTGAGCTGCTCTACCTCTACAACGCGGTGCGCCCCACCAACGCGATGCCCGTGCACGGCGAATGGCGACACCTGCGCGCCAACGCTGCACTCGCCAAAGCCACCGGTGTCGCCGAGGACCGTGTCGTTCTGGCCGAGGACGGCGTCGTCGTCGACATGGTCGACGGACTGGCCCGCATCGTCGGTCAGGTGCCCGTCGGTCACGTTTACGTCGACGGCCTGTCCGTCGGAGACGTCGGCGATTCGACCCTGTCCGACCGCCTCGTGCTCGGTGAGGGTGGATTCATCGCCATCACCGTGGCCGTCGATTCGACGACCGGCCGTGCCATCACGACTCCCGAGGTGTCCGGTCGCGGCTTCTCCGACGATCCGGCTGCGCTCAAGGAAGCGGCTCAGCTCGTCGAAGCGGAACTGCAGAGACTGGCGTCCGACGGGGTCACCGACACCCACCGCATCGCGCAGGCAGTTCGCCGCGTGGTCGGTCGGTGGGTTGCCGACAAGTACCGTCGCAAGCCGATGATCGTCCCGACCGTCATGGCGGTCGGCCAGAAGTAGCGTCGTACGACACTTCGTACGATCTGCACCGGCGCTTGCTGGTCTGACGCGTGGACGCGTCAGGCCAGCAACCGCCACAGGCCGATGAGGCCGATCACGACGATGGTGATCCGCAGCGCCCACGGGGACAACTTCCGGCCGTAGCGTGCGCCGACGGATCCGCCCACGAGAGATCCAGCTGCAATCAATCCTGCCGCGGCCCAACTGATGTCGTCGAACGCCACGATGGTGTAGGTGACCGCGGCGACGACGTTCACGATGAGCGACAGCAAGTTCTTGGCGGCATTCATGCGCTGCATCGAGTCCGGTAGAAGGACTCCCATGACGCCGATCAGGAGGATGCCCTGCGCTGCGGTGAAGTAGCCGCCGTAGATTCCCACCACGAACGTCCCGATGGTGAGCAGGGTCAGCTTCGTTCGGCTGACGTGGTCCACCGCGACTCCCGCCGCCTCGGAACGCCGTCTGGCCCACCCCTGGATGCTCGGCTGCGCCACCACCAGGACGAGTGCGCCGATCAGCAGAACCGGAACGACAGCGCTGAACACCGACGGGGGCAGGTGAAGCAGCAGCCACGCGCCACCGAGCGCACCGAAGAACGACGCAGGCATCTGCCATCGCAGCCGCGACCACTGACCCGCGAGCTCCCGTCGATAGCCCCAGGTACCCGATACGCTCCCTGCGACCAGCCCGATTGCGTTCGACATCGTGGCCACGACGGGCGGGTAACCGAAAGCGACCAGAGTCGGAAACGTGATCAGCGTCCCCGATCCCACCACGGCGTTGATGGCACCTGCGCCGAAGCCGGCAACGAGAATGACGAGAATTTCGGAGATCGGCACCGATCCGAGATTACGGTCCGTGACGGCCGCGCAGGGCAGCGGGCACGTACGGTGGATCGATGTGACCCTTGCACAGCACGAACGCGCAGAACTGGTACTGAGTTTGACGGCAGCGGGTGAGTCCGCGCCGACGCTGTGCGGCGACTGGACGACGCGGGATCTCGCGGCCCATCTCGTCGTCCGCGAGCGGAGGTTGGATGCGGCGCCCGGGATACTCCTGCCGCTGTTCGACTACTACACGCAGAAGGTTCAGAACGAGGTGGCACGCCGGCCGTTCTCCGAACTCGTGGCGGAGATCGCGGCCGGGCCACCGGTGTGGTCGCCGTTCAAGATCCTGGACCCCCTGGTCAACGTCGGTGAGATGTTCGTTCACCACGAGGATGTCCGGCGCGCCCAGTCCGGATGGTCGCCCAGGTTGCTGTCCGCCGATCTCCAGAATCGTCTGTGGAGGCTCGCGACGGTCGTGGGACGCCTCGCGTATCGGCGGTCGCCGGTAGGCGTGGTGCTCGAGACCCTCGACGGACGCTCGGTCACGGTGAAACGAGGCGGGGGAGAACAGGTCGTGCTGGTGGGTCGGCCGTCGGAGCTGCTGCTTCACGCGTTCGGGCGAAGCGAGGTTCACCTCGACAGGACCGGAAACGCGTCGTCCGTCGAGGCCGTCGAAGGCTTGGATCGAAGTTTCTGACGGGCTGTTACTCGTGTTGCGGATGGTTTCGAAGGGGCCCTTGCGACTAACCTAGGGGCCATGGCAGGAAAGACCAGCACACGGAGTTCGAACGCCGGCAGCGCCGGAGGTTCGTCGACATCGCGTGCTTCGGGGGGATCACGCAAGCCGTCCGGAGGGCGAACCGCACGCACGGTGACCACGCCGAAAAAGCCGACAGCGCCCCGCAAGGCGGCGCCGAGAAACGCAGCGCCACGGAATGCGCCGCCGCGCGGATCGGGATCGAGGCGGCCGCCCAAGAAGAAGTCGGCTGGAGTGATGTCCGCCGTCGGGCGCGGCATGTCGTCCGGGTGGTCGATGGCTGCCCGGGGGGTAGGGGCCACCACCCGTACGGTCAGCAAGGCCAAGGACATCGAGCACGGTCATCGCCGTGACGGACTTGCTCTCGGCTTGATCGCCGTCAGCGTCGTCGTTGCCGCGGCAGTCTGGTTCTCGGCCGGCGGCCCGGTAGGCGAGTGGATCGAGATAGCTGTCCGAGCGATCGTCGGTGACGCCGGATACATCGTGCCGGTTCTCGGTGTCGGCGTGGCCGTACTGCTCATGCGGACCGAACCGAATCCGGACATCCGGCCGCGACTGGTCCTGGGCTCGATCCTGCTGGTTCTCCCGATCCTCGGTCTCTGGCACATGGCGGCGGGGTCGCCGACGGACGCCGAGGGTCGCGCGTCGGGGGCAGGATTCGTCGGGTACGTCGCAGGTGGACCGATCGCCGACGGTCTGACCGTGTGGCTGGCCGTGCCATTGCTGCTGTTGGCCGGTCTGTTCGGCGTGCTGCTTCTGACCGGGACAACCGTGCGGGACGTTCCGGATCGCCTCCGGTCGCTGTTCGGGACCGACAGCCGCGGTGACGAGTACGGCGACTACGACCCGGCCGACTACGGTTCGGAGTTCGGCGACAACGACTACGGCGACGGTCGATACGGGGACTACGACGCGGCGGCCTTCGACGCCGACGGCTACCCCGTGGACAACGCTGCCGGGCATCTCGGTGGAGACCCCTACGGCAACTACCCGACCGAGGAGTACATCCCGGTCAAGAAATCCCGCGCCCGCAAGCCCGCCGCAGAGCAACTGCCGACCGAGGTGATCGAACCGGTCGCGTCGGAACCCGAACTTCCGCTCGAGCCACCGACGGCGCCGACGCCACCGCGGCCCCGGCCCAAGCCCGTCGTCAAGGCGGCCGAGCCGAAGCCCGCCGCGGACGAGGACAAGATCGTCGTCGACCGCGTCGTCGACGGCGATTACACGCTGCCGTCGCTGTCACTGCTGATCGACGGCGATCCGCCGAAGACCCGCAGTCAAGCGAACGACGCGATGATCGAGGCCATCTCCGAGGTCCTCGAACAGTTCAAGATCGACGCAGCCGTCACCGGATTCACTCGCGGTCCGACGGTGACGCGCTACGAAGTCGAGCTGGGACCGGGCGTCAAGGTCGAGAAGATCACGGCCCTTCACCGCAACATCGCGTACGCAGTCGCGACGGACAACGTCCGACTGCTCGCCCCGATCCCCGGCAAGTCCGCCGTCGGTATCGAGGTGCCCAACTCCGACCGCGAGATGGTGCGACTCGCCGACGTGCTCACCGCTCCGTCGACCCGCAAGGACCACCATCCTCTGGTGATCGGCCTCGGCAAGGACATCGAAGGCGATTTCGTCAGCGCGAACCTGGCGAAGATGCCGCACCTGTTGGTCGCGGGTTCGACGGGTTCCGGTAAGTCGAGCTTCGTGAACTCGATGCTCGTGTCGTTGCTGGCGCGAGCCACGCCCGACGAGGTTCGGATGATTCTGATCGACCCGAAGATGGTCGAGTTGACGCCGTACGAGGGCATTCCGCACCTCATCACCCCGATCATCACGCAACCCAAGAAGGCCGCGGCAGCCTTGGCGTGGTTGGTCGAGGAAATGGAACAGCGCTACCAGGACATGCAGGTCAACAAGGTGCGCCACGTCGACGACTTCAACAAGAAGGTGCGTTCGGGCGAGATCACCGCACCGCTGGGAAGCGAGCGGGTGTACCGCCCGTACCCGTACATCCTCGCGATCGTCGACGAACTGGCCGACCTGATGATGACGGCGCCCCGCGATGTGGAGGACGCGATCGTCCGCATCACCCAGAAGGCGCGTGCTGCCGGCATCCACCTGGTGCTGGCCACGCAGAGGCCGTCGGTGGACGTCGTGACGGGTCTGATCAAGACCAACGTGCCGTCACGTCTGGCGTTCGCGACGTCGTCGTTGACCGACTCGCGGGTCATCCTCGATCAGGCGGGTGCGGAAAAGCTCATCGGCATGGGCGACGCGTTGTTCCTGCCCATGGGTGCCGGCAAGCCGACCCGGCTGCAGGGAGCGTTCATCACCGACGAGGAGATCTCGGCCGTCGTCGACTTCGCCAAGAACCAGGCGGAGCCCGAGTACAACGAGACGGTCACCGCGGCCAAGGCGTCGGACAAGAAGGACGTCGACCCGGATATCGGCGACGATCTCGACGTGTTGCTGCAGGCAGTCGAGCTGGTGGTCACCAGCCAGTTCGGGTCGACATCGATGCTGCAGCGCAAGCTCCGCGTCGGATTCGCCAAAGCGGGACGGTTGATGGACCTCATGGAGAATCGTGGCGTCGTCGGGCCGAGCGAAGGCTCCAAGGCCCGCGAGGTGTTGATCAAGCCCGACGAGCTCGACGGCTTGCTGTGGTCGATCAGGGGCGGCGACCCGGACGACGCACCGGCAGAGGACTGACGGCGCGTCACCGGGTGCCGAGCACGCGGAGCGTGCGGGTCCTGACGCAGTGTCAGGACAGGGCGCCCATGACCGGCTTCCACTCGACGATCGTGGACGTCTCCACGAGGTTCTCCACGGCGAACGGATCCTGCTCGAACAGCGTGGCCACCGACGCGGTGTCGGTTCCCTCCACGATGATGAGCGCGCCGCTACCGTCGACGTACGGACCGGACGACACCAGCACGTTCTGCTCGAGCAGATCGGCGAGCCACGCACGATGCGTCGCGCGGTGGGTGTCGCGGCCGTCGGTGGTGCTGGGCGAATAGGTGTAGTGGACGGCGAACAGTGCCATGTGAGATTCCTTCGTCTTCGAACTGCGGGACGATGAAATCCTGTCAGAGAGACAGCAGCATCCTGGTGTTGCCCAGTGTGTTGGGCTTCACATAGCTGAGGTCGAGGAACTCCGCGACACCGGTGTCGTAGGACCTGCACATCTCGGCGTACACCTCCGCGGTGACCGGCGTGCCGTCGATCTCGACGAACCCGTGCCGGGCGAAGAAGTCGATCTCGAAGGTCAGGACGAACAGACGCTGCAACGACAGTTCGCGGGCGACCTGCACGAGCTTGTCGACGATCAGGTGGCCCGCACCGTGTCCCTTGGCCGACGGGTCGACCGCGACTGTGCGTACTTCGCCGAGATCGGCCCACAACACGTGCAACGCGCCGCAGCCGATGACCGTGCCCGCGCGTTCCGCGACCCAGAATTCCTGGACCGCCTCGTACAGGGTCACCAGGTTCTTCTCGAGGAGAATCTTGCCCGCGTAGATGTCGATCAGTCGTTTGACCTCCGGGATGTCGGACGTCCGTGCTCGTCGAATCACCAGATCGTCGCCTCCGTGGGAAGACTGTGCGGTGTTCGAGGCTGGGTCCGAGGAGGTGTCGAGATCGTCTCGACTCGCCCGGTTCGGCGCAGAAGTCATGTGGTGAACAGTAGCCAACAGGTGAGCAGATATTCTTCTGGTGTGTCCGTCTCCGAACTCGCCGTCGCACTACCGGGACACCTGTGCCGACACGTACTCCGACAGCACGCACTTCGACAGCACGCACTTCGACGGATCGGTACGGCATGACCGAACGCGTACCACCGACGCCGCAGTTGCCGCACGGCAATTCTGCGACCGGCAGTACCGAGGTCGTCCCGATCCTCAACATCGCCAACGTCCTCACTGTTCTCCGCATCGCGCTCGTCCCCGTGTTCCTCGTCGTGCTGTTCGCCGGCGACGGTCACGACACGACGTGGCGAATCGCGGCAACCGTCGTGTTCGCCGTGGCTGCCATCACCGATCGAATCGACGGCCAGCTGGCGCGCAAGTACGGACTGGTGACCGATTTCGGCAAGATGGCTGATCCCATCGCGGACAAGGCCCTCATCGGCGCGGCCCTCGTCGGCCTCTCGATTCTGGGAGACCTGCCCTGGTGGGTGACCATCGTGATCGCGGCCCGCGAAATCGGGATCACGCTCGTCCGGTTCATCGTGATCCGTCACGGCGTGATACCGGCGGGGCGGGGAGGCAAGATCAAGACCCTCGTGCAGAGCTTCGCGATCGGGTTCTATCTGTTCCCTCTCCCGGATGACGTGCGCTTCGTGTCGGTGACACTGATGGGCGCCGCCGTCGTGCTCACCGTGTACACGGGCCTCGATTACATCGTCCAGGCAATCAGGCTCAGGCGAGGCGTCACCTCGTGACCGACCCCCTGAGCCGGGCTGACGAAGCCCTCGCTCGAAACGGTCCGAAAAGGTGTGTCGTCGGTGCTTCGACGGGTAATCGAGAACACGGCCGTATAGGGTCGGGAACCAATCGAGCACGGTCCTTCGTTGTAGCTGAAGATGAACGCCCCGTACGTACAGATGAACAAGAATCACAGATGACGAAGAACCACAGATGACGAAGAACGAGGAGGAGCGAGATGGCGCTGCTATTGCGTGAAGCACTCGGCGACAGTCTGCGGCGCACTCGCGTTGCGCAAAGCCGGACCCTGCGCGAGGTCTCCAACACCGCACGGGTGAGCCTCGGTTACCTCTCCGAGGTCGAACGCGGCCGCAAGGAAGCGTCGAGTGAACTGCTCAACGCGATCTGCGACGCGTTGGCCGTCCCCCTCGCCGACGTCATGAGCGACGTCAGCGAGTCGCTGTCGGAATCGACGCTTGCAGCCCGTGCCGCCGATGCGGATGCTGCCGTGGGGGTGGATGCGGCAGCAGGCGTGGACGCCGCGTCGCCTCGGATTGCCGACGACACTCGCGTTGTTATTCCTGCGCCCGCGCGTGCTCTTGCCGCTGCCTGATCGGCAGACATGAGGCTTGGTACCGCTAGGGTGGAATCGACACTCACGACAAACCGACCAGACCAGTATTCTCGTGTCACTGGCAGTTCTTCGACGGTCGCTGTACACCTCAGCTGACCCCCTATGCGCGAACCCGGCGCTCGATATGGAGGCAGGATCAACCCATGGCTAATCCTTTCGTCAAGGCCTGGAAGTACATGATGGCCCTCTTCAATTCCAAGATCGACGAGAAGGCCGACCCCAAGGTTCAGATTCAGCAGGCCATCGAGGACGCGCAGCGGCAGCACCAGGCGCTGTCCCAGCAGGCTGCTTCGGTGATCGGCAACCAGCGTCAGCTGGAGATGAAGCTGAGCCGTCAGCTCGACGAGGTCGAGAAGCTGAACGCGAACGCCCGTCAGGCTGTCACGTTGGCAGATCAGGCCGCGGCAGCCGGTGACGTGGACAAGGCAACGCAGTACACCAACGCCGCCGAAGCGTTCGCCGCACAGCTCGTCACGGCCGAGCAGGGCGTCGAGGACCTCAAGGTCCTGCACGATCAGTCGCTGCAGGCAGCGTCGCAGGCCAAGAAGGCCGTCGAGCAGAACGCGATGGCGCTGCAAGCCAAGGTCGCCGAGCGCACCAAGCTTCTCAGCCAGCTCGAACAGGCCAAGATGCAGGAGAAGGTCAGCGAATCGCTGCGCTCCATGGACAGCACGCTGTCGGCGCCGGGCAACACCCCCAGCCTCGATGCGGTCCGCGACAAGATCGAGCGTCGCTACGCAGATGCACTCGGTTCCGCCGAGCTTGCACAGAACTCCGTGTCCGGTCGGATGATGGAGGTCCAGCAGGCGTCGGTGCAGATGGCCGGGCACAGCCGTCTGGAGCAGATCCGCGCATCCATGGCGGGGGATTCCCTTCCTTCCGGCAATTCCGCAGCGGCGCCCAAGCCGTCGATCCAGAAGGCTCCGAACGCCACCCCCGAGCCCCCGGCACAGAACCAGTAGCTCGTGACGAACGAACAGCATGGCCGGTCACGAAAGTGGTCGGCCATGCCCGTGTCCGAGTCCGTGTCGATGGTGCGTGCAGCCACCGACACGGCTCGACGGTCCGTCGAGTCCGCCGTCGACGCGGTCGGTCGATGGAACGATCCCCGGCAGAAACATCTCCGACGGATCAAGCGAGCTCGTCGACGGGGCACGTGGTTGGGTAGCGCGTCCGGTGTGTCCGCCGCGTCGACCGCGGGTCTGGCCGTTGCCTCGGCTCCCGAGTGGACATTGCTCGCCGGCGGAGGTGGCGCGGCCGTCCTCGCCGTCCCGGCGGTGTTGGCGTTCGGTCGTTACCGGCGTCTACGCGCGCAGCCCCTTCCAGCAGCGCGTCCTGGCAGAGCGACGCTGCCGCCCAAGTCGTCCGCGTCCTACGAACCCGTGCGCAGGCTCGTGGGCGCTCAGAACAGCTTGTACGAGCTGGTGGGGATCCTCACTCGGTCCGAGTTCGTCGACTCGGCAGAGGTATCCGACATCACGGACGTCGCCGACGCCGCCGCCCGTACGCTGCGCGACATGGCTGCGGACATCTCGTCGTTGGAACGTGCGGCGGAGGGAAGCGCCCGAGCTGCCTCGCACCTGTCGCCCACCATTTCGTCGGCCGCAGTCGAGTTGGACAAGGGCGTCGACCAATTCGAGGACCTCGTCGCCGCAGCCGCACGTCTGACGAGCCCGGGCGGCCTGCCCGGCAGTGCGGTGGAACTACGCAAAGCCGAGTTGTTGTCTGCCACCGATCGTCTCGAGGGGTGGGCCAGCGCGCTCGTAGAACTGGCAGCGATCAGAGGCCGGCACTCCTGAGGCTTCCGCGCCCTCGGGTGCGCGTTCCGAGACTTAAGGGTATTCCCCCATCTTTCCCTGAACTCCCTGCTGGAGTGGTGTTTTCGCGTCCACGGCATGCCAGGATCGGAAGCACACCAAGGAAAGGGAATCACATGTTCTGGAAAGTTCTCGGCATCATCGTCCTGGTCTGGCTCGCGTTCGCCGTTCTCGGCACGGTGATCAAGGGCTTGTTCTGGGTGGCGGTGGCAGCGGCAATCGTGTTCGGCATCTACTGGTTGGTCAAGGCGATCACCGCGGGCGATCAGCGCGATCTGACCAAGCTGTAGTTCCCACGAGGGCGGTGACGGCTCCGGGGATCGAGTCGATCTGCACCGGCAACGGAGTGAACCTCTCCCCGTCGGCGTACGCGACCATCCCGGGAGCGCTGAGGCGGACCCGGGCCGCGCGGTGGGTCTCGACATCGGGAAGGTCGACGTGCGTGCCCTTGTACAACGTGGGGGAGAGGCGGACCAACCGACTGCGGCTGGAGGCTCTGACGATGGTCACGTCGAACAGTCCGTCGTCGGCGACGGCGCCGGGACAGATCGCCATACCGCCCCCGTAGGACGGGCCGTTACCGACCGTCACCAGCGTCGCATCGATGTCCGACGAGTGTCCGTCGAGCTCGACCGAGTACCTGATGGTCCGAAACCGGCTCAATTCCAACAGCATTGCGATGTTGTACTTCGACGGGCCGGACGGCCACTTCATCCCGTTGGCGCGTTCGGTGACCAGACTGTCGAATCCGCTCGACAGGACGGTCGCGAACCATCTGTTGCCCACCCGCCCGAGGTCGAGCGATCGGCGTCGATCGTCGATGACGATGTCCGCCGCCGCCACCGGGTCGTCCAGCGGGACTGCGACGAGGCGAGCGAAGTCGTTGCCCGTCCCGGCAGGGGCGACAGCCAGCGGGGTCGTGGTCGTGGCGACTGCTTGCAGAGCGAGGTTGACCAGTCCGTCGCCCCCGACGGCCACGAGACAGTCGGTCCCGGTGCGGACCGCTCTTTTGGCCTGATCGAGTGCTTCGCCCGGAGTTCTGCCCTCGATGGTGACGACGTCGACGCCTCGCTCGCGTAATCGTGCAACGACGGCGGTGGACACGCGGACTCCGCGCCCACGGCCTGCAGTGGGGTTCGTCAGAACCGTGACAGTCACGGAATCAGTTTGCCAGGATTCAGAATTCCCGCGGGATCGACGGCGACCTTCACTGCTCGAAGGACAGCAGACCCGACAGGTCCGATCTCGTCGGGCATCCATGATCGGTGGTCGCGGCCCACGGCGTGATGGTGTGTGACGGTCGCTCCACTGTCGACGATGGCTGCCGTCGCTGCACGCTTCGCCGTAGTCCACTGAGCCGTCGCATCGGGTGCTGCCGCGCAGACCACCGTGACGTACAGCGACGCACCGGTGGCGTACACGTGCGACACATGACACATCACGATCGGAGGAGTGCCGAGCCCGGTGAGCGCCTCGACGAGAGCGGTGGTGACCCGGGCGCGAACCGCGCTCAGATTCGACCAGCTCGTCGCTGTCTCGAGAGTCTCGGCCAGAGCGCCCGCGTCGAGCAGCGCGTCACGCAGATAGGGCGAATCGAAACGTTTCGCTTCCCATCGCCTGGCACCCTCGGGGTCCGTCACACGTCCGCCGGCGGCGATCACCACCACGTCTGCGGCCGCGGCAGCGTCGATCGCGGCGGCTGTGCCGTCGGGGCAGTCGAACGTCGCCACGGCGGTGCACCCGCCCTGCTCTGCGTCCTGCCCGGCCCGTCCCGCCAGCGCGGCGTCGATGGCGGATTCGGCTTCGTCGGACAGCCTCACGACCGTCGGTCTGCCCGGTGCCACCGACAGCTTCCGCAGTGCCTCGAGACCGGAGGCGAAGTCCGGAAAATGCCAGCACCGATACTCGGTGTACCGAGGGATCGGCCGCACTCGTACGGTCACCGACGTCACGATTCCCAGAGTGCCCTCGGAACCGAGGAAGATCTGCCGCAGGTCCGGTCCCGCCGCCGACGCAGGCGCTCGTCCGCAGACGGTCGTGCCGACGGGGGTGACGACGGTCATCGCCTCGACCATGTCGTCGAAACGACCGTATCCCGAGGACGACTGGCCCGACGACCGCGTCGCGGCGAATCCTCCGATGCTGGCGAAGGCGAACGACTGCGGGAAATGACCGAGGGTCAGGCCGTGACGGCCGAGCATCTCCTCGGCTTCCGGGCCGGTGACTCCCGCCAGCAACGTTGCGGTGCGAGATTCGACGTCGAGATGGGTTAGTGCGTCGAGTCGACGTGTGCTGACCGTGACCACGGTGTCGAACCATTCGCGGACCGGGTCGACTCCGCCGACGACGCTGGTGCCACCGCCGAACGGAACGACGGCGATCGCGAAGTCGCTGCAGTACCGGAGGAGGGATTCCACCTGCTGTGTATCCGCGGGGAAGAGGACTGCGTCCGGGGCGTGCTGCACCCCGCCGCGGCGCCGGGCGAGCAGATCGGTCGTGCTCTTGCCGCCGAGATACCGAAGTCGAACATCGTCGTCGGTGGAAATGTATGCGACACCGACGATGTCCTCGAAACCGCGGCGTCGGTCGTCGGTCAGGCGCGACCGAGTCAGCCGCACCGGAGCAACCTCCCGCTCGGGCCGATCCGGTGCGGGGGAGATGCCCAGCGCGGACTGCAGCAGGTCTCGAACCTCGGACGGCAGAACGCGCTTGTTCTCAGCGGTTCCCCACGCATCCCAGACCATCGTCGAGGGCGACGCGCCGGGCAGCTCCACCGGGGGATGTTCCTGCATGATCTATAGTGTTACACAGCTTGCATATTTGTAACCCGGTCTCGGTTTTCAGTTCTCGAGGCCACCGAGCGAGGTGCCGACAGTGAGTGACCAGTCCGTTGCAGGCTCGTCTGCCGTGAAGGATTCGTCCTCCGTCGAAGATCAGGTGCTCGACGCGGCGCGTTCCTGCATCCTCGAACACGGTGTCCGGCGCACCACTCTCGCCGAGATCGCTCGACGTGCCGGGGTCAGCCGGCCGACGGTTTACCGGCGCTGGGCGGACACACGGGCCGTCGTGTCGTCGTTGCTGACGCGTGAGATCGGTTCGGTCATGCCGTCGTTCGATCTCGACGCTCCTGTCCGACCACAGGTGTCCTCCGCCGCACGCGATGTGGCGGACAAGGTGCGTTCACATCCGCTGTTCGTCAAGATCATCGAGTCCGACTCGGACATCCTGTCCACCTACATCCTCCACCGGCTCGGCACCAGTCAGTCGCTGATCATCGACGCGCTCGCACCCGTCGTGGCTGCAGGGCAACGGGACTCGTCGATCCGCCCAGGAAACACGATTCATCTGGCGACCGTCGTTCTTCTCATGGTCCAGTCCGCAGTTCAATCGGCGAACATGGTCGCGCAGCGCATTCCCGGTGACGAGTTGATCGCGGAAGTCTCCTACGCCGTCGACGCGTACCTCAGCCCGGCTGGTCCGTGAGACCCTCCGGCAGTTCGGCCCCTTCCAGCAGTTCGGCGCTGAACGGCGCTCGACGTGAACGCGATTTCGAAAAGCTCTGGGACGGTGACGTTGTCGATGTTCTGGTCGTGGGTGGCGGCGTCACCGGTGCAGGCGTTGCGCTCGACGCGGCGTCGCGCGGGCTGAGCGTTGCTCTCGTCGAGAAGCACGATCTGGCGTTCGGGACGAGCCGGTGGAGTTCCAAACTGGTCCACGGCGGCCTGCGGTATCTAGCGTCGGGCCACGTCGGGATCGCCCACGAGAGTGCGGTGGAGCGCGGGATCCTGATGACCCGTACAGCGCCGCATCTGGTTCGGCGCCTCCCGACGATCATTCCGTTGCACGAGTCGGTCTCTCGGGTCGATGCCGTCGTGATCAGGGCTGGGCAGGCCGCAGGAGATGCACTCAGAGCGGCCGCCGGGACGCCCGCGGCGTTGCTGCCACGCGCAGATCTGATCGGAGCAGGCAGCGTGGTCGACGCCGCGCCCACTGTTCGGCGTCGCGGACTGCGCGGCGGCGCACGATCCTGGGACGGGCAGTTGGTCGACGACGCCCGACTCGTCGTGGCCGTTGCGCGTACAGCCGCGTCGTACGGGGCCTCCGTCCTGACCGGACTCGGCGCATCCGACGTGGACCGAACGTCGGCTCGGATCACCGATACCGAGTCCGGAGAGAGTACTCGCATCAGGGCGCGGATCGTCGTCAACTCCGCAGGGGTGTGGGCTGGTGAGATCGACTCCCGAATCACCCTGCGTCCCAGCCGCGGGACGCACCTGGTCTTCGACGATTCGACGTTCGGCGGGCTGAACTGTTCGCTCACCATCCCGATACCCGGTGAGCGCAACCGCTTCGTGTTCGCACTTCCAGCGCCGCTCGGCCGCGTGTACGTCGGATTGACCGACGAGGCGACCTCGGGCCCGGTACCGGATGTCCCCGTCGCCTCGGACACGGAGGTGGACTTCCTGCTCGCAGTTCTCGGCACCGTCGTCGACCCGTCGCCGACGCGCGCCGACGTCATCGGATCCTTCGCCGGGCTGCGTCCGCTGCTGGCCTCGGGTGACGGCGCTTCGGCCGACCTGTCCCGTCGGCACGCCGTGCTCGACGACGGTGCCGGACCCGTCGGTGTGGTCGGCGGCAAGCTGACGACGTACCGGTTGATGGCCGAGCAGGCCGTCGACGTGGTGGCGACGGCTCTCGGTGAGACGCTCGGACCTTCGCGCACGGCATCGATTCCGCTCGTGGGGGCCGCGACGCAGCAGACCCTCGATGCCATCGACGCCCCGGTGTCCGTGGTCCGGCGGTTCGGTGCCGACGCCATGCTCGTTCGAGCGCTCGCGGACCGGATGCCTGGTGGGTGGGCACCGGTAGCGGAGGGGATCGACATCTGTGAGGCGGAGTTGGCCTTCTCGGTGCAGTACGAGGGTGCTCGGTCCGTGGGCGATCTCCTCGACCGACGCACGAGGATCGGGCTGGTGGACGTCGATCGGGCGCGAGCCGTGGACTCCGCGGAGCGAGCGCTCGAGAAGTTCCTGCACACGCGTCGGTGAACATCTGTGGCACGCTGAACCCGTGCGCGTAGCGGTAGTGGCAGGCCCCGACCCAGGCCATGCTTTTCCTGCGATAGCTCTGTGCCTGAAGTTCGTCGAGGCGGGGGACGAGCCGGTGTTGTTCACCGGTTCCAGGTGGATCGACGGTGCGCGGGCAGCCGGAGTGGACACCCGGTTGCTCGAGGGTCTCGCTCCGCGGCCCGAGGACGACGACATGGACGCGGGCCAGCGAATTCACTCGCGCGCCGCATTCGTCGCGACGGAGTTTCTTCCGGATCTTCGGTCTGTATCGGCCGATCTCGTCGTCTCCGACATACTGACTGCCGGAGGCGGTATGGCGGCCGAGAAACTCGGTGTTCCCTGGGTGGAGCTCTCACCTCACCCGCTGTACTCGCCGTCGAAAGGGTTGCCGCCCATCGGAAGTGGTCTCGCGTGTGGCGTCGGATTCCGCGGTAGGCTTCGCGATCGGATGATGCGCGCCGCGACCGGACGGTCGATCGCACAAGGCCGAGCGCAGCGCAGTGCGGCTCGGGTCGGTATCGGACTTCCCGCGGAGGATCCGGGGCCGAAGGCCAGACTGATCGCCACGATCCCCGCTCTCGAAGTCCCGAGGCCGGATTGGCCGTCGGAGGCGCGTGTCGTGGGCCCTTTGCACTGGGAGCCGACCAACGAGGTTCTCGAACCTCCGCCCGGCGACGGTCCGGTCGTGATGGTGGCGCCGTCGACGGCGTTCACCGGAGCGGTGGGAATGCTCGAGATGACGTTGGAAGGAATGCAGGGCAGCGGTACTCGCGTGGTGGCGTCGATACTCGACGACCCTCCGTCGTCGTTGCCGACGTGGGCCGTAGCTGGTCTCGGGCGTCAGGACGCGCTGTTGCGCGCAGCCGACGTCGTGGTGTGCGGTAGTGGGCACGGTCTCCTGTCGAAGGCTCTGATCCACGGTGTTCCGGTGGTCGCGGTCCCGGGCGGCGGGGATCAATGGGAGCTGGCCAACCGCGCCGAGCGTCAGGGAAGCGCCATCGTGGTTCGTCCGCCGACCCCGGAGTCGATCGGATCCGCCGTGCGGGCAGTGTTGGAGGGCCCGTCCTACGCCCGCGCTGCTGCTGACGCTGCGGCAGGCGCGCACGACGTCGACGATGCGGTCGAGGTGTGCCGCGCTGCTCTCGCCTGACACGGTTTCGGTACGGTTGTGCGGTGCGATTGACTGAATTCCGTGAACTGCTCGTCGAGGAGTTCGGCCAGATTCGGGGTGACTCGATCCTGGTCGATCACGTCATCACCGGAATCGACGGGCTCACCGGCGCCGAGGCGATAGAGGCCGGGGTCGATCCGCGTGAGGTCTGGCGCGCTTTGTGCAAGGAGTTCGACGTGCCGCGTAGTCGCTGGTGACAATTCTCGGCCTTTCCGCGTGTCGGATGACGCAATCGAACACGTGTTCGCCTATGCTGGGTGTCATTCGGTTGGGCTCGTCGAGTGCGGCTGGATCGAACGTGTCGGTGGGTGGCTCTACGGTTACCGACAACACGCTGAACTACGAACCACGCTGACAGACCGCACCGATACAGACCACACGGATACAGACCACACAAGGAGATCACGATGCCTGCATACGATCGCGACAAAGCGCTCGATCTCGCACTAGCGCAGATCGACAAGAACTTCGGCAAGGGATCGGTGATGCGGCTCGGTGACGAGGTTCGTCAGCCGATCGCCGTCATTCCCACCGGGTCGATCGCCCTGGACGTAGCGCTCGGTATCGGTGGACTGCCGCGTGGCCGAGTCGTCGAGATCTACGGCCCGGAGTCCTCGGGTAAGACCACCGTTGCACTGCACGCAGTTGCCAACGCGCAGCGCAACGGCGGTATCGCCGCGTTCATCGACGCCGAGCACGCGCTGGACCCGGACTACGCACAGAAACTGGGCGTCGACACCGACGCACTGTTGGTCTCGCAGCCGGACACCGGTGAGCAGGCGCTCGAAATCGCGGACATGCTGATCCGCTCGGGTGCGCTCGACATTCTGGTCATCGACTCGGTCGCTGCGCTCGTGCCGCGCGCCGAGATCGAAGGCGAAATGGGAGACAGTCACGTCGGTCTCCAGGCTCGCCTCATGAGCCAGGCGCTGCGAAAGATGACCGGTGCGCTCAGCAATTCCGGCACCACGGCCATCTTCATCAACCAGTTGCGCGAGAAGATCGGCGTCATGTTCGGTTCCCCGGAGACAACCACCGGCGGTAAGGCACTCAAGTTCTACTCGTCCGTTCGCCTCGATGTTCGCCGTATCGAGACGTTGAAGGACGGCACCGACGCAGTCGGCAACCGCACACGTGTGAAGATCGTGAAGAACAAGGTTGCGCCTCCGTTCAAGCAGGCAGAGTTCGACATTCTGTACGGCAAGGGCATCAGCCGTGAAGGCTCGCTCATCGACATGGGCGTCGAGCACGGGTTCATTCGCAAGTCGGGCTCCTGGTTCACCTACGACGGCGATCAGCTCGGGCAGGGCAAGGAAAATGCTCGTAAGTTCATGCTCGAGAACCCGGACATCCGCGACGAAATCGAGAAGAAAATCATGGAGAAGCTGCAGATCGGGGCCGACGTCACGGCCACCGACGAAGCCGCGCCCGTCGAGTTCTAAGTCTGGGTAGTTGTCGGTGGATTCAGGCGAAGGTGGTGGCACCGAAGCGCAGGCGCAGGATGTCTGCCTTCGGCTGCTGACCGACCGAGCACGCAGCAGACATGAACTCGAAACGCGTTTGGCGAAGAAGGGATTCACCCCCGCCGTCGCAACGGCAGTGCTGGACAGGCTGACCACAGCAAAATTGGTCGACGATGCAGCGTTCGCGGAGCAGTGGGTGCATTCCCGGCACACGTATTCCGGCAAAGGCAAACACGTCCTGAGTCGGGAACTGCGCACCAAGGGCGTCAGCGACGACCTCGCTCGCATCGCACTCGATCAGATCGATGTCGAAGACGAGCGCGAGCGCGCCAGTGAACTGGTACGGAAGAAGTGTCGGACCATGTCTCTCCCGGAGCCGGGGAGTCCCGATGCGCGGTCCGAGCGAGACAAGGTGGTGCGCAGACTCGTTGGAATGCTTGCGCGTCGCGGCTACTCGCAGGGAATGGCATTTGCGGTCGTGAAGGAACAGCTCGACCGTCTGGGAGCCGAAACCGAAGACTTCGACGGTGATGATCTCGGGTGATCGTCCACCCGTGACCAGCGCGTCCCGTCGAACACACGAGGCCCGCAACACCGATGGTGTTGCGGGCCTCGTCTTGTATCCGATCGACGCGAGGTCAGGCGGCGCCTGCGGGTCCTCCGCCGAAGTCGGCCGCCGGTACGACGGTACCGCCGGTCTTACGCTTCTTCTGTCGCATCCGACCCTCGACCACGGTCGCGAGCTTCGTCAGCAAGGAGTTGATGACGATCATGATGATCGCGACGATGATCAGCGACGGTAGGTAGTTGCCGTAGAACGCACCGACCTGCTGGCCGGCACGGACGACCTCGACGTATCCGATCAGGTAGCCGAGAGCCGAGTCCTTCAATGCCACGACCATCTGGGAGATGATCGCGGGCAGCATCGCGGTGACGGCCTGCGGCAGCAGAATCAAACTCATGACCTGGCCCTTGCGCATGCCGAGGGCGGACGCCGCTTCGGTTTGACCCTTCGGCAGCGAGTTGACGCCTGCACGAACGATTTCCGCGATGACGGATCCGTTGTAGAGGGTCAGGCCCGTGACCACGGCGGCCAGTGCCAGGTACTTGACCTTGAAGACTTCGTACTCGGCGTAGACCGCATACAGAAAGATCATCAGGATCAGCACGGGAACGGCGCGGAACAACTCGACGATGACGCCGCTGATCACGCGTACCGAGCGGTGATCGGAGAGCCGCCCGATGCCGAGAACCGCACCGAGAATCAGCGCCAACACGATCGACAGCGCTGCGGCTACGAGCGTCCCTTGGATGCCCGGTAACAGGTAGGTCGTCCACGTGGTGGATTCGAGGAACGGGTCCCACTTGTCCGCGGTGAGCTGACCTTTGGAATCGAGCGCGAGATAGATCAGGTAGGCGATGCCCAGCGAGACCAGTAGGACGACACCGGACAGAATTCGGTACCGGAGTTTGGCCTTGGGGCCGGGAACATCGTAGAGAACGGCTACGGCGTCACTCATCACTTCACCGCCAATCGCTTGCTGAGGTAGCCGAACAGCAGTCCGGTCGGGAGCGTCAGGACGACGAACCCGAGGGCGAAGATTCCACCGACGACGAAGATGGCGGCCTCGTTCTCGATCATCGTCTTCATCAACAACGACGCCTCTGCGACACCGATGACCGACGCGATGGTGGTGTTCTTGGTCAACGCGATCAACACGCTGCCCAGCGGGCCGATCACCGCACGAAATGCCTGGGGTAGCACGATGATCGTGATGTTCTGGGTGAAGGTCATGCCGAGGGAACGGCCGGCTTCGGCTTGTCCGACCGGGACGGTGTTGATACCGGACCGGAGCGACTCCGCGACGAACGACGCAGTGTAGATGCTCAAACCGAGCACAGCCAGGCGGAAGTTGTTGTCCACGAGAAACGTCGGCGAATCCTGCGGAGCCAGGGCGACGCCCATGGTCTGGTACAGACCGAACGACGTGAACAGGATGATCAGCGTCAAAGGAGTGTTGCGGAAGACGGTGACGTAACCGGTCGCGATGGCACGCGCGATAGGAATCGGAGACACGCGCATCGCGGCGATGATCGTGCCGAGGATCAAGGCGCCGATCGCGGACAGAACCGTCAGTTTGATCGTCATGATGAACGCGTCGACGAGTTGATCGCCGTACTTGCTCAATAGGTTCAAGGCAGGGGTGTCCAATCGGCTGGAGCGGACTCACCTGCGGGTGCACCCGAACGATCGGATGCCCCCGCAGGTAGGTGGTGCGTCAGTAGCGGTCGACGGTGGGCGCGGCCGGAAGCGTGTACCCCGACGCACCGACGGTGTCGTTGAACGCCTGCTCCCATGCGCCGCTCGAGATCATCTCTTCGATGGCGTCGTTGATCTGATTACGGCCTTCGGTGTCGTCCTTGGCCAAGCCGATGCCGTAGTTCTCCGTCGTGAACGGCTCGCCGACGACCTTCAACTCACCCGGGTACTGGGCGGCGTAACCGGCGAGGATGATGTCGTCGGTGGTGACGGCATCGATCGCACCGTTGCGCAGACCCTCGACGCACGCGGAGTAGGTGTCGTAGTTCTGCAGCTGAACGCCGGGGTACTCGTCGGCGATGTTCTGTGCGGGGGTGGATCCGGACACCGAGCACAGACGCTTGCCCTCGAGCGATGCCGGACCGGTGATGTCGGTGTTGGCGTCCGTGACGAGCAGTGACTGTCCTGCAACGAAGTACGGTCCGGCGAAACCGACCTTCTCCTTGCGAGTATCGGTGATCGAATACGTGGCGACGACGTAGTCGACCTCGCCGTTCTGGATCAGCGTCTCGCGCTGAGCGGACGGGGCTTCCTTGAACTCGATGTTCTCCTCGGACACACCGAGCTGACCGGCAACGTACTTGGCGACCTCGACGTCGAAGCCGCTGAAAGTGCCGTCGGGGTTGCGCAGGCCGAGACCCGGCTGGTCGTATTTGATGCCGACGATGAGGTTGCCGTCCTCCGCGCTCGACGACACACTGCGCTCTTCGTTGCCGCCACATGCGGTGGCCACGACAGCGAGCGCTGCGATTCCTGCTGCGACGCGGAGTGTGCGATTGATTTTCACGACTGTGTTCCTCCAGAGGTTGGTACTGCGAAATGTTCCAGCAGAGAGAGCGTTTCGAGTCAAGATGTTTTCGAGCGGAGTCGGTGTTTCGAATGAAGTCAGTGGCCGAGGATTTTGCCGAGGAAGTCCTTGGCACGTTCGGATTCGGGGGCGGTGAAGAACGTCTCGGGATCGGTGTCCTCGACGACGGCGCCGTCGGCCATGAAGATGACGCGGTCACCTGCTTTGCGGGCGAAGCCCATCTCGTGCGTGACGACGAGCATCGTCATGCCTTCCTTGGCCAGGGACGTCATCACGTCGAGAACCTCGTTGACCATCTCGGGGTCGAGCGCGGAGGTCGGCTCGTCGAACAGCATCACCTTGGGGTTCATTGCGAGCGACCGTGCAATGGCCACACGCTGCTGCTGTCCGCCCGAGAGTTGAGCGGGATACTTGTCGGCCTGATTGGCGATTCCGACACGCTCGAGAAGTGCCTGAGCGGACTTGCGTACCTCGTCCTTCTTGAGCTTGCGGACCTTCTGCGGGGCGAGCATGACGTTCTCGAGAATCGTCTTGTGCGCGAACAGATTGAAGGACTGGAACACCATTCCCACGTCGGCGCGCAGGGCGGCGAGGGCCTTCCCCTCGGCCGGGAGTACGGACCCGTCGACCTCGATGGTTCCCGAGTCGATGGGCTCGAGGCGGTTGATCGTTCGGCACAGGGTCGACTTTCCGGAACCGGACGGTCCGAGAACGATGACGACCTGTCCGGCAGGAACCTCGAGATCGATGTTCTTGAGAACGTGCAGATCACCGAAATGCTTGTCTACCGATTTCAGAGAGATCATGGGGGGTCGATCGGCAAGAGCACCGGAAGCCGGCGCGTCGGTGGCGTGCGTCATAGAGCAGAACCCTATTCGTAGTTTGCTCGTCTTCACCGGTTTTCACCCGCTGATTCGGATTATGTAATGGAAACTTTACTGATGGTCGGTATCGCCCCAGGTGCCGAGTGACGTGTGACATGGCCCGATGCGCGCCGGCGTCGCAGAGCACGAGGTACGGCGCTGTTAGTCTGGTGTGTGTCGATGTTGAACGAAGAAGCTACACGGTCCGAGGCTCGGAGCTACGAGGTACGAACGCACGGTTGCCAGATGAACGTGCACGACTCGGAGCGACTCGCCGGACTCCTCGAAGAGGCGGGCTACGTGCCGGCCGACTCGGGGACCGACGCAGACCTGGTGGTCTTCAACACGTGCGCAGTTCGCGAGAACGCGGACAACAAGCTCTACGGCAACCTGGGAATGCTTCGGCCCGCCAAGGGGCGCAACCCTCGGATGCAGATCGCCGTCGGCGGATGCCTCGCTCAGAAGGATCGCGACACGGTCGTCAAGAAAGCTCCCTGGGTGGACGTGGTGTTCGGCACCCACAACATCGGATCCCTCCCCGTCCTCCTCGAACGCGCACGACACAACGACGAAGCCCAGGTCGAGATTCTGGAATCGCTCGAGGCGTTCCCGTCGACCCTTCCGGCGAAGCGTGAATCCCCGTACGCGGGATGGGTCTCGATCTCCGTGGGCTGCAACAACACCTGCACTTTCTGCATCGTGCCCGCGCTGCGTGGCAAGGAAATCGATCGACGGCCGGGGGACATTCTCGCCGAAGTCCAGGCTCTCGTCGATCAGGGCGTCCTCGAAGTCACACTGCTCGGTCAGAACGTCAACGCGTACGGCGCGTCGTTCGCCGATCCGGCACTGCCCCGTGATCGCGGAGCGTTCGCCGCTCTGCTGAAAGCCTGCGGAGCCATCGACGGGCTGGAGCGTGTCCGGTTCACATCACCTCATCCGGCCGAGTTCACGGACGACGTCATCGAGGCGATGGCGTCGACGTCCAATATCTGCCCCACACTGCACATGCCGCTGCAGTCCGGATCCGACCGGATCCTCAAGTCGATGCGCCGGTCCTACCGCCAGAGCAAGTTCCTGGGAATCATCGACAAGGTGCGTGCAGCGATGCCTCACGCCGCGATCACCACCGACATCATCGTCGGATTTCCGGGCGAGACCGAAGAGGACTTCGAACAGACACTCGAGGTCATGCGCCGGGCGAAGTTCGCCAACGCCTACACCTTCCAGTACTCCAAGAGGCCGGGCACACCGGCCGCGGACATGGACGGGCAGATTCCCAAAGAAGTGGTGCAGGAGCGATACAACCGCCTGATCGCACTGCAGGAGGAGATCGTCCTCGGCGAGAACCGTGCGCTGATCGGCACCGGAGTGGAGATCCTGGTCGCGACCGGTGAAGGCCGTAAGAACGCAGCCACCCACCGCAAGAGCGGCCGGGCACGGGACGGACGGTTGGTGCACTTCAGCGGCGAAGCCGAACAGCTCGCCGCAATCCGCCCGGGCGACGTGGTGACGACCACCATCACCGCAGCCGCGCCCTATCACCTCATCGCCGACGCAGGCGTCGCATCGCACCGCCGGACCGCCGCGGGCGATGCCTACGAACGAGGAACCGTGCCGAAGACGGCACCCATCGGCGTCGGATTGGGGTTGCCGTCCATCGGCGCCCCCGCCCCGCTGCCCGCCACGACAGGATGCGCACTATGACCGACGCCGACAAGACCCCCGAGCACGCAACCGACGACTACCGGGCCCCGGACTACGACCGAGCCGAAAAGCAGATCGACTCGGAGATCGACCCGGGTGTGCGCGCCGTCGTCGTCGCCTCGCTGGTGATGCTTCTGTTGCTGTCGCTGGCCCTGCCCCACACCGGCGCCGTCAACGGATTCGACGTACTGTCCGGAAACGACGCCGCCGTCGCCGACGCCATCGCACTGCCCTCGCGGATCTACGTCTGGCTCGTGCTCGTGTTCGCCGTGGTCATGTCAGTCCTCGCACTCGTCACCCGAATCTGGGCCCTCGCCTGGATCGCACTGGCCGGATCCGGAGTGGCATCGGTCTTCGGCATGCTGTCCATCTGGTCTCGTCAGACCCTGCCCGCCGACTCCGTCGGCAGCGGCCCCGGAATCGGCCTCGTCCTCGGATGGATACTCGTCGTCGCCCTGACGTTCCATTGGCTCAAGGCTGTCTGGAACAAAACCACCGCCCAGCTCGACGCCCAGGAACGCCGCCGCGCCGCATCGGTCGAAGCGGAGGAGAACAACCGCTGGGACGGCCCCATCCTCGGGCGTCCGACCGACTACGAACGCTGACGCCCGACCCCGTCCCTTCCGACCCCTCTTTCGTGGGACGCCCTCCTTTTCGAGACCGAATGTGCCGTTCGGTCACTCCAAGTGACCGAACGGCACATTCGCTCCGGGAGGGGGGCGCTCCGGGAGGGGGCGCTCCAGTAGGGGGTGCGCTTCGCGACGGTGCGTGCTCTCGGGAGACGGCTAGAGCTCGCCGACTGCGCCTTCGGCGGCGTCGGCCCATTCGCGCCACTGCTGAGCCTGTTCGAGGGCGCGCTTGGCGTCCTTGTCCTTGCCCGCGGCGGATGCTTTGGCGGCCTGCTCCTCGAACTGTTCGACGCGCTCGCGGAACTGGGCGGCGCGGGCGAGGGCTTCGGGGTCGGTCCGACGCCACTGCGCGTCGACGGCGTCGCGTACCGATTTCTCGATGGCGCGCAGCTTGCCTTCGAGTTCCTGCATCTTGTCCCTGGGTACTTTGCCCAGTGCGTCCCATTTCTCCTGAAGATCGCGGAGTGATGCGCGGGCTGCGTCGAGGTCGGCGGCGGGGTCGATTCCGGCGTACTTCTGGAGGAGCTCCTCCTTGGCGACTGCGTTCGCCTCGAACTCGGCGTCACGTTCGGACGCTGCCGCGTTGCGTGCGGCGAAGAACACGTCCTGTGCAGCTTTGAAGTTCTTCCACAGTGCGTCGTCGGCGTCGCGAGGTGCACGTCCGGCGGCTTTCCATTCGGTCAGCAGGTCTCGGAACGCTGCCGCGGTGGGTCCCCAGTCGGTGGACGACGACAGTGCCTCGGCCTGCGCTACCAACTCCTCCTTGCGTGTCTTCGCGGCGCCGCGCTCACGGTCGAGATCCGCGAAGTGTGCGCCGCGGCGACGGTTGAAGTTCTCGCGAGCCTTGGAGTAGCGCTTCCACAGGGCATCGTCGACCTTGCGGTCGACTCCGCGGATCGTTTTCCACTCGTCGAGGATCTCGCGTAGGCGATCGCCTGCATGCTTCCACTGGGTGGATTCGGTGCCGATCTGTTCCGCTTCGGCGGCGAGTTCTTCCTTGCGTGCCGTGTGTGCGGCGCGCTCGGCTTCCTTCTCGTGGCGGGCAACGGCGGCGGCAGTCTCGGAGTGTTCGACGACGAGTTGCAGTCGCTCGGCGAGCGCGTCGAGGTCGCCGATGACCGCGGCGGTCGGCAGCGTCTCGGCCAGTGCTTCCGCGGCGGCCTTGGTCTTCTTCGCGTCCCCGGATCCGGCGGTGAGCCTGGCCTCGAGCAGGGCGATCTCGGTGGACAGATCGTCGTACCGGCGACCGAAATGTGCGAGACCCTCGGCCGCGTCACCGGCCTGCCACGACCCGATCTGTCGTTCGCCGTCAGCGGTCTTGACCCACGCGGTGCCGTCGTCGTCGACCCGTCCGAATTTGCTCGGGTCGCTCGGCGCCGCGAGTGCGGGCGTCACGGTCGCGACGTGTGTCCCCACCGGATGAGGCTTGGGGCCGCCACCTGGCTTGGGGCCACCGGGTTTCGGGCCGCCGGGCTTGGGGCCGCCGGGCTTGGGAGCGCCTGGAGTGTTCTCCCCGCTGGTGTGGCCGTCGGTGTCGGTCATCGTTCCTCATCTCTGCCGCGCGTCACGGCTGCCTGTATCGCGCTGTATCGAGTGCTTCACCACCATCGGTCGGTATCGACCGATCGAACCATTCAAACAGGTGCGAGCGAGGTTGGTGTGCTCGTCCGGCGATTACGACGCCGAGTGTCTTCGCATGCGGTCGCTGCCGCGTCGTCCGGGCACCGCGTCACCGACTAGCGTTGGGTCCCGTGTTACGTGCCGTGGCCTTGGTGCCGTCCCCGCCCCTCCTGGTGCCCGAATTGACGGGAAGCGGAGCTGCCGACTCGATCGACGTCCGTGCGGCTGCCTGCGACGCTGCCTCGTACCTGGCCTCGGTCGCCGATACCTGGGTGGCGATCGGGGTGGCCGACGTCGCTCGTCGGATCACGCACCCCGCCGCTGGGTCGTTCACGGGGTACGGCGTCGATGTGCGCGTCGATCTGTCCGACGGTGACTCTGCGTCCGATCCCGACATGCCGTTGCCCGCGCTGATCGCGGGATGGCTCCGTGGGCAGGCGTCGGCGGGGGAGGTGTCGCGCGAGATCACGGTCGATGTGGAGTTGGTCGCGGATCGCGGTGTCGCGGACGATCACCGACGACTCGGGGCGAACCTGAGGGCCGAGTTCGACGGGCGGGGAACCGATTGGGGGTTGTTGGTCGTCGCCGACGGTGCGACCACGCTGACTCCCAAGGCTCCTGGTTCCTTCGACGATCGAGCCGAGTCCGTGCAGCGTGACGTCGACGACGCTCTCGCCGCAGCCGATGCAGGAGCATTGACGCGGCTCGACCCCGTGCTCTGCGGCGAGGTCGGGGTCGGCGGATTGGCTGCCTGGCAGACTGCAGCCGGTGTCGTCGGGGACGACGTCGTCGACGTGCGCACGCTCTACCGGGGCGCTCCGTACGGGGTCGGTTACTTCGTCGGCACGTGGACCCTCCCGCGATGACAGGCGAAAACACCGAACGCCTGCGTCCGATCGCGGTGATCGGGCCGACGGCAACGGGCAAGTCCGATCTGGGTCTCGATCTTGCGGAAACGCTCGGCGGCGAGGTCGTCAACATCGACGCGATGCAGCAGTACCGCGGCATGGACATCGGCACGGCCAAGCTGGCGCCGGACGATCGTCGCGGGATTCCGCATCACCGGTTGGACGTCCTCGACGTGACCGAGACCGCGACGGTGGCGAACTACCAGAGCGCGGCGGTACGTGACGTCGAGGACATCATCGCGCGCGGCAACGTTCCCGTCATCGTGGGTGGGTCGATGATGTACGTGCAATCTCTGCTCGACGAGTGGTCCTTTCCCGCAACCGATCCCGATGTTCGCGCCAAATGGGAGAAGGTGTTGGCCGACGGAGGTACCGAGGCGGTCCACCGTGAGCTCGCGCTGAAGGATCCGGAGGCCGCGGCGTCGATCCTCGCCACGGACGGTCGACGCATGGTGCGGGCACTCGAGGTCGTCGAGATCACCGGAGCACCGTTCGCGGCCTCGGCACCGACCATCGGCGAGCCCCGGTGGGGAACGCGCGTGCTCGGCGTCGACCGGGAGACCACCGAACTGGACGAGCGAATCGCGCGTCGTACCGATCTGATGTTCTCCGCGGGCCTCGTCGACGAGGTGCGCGCGCTGATCGACGTCGGGTTGAAGGACGGTGTCACCGCCTCGCGCGCGATCGGTTACGCGCAGGTCCTGGCGTTTCTCGACGGCACGAGCGACCTCGACCACGCACGTGAACGGACGTTCATCGGCACCCGCCGATACGTACGTCGGCAGCGCTCGTGGTTCCGGCGCGACCCACGGGTCCAATGGCTCGACGGCGCGAACCCGTCCCTGCTGGCGTCCGCGCTCGAGGCTCTGTCGCGCGGATAGACTTCTCCGCATGCACTTCGCGAAAGGTCACGGAACGCAGAACGACTTCGTCGTGCTGCAGGACCCGGACGTCCTGATCGAGCTTCTCCGGCCCCGGGTCGCTGCTCTGTGCGACCGTCGTCGCGGTCTCGGTGCCGACGGAGTACTGCGCGTTGCACGGGCCGGGCAGTTGCGTGACGCAGGAGTCCTGGACCGGCTGCCCGCGGGTGTGTCCGCCGAGGACTGGTTCATGGACTACCGCAACGGTGACGGCAGCATCGCCGAGATGTGCGGTAACGGGGTGCGGGTGTTCGCCCACTACCTGCGGGCCACCGGGCTCGAGACCGAGGATCGATTCGTCGTCGGTTCGCGAGCGGGAGCCAGGCCGGTCACGGTCCATCGCTTCGACGACACCACCGCCGACGTCACCGTCGAGATGGGGGACGTGCATCTGATGGGGTCGAGTGCTGCCGTACTGGGGGGCCGCCGCTTCGAGGGCATCGGTATCGACGTCGGCAACCCGCACCTCGCGTGCGTGGACCCCGACCTGGACGTCACCGCGCTCGGCGGGATGGACTTCTCGTCGGCACCCGAACTGGACGGTGATTTCTTCACCGCAGGCGCAAACGTCGAGATTCTCACCCGACTGCAGTTCGGCCGGGTGGACATGCGCGTGTTCGAACGTGGTGTGGGGGAGACTCGATCGTGCGGGACCGGCACGGTCGCAGCCGCGGCCGCGGCGCTGTCCTACGAAGGGCTCGACTCCGGCCAGGTCGTGGTCGGTGTGCCCGGCGGCGAGGTCACCGTGTCGATCGACGATTCCGGCGCGACGCTTCGGGGCCCGTCCGTACTGCTGGCGAGCGGCGACGTCGACGACGACTGGTGGCGGCGCATCGCATGAGCCGTTGATTCGGCACGGGCGGGAAACTCGCGTGCACACGCTGGGGATTTCGTGGATCATGGATGACGTTGGACAGAGAAGTTGTTGTGACAACCGGAATCGTTCGATTCCCGGACCTAAGGATTGACGGAAATAACGGACACACAGAATCACGACCACGCCGATGCACAGAACGGGTCGGCCTGGACGCGCGAAGAGAGCGAAGCGTGGTCCAAGCGGATCGCGCGCTCCCCGCTTCCCACGTCGGATCAGGGTGACGGCAGCTCCGACAGCAGACCGTCGACGGGCGACATGCAGCTCGAGGAGCGTACCGCTCTCCGGCGCGTCGCCGGGTTGTCCACGGAACTCGCGGACGTCACCGAGGTCGAGTACCGCCAGCTTCGGCTCGAACGCGTCGTCCTGGTCGGGGTGTGGACGACCGGAACCGCAGCGCAGGTGGAGAGCAGCATGGCCGAGCTCGCCGCACTCGCGGAAACAGCGGGATCCGAAGTGCTGGACGCCTTGGTTCAGCGGCGTGACAAGCCGGACACCGCCACCTACATCGGCTCGGGCAAAGCCCACGAACTGAGGGATGTCGTGCTGTCCACCGGTGCCGACACCGTGATCTGCGACGGTGAGCTCACACCCGCGCAGCTCAACGCGCTCGAGAAAGTGGTGAAGGTCAAGGTCATCGACCGGACCGCACTGATCCTGGACATCTTCGCCCAGCACGCGACATCGCGTGAAGGCAAGGCGCAGGTCGCGTTCGCGCAGATGGAATACATGCTTCCGCGTCTGCGCGGTTGGGGTGAATCGATGTCTCGTCAGGCCGGCGGCCGCGCAGGCAGCAACGGCGGTGTCGGCCTTCGCGGACCCGGTGAGACCAAGATCGAAACCGATCGCCGACGGATTCGCGAGCGCATGGCGAAGCTCCGCAGGGAGATCAAGGGCATGAAACAAGCCCGCGACACCAAACGCGAGAGCAGGCTGAAGAGCACCACCCCCAACATCGCGATCGTCGGATACACCAATGCCGGCAAGTCGTCGCTGCTCAACTCGCTGACGGGCTCGGGTGTCCTGGTTCAGAACGCACTGTTCGCCACCCTGGATCCGACATCGCGAAAGTCCACGTTGGAAGACGGGCGAGCCATCGTCCTCACCGACACGGTGGGCTTCGTCAGGCATCTCCCGACGCAGCTGGTCGAAGCATTCCGTTCGACACTGGAAGAAGTCACCGACGCCGATCTGCTTCTGCACGTCGTCGACGGGTCGGATCCGCTGCCCACGGACCAGATCAAAGCCGTGCGGGAAGTCATCGTCGACGTCGTCAAGGAACGAGACTCGACGATGCCGCCGGAGCTGATCGTCGTGAACAAGATCGATGCCGCAGATCCGGTCCAGCTGACCCAGCTTCGCGGGCTTCTGCCCGGAGCACGGTTCGTGTCGGCTCGTACCGGCGAGGGAATCGACGAACTGCGTGATCACCTCGGTGAGATTCTGGCGTGGCCCGAAGCCGAGATCGACGTCCTCGTTCCCTACACGCGGGGTGATCTCGTCGCACGCATTCACACCGAGGGACGGATCTCCAAGTCGTCGCACGAGAGCGACGGCACTCGGGTCGAGGCGCGAGTGCCGACGGCACTGGCCTCCGTCCTGGCCGAGTTCGCGTACGAACCGGCTGCTGTCTGACATCGGCGTGCGTCCGGGTGTCCTCGCGGTAGCCGTCGCAGTGGCGGCGCTGACCGTCGGTGCCGGCGCACCGACCGCCCAGGCTCGGCCGGAGGTGCGGCAGGAACCGTCGGACACCTACTGCACTCCGACCGACCCGGCACTCGAGGAGGTGTCGGGGATGGCGTTCGTCGACGGTGTGCTCTACGCGATCGGCGACAGTGGGACCGATCACCGGGTGGCCGTCCTGGACGACGGTTGCGCCGTGACACGGTGGCTCGACGTTCCGGTCGACCCGTACGACGTGGAGGACATGGCGTCGTACGACGGCGACCTGTGGTTGTCCGATACAGGCGACAATCAGAGCAGGCGTGACACCGTCGCGTTGACTCGGATGGAT
Organism: Rhodococcus sp. 06-156-4; assembly: GCF_002259345.1. Taxonomy (NCBI): domain Bacteria; kingdom Bacillati; phylum Actinomycetota; class Actinomycetes; order Mycobacteriales; family Nocardiaceae; genus Rhodococcus; species Rhodococcus sp. 06-156-4. The sequence continues at coordinate 432,288 of NZ_NPGB01000018.1, read as the reverse complement.
CCCGTCACCGGGCAAGGCGAGCTACACCGGTTGACCTACCCGGACGGGCCGCACGACGCGGAGGCCCTGCTGATCGAGCCCGGTGGTCGTCCGGTCGTCGTCACGAAGGAGCCGACCGGGGTGAGCGGAATCTACGTCCCCGCGGGTGGCGAATCCGTGGCCGAGCTGGCGTCACCGGGGCCCACCGCTCTCACGAAGGCCGGAGAATCGACGTTCGAGCGGACCGACACGGCCGGGGGTCCGCCGTTCATCATCGGGTCGATTCTCGCGACCGGGGGAGCGGTGAGTGCGGACGGGACTGTCGCTGCCGTGCGCACCTATACCGACGCCTACCTGTTCGCGGTGCCCGACGGCGATGTCGTTCGAGCTCTGTCCGGTGAGCCGGAAGTCATAGCTCTTCCTGCCCAGCCCCAGGGTGAGGCACTCACATTCGATTCGAACGGCAACCTGTTGATCGCCTCCGAAGCCGCGGGTGGGCCGGTTCCCCCCATCGAGGTGCTGAGCAGCGCAACAAGTCTCGTCGACACGCCGACACCGGCGACGGAAGCTCCTCAGCAGCCTGGTGGCCGATGGCCGCTGGGTGCGCTCGCCGTCGCCGGTGTCCTGGCGATCGTGTCGATCTTCTACACCGTCGGGGCAGCCCGACGGCGTTGACGGGTCAGGCGTCGAGGTCGGACGCGACGAGCGCCGCAACCTTGTCCAGAGCCGCCTGGTCCTCGCTCTCGACGGTCACCTCGGTGCCCTTGGCTGCACCGAGGGTCATGATCATCAGCGCGGATCCGGCGTCCACCGGTTCCTCGCCGTCCACGGCGAGAGTGACGTCGACGCCTGCGTCGGCAACGGCCTCGGCGATGATCGCTGCGGGTCGCGCGTGCAGACCGATTGCGGATCCGACGGTGACTGTGGTGCTGGGCATGAAGTGCTCCTTCTTCGTTGGGTGGTCAGGCGGTGATGATCAGGGGGGTGACGATCAAGCGGTGACGAGGTCGGGGTCGATGGTTGCTTCAGAGGGGGCGTTCTTGCCCTTGGCGAACTGCTTGGCCGCAATCACGAGCACGGCGGCGACGATCGTGCCGACTGCGAGGGCGAGCAGGAACCACAGGATCCCACCGACGGCGAAGAACACGAAGATGCCGCCGTGCGGAGCGCTGAGCGTGACGTCCATCGCCATGATGAGAGCACCGGTCACTGCGCCGCCCGCCATCATCGACGGAATCACGCGAAGTGGGTCGGCGGCCGCGAACGGAATCGCACCTTCGGAGATGAACGCTGCACCGAGGAACCAGGCGGCCTTGCCGTTCTCGCGTTCGGCTTCGGTGAAGATCTTCGGGCGTACGGCCGACGCGAGAGCCAGAGCGAGCGGCGGCACCATGCCGGCGGCCATCACGGCCGCCATGATGCGCAGCGATGCGGTGTCGGTGACCGACAGGCCTGCAGTGGCGAATGCGTACGCGGCCTTGTTGACCGGGCCGCCGAGGTCGAAGCACATCATCAGTCCGAGGATGATGCCGAGGATGATGATGGAGCTACCCGACAGGCCGTTGAGCCAGTTGGTCAGTCCGCTGGTGATGGCGGCGAGCGGCTTGCCGAGCACGAGGAACATGATGCCGCCGACGATCAGCGTCGCGAACAGCGGAATGATGACGACCGGCATCAAGCCACGAAGCAGAGCCGGGATTTTCCACCTGCTGATCCACAGCGCGACGAAACCGGCGATCAGACCACCGACGAGGCCACCGATGAAGCCTGCGCCCACCAGGACGGCCACGGCGCCAGCCGTGAACCCTGGTGCAAGACCGGGCCTGTCGGCAATCGCGTACGAGATGTAACCGGCCAATGCGGGAACCAGGAAGCTGAAGGACAGCGCGCCGATCTGGAAGAGAACAGCTCCGAGGTAGATCTTCAGACCACCGTCGGGCAACGCGGTGAGCGAGTTGTTGACGACGATGTCCTCGGCGCTCTCGGAGATGGTGTACCCACCGAGCAGGAAGCCGAGTGCGATGAGCAGACCGCCCGCCGCAACGAACGGAATCATGTAACTGACACCGGTCAGCAGGATCTGCCGAATGCGTGTGCCCCATCCGAGTTCGCCTGCGCCGGAGGACGCGGTGCCCGGATCGGCTGCCGTGCCGGAGACACGGGCCGCGTTCGGATCGTTCGATGCGCGCAGCGCTTCCGTGACCATCACGTCGGGCTCGTTGATGGCGCGTTTGACTCCGGACGAGATCACCGGCTTGCCGGCAAAGCGCTCCTTACCCTTGACCCCGACATCCGTGGCGAAGATGACCGCTTCCGCGCTCGCGATCAGCGCCGGGTCGAGCGGCGTGCTTCCGCTCGAGCCCTGAGTTTCCACGTGCACCGTCACACCGGCACGATCACCGGCAGCGACGAGCGAATCCGCGGCCATGTACGTGTGGGCGATACCCGTCGGGCACGCCGTGACAGCGACGATGTGCTTGGGCGTATCCGCGGCGGCGGCGTCGGGAACCTCGGGAGCGGAGTGCTTGGCAGTACTCACCGTGGCCCCGGCAGCAGGGGCAGCGGCGGCCTTGGGCGCCGGGTTGATGACACCGTCGACGAGAGCGACGACGTCCGCGGCCGTCGGAGCCTCGCGCAGAGACGTCACGAACTCCGGCTTGACCAGCGCCCTGGCCAGGCTGGAGAGCAGCTTCATGTGCGCCGAACCCGCACCGGCCGGCGCCGCGATGAGGAAGACCAGATCGGCCGGGCCGTCGGGCGCACCGAAATCGACCTTCGGGTTCAGACGGGCGAATCCGAGCGACGCCGTCGTCACGGCCTCGGCGCGACAGTGGGGGATGGCGATGCCGCCCGGCAGGCCCGTCGCCGACTGCGCTTCGCGGGCCAGAGCGGCGTCACGCAGCGGTTCGGCGTCGGTGGCGCGCCCGGCGTCGGCGAGCACGTTCGAAAGCCGTTCAATGACAGCGTCTTTCGATTCACCGAGGTCCGCGTCGAGGACTATGAGGTCCTCCGCGATGATCGCGGGATCGTTGGTTGGTGTGGACATGACGTCGCTCCTACGAGGTGAGGGTCTTCGAGCTGGGGGAGGGCTGTGGGTCGAGTGAGTTCGGTGACTGCACTGCTTGGACGGTCACCGAGTCGGGACGAGTCTGTTCGGGGGTGGGAAGGGTGGTGCCGGGTAGAGCCGTCGCCGCGGTGCCGTACGCCACGGCTCGACGGATCAGGTCGGCGGGTGGGCATCGCTCTATATCGGCGAGGATGTAGCCGGCGAGGGACGAATCTCCCGCGCCGACGGTGCTGATCGCGTCGATCTTGGGGGGCGAGGCGAACCACGCGCCCTCCTGGGTCACCAGGACCGCTCCCGCGCTGCCCAAGGTGGCGAGCACCGCACCGACGCCGCGCTCCAACAGGATTCGACTCGCGTCGATCGCCGCGGTCGGATCCCCCGCGGCTGCCGCACGCTCGAGGTTCTCGGCATCCGCTCCGGTGAGCTGCGAGAGCTCCTCGGAGTTGGGCTTGATCAGGTCCGGCGCGGAATGGGGGAACGACGCAGCGAGCGCGAGAAGCGGTGCATCCGAGGTGTCCACGGCAACCTTGCACGCCGTCGTGGACTTCAGTGCTGCTACGAGTTCCCCGTACCAGCCGACAGGTATGCCCGGGGGAAGCGATCCCGACAGTGCCACCCAGGTTGCATCTCGTCCCAGGTCGACGACCGTCTCGAACAGTTCTGTCCTGGCGGCCTCGGACAACTCGGCGCCCGGCTCGTTGATCTTGGTCGTGACGCCACCGGGCTCGCTGACGGTGATGTTGGTCCGAGCGAGCGCGCCCGTCGGGACGGCGCAATAGCGGACGCCCCGGGCGGACAGAGCCTCGAGCAACGGGTCGTGCTCGGATGCGGGAAGCACCGCCATGGCCTGCACGCCGGAAGCGGTGAGCACCCTGGCCACGTTGACGCCTTTGCCTCCCGGATCGCTCACCGACGCGCGCGCTCGATGTACGCCACCGCGCGCGAGCTCGGTATCCAACACCACCGTGCGGTCGATACTGGGGTTGGCGGTCAGTGTGACGATCATGCGATCACCACCTCGATTCCGTTGTCGGTCAAACTCTTACGATCGGATACCTCGATCTGGGCGTCCGTCACCACGACGTCGATGTTCTCGAGCCGGGCGAAGCTGACCAGATGCTCGCGGCCGATCTTGGACGAATCGGCAAGGACGACCACATGATTGGCAGAGCGCACCATCGCACGTTTCACGGCGGCCTCGTCGCTGTCCGGGGTCGACAGGCCGTGCCCGAGACTGAGTGCGTTCGTTCCGATGAACGCCACGTCCACCCGCAGCCACTCCAGCGATGTCAGTGCTTCCTCGCCGACGGCCGCCTGTGTCGCACCTCGAACTCGGCCCCCCAGCATACGAAGGCTGATTCCGGACAGGGGTGCAACTCTCGCTGCGATCGGAACGGAGTTGGTGACCAGGGTGAGCTCACGGTCGGGGCCGATCAACGCGGCCAATCGGCCCGTTGTGGTTCCGGCGTCCAGTACGACGCTGCCTCCCGAACCCGGGAGGTACTCGACCGCGGCGGCAGCGATCGCATCCTTCTGTTCGGCTCGCGTGTATTCACGTTCACCGACGCCGGGTTCGGTGACCGTCAGAGCCGACGCGGGCACCGCACCGCCGTGAACGCGCCGAACGACACCGAGGCGATCCAGCATCGCCAGGTCCCGGCGAACGGTCTCCGTGGTGACCCCGAACGAGGTGGACAGATCGGCCACCGAGACACGTCCACGACTGGTGATCAGCTCTGCAATCGATTGTTGACGTTCCTCTGCGTACATCCGTTCCTCCTCTCCGTCGTGCGTACGGGCTGGGCTCTGATCCGATTACGTGTTGGTTTATGTTGTTTTACGCCCGTATCTGTTGACATGTCAAGAGCAAAGAGTAATCTGAGTCACAACAAGTCGATCACAGCGGATACGGACACACGCCCACTTCGCCGCGCGCACTTTTCGTTCAAGGAGGACACATGACGGGATCGCACCTCGCCGAGAACCGGGAGACCGGAGCAGCACTGGCCGGTTCGGCGGTTCTGACCGGCACGCCCGTCGTACCCGGAGTCGGCTACGGCCCGGTGATCAGGCCCGGCGGCCGGCCGGACGTGCCCGTCGACGACACGGTGCTGGACGAGCAGGCGCGCGGGCCCGAACTCGAGAAGTTCCGTGAGGCGACGTCCGTGGTGGCCGGTCGGCTTCGGGGCCGGGCAGAGTTGGCCACCGGAGCGGCATCGGAGGTGCTCTCGGCCAACGCGGCCATGGCTCAGGACCGCGGCTGGCTGAAAGCTGCCGAGAAGCACATCGCTGCGGGATCGTCCGCGACGTCGGCGACCAATGCCGCGACCGAACAATTCGTATCGATGTTCACCAAGCTCGGCGGCCTGATGGCCGAGCGCGTCACCGACCTGCGTGACGTCCGTGATCGGGTCGTCGCGCAGATACTCGGATCGCCGGAACCGGGCGTGCCGGCCCCGACGGTTCCGTCCATCCTTCTCGCCGACGACTTGGCGCCGGCCGACACCGCCGGGCTCGACCCCGACTTCGTCGTCGGGCTCGCGACGTCACTCGGCGGACCGACCAGTCATACCGCGATCATCGCCCGCCAGCTCGGAATCCCGTGTGTCGTAGCCGTGTCCGGTCTCGACGACGTGGCCGAGGGCACGCCCGTGGTGGTCGACGGCATAGCCGGCAGGATCGTGCTCGACCCGGACGCGGCGCTGGCGACACAGGCCGTCGCCGACGCGCGGGCAGAACTGGATCGTGTGTCGCGGTGGGCCGGGCCGGGTTCGACATCGGACGGACACCTCGTGGACATCCTCGCCAACGTCCAGGACGGTGCCGGTGCCCGCGCGGCTCGCCGGACCGCGGCCGAAGGCATCGGACTGTTCCGCACCGAACTCTGCTTCCTCGACCGCGACGTGGAGCCGACGGCCGAGGAGCAGGCGGAGATCTACGGTGAGGTGCTCGACGCCTTCGCCGGCCACAAGGTGGTCGTCAGAACCCTCGATGCGGGCTCGGACAAGCCGTTGCGGTTCGCGAACCACGCCGACGAGGCCAACCCTGCCCTCGGAATCCGCGGTATTCGAATCGCCGCGCAGGACAGGGGAATTCTGCTTCGCCAGCTCGACGGAATCGCCGCCGCCGCGACAGCGACGGGGTCGACGCCGTGGGTCATGGCCCCGATGATCGCGACCGCGGCCGAAGCGGCAGCGTTCGCCGACGACGTGCGGGCACGCGGGTTGAAGCCCGGTGTGATGATCGAGATTCCCGCCGCGGCGTTGATGGCCGAGCACATTCTCGAACACGTCGACTTCCTGTCGATCGGTACCAACGACCTCGCGCAGTACACGATGGCTGCGGACCGGATGTCGCCGCAGCTGGCCGACCTCACCGATCCGTGGCAGCCGGCGGTCATCGCGCTCGTCGCCCACACGGCGAAGGCGGGTGCCGCAGCGGGCAAGCCCGTCGGGGTGTGCGGTGAGGCCGCGGCAGACCCACTGCTGGCGTGTGTGTTGGTGGGTCTGGGGGTCACCTCGCTGTCCGCGGCGTCCGCCGCCGTGGCGCACGTCGGGGCGAAATTGTCCTCCGTCACGCTCGACCAGTGCCGTGCCGCTGCCGACGCCGCCCTGAAAACGGACAGCTCGGCCGCGGCTCGTGCGGCGGTCACCGCGCTTCTGGCGTGAATGCCCTCTAGGATTCACTGCTTGTGAGTCGAAACTTCGGATGGACCCAGCACGGCGACGGAAAGACGCCCTCCGCGGGCGCAGTCGTGGCGCCCGACGAGCGGCTGTCATGGCCTCGCACGGTGGGTATCGGCATGCAGCACGTGATCGCGATGTTCGGCGCGACACTGCTGGTGCCGACGGTGACCGGGTTCCCGGTCACGACGACGCTGCTGTTCTCCGGAATCGGCACCGCCTTGTTCCTGATCATCACGCGGGGCCGGATCCCCAGCTACCTCGGTTCGTCGTTCGCGTTCATCGCACCGCTCAGCGCAGCGCAGGCGGATGGTCCGGCAGCTCAGCTCGGCGCCGTCATGTCCGTCGGAATCGTTTTGGCCGCAGTCGGATTCGTCGTGAAATTCGCCGGCGGGCGAGTGATCGAAGCAGTCATGCCGCCCGTCGTGACGGGTGCCGTGGTGGTGCTCATCGGCCTGAACCTCGCCCCCGCGGCGACATCGTCCTTCGAGGCGCAACCACTTGTCGCGGCAGTCACCCTGATCGCCATTCTCGTGGTGACCGTGGCCGGTCCAGGACTCCTCGGCCGCCTGGGCATTCTCGTCGGAGTCGTCATCGGCTGGGTGTTCGCGGCGGTGGTCGGACAGATCGACGCAGCGAAACTCGACGCCATGAAGTCCGCCTCGTGGATCGGAATGCCCGAGTTCCGTGGACCCACGTTCGAGCTGTCCGTCGTTCTGATCGCCCTGCCCGTGGTCATCGTTCTCGTCGCCGAGAACGTAGGCCACGTCAAAGCAGTGTCCGCGATGACGGGGAAGTCGCTCGACGACCTCGCAGGAGACGCACTCATCGCCGACGGGCTGGCCACGACGCTCGCGGGCGCCGCGGGAGGTTCTGGAACGACCACCTACGCCGAGAACATCGGGGTCATGGCCGCCACCCGCGTGTACTCCACAGCCGCGTACTGGGTCGCAGCCGTCACGGCAATCGTGCTCGCGTTCTCCCCGAAGTTCGGCGCACTCGTGTTCACGGTTCCCGACGGCGTCATCGGCGGCGCCACGCTCGTCCTCTACGGACTCATCGGCCTACTGGGAGTCCGGATCTGGTCCGACAACAAGGTCGACTTCACCGACCCGGTCAACCTCACCGTCGTCGCGGCCGCACTGGTCGCGGGAATCGGCGATTTGACCTTGACCATCGGATCGGTCGACCTCGGCGGCATCGCATGGGGCTCGGTGGGCATCCTCGTCGGCTATCCGGCTCTGCGCGCACTCAGCCGGCTCGCTACCCGCTAGTTCGGTCACCGATCCTGCGCGGCTCGGTCATCGACCGAGGTCGGGCGCGGTCGTAGTGTCGAGGGAACGCACGACAAGTGTCACCCTCGAAGGAGTAACCCGTGGACCGCACCCTGTTCGAACCCGAGCACGACCTCTTCCGCGAGTCGTACCGCAAGTTCCTGGACCAGCACGTCGCCCCCAACCATGCGCGCTGGGAAGAGCAGAACATCGTCGACCGTGACGTCTGGGTGGAAGCTGGCAAGCAAGGCTTCCTGGGAACGGCAGCGCCCGAGGAGTTCGGCGGCGGCGGGGTCAAGGACTTCCGGTACAACGCCATCGTCACCGAGGAAACCACCCGCGGCGGATACAGCGGAATCGGGTTCACCCTGCACAACGACGTCGTCGCGCCCTACTTGATCGAGCTCACCAACGACGAGCAGAAACAGCGCTGGCTCCCCGGATTCTGCTCAGGCGAACTCATCACCGCGATCGCCATGACCGAGCCCGGTACCGGCAGTGATCTGCAGGGAATCAAGACCCGCGCAGTTCGCGACGGGGACGAGTGGGTCCTGAACGGATCCAAGACCTTCATCACCAACGGCATCAACGCCGACCTCGTCATCGTCGTCGCGTGTACCGACCCGGAGAAGGGTGCGCAGGGCTTCAGCCTGCTGGTCGTCGAACGCGACATGCCAGGCTTCGAACGCGGACGCAACCTCGACAAGATCGGCATGAAAGCCCAGGACACCGCCGAGCTCAGCTTCACCGACGTTCGAGTCCCCGCAGCCAACCTCCTCGGCGAAGAAGGCATGGGCTTCATCTACCTGATGCAGAACCTGCCGCAGGAGCGCCTGTCGATTGCCGTCGTCGCAGCCGCAGCCATGGAATCCGCGCTGGACATGACCATCCAGTACTGCCGGGACCGCAAAGCGTTCGGCAAGTCCATCGGCAAATTCCAGAACACCCGCTTCGTGCTCGCCGAACTGGCCACGGAAACGACCGCGACACGCATCATGGTCGACAAGTTCATCGAACTCCTCAACGCCGGCACGCTCACCGTGCAGGAAGCCGCCATGGCGAAATGGTGGACAACCGAGAACCAGGTCAAGCTGATCGACAGATGCCTACAGCTGCACGGCGGCTACGGGTACATGAAGGAATACCCGATCGCCAAGGCCTACATGGATTCTCGTGTGCAGACCATCTACGGTGGCACCACGGAAATCATGAAGGAGATCATCGGCCGAGGACTGGACCTCTGACCCCGTCGTAACCCCGAGAGCGCGCCGCCGCACCCCCCTGAATGGAGCGAACGTGACGTTCGGTCACTTCAAGTGACCGAACGTCACGTTCGCTCCGTGTCGGTACGGGGGTGGTGGTGGAACGAGCGCTGTTCAGAGCTTGCGCATCACGGTGACGACCTTGCCCAGGATCGCTGCGTCGTTGCCGGGGATGGGCTCGAACAAGCGGTTGTGCGGCATCAACCAGACATCACCCTTGGTTCGTTTGAACGTCTTGACGGTTGCTTCGCCCTCGATCATGGCCGCGACGATGTCGCCGTTGTCCGCGACGCTCTGCTGACGCACGACAACCCAGTCTCCGTCGCAGATCGCGGCATCGATCATGGATTCGCCGACGACTTTCAGCAGGAACAGGGACCCCTGGCCCACCAGTTCGCGGGGGAGCGGGAACACGTCTTCGACGGCTTCCTCGGCGAGGATGGGTCCACCCGCGGCGATTCGTCCGAGAACGGGCACGAAAGTCGGCGTGGGCAGCTGGTCCTCGGACGGAGCAGAACCGTCGGCGACTGCAGCCGCGTGATCCGCTTGCACCTCGTCGAGCCCCCGCACATCGACGGCCCGAGGACGATTGGCGTCTCGGCGGAGGAAGCCCTTGCGCTCGAGCGTGCGCAGCTGGTGTGCCACGGACGATGTGGACGTGAGCCCGACGGCATCGCCGATCTCGCGGATGCTCGGTGGATATCCCCGCTCGGTGACCGACGCCCGAATCACCTCGAGCACCTTGCGCTGACGCTCGGTGAGTCCGGCGTTGATATCCGTTCCCTCGCCCTCGAACGCCTTCGCCGTCGGCACGGCAGCAGGCTTGCCCGCCGCAGCCTTGCCGGCCGCACTTTTCGTCGCCGCGGTTTTCGGCGCAGCGGGCTTCCCAGCAGTCTTACCGTTCGACCCCGTGCCATTCGACCCCGTGCCATTCGACCCAGTAGAGGTCTCGTCTTTCATTCGTGCGTCCTCCTGCGTGATGCGTGCGTGTGCCGGAACTCGAACGTGCTCGAAGACCAGAACGCGTGGGATGGATGTGACGTGTGGTTTCTGACACGAACTTAGCCCGTAATCGCTGTTGGATCAAACATCTGTTCGATCCGTGTCGCGTTTTCTACTGACTTTGTCGGAGGTGCGTGATAGAACTTTCGAACAAGCGTTCATCGAACGCCTGATCGAATAGCGTTCGAATCCACGTCTCGTTCGACACCGGAGGTTCCGATGAGCATCACCACCGAGCGGCCCGTCCGTACGGAGCAGCACCAGCAGACTCGCCGTGCTGTCCGTAGCCGTCAGACTGCGTCGCAGCGTCGTGCGGCGATGCAACGTCGGCGTCGTGTCGGCGCGTCCGCGGTGCGCGGCGGCCAGCACGACCGGCGGGCCGAGGGGTGCGCGGACCAGGCGCATCGTAGCCAGCGCATCACCGTGCTGGGCGCGGTGGCGGGAGTGGTGGGGACCGCACTGGTGCTGTTGGCGCTCGTCGGAATGGCGAACCTGCGCGCATCGTCGCTCGAATCCGTTTCTGCGCCCTCTGTTGCCACGGTCCAGGTCCAGAGCGACACGGTATCGGGCGACACGGTCTCGAACGGCACGGTCGTCAGCAGCACAGTAGGTCCGTAGCGCTGTGTTGTGTCTGCCTCGTCTGTCAGGGGACGGAGCCGGTTCGGTTCCGCTCCGAGTATCCTCGAAGCCTGCGCCTCCTGTGTGCCGTTCGGGGGTGCGTGACGGCTACGACGGAGGCTCAACCATGCATTGCCCGTTCTGCAGGCACCCCGACTCGCGCGTGGTGGATTCGCGGGAAGCAGACGAGGGCCAGGCTATTCGTCGTCGTCGTTCGTGCCCGGAATGTGGACGTCGGTTCACCACGGTGGAGACGGCGGTGCTGGCGGTGGTGAAGCGCAGTGGGGTGACGGAGCCCTTCTCTCGGGAAAAGGTAGTCAAGGGTGTGCGACGCGCATGCCAGGGCCGCGATGTCGACAACGATGCGTTGAATCTTCTGTCGCAGCAGGTCGAGGACGCGGTTCGAGCGTCGGGATCGGCCGAGATCCCCAGCCACGAGGTCGGTCTGGCCATTCTCGGCCCCCTGCGTGACCTCGACGAGGTCGCGTACCTGAGGTTTGCGTCGGTGTACCGCTCGTTCAGCTCAGCCGAGGATTTCGAAAAGGAAATCCTCGATCTTCGTGCGCACCGGCAGGCTGCGGCGGTCGACTGACGCTCGCCGGGTCACGATCGTGCCGCGACCTCCATGGCCCGCACGAGACGCTTCTCCGACACCGGATAGGCCGTGCGGATGCTCTGCGCGAACAGGCCGACTCGCAGTTCTTCGATCATCCAGAACACATCCTGCACCGCTGAAGTGTGGTGCTTGGTCTCCGGTAGCGAGCGGAGCATCCTGTCGTATGCCTCGTACACGCGGTCGAGGACGTCCATCCCTGCATCGTCACGTCCGGCACTGCTCGGCAGAGATTTCAGGCGTGCCGTCGCGGCGTCGAGATAGCGCGGGATATGGACGAGGCGCGTCGATCCGAACTCGAACACGAAACCGTCGAACACCAGTGATGACAGCTGTTCTCGTACATCGTCGGCCGCGTCGCCCTGTAGAGGATCCAGTACGGAACGCAGTTCCAGTGCTGCGGTGAGAATCGGCCGGACCAGTCCGAGTATCTCGCTGGTTCGTCGAGCGGTGTCGGCGCCGACAGCGGCGGCGAGAGCCGCGAACTTCTCGGGAGACCGGACAGGACCTCCGTGCGCGGTCATCGACTCGTCGACAGCAGTTTTCCTGCAGTCGTCGAGCAGGCTTTCGATGCTGCCGTAGGGGTTCTGGCCGAGGGCCAGTCGTTCACGCGTCGGGATGCCGGCAAGCAACGCCTTCGTGCCTCGTGGTGCCGACTCCAGAAGAAGTGCGCGCGTCCCTTCCCGCATCGCGGCGCGCTGAGCAGCCGGGGTGCTGAGAACACGGACGGCCACGCCGCCGTCCTCCCGGATGAGGGCGGGATATCCGGTCACCGTCTGTCCCGCGACCGATGTGGAGACCGTTGCGTCCAAGGTTCCCAGCGTCGACGACGTCCAAGCCAGGGTCGCAGGTCGCTCGGCTGCACCCACCGCGTTCGCGACTTCACGATCGACACGGGGCGCCAGTGCATTGCGCAGTGCAACCAGGTCCTTGTTCGATCCGAGCGTCTTGCCGTCGGTGTCGACCGCGACGAACGTCATCCTCAGATGTGCGGGCAGAGAACCCAGATCGACATCGTCCGGGTCGATACGTGTGGACCCCAGCCGCGAGAGTTCACGAGCCAGTGCTGTCACGATCGGCTCCGAGCGCGGTTTCATCGACGCCAGAGCGGCAGAGGCGAAGTCGGGTGCAGGAACGACGGTGCGCCGTTGGGCCTTGGGGAGAAGTTTGATCAAGGCCGTGACCAGTTCTGTGCGCATACCGGGCACGAGCCAGTCGAACCCCACCGGCTGGACCTGTGCGAGAAGCGCGATCGGGATCCTGGCCGTGACACCGTCGGCTTCGGACCCCGGTTCGAACTGATAGGTGAGGGGGAAGAGGATCTCTCCCTGTCGCCACGCATCGGGGTAATCACCGCCGAGAACCGACGCCGCGTCAACATTCACCACCGTCTCGGTGGTGAAGTCGAGAAGATCGGGTGTACTCCGGCGAGTTTTCTTCCACCAGGTGTCGAAGTGACGAGCGGACACGGCCTCCGCGCCGATCCGTGCGTCGTAGAAGTCGAACAGTGCATCGTCGTCGACGACGATGTCGCGGCGGCGGGCCTTGTTCTCCAACTCGCCTACGTCGTCCAGCAACTCACGGTTCCTGTGGAAGAACGGGTGCTGAGTCTTCCACTCGCCTTGTACGAGTGCGTGCCGGATGAACAGCTCGCGGGACGCCTCCGGGTCGACGGTGTGATAGTTGACGGGCCTGCCCGCGACCAGTGGGATGCCGTAGAGCGTGACGCGCTCGTAGGCCATTGCGGATTGGCGTTTGGTGGACCAGTGCGGTTCCGAGTACGTGCGCTTGACCAGATGCGGTGCGAGCCTCTCGGCCCACTCCGGTTCGATTCGCGCTGCCATCCGGCCCCACAACCGTCCGGTCTCCACGAGTTCGGCTGCCATCACCCAGCGCGGAGGGTTCTTGAACAGTCCACTGCCGGGGAACACCGCGAAGTGAGTGCCGCGCGCACCGAGGAATTCGCGTTTGTCACCCTCGCGAAGGCCGATGTGCGACAGCAGACCCGAGAGAAGAGACTGGTGCAGAGCTGTCGGGGTCGACGGCGAATCGGGGATGCTCCACCCCATCCCTCGGGTGATCTGCCGCAGTTGACCGTGCAGGTCCTGCCATTCCCTGATGCGCAGGTAGTGCAGGAACTCGGCGCGGCACATTCTGCGGAACTGGTTGGAGGACAGATCGGTTCGCCGGTCCCGAAGGTAGCTCCACAACTCGACGTACGCCAGGAAGTCCGAATTGGGGACGGCGAAGCGCGCATGCTGTTCGTCGGCGGCCTGCTGGTGTTCGGTGGGACGCTCCCGTACGTCCTGGATGGACAATGCCGACACGACGACGAGAGCATCGGCGAGTGCCCCGGTGTTGTTGGCTTCCACCAACATCCGACCCATTCGAGGATCCACGGGCAGAGCCGCGAGCTCGCGCCCGATGGGCGTGAGCTCCGATTCGCCGGTTCCGCTGGACGGTTTCAGCGCACCGAGCTCCTCGAGCAGGCCGATTCCGTCGCGAATGCTGCGGGGGTCGGGCGCTTCGACGAACGGGAACTCCTGGATCTTCCCCAGACCGAGGGACGTCATCTGCAGGATGACCGACGCCAGGTTGGTCCGCAGGATCTCGGGCTCGGTGAACTGGGGACGGGACTCGAAGTCGTCCTCCGAATAGAGCCGGATGCAGATTCCGTCGGCGACGCGTCCACACCGGCCTGCCCGCTGCCTGGCGGACGCCTGGGAGATGGGCTCGATCGGCAGCCGCTGGACTTTGGTCCGTAGTGAATAGCGGGAGATGCGTGCTGTTCCAGGGTCCACCACGTACCGGATGCCCGGAACCGTCAACGACGTCTCCGCGACGTTGGTGGACAACACGACTCGTCGGCCCGTGTGCGGGGTGAACACTCGATGCTGCTCGGCCGCCGACAGGCGTGCATACAGTGGCACTATCTCGGTTCCGCGGAACTGTCTCTCGCGCAGCGCATCCGCGGTGTCACGAATCTCACGCTCGCCGGAGAGGAACACCAGGATGTCGCCGTCGCCCTCGCCGATCAGCTCGGCGACGGCGTCGCACGTGGCGTCGACGGGATCGAGATCCACGGTGCTGTCGTCGACATCGATGGACAGCGGGCGGTACCGCATCTCCACAGGGAACGTGCGGCCGGACACTTCGACGATGGGCGCCGCAACACCGTCCCGTGCGAAGTGCTGGGCGAACCGTTCCGGGTCGATGGTGGCGGAGGTGATGATCACCTTCAGATCCGGGCGGCGGGGGAGGAGCTGAGCCAAATAGCCGAGGATGAAGTCGATGTTGAGGCTGCGTTCGTGTGCCTCGTCGATGATGAGCGTGTCGTACTGCCGCAGAAGACGGTCACGTTGGATCTCGGCCAGCAGAATGCCGTCCGTCATGAGCTTCACGAGTGTCGAATCCGACGACTGATCGGTGAACCGGACCTTGTAGCCCACCGACTCACCGATCGATTCGCCGACTTCCTCGGCGATGCGTTCGGCGACGGTCCGTGCCGCGAGACGACGAGGCTGCGTGTGCCCGATCGATCCTCTGATGCCGCGTCCCAGTTCCAAGCAGATCTTGGGTATCTGTGTCGTCTTGCCCGATCCCGTTTCACCGGCGACTATCACGACCTGGTTGTTCGCGATGGCGTCGGCGATGTCGTTCTTGCGGAGACTGACGGGCAGTGACTCGGGATACTCGATACGGGGCAGCGCCGCGCGCCGGTTCTCGACTACCGCTTCCGCCTTCGCGACCTCACGTTCGACGGTGTCGACGGCGTCGGGTGTGCGGGCGCGGTCGAGCCTGCGACGCAACCGGTGTTCGTCCCGAATCGAGACATCGGCCAATCTGGTCGACAGTGCGCGACGACGTTCTGCGGTGGATGAGGTAGACATGCTGGCACAAGGATAGTTGCTGCAGCGTCCGCGGTGTCGGCGCGGTACACACCGATGGGTCGTCGGCCTGTGCAAAGATCGGCTATGCCTACCGATTCCACGTCGATAGTAATCAGAATTGCGAGGGTCGGGTTCGCTCTTCTGACAGCCGCAGCCCTGGCGACGATTCTCGCGAAAGGTGTCGGGACCGAAGGTTTCTCGGTCGCGAACTATTTCAGTTACTTCACCGTCCTGAGCAACGTGCTGACCGTCGTCGTGCTGGGTATCGGCGGCATCGTCGATCCTCCAGGCGAGGGATGGCAGTTGTTCCGGGGTGCCGTGACGCTGTACATGGTGATCACCGGGATCATCTACGCCGTTCTTCTGGCGAACATCGAGGTCGGTGTCGCGGATCCGTGGACCAACAACGTGGTGCACAGAATCATGCCGGTGGTCCTGCTTCTCGACTGGGTGATCGTTCCCGCACGCAAGCGGATCTCGGAGGCGCGGTCTCTTCTGTGGCTGCTGTTTCCGCTCGTCTACGGGATCTACAGCCTGATTCGAGGCCCGATCGTCGACTGGTACCCCTACCCGTTCCTCGACCCCCGAGGGCAAGGTTATGTCGCGCTCGTCATCGGACTGGTGGTGCTGACCGTGGCATTCGTGCTGATGGCACTCGCCGTGAACGCCGTCGGCCGACTCGGCAGCAGATGGCGACTCGGCGGTGGCGCGGACGACCGTAGTGACTAGGCTTCGGAGCATGTCTTCCGCGACCGAACCGAGTTTCGAATCCAGACACTCCGCGCTGTGGCACGGTTTCGCCGACATGGGCGCAGTCACCGCGTCCGGGCCGTTCGTCGTCGCCCGCGGTGACGGCGCCTACATCTACGACCGCGACGGTAACGAGTACCTCGACGCCACCGCCGGACTCTGGTTCACCAACGTCGGGCACGGTCGTCGCGAGATCGCCGACGCGGTCGCGACCCAACTGTCTTCTCTTGCGCATTACTCCAACTTCGGAGACTTCGTGCCGGAGACCACGTCGGTCCTCGCCGAGCGTCTCGCCGAGATCGCACCGGTCGCAGGCAGCAAGATCTTCTTCACCTCGGGCGGATCCGACTCGATCGACACCGCGGCCAAGCTGGCTCGGCGCTACTGGCACGAGGTGGGCAAGCCCGAGAAGACGCTGATCGTGGGGCGGCAGAAGGCATATCACGGTATGCACGTCGCAGGTACCTCTCTCGCCGGCATTCCGGTCAACCACGAGAACTACGGCACGCTGATGCCCGACGCCAGGACTGTCGCGTGGGACGACGCGAAGAGCCTGTTGGCGCTGATCGAGGAAGTGGGGTCCGACAAGGTCGCTGCCTTCTTCTGCGAACCCATCATCGGCGCCGGTGGCGTCTACCTGCCGCCGGACGGCTACCTGGCGGAGGTCAGGCAGATCTGCCGAGACAACGACGTGCTGTTCGTCGCGGACGAGGTCGTCACCGGGTTCGGCCGGATCGGCGGATCGTGGTTCGCGTCCTCTCGGTTCGATCTCGCACCGGATCTGATGACCACCGCCAAAGGGCTCACCTCGGGATACGTTCCGATGGGCGCAGTGTTCATCGCCCCACGGATCGCCGAGCCGTTCTTCGCAGGCGGAGCCTGGTGGAGGCACGGGTACACCTACGGCGGCCACGCCGGTGCGGCCGCCGCGGCCCTCGCCAACCTCGACATCGTCGAACGCGAGAACCTCCTGCAGGAATCCGCCCGCCTGGAGTCGTCGTTGCACACCTACCTCGCGCCGCTCGCCGATCACCCGCGTGTTCAGGAAGTGCGCAGTGGGCTCGGTGCGGTGGCGGCGATCCAGCTCGCCGATCCAGCCGAAGCATTGCCGTTCGTCAAGACACTCCGCGAGCACGGAGTGTCCGGCCGCGCAGCCGGACAGGGAGCCATGCAGATCTCGCCGGCGTTCGTCATGACCGACGCCCAGGTGCAGGAGCTCGCGACTCGAATTCTCAGCGCGCTCGGCTGAATTTCGCCCGAAGGCGCTGCCCGCGAGTCGGTGTGGGCAGCGGCGGCGGCGGTTCGGTTTCCGCAGCCTCGGCGAACCGACGGTGCAACTGCGCGCGCACCTCGTCCGGTGCGTAGGCGCGGCGAGTGCGCTCCGACTTCACGACGAGTGCTCCGGTTGCCGCAACACCGACGACGCCCGCAAGGCCGAGTACCTTCCACAGCTTCATCGCCTCACCGTACTGGGATCGGGGGCCGGGAGTGGAGCCGGCAGGAACGACCCATGTAAACCGGGAGTGGAGCCGGCAGGAACGACCCAGGAAGGCCGGGAGTGGAGCCGGCAGGAACGACCCATGTAAACCGGGAGTGGAGCCGGCAGGAACGACCCATGAAGGCCGGGAGTGGAGCCGGCAAGAGCGATCCCTTTACGCTGGGTCTCATGACTGTTTCGTCGATTTCGCTCGACACTGCTGTCGATGCCACTCGGACCGGTGACATCTGGATCTTCCGGGGGCATTCGGCGGCCGATCGTGCGATACAGACGTTGACCAACAGTCCGGTGAACCACGTCGGAATGGCCGTGGTCGTCGACGATCTACCCCCGCTGATGTGGCATGCCGAGCTGGGGAAGACGCTGCAGGACATGTGGACGGGCAACTTTCAGCGCGGGGTCCAGTTGCACGACCTACGGGCGGCGGTGCTGCAGTGGTCCGACAAGTACGCGCAGCGATGCTGGCTGCGGCAGTTGAGTGAGCCCGTGACCCGCGAGCAGGAGGATGCGCTGATGCGCACCATCGCGCGGATGGACGGAACAGCGTTCCCGACGACGGCGAAGTTGGCGGGCAGTTGGTTCAAGGGACGGGTACCGACGTTTCGTCGCCGATCCCGCGAGGACGAGGCCGCCGGATCCGCGGCCCTCGAAACCGCGTATTGCGCGGAAGTGGTTGCGATGACGTACGACTCGATGGGGTTGCTGACGGGCAACAAGAAGGCGAACTGGTTCGACCCCGGAAAGTTCTGGAGCGGCGATCGGCTCCCTCTCGTGCCCGGCGTCACGCTGGGCGACGAGATCTTCGTCGACGTGTCCGCTGTCACACGGTGATGGTGTTCTCCGAAACGGTGCGGCCGCCCAGCTCGATCCAGTCACCGTCGCGACCGGTGACGAGAACGGAACCGCGTCCCTGAGCGACGACGAGTCCTCGTCCGAGTACTCCGGTGATCCAGACTGCCGCCGAGCCGGTGGCCTCGTCCTCGGCAATTCCCATGCTGGGTGCGAACATTCGTGACCTGATGTGCCCTGCGCCCTCGTCCGTCCAGGCCCAGGCGTAGTGGTGATCCTCGGTGAACGACGCGGCATCGAGTTCGTCGACGTCGGCAGCGGAGTCCAGGTGATGCTCGACGAAGTGGGGCGTCCACTCGGGCTTGGCTCTGACCCAGGACACGTCACCGTCGTAGCGGACCGCGAGATCGGAAGCGGGAACGGTCAACACGTTGATCGGGGTGCCCTGTGCGCGCAGCCACCACGACAGTCCGACCGTGGGATGCCCGGCGAACGGCAGTTGCTGCGCCGGGGTGTAGATGGTCGCCTCGGCGCGAGCCGGATCGCTGGAACTGCCGCTGTAGAAGATGGTTTCGCTGAATCCCAATCGATGCGCCAGTGCCTGTCGTTCGTTCTCGGTGACGTCCTGGGCGTCGACGATTCCCAGGGGATTGCCGTGGTTGCCGTCCTGATCGGTGAACACTCGCACTACCGACACGTCGATACCCATGGCGGCAGAGTCTACGCGAGCGCCGACGAGGACTCCGGGCGAAAGGTGTTGCCGATGAGTTGGCCTAGACTGATCGGTATGTCCGATCAGAGTTATCAGCCGACGCTGTCGCAGTTGCGCGCATTCGTGGCGGTGGCCGAGCACCGTCATTTCGGTACCGCGGCCGCACGGCTGAAGGTCAGCCAGCCGACGCTCTCGCAAGCGCTCGCATCGCTGGAGCAGGGACTCGGCGTCCAGCTGGTCGAGCGCAGCACGCGAAAGGTTCTGGTGACCACTGCAGGCAATCAGCTCCTGGGGCGGGCACGCGCCACTCTGGAAGCGGCCGACGGCTTCGTCACCGAAGCGTCCGGCTTGGGCAGCACGTTGGCGGGCCCGCTCAGGTTGGGCCTCATTCCCACCGTCGCGCCGTACGTTCTGCCTGCCCTGCTGCCGGCGATCGCCGCCGAGTATCCGGATGTCGTGCCGTTCATCGTGGAGGACCAGACCGAACGACTGCTCGCCTCGCTGCGGAGCGGTGCGATAGAGGCTGCCGTCGTCGCCTTGCCGACCGAAGAGAACGGTCTGGTCGAAATCCCTGTGTACACCGAGGACTTCGTCCTGGTCGTGCCGCCTGCCCACGACCTTGCGGGCCGAACCGGGCTCGCGCTGAACGTACTCGCGGGGCAGCCCATGTTGCTCCTGGACGACGGGCACTGCCTTCGCGATCAGACACTCGATCTGTGTCGATCCGTCGACAGCGCGCCGATGTCGAGCGACACGAGAGCCACGTCTCTGGCCACCGTCGTGCAGTGCGTCGCAGGCGGTCTCGGCGTGACACTCGTCCCGCGTTCGGCGGTGCACGTGGAAACGGGCAGGGGAGCACTCGGTATCGGAGAGTTCGCGGACCCCAAGCCCGGTCGCACCATGGGACTGGTCCACCGAGCCTCGAGTGCGCGCGGCGACGAGTATCGAGCGATCGCAGACCTCATATCTCGCATCGGTGCTCGGGTAGCCGGCCCGAATCAGCCCGCCTGAACCACGATCTCGTCGAACACGATCTCACCCGCGGCATTCGATTCCTCGAGGTCGATCGTCCCGACGAGCGACCATCCCTGGTCCCCGTTGGGATCTTCGATGATCTGTCGCACCGTCGTCTCGTCCTTGCCGACGACGAGATCGAACAGGGCCGGGCCCCGCGCCGACGGGCCGGTGCCCATCTCGCCGTACTCCTCGAAGTACGGCTCCAGATCGAATTCCCAGTCGGGGCCGTCGTCGAGCTCGTCGAGAGCATTCCATCGGCGCCCGGCAGCGAGTTCGATGCGCTTGAAGACGGCGTTGCGGACCATGACTCGAAAAGCCCTGGGGTTGGCGGTGATCGGTTTCGGAGAATCCCCGCCGTACGCCTCCGGCCTGGTCTCCGGTTCCTCACCGGGGTCGGTCAGGTTCTCCCATTCGTCGAGCAGGCTGGAGTCGACCTGACGGACCAGCTCGCCCAACCATTCGGTGATGTCCTGCACCTCCTCGGTCCTGGCCTCGGGGGGAACCGTCTGGCGCAGTGCCCGATAGGCATCGGCGAGGTAGCGGAGAACGAGTCCCTCGGAGCGGCTGAGCCCGTAGTGACTGATCAGTTCCGCGAACGTCATGGTCCGTTCGATCATGTCGCGGACGACGGATTTCGGTGACAACGCAACGTCGTTCAACCAGGGGTGGCCTCCCCGGTAGATCTCGAACGCGGGGACGAGGAGCTCGGCCAAGGGCTTGGGCCACGTCACCTCTTCGAGGAGTTCCATCCGCTCGTCGTACTCGATGCCGTCGGCTTTCATCTGCGCTACTGCCTCACCGCGTGCGGCGTGCTGCTGAGCCATCAAGATCTGGCGTGGGTCGTCCAACGTCGATTCGATGATCGACACGACGTCGAGGGCGTGTGTTGCGGATTCCGTGTCGAGCAGTTCGAACGACGCCAGCGCGAACGGAGACAGCGGCTGATTGAGCGCGAAGTCCGGTTGCAAATCCATCGTCAAGCGGGCGTACTTCCCGTCGGCATCCGGTTCGGCCGATTGCTCGACGATCCCGGCGGCAACGAGCCCCCGGTAGAGGGTGATCGCCCGAAGGATGTGTTTGCGTTGGGCGGGGCGAGTCTCGTGACTGTCCTCGAGCAGATGGCGCATCGCGGTGAAGCAATTGCCGGGCCGAGCAATGACATTGAGAAGCATGGAGTTGTTCACCGAGAATCGGGACGTCAGCGGTTCGGGGCTTGCCGCGACGATTCGCTCGAACGTCGGCTCGCCCCAGGACACGAACCCGTCCGGTGCCTTCTTGCGTTGAACGCGCT
Source organism: Rhodococcus sp. 06-156-4 (assembly GCF_002259345.1). Lineage (NCBI taxonomy): Bacteria > Bacillati > Actinomycetota > Actinomycetes > Mycobacteriales > Nocardiaceae > Rhodococcus > Rhodococcus sp. 06-156-4. The sequence goes on along the minus strand of NZ_NPGB01000018.1, from coordinate 410,843 downwards.
TGAGCTTCTTGGGGTCGTCACCGGCTTTGGCGACCAGACGTGCGTTCTCGATGTCGTGTTCCGGCGCCTCGACGACGACGGTACCGAGGGTGTCGTATCCCGCGCGGCCCGCGCGGCCTGCGATCTGATGAAACTCGCGGGCGCGGAGTTGGCGGGTGCGAATTCCGTCGTACTTGGTCAGCCCGGTGAACAGCACCGTTCTGATCGGGACGTTGATGCCGACGCCGAGAGTGTCGGTCCCGCAGATGACCTTGAGCAGGCCGTCCTGAGCGAGTTTCTCCACGAGTCGTCGATACTTGGGGAGCATCCCTGCGTGGTGGACCCCGATGCCGTGGCGGACCAGCCGAGACAGCGTCTTGCCGAATCCCGTCGTGAAGCGGAACTGGCCGATCGCATCGGCGATCTGGGCCTTCTCCTGCTTGGACGCGACGTTGACGGACGTCAGAGCCTGAGCGCGTTCGAGAGCAGCTGCTTGTGTGAAGTGGACGACGTACACCGGGGCGAGGTGTGTCTCGACGAGTTCCGCGATGGTCTCGCTGATCGGTGTGGTGACGTACGAGAACATCAGGGGCACCGGTCGTTCCGTCCCGGACACCACCGTGGTGACACGGCCGGTGCGCCTCGTCAGATCGTCCCGGAAGAACGAGACGTCACCGAGGGTGGCGGACATCAGAAGAAACTGTGCGTTCGGGAGTTCGATCAGGGGGACCTGCCAGGCCCAACCGCGATCCGGCTCGGAGTAGTAGTGGAACTCGTCCATGACGACCTGCCCGATGTCCGAGTCCGCGCCCTGGCGCAGCGCCAGGTTCGCGACGATCTCCGCGGTGGCGCAGATGATGGGCGCTCCCGCGTTGACCGAAGCGTCACCTGTCATCATCCCGACGTTCTGAGCTCCGAAGATGTCGCAGAGCGCAAAGAATTTCTCACTGACGAGAGCTTTGATGGGAGCGGTGTAGAACGTTCGCCGCCCCGCTGCCACGGCCGCGAAGTGAGCACCGACGGCGACCATGGACTTGCCCGATCCGGTAGGCGTGGCCAGGATGACGTTGGATCCCGACACCAGCTCGATCAGCGCCTCTTCCTGCGCCGGGTACAGCGTCAGGCCGCGCTCGGCCGTCCACTCCTGAAAGATGTCGAACAGGGTGTCCGGATCCTGCGCCTCGTCGGTGGTGGGATCGGGGACGAGATCGAAGAGGAGCACCCCTACAGGTTATGGGTCGACGGGGACGTCGATGTCACCGGAGTCCTTCGAGCCCGGCCGTCACGTGGCGCTGCGCTCGTCCGAGCCCATCGCGCCGAGCACGGCCAGACGCGTACTCGCACTACCGGAAATCATGTCCTCTCCGACCCCGGTCGCGAGAAGGTGCCGCCACCGCGCCTCGTCGAACTCGAGCGTCGTCGTCTCCTCGAAGAACGCTTCGAGGACGCGGAGAAATCGAATGGGGTCGTCCCGAAACGGGAAGTGACCGGATCTGCGGAACACTTCGAGCTTCGACCCGGGCATCGCTGCGTGAGCGAGGCGCGCGTGGCTGATCGGAATCACCGAATCCTCGTCACCCCAGACCAGGAGGACAGGCAGGTTCTCGGTGAGATAGCAGCGATCGAGCATCGTCACCACCTGTCCTCGCCAGTCGACGACAGCGCGAAGGGTGCGTAGATACGCCTCGGACGCAGTCGGATCCGGGAGTCCGCTCAGTACACGGACGAGGTCCGGTGTGTCGTGCAGCAGCCCGCCCGGTCGAAGCGGTGATCCGTTGACTCGGCCCACGACCGACCCCGCGAGCTTCACCAGCGACAACGCACCGGGGATGCGCAACAGCTTCACGGCCTCGCTGACGAGGGGGAGCGACGCGATCCTCAGGATCGGATGCACGTCCTTCGTCACGCCCCCGGACGCCACCAGGACGAGACGGTCGACCATGTGAGGGAACTGGTACGAGAACTGCATAGCGACGCCGCCGCCGAGCGAATGCCCGACCACCGTCACGTGCTCGATGCCGAGCACCGACAGGAGATCCCGCATTCCGTTGGCGTACGCGGCGACCGAATAGTCCGCGCGCGGTTTGTCCGATCGACCGTGCCCGAGCAGATCGGGTGCGATGACGGTGTAACTCTGAGCGAGGTGGGGGATGACGTCGTTCCACGTCTCGGAGTTGTCGCCGATGCCGTGAATGAGCAACAGCACCGGGCCCTCGCCCGCGATCCGGTAGGCGCGCCTGTATCCGTGCACGGTGCGGAAGGCGAGCCGCGGTGCAGTGTCCGGCACCGGACGCAGCTTGCGTGTGCGCGGATTGCTCATCTCGCCTCCTTCGTCCGACGAACTCCGTCCTGCCGGGGCAGGGATGTCGCTTAAGACTCTCGCACGAGTTCGCGGCATCGGCGAGATATCGAGCGGATTTACAGTTACAGGTATGTTTCGGCTTGTCGGGGGCTGTTCGTTACACCGAAAAGGGCGGCGTCAGGCGTGAAACATCACACCCGACACCGCCCATGAAGAATCGATCACCGACAACCGGTCAGGGGTTGTCGTGGCCCTCGTCCGAGGAGTCCGCGTCGGTCGGGGAGCCGGACTCGGTGCCGAAACCGGTCTGCTCGGCGAGGAACTTCTCGAATTCCGCACCCAGTTCGTCACCGCTCGGAAGGTCCTGATCCTTCGCCAACAACGTCGACTGCTGCTCCTGGGCTGCGACGTACGTGTCGTACTGACGCTCGAGCGCGTGGACGACCGACTGGACTTCCTCGTTGCCGGTGATGTGCTCGTCGACCTGTTCCTTGACGCGAGCCGCAGCCTGCCCCAGCGCGACGAGGGGGAGGTCGAGCTCGCCGGCGGTGCTGACGTTCTCGAGCAAGGTCTCCGCGGCCGCCGGGTAATCCGTCTGCGCGAGGTAGTGCGGAACGTGAACGGAGAAGCCCATGGACTCGTGACCGTGCTGGGCCATCCGTAGTTCGAGCAGCGAGGAGGCGCTACCGGGAACCTGCAGCTCACCGGACCAGCTCTGATCCTCGGGAACCAAATCCTTGTTGGACGAATGGGCCGTCACACCGAGCGGGCGGGTGTGCGGGATCGCCATCGGGATCGAACCGAGACCGATGGTGCGACGGACCCCGAGTTGCTCGGCAAGAAGGCGTACCGCAGTGGTGAACTTCTCCCACCGCAGATCCGGCTCCATCCCGGACAACAAAAGGAACGGCGTGCCGGTGTTGTCCTTGACGGCGTACAGATTGAGCTCGGGAGCGTCGTAATCCGAGAAGTGATCGGACTTGAAGGACATCGTCGGGCGCCGCGACCGATAATCGATCAGCTCGTCCACATCGAACGACGCGACCAACTCCGTTTCCAGCGTCTCCCGCAGATGCTTCGTCGCCAACTTCACCGCATGACCGGCGTCGGAGAATCCTTCGAGACCGTGGACCAGGATAGGCCCCACTCCGTCGCTGGAAGAGATCTGTGGAGCCGGAAACTCCAGCTCGTACATACTCGACTTCTCGTCCATGCCGGACCCCTTTCGCTAGTTCGTTCGAGGCCCGGTGCGCGAGGAGGACGCCGAAACCGACTTCGAGACAGGATACTCGTGCGGTTCGGGCAGTAGCACCGGAAGTCGCTTTCACGACACCCACTCCCCAATGAACACCTCCCGTCGTGTCGTTCATTCCCTGTGACCGCTGGATGAGACTTCGGTCAGCCCCCGAAACTCTCGAGCGCCCGGATCTTGTTGGTGACGTCCAGGGCCGCGACCTTGTACGCCTCCGACAAGGTGGGGTAGTTGAACACGGCGTCGACCAGGTAATCGACGGAGCCGCCGCACCCCATGACTGCTTGTCCGATGTGGATCAGGTCGGTGGCTCCCGAACCGAAGATGTGCACCCCCAGCAGCGACCTGTCTTCCGTCGACACGAGCAGCTTGAGCATGCCGTAGGAGTCGCCGGCTATCTGGCCTCGCGCCAGCTCCCGATAGCGCGAGACACCTACCTCGTACGGGACGGAGTTCTTCGTCAGCTCCACCTCCGTGGCGCCTACGTAGGAGACTTCGGGAATCGAGTAGATTCCGATCGGCTGTAGGTCCATCAGCCCTTTGCTCGGTTCACCGAACGCGTGGTACGCGGCCAGTCGTCCCTGATCCATCGATGTAGCGGCCAATGCAGGAAACCCGATGACGTCCCCGACCGCATAGATGTGATCGACCTTCGTCTGAAAGTTGTCGTCGACGAAGATGCGGCCCCGCGCGTCGGCTTCGAGTCCCGCGTTCTCCAGTGACAGTGCATCGGTCAAACCCTGGCGTCCCGCCGAGTACATGACGGCCTCGGCCGGTATGCGTTTTCCGCTGGCTAGTGTGGTCACCGTGCCGGACGGTCCGACGTCCACTGCCGTGACTGCTTCACCGAAACGGAACGTCACCGCCAGATCACGCAGATGGAACTGCAGCGATTCCACGATCTCGCGGTCGCAGAAGTCCAGCATGGTGTCTCGTTTCTCGACGACGGTCACCTTCGTGCCGAGTGCCGCGAACATCGACGCATATTCGATACCGATGACACCCGCACCGACCACGACCATCGAAGCGGGTATGAACTCGAGGTTCAGAATTCCGTCGGAATCGAGGACTCGGTAGTCGTCGAACTCGATGTCCGCGGGACGCGCTGGGGCGGTGCCCGTGGCGATCACGACATTCTTCGCCTTGACGGTGATCCGCTCGCCACGTTGGTCGTCGTCGATGTCGACGGTGTGGGCATCCAGGAAGCGACCCGTGCCGGTGATCAGTTCGATTCGGTTCCGCAGCAGCTGCGAGCGGACGACCTCGATCTCCTTGCCGATCACGTGGGCCGTGCGAGCAAGCAGATCCGCCGGAGTGATGTTCGCCTTGACACGGTAGCTGGCACCGTACAGCTCTCTCTGATTCATTCCGGTGAGGTACAGAACGGCCTCGCGCAGAGTTTTCGACGGGATGGTCCCGGTGTTCACACAGACACCGCCGAGCATCTTTCCCTTCTCCACCATGGCAACCCGTTTACCGAGCTTTGCCGCCGCGATGGCGGCCTTCTGCCCACCGGGTCCCGAGCCGATCACCACGAGGTCGTATTCCATCGATGCAGACATGGATCATGAATACTCCGCGTGCGCGAAGTTCGGATGCCGCTCCGGTCACAAGCACGTGAACACCGAACAGTTCGGCATGTACGAATGTCGCTACTCCTGCATGGGTTGTGGAAGTGTGATGTCAGGACATTTCAACCCGAGTGTGGAGGAAGCAATGCCGCAAACTGTGCGAGCCGTGGTCGCGATGGCGAAGGGTGAGCCTGTCTCGATCGAGCAGGTCACCATTCCTGATCCCGGGCCCAACGATGTGGTGGTGACGATCGCCGCGTGCGGGGTGTGTCATACCGATCTGCATTACCGCGAGGGCGGGATCAACGACGAGTTCCCGTTCCTGCTCGGCCACGAGGCTGCAGGCACCGTCGAGACGATCGGGGACGCGGTCACCCACGTGGAGGTCGGGGATTTCGTGGTGTTGAACTGGCGTGCGGTGTGTGGTGAATGCCGGGCCTGCAAGAAGGGCAAGCCCTGGTACTGCTTCGATACGCACAATGCGTCGAAGAAAATGACCCTGGCCGATGGCACGGAGCTTTCGCCGGCGTTGGGTATCGGTGCGTTCGCGGACAAGACGTTGGTGCACGAAGGGCAGTGCACGAAGGTGAATCCGGAGTCCGATCCTGCGGTGGTGGGGTTGCTCGGGTGCGGTGTGATGGCCGGGCTCGGTGCGGCGATGAACACCGGCAACGTCTCGCGTGGTGATTCGGTGGCGGTCATCGGGTGTGGTGGTGTCGGTGATGCGGCGATCGCGGGTGCGAAGTTGGCGGGGGCGACGACGATCATCGCTGTCGATCGGGACAAGGGAAAGCTCGAGTGGGCGAAGGATCTCGGTGCCACGCACACCGTCGATGCGTCGGCGGTCGATGCGACGTCGGCGGTGCAGGAGCTCACCGGTGGGTTCGGTGCGGATGTGGTGATCGATGCGGTGGGTCGTCCGGAGACGTGGAGGCAGGCGTTCTATGCGCGTGATCTGGCGGGGACGGTGGTGTTGGTGGGGGTTCCGACGCCGGAGATGACGCTGGAGATGCCGTTGATCGATTTCTTCTCCCGTGGTGGGTCGCTCAAGTCGTCGTGGTACGGCGATTGTCTGCCGGAGAGGGATTTTCCGTTGTTGGTGGATCTGTACGAGCAGGGTCGGTTGCCGCTGGAGAAGTTCGTGACCGAACGGATCGGGATCGAGGACATCGAGGCTGCGTTCGAGAAGATGCACAAGGGCACCGTCCTGCGATCGGTGGTCGAACTGTGAGCCTGCGTATCGACAAGGTGGTGACCTCGGGAACCTTCGCTCTCGACGGAGGTGAATGGGATGTCGACAACAACATCTGGCTGATCGGCGACGACAGCGAAGTGGTGATCGTCGATGCGGCTCACGACGCTCGCCCGATCATCGAGGCCGTGGCCGGCCGGACGGTGAAGGCGATCGTGTGCACACACGGCCACAACGATCACGTCACCGTGGCGCCGGAGCTCTCCCGCGAGCTCGACGCGCCGATCCTGCTCAACCCGGCCGACGACGTGTTGTGGGAGCAGACCCATCCCGGACTCGCGCACTCCACGCTCGAGGACGGTCAGCGAATCTCCGTGGCAGGTACGGAGATCCTGGCGCTGCACACACCGGGACACTCGCCGGGCTCGACGTGCCTCCACGTGCCCGAGGCACGTCAGTTGTTCTCCGGGGACACCCTGTTCTCCGGCGGGCCCGGTGCCACCGGACGGTCGTACTCCGATTTCCCGACCATCATCGGCTCGATCCGGGATCGGTTGTTCGCGCTGCCCGCCGACACCCGTGTGAACACCGGACACGGTGACGGAACGAGCATCGGCGACGAGTCCCCGCACCTCGAGGAATGGATCAAACGCGGAAGCTGAGCCCCCGCCGTGTTCTCCCGGGTATCTCGGCGGACACGGGCGTGCCTTACGTCCGGTTCCACCCTCCGAATGAGAGGGTGGATCCGGACGTCTTGCCTGAGGTGAACCGGCGAGATTTCCGGTACTTTCCGTGGCCAAAGTCTGGAGGCTCTTCCCGTGGTGCGTCGTAACGCAGGACATCGACCGACTCTTCTCGGGATCGGCATCTGCGCCGCCGTGACGCTGGCTGCGTGCGGGTCCGACGTGTCCGGTACCCCCGAGCCGGCCGGCACCAGCGGGTCACCGTCGGTATCGGCCGAGGCCACGGACCTGAACGCGCTGTTGGTCGATCCGTCGGTGTTCCCCGCCCCGTACGAGGCCATCGTCCTTCCGCCACAGGCAATTGCGCAGGCATCACCGGACCTGACGGGAATCCCCGCCGGCGCCGAGGTGAGTCCGGCCGGTTGCAAACCGAAGGAAGTCCGACCGGGCGAAGCCGCCCTGATCGTCGGCACCGACAACACCGATCGCGCCACGATCTCGGTGGAACTGACCGCAACCGACGAGCCGTTGTCGGTACGGGAATCGCAACTTGCCGAATGCGCCGAGGTCCAGGCAACGAAATCCGGTGCAACGTCCACCATCCGCTCGACGGTCGTCCCAGCCCCGCCGATCGACGCCGACGACACCCTCGCTGTCCGCCAGACAGTGTCGTCGGGAACGGGTTCGGACACGGTGACACAGTCGATGTTGACGTTGCTCGCCCAGGTCGGAGACGTCAGGATCGCAGCGACCTACATGTCCTTCGAGCAGGGCGCGACCGACGGCGCGACGTTGGACGAGGTCTTCACCGCAGCGGTGCAGAAGGTGAAGGCCGGCTAGCACATCCCACCGACGTCACCCGTGCCGTCCCTTCTCGGATCGGCCGTCGACGCAGGTGGTTGTCCACAGGGTGCCCGTCATCCACAGGCTGTCTTCCGCCCCAGGTCGGAACCGAGACTCGGAGTTCGGCCCGGGCACGCTGTGCAGCATGACAACCGACTCCGGAACCCACCGACACCCGCCGATACCCGAGCGCATCGTCGGGCCGGGTGAACTCATCGCCGCGATCCCGGCCTTTCTTGGATTCACGCCCGAGCGTTCGCTGGTGTTGGTGTGCCTCGACGTTCTTGCCGGGTCGACCCTGGAAGTCCAGACCGTGATGCGCCACGACCTGACCCTGCCGGACCGTTCCGAAGGGCAGTCGCTTTTCGAGTCGGGTGTGACCGAGGACATGCAGAGCGTTATCGAGCACTTCGCTGAGATGTGTGCCCAGTATCAGGTCAGGGCCGCACTGGCAGTCATCGTCGACGATCGCGGTGTCACCGTGGACGGACGGTTCAGGGGCCTCGCACATCGATTGTCCGACCAGCTGCGAGTTCGGGGGGTCGAACTCACCGAGGTGTACCTGATCGCAGAGGTGACCCGGGGGAGCCGGTGGAGGTCCGCGATCGGCGTCATGGAATACGGGTACCTCACCGACCCCAGAACATCGCCCGTTGCACTGGCATACATGCTCCAGGGTCGCGGAGTACACGAATCCCGCACCATGCTGGCAAGAACCGTTCGGCCGGTGGACGATCCGCTGTCGCGGACAGTCGCACGGACACTGGCGTCGGGCGCTGTCGTCGACGTCGGCAGCGACCGCGGACGTCTCCACTCGATCGTCGAACAATTGGAGGAATGGTCGGGGTACTCTCCCGACAACCCTGCCGTGGTCACTCTGCCGCCGGAACGGATCGCGGAGTTCGGAGCGGCGGTCCAGCACGTCATGGTGCGCGACAGCGTCCTCGCACTGGCGCTCACCGGTGTCGCCGGGCTGGCCGAACAGTTGTGGACTCTGCTGATGCGCACGTTGCCCGCGCCGGAACGGGCATGCCCGGCAACGCTGTTGGCGTTCAGTGCCTATACGCGGGGCGAAGGCGCGCTGGCGTCCGTTGCGCTCGACATCGCCCACCAGGCGGACGAGAACTACTCGCTCGCTCACCTGCTGAGCCGCTCGCTCGCCGCAGGCGCGCGGCCCTCGATGATCCGGGAGGTGGCGCTCAGCGGATATGCAGTGGCCGAGCTGTGCGGAGTCGCGCTCCCGCCGCCGGTGGACTGACCTGAACCGAAATGCCCCTACCGGATGCTACGGCCGTGCCGAATGCGCTCGATCGCCCAACTTCTGGAGGAAGTTCCACGCATCGGCGACGATGATATCGAGATCGGTCCTCTGCGGCGACCACCCGAGTTCGGTGGTGGCGCGTTCGCTCGAAGCGATGAGAACCGCCGGATCACCTGCCCGGCGCGGCGCGTTCTCCACCGCAATGGGCAGTCCGGTGACGCGCTCGCAGGCGTCGATGACCTCGCGTACCGAAAAACCTTGACCGCTGCCCAGATTGAAGATCGTGTGCGATCCCGGCGTTGCCGACTCGAGTGCGAGGATGTGGGCATCGGCAAGATCGAGCACGTGGATGTAGTCACGCACCGCGGTGCCGTCGGCAGTCGGCCAATCCGTTCCGAACACCGAGATCTTGGCCCGCTGACCGAGGGCGGTCTGCAGAACCAGCGGAATCAAATGCGTTTCCACGACTCGGTTCTCGCCGAAACCCGCATACGCGCCCGCGACATTGAAGTACCGCAGGCTGGTCGCGGCCAGGCCGTAGGCGTTCGAGTACGACGTGATGGCGTGGTCGATGGCCAGTTTGGTTGCGCCGTACGGATTGGTGGGCGCGGTAGGCATCGACTCCGTGATCGGAGTTCGCTCCGGCTCACCGTACGTCGCGGCCGTGGACGAGAAGACGAGCTTCGGTGTGCCCGACTCCCGGATCGCCTCGAGCAACGCGAGCGTGGTCACCACATTGCCCGACCAGTACCGATCGGGCGCCACCACGGACTCTCCGACGAGAGACTGCGCAGCGAAGTGCAGAACTCCGTCGAACCGGCCGTCGCCGAGAATCGACGACGCGACATCCTTGATGTCCGCCTCGACGAACTCGGCGCCTGCTGGAACCGCATCCCGATTGCCGGTCGACAAGTTGTCCACCACCACGACCTCGTGGCCGCGTTCGATCAGGACGGCAGCGCACACGCTGCCCACGTACCCGGCTCCACCGGTCACCAACAACTTCACGTCCGTGACTCCGCTCAGACCTGCTTCACCTGGACGGCGTGAGCCATCTCCTCGGAAATATCGATGCCGTCGTGGCCCGGGACCGTGATCGTCACCGTGCCGGGCTTGGCCTCCACCGTCACACGCGCGTCGGGCACGACGCCTGCATCGCGCAGCTGCGCGATGACCTCGGGGTCGGACTGGACGTGCTCCGCGAGGCGACGGACGACCACGGCCGTTGCGTTCCCGTGGGGCAGATCGGTCAACCTGATCAGGTCCTCCGGCGCGGCAGCCGGCTGACCGAGCCCGAGTTCGGCCAAGCCGGGGATCGGATTCCCGTAGGGCGAGGTCGTCGGGTTGTTCAGCACGGCCACGAGCCGACGCTCGACTTCCTCGCTCATGACGTGCTCCCAGCGGCACGCCTCGGCATGGACGTCTTCCCAGCGCAGACCGATCACATCGACGAGCAGCCGCTCGGCGAGCCGATGCTTGCGCATCACTGCGACGGCAAGGCTGCGGCCCTTCTCCGTCAGTTCCAGGTGGCGGTCACCCGCGACCGAAAGCAGCCCGTCTCGCTCCATTCGAGCGACGGTCTGGCTGACGGTGGGACCGCTCTGTTCGAGGCGTTCGGCGATACGTGCCCGCAGCGGTACGACGCCCTCTTCTTCCAAGTCGTAAATCGTCCGGAGGTACATCTCCGTGGTGTCGACCAGATCCTTCACACTCAACCCCTTCGTCGCAACGGATTCTACCGTTGATCGGCGCATAGTGGCGCCGTAGGCCATGTGCCCGCGTGCCGCGAATTCGTACCCGCCGGTAACCGACTACAACACCGAGGGACGCTCGCACAGTCCCGGCGGGACAAGTAGCGTTGCGTTTCATGGCAGATCAGGCGACGGCATCGCCACCACGAACTCCGGTGGCAGGCGACGACATCGTCGTCTGGAGCGCGGATTACCTCTCCTATCGGTGGAGTGCGGATCATCCGATGAACCCCACGCGTCTGGATCTGACGATGCAGCTCGCGCGACAGATCGGTGTTCTGGACGGAATAGAACTCGTCGAACCCACTGCGGCTCCGGACGAGGAGCTGCTCCGAATTCACACACCCGCCTACATCGAGGCGGTCAAACGTGCGCCGGAGAAGGGTACGGCGTTGGTGGACCCGGATCACGTGGAACACGGACTGGGATCGGACGACAACCCGGTGTTCGAGAAGATGCACGAAGCATCCGCGATGCTCACCGGTGGTTCACTGACCGCGGCACGGGAAATCGCGGCCGGACGGGCACGGCGGGCCGTGAGCATCGGCGGCGGCATGCACCACGCCATGGCCGACTGGGCGTCCGGATTCTGCGTCTACAACGACGCTGCGGTCGCCATTTCGTGGTTGCTCGACAACGGTTTCGACCGTATCGCCTACATCGACGTCGACGCCCACCACGGTGACGGTGTGCAACAGGCGTTCCTCGGTGATCCCCGAGTGCTGACGGTGTCTCTTCACCAACATCCCGCGACGCTGTGGCCCAACACCGGATGGTCGAGCGAAGTCGGCTCGGGACCGGCCGAAGGGACCGCGATCAACATTCCGCTGTTGCCTGGAACCGGAGACCGGTTGTGGCTGCGCGCGTTTCATGCGATCGTGCCGGGGGCCATCTCGGCGTTCCGCCCGCAGATCATCGTCAGCCAGTGCGGCGTGGACAGCCACCGGGAGGACCCGTTGGCCGACCTGGCGTTGACCGTCGACGGTCAGAATGCGGCATTCCTCGCCATGCGTGACCTCGCGGACAGGTACTCCGAGGGACGGTGGCTCGCGGTCGGCGGAGGTGGTTACGGTCTCGTGCGCGTCGTGCCCCGTGCATGGACGCATCTGATCGCTGCCGCTCTGGGCCGAAGCATCGACCCCGGCCTCGCTCTGCCCGAGCAGTGGCGTGACCGTGTGCGCGCCATCGCTCCGAGTGTCGATCTACCGCAGGTGATGGGAGACGGTGGCGACATCGACTATCCACCGTGGGACGGCCCGGGCGGCGCCGTGGCGGGGAGCGTCGAGGCCGCCGATCGTGCGCTCGAGCGTGTCGACTCGGCGATCATCGCCACCCGGCGAGCAAGCTTTCCCCTGCTCGGCCTCGACCCGGAGGACCCTCGTGACTGAACCCACCGCCAAAGAGCGCGAACGAGAACGTGCCGAGACATCCTTTCCCAAGCACTGGGTCGCCGACGTGTTGGCATCCGACGGGGGAGTGGTCCACCTGAGGCCGATCGTCCCGTCGGACGCGGATGCTCTCGTCGCCTTCCATGGGCGCCTCTCCGAACGCACGCGCTACCTGCGTTACTTCGGCCCCTACCCGACGATGCCGCAGCGAGACGTTCTCAACTTCACGACGGTCGATCATCACGCCCGAGTCGCGTTCGTGGCGATTCTCGGTGACGACATCATCGCCGTCGGTCGCTACGAGCGTCTGCCCGAAGGTGACGGCAATTCCGCCGAGGTCGCCTTCGTCGTCGCCGATTCCCACCAGGGCCGCGGACTCGGACCGATTCTGTTGGAGCATCTCGCCGGAGCGGCGGCCGAGAACGGAGTGACGATGTTCGTCGCCGAGGTTCTCGCCGAGAATCGAAACATGGTCACGGTGTTCCGTGAGGCCGGGTACCAGGTCTCACGCAGCTTCGAAGGCGGCGTTCTGCGGCTCGAGTTCGCGATCGACCCCAGTGAAGCTCTTCTCTCCGTGCGAAATTCACGCGAGCGAGCAGCCGAAGCGCGCAGTGTGAGAAACGTGCTGAGCCCGACGTCCGTTGCCGTGATCGGCGCGTCGACCGACAGTTCGAAAGTCGGCAACGCGGTGCTCGCGAACCTGCTCGCCGGCGGCTTCACCGGGCCGGTCTACCCGGTCAACGCCGACCACCGATCGGTTCGCGGAGTTCGGGCCTACCCGACGGTCCACGACATTCCGGATTCGGTGGACCTGGCGATCGCTGCGGTGCCTGCGGATTCGATCGACGAGGTGCTCGACGACTGTCTCGACAAGGGCGTGAAGGCGCTCGTGGTCGTATCCGCCGGATTCGGAGAGTCCGGTCCGGAAGGGCAGGAGAACGAACGTCGGCTCGTGCGCTCCGCGCGGGCCCACGGCATGCGGCTGGTCGGACCGAACGCTCTCGGTGTCGCCAACACCGACCCCGAATTCGCGCTGAACGCAACGCTCGCACCGTCCCTTCCCATGCCGGGTCACGTGGGGTTCTTCTGCCAATCGGGCGCACTAGGAATCGCTATTCTGGATCAGGCGACGAAACGCAGTCTGGGGTTTTCCACCTTCGTCTCGGCAGGAAACCGTGCCGACGTCTCCGGTAACGATCTACTCCAGTACTGGGATTCCGATCCAGCGACGGAAGTCGTTCTGCTGTATCTCGAAAGCTTCGGTAATCCAAGGAAATTCACCCGAATCGCGCGGCGGGTGGCGCGGTCCAAGCCCATCGTCGCCGTCAAGAGCGGGCGCGGTGCGATCCCCCCGGCACTCGCCACCGGCCCCGACATCGACGATTCGATCGTGAAAGCGCTGTTCGAACAGGCAGGCGTCATACAGGTCGACACCATTGCGCAGCTGTTCGACTGCGCAATCCTGTTCGGTTTCCAGCCTCTGCCCACCGGGCCACGTGTTGCGGTCGTCGGCAACTCCACCGCACTCGGTGTCCTCGCCGTCGATGCTGCACGAGCCGAAGGACTGCACGCGGGAGCGCCCATCGATGTCGGACCTCAAGCGGGCCCACAGGAGTTCGCGGCGGCTGTGTCCGGCGCGTTGCAGGCGGGAGACGTCGACTCGGTGATCGTGGTCTTCGTGCCTCCGGTCGCAGTGACCGTCGAGCCCTTCGCCGAAGCGCTGGGCGACGCCGTCCGCGGCGCAGACAAGCCTGTCCTGACGACTTTCCTTGCAACCGAGGGTATTCCCGACGTGCTGGCGGTCCGAGGAGAGCAGGGGCAACCCGTGCGGGGATCGGTTCCGTCGTACTCCAGCCCGGAGCGTGCCGTGACAGCACTCGCGAAGGCGTGGCGCTACAGTGCGTGGAGAAGTAGGCCGGCGTCCACGCCGATCCGACCGAACGGCATCGACTCCGAACGCGCCTCGGCGTTGGTCCGTGGCTGGATGTCCGCCGACAAGGATCGATGGCTGTCGGATTTCGAATCTGCAGAACTGCTGTCCTGCTACGGAATCGAGGTCGTGGATTTCCGATCCGTCACCGACGAGGCCGAGGCGGTCGCCGCAGCGGAAGAACTCGGCTATCCCGTGGCCGTCAAGGCAACCGGGGAACTGTGGAAGCACCGGCCGGACCTCAGCGGAGTTCGTCTCGATCTTGCCGGCGCGGACGCGGTGCGTATCGCGTACCACACCCTCGCGCACGAGACGGGCGAACCACTCCTGCAGGTGCAGCGTATGGCGCCCAAGGGAATCGGCTGCGTGGTGCAGGTTCAGGACGACCCCAGCTTCGGGTCGCTCATCTCCTTCGGGCTGGCCGGCGTCATCTCGGACCTGCTGGGAGACCGTGCGTATCGCGTGCTCCCACTGACCGAGGACGAAGCCGTACAACTGATCGACGCGCCCAAAGCCGCGCCCCTGCTGTCCGGTTACAGAAATGCGGTCCCCGTGAACAAGAGCGCGCTCGTCGACCTCGTTCAGCGGGTCTCGGCAATGGCCGACGACATCCCCGAACTGCGGGAACTCGTCTGCGAGCCGGTCCTGGCGTCGGCGCGCGGGGCGGAGATCATCGACACACGACTGCGCGTCGGACCCGAACCCACCCGAGCAGATCTGGGCCCGCGTCGCCTGCGGTGAACACCGCGAGGTGAACACAAGCAGTAGCCGCTCCGAATGCACGAGCATTCGGAGCGGCCACTGCTTTGGGTGAGTCAGCGGGGCGACTCACCGCTGCACCACCTGACTTGGGGCTGGAGATCAGCTCGCGTAGGAGCGCAGCTTCTCGGCACGGTCTCCTTGACGCAGTTTCACCATGACCTCACGCTCGATCTGGCGAACACGCTCCCGCGAGAGACCGAAAAGCTTACCGATCTGGTCGAGAGTGCGCGGCTGACCGTCGTCGAGGCCGTAGCGAAGCCGAATGACCTGCTGCTCGCGTTCGTCGAGCGTTCCCAGCACAGTCCGCACGTCGGTGTGAAGGAGCCCGGCGATGACAGCGTTCTCGGCCGACGTGGCCTCGGAATCTTCGATGAAGTCGCCGAGTGGCGCCTCCTCGTCGGTACCGACCGGCATGTCCAGGCTGACCGGGTCACGGCTGTGATCGAGAAGGTCTGCGATCTTCTCCGCGGGAATTCCGGACTCGTTCGACAGTTCCTCGTCGGTAGCCTCGCGGCCGAGCTGCTGATGCAGCTCGCGCTTGATCCGGGCCAGCTTGTTCACCTGCTCCACCAGGTGAACAGGAAGCCGGATCGTGCGGCTCTGATCAGCCATGCCGCGCGTGATGGCCTGGCGGATCCACCACGTGGCGTACGTGGAGAACTTGAACCCCTTGGCATAGTCGAACTTCTCCATCGCTCGAATCAGTCCCAGGTTGCCTTCCTGGATGAGGTCGAGCAGAGGCATACCGCGTCCGGTGTATCGCTTGGCGAGCGACACGACCAGGCGGAGATTGGCCTCCAGAAGGTGGCTACGGGCTGCACTTCCGTCGCGCACGATGATGGCGAGATTCCGCTTCTTGGCGGCGGTCAACCGCTTGGTGTTCTCCAGCACGTTCTTCGCGTACAACCCCGCCTCGATCCGCTTGGCGAGATCCACTTCCTCATCCGCGGTCAGCAGAGCTGTGCGGCCGATTCCGTTGAGGTAGACGCGGACCAAATCTGCGGCCGGGCTCTGGGCGTCGAGGTCGGCATCGCTGGGGCGCGGGCGGGTCGTGGTGCTGGGGCTGGTCATGACTTGCCTCCTGATCGGTGGTGTCTCATAGTGCTCAACGTCCGGAAGACTTCGATAAGTTCCCGCGCTCCACCCTCTGATACCCGCCTGACCAGGCTCTATCCCTTACTCGTCCTGAGAAGTTGCTGAGAAGCTTCTCTCGGTCGGAACTTGCCCCGACACGGCCCGAAAGCCTCGGGGCCTGATCAGGCCGTGACGAAAGAGATCGACCACCAAAGCCGTGGCTGCAGGCGTCAGGTCCTCCGGTTCCGCGTCGTGCGCGATCGCGAGCAGTTCGACCAACTCGGCCAGCGGCAATCCGCCCGGTGACATTCCAGCGAGCAGGGCAGCGCCCAGGTCGTCGATCTCGTGTTGCCAGTTGGGTCCGTTGCCGCGGTGCACGCGGGTCACCACCGGCGACCACCCCTCGTCTCCGGGCAGCGACACCTTCTCCAGTGCCGTCGCCGGATCCAGCTCGAAGACGGCAGTCTGGACGTCGTTCTCGCGTAGCCACGTCAATCGAGCGAAGTAGTCGATCGCCTCGTCGCCCAGCGGATCGTCGAACGCGTGCCGCAGGTCCTCGGCGAGAACATCGGTGGGAAGGTCGGTTCGGCGTAGATAGACGAACCCGAACCCGATGCCCGTCACGTCGGCCGATTCGAAGTGATCGAGCCACGCCTCGGCCTGGACCGCTCCGGCTCCGTCTCGCGGATCGACGCCGCCGTCCTTCATCCACGTCCCCACGTACAGAGCCGGATCGGCGACGTCACGTTGGAGGATCCACGCGTCGACGCCGTGCTCGGGCAACCAGGACGCCACCCGCCGTCGCCAGTCCTCGCCGTCGACGTGAATCCACGACGCGAGGACGGCAGCCGTGCCTCCGATGACGAGATGCGTCGGGGCCTGCTCGATCATGAGCCGGCTCGCGCCGTCCAGGTCGATCCCCGAGTCCCGATAGCTGTGGCTGACCGTGCCGAGCCCGACGACGAACGGCGGATTGGCGACGATTCGATCGAAGACACGTCCCTTCACCGGTTCGAACCACGACCCGCGAAGAAGCTCGACATCCATGTCGTTGAGAGCGAACGTGGCCGCGGCCAACAACATCGACCTTTCGCTGATATCGGTCCCGGTCACCGAGTCCGCATAGTGTGCCGCGTGGACGGCCTGCACCCCGCAGCCTGTTCCGACATCCAGAACCGACGGGACCGGTGTCGTCGGAGTCCCGCGCAACAGGGACAGAGACGCCTGGCCGACTCCGAGGACGTGGTCGGGTGCAGTCGGGGCGTCTCGCATGCTGCCGTCGAGATCGGACACGACCCAGCGGGTGCCCGATCCGGTGTCGAGCGGCCTGATGTCCACGGCAGCCCGAACCAGACCCGGGCCGCTGCGCCCGACGATCCCCGCCGCGACAGCGTCGTCCAGCGGCAGTGGTGCCAGTGCCGCCGACGCACCCGCCTCGGGAACGTCGTCGACGAGAAGAAACAGACGAATGAGCACGCCCAGATCCCCGAGCGCACGGGACGCCCGCCGAACCGGAACCGGCTCACTGCGACCGAGTGCGGAGTGAGCGTCGACGCCGAGGGCGTCGAGCAGGGCATCAGCGGAGTACCCGACCCGCAGGAACGCGTCGCGCAGCGGTGGGCAGGCCGAGAGCAGCGGTGCAGTCACATCGCTCAGTCTCTCAGGACGGAGCGAGCGTTCAGTCCTCGCCTGCCTCGATCACGTGGTGCGCGCGCGCCTCGATCGCGGGGTCCTCCTGTCGGCGGCCGTCGTAGCGACTCACCTCGTCCTTCGTGCGAGGCGGTCGATCGTTGGCGATCAACACCGCCATCCACGGAAGCGGGATGGACACACCGACGATCGCCATGGCAATCCACGGGTTGGCCCAGATGCTGTAGGAAACGGCGGCGAGCACCAGCGCGGGGATCCGAAACGACATGATGAACATGTACTTCTTCACGCGAGCACGATGCTGTTCTTCCACCGACGTTCGTGCTTCGGTGATCAGTGCGGGGTGACGGGCCGAGCCGCTGTCCGCCGGGTCGGAGAACCCGGATGTTCGCGTCATACCTCCACTGTGTCACTACGTTGCTCGGATTGCACTGAACGGTAGGTGGTCGTGGCTCGCTCCGGTGCGGAATAATCGGGGCATGAGCACTCAGACCAAGGAACGTCCCGATATCGCGCCGGACGAGACCACCGACGACGACCGGCCCAAATTCTTCCACTACGTCAAGAAGAACAAGATCGCCGAGAGCGCGGTCATGGGTACCCACGTGGTCGCGCTGTGCGGCGAGGTGTTTCCCGTCACCAAGTCGGCCAAGCCTGGTTCGCCGGTGTGCCCCGACTGCAAGAAGGTCTACGACGGCTTGAAGAAGGGCGACTGATCCGACCTTTCCGACCCACCGTTCTGCTGTGCAGACGGATGGGTCGGGCCGGTCTCGGGCGAGTCCGCGTGCGGCTCGGGTTCTGCTTGGGAGAACCCGGCCCGCTTGGGTCGTGACCGGTCGCCGGTCAGGCGGATGGGACCGGTGGCGAGACGCCAGGCGACGGCGGACACTGCCCCCGACTCCTCGTAAGCGGCCTGTGCGGCGAGCCACTCCCTCATCTGCTCGATCCTGGTGGCGCGCGCCGGAAAGAACTCCTGGATGGTCGCGTTGAATTCGGCGCCGAGCACCACGGCGAAGCCGAGAAAGAACGTGAAGAGCAGGAATGCGATCGGGGTCGCCAGCGCGCCGTAGGTGTAGCCCGTCCCGGTGACCCAGGTGAGATAGAACCGCAGCACGGCGCTCGCGATCATGAAGAAGACACCGGCCAGCAACGCGCCGCCCAGAAGTCGATGCCAGGGCAGAGACGTGTGCAACGCGACCTTGTACAGCGTGGTCAGCCCGGCGATCAACAGCAGGCCGACTGCCGGGTAGTAGAGGATGTCGATCAGTTCGCTACCGATCTCGAACCACGAATCGGGTAGCAACGCTTGAACGTACGTCGGCCCCAGTGCAACGAGCGGAAGCACGAACACCGCGACGATCAGGAAGGCGACGTACAGCAGGAGCGCGAAGATGCGCTGCCACACCGGATTGCGGGCGTCCTGCTGACCGTGGGCCTCGACGATGGAATCGACGAACGTCGAGATGGCCGACGACCCCGCCCACAGCGACAGAACGAAACCGCCCGAGACGATCTCGCCCCGACCTTGCTGCAGAATGTCCTGCACGGTCGGTTCGATGATGCCGTCGACGACGCTGTCGCTGAACAGCGTGCTGCTGAACGTGATGATCTTGGACTCGATGATGTCGATGGTGTTCGGACCGAACCATCCCGCGACGAATCCGAGACTTCCCAGGACGCCGAGCAGCAGGGGCGGCAGAGACAGGGTCTGCCAGAAGGCCGCGGTCGCGGACTTGCTGAATATCGAGTCGTCCCATGCCTTGCTCAGTGTGCGCAAGGTCACCACCCACACCAGCCGCACGGGGTGGCGTGCCGACAACTGCTCGGTCGGCGAGGGGGAAGCCGTCGATTCGCTCATGGTCACTCCAGCATTCCTGACGCCGGGCACGAGCGCTCGTTCCACCCCGCCTGCAGCCCTTCGGCGTGTCGTACGACTCCCTCTAGCTCGGCGATGAGGAATCGGTCGGTGCCGAGAGTTAGGCTCCACGGCGGACACTGCAAGGCGAGGCGAGAGCGCGAGGACATTCATCGATGCCAGGAATCGGCGGCCAGTGAGCGCTGACATGACCGACACGACAGACCCGATCGACGCCTCGACGGCACCCGCAGCAGGTGGTGCGCCGCTGCGCGCGTGGCAGAGGCGTGCTCTGACGAAATATCTGGTGTCCTCTCCGAAGGACTTCTTGGCGGTCGCGACGCCCGGTGCAGGTAAGACGACGTTCGCGCTGCGTGTGGCATCGGAGTTGCTCGCTCACCGGACGGTCGATCAGGTGACCGTCGTCGCACCGACGGAGCATCTGAAACATCAGTGGGCCGAATCCGCGGCACGAGTCGGCATCGCGCTGGACTCGCGGTTCTCCAACTCGACCGGTCAGACGTCGAGCGATTACCACGGTGTCGTCGTCACGTACGCGCAGATCGCGTCGCACCCGTTCAGGCACCGGGTCCGCACGGAGAGTCGTAAGACGCTCGTCATCCTCGACGAGATTCACCACGGCGGCGATGCGAAGAGTTGGGGTGAGGGCATTCGGGAGGCGTTCGGTGACGCCACTCGTCGCCTCGCGCTGACCGGAACTCCGTTCCGCAGCGACGACAGCCCCATCCCGTTCGTGAACTACGAGCCGGATCAGGACGGTCTGATGCGCTCGCGCGCGGACCATGCGTACGGCTACTCGGACGCGCTCGCCGACGGCGTCGTGCGGCCCGTGGTGTTTCTGGCGTACTCGGGCGAGGCGCGGTGGCGCGACAGCGCGGGCGAGGAGTACACAGCCCGTCTGGGCGAGCCTCTGAACGCCGAGCAGACCGCTCGTGCGTGGCGTACCGCGTTGGATCCTCAGGGTGACTGGATGCCTGCGGTCCTGCTGGCGGCCAACACTCGTCTCGGCCAGTTGCGCGCCGGTGGCATGCCCGACGCGGGCGGCCTGGTGATCGCGACGGATCAGACGGTCGCTCGCGCGTACGCGAAGTTGATCGAGGTCATCACCGGCGAAACTCCGTGCATCGTGCTGTCCGACGACCCGACTTCCTCCGCTCGGATCGCGGAATTCGGCAAGAGCGATCAGAAGTGGATGGTTGCGGTGCGGATGGTGTCCGAGGGTGTGGACGTTCCGCGTCTTGCCGTCGGGGTGTACGCCACCAGCGCGTCCACGCCGCTGTACTTCGCACAGGCCATCGGTCGATTCGTGCGATCCAGGCGGCCGGGGGAGACGGCCAGCGTCTTCCTCCCCTCGGTGCCTGTTCTCCTCGATCTGGCGAGCCAGCTCGAGGCGCAACGTGACCACATCCTGGGCAAGCCGCACCGCGAGAAGGACGGTCTCGACGACGACCTCCTGGCGGACGCGAACAAGCAGAAGGACGAGCTCGGCGAGGAAGAGAAGGCCTACACGTCACTCGGCGCCGACGCCGAGCTGGACCAGGTCATCTACGACGGATCCTCGTTCGGCACGGCGACGTTCTCCGGCAGCGACGAGGAAGCCGACTACCTCGGGCTTCCCGGATTGCTCGACGCCAAGCAGATGCGAGATCTGCTGCGGCAGCGGCAGCAGGAACAGATGGAGAAGCCGGCGGCTCCGGTTCCGGCGGTCCCACCGCCGGTCGTGTCGGACCGTGTGTCGACGGCGGGGCAGCTGGCCGCGCTGCGGCGCGAACTCAACTCTCTGGTTGCGGTGTACCACCACCGCACCGGGAAGCCGCACGGCGTCATTCACGGCGATCTACGACGTGTGTGTGGTGGCCCTCCGACGGCCATGGCCACGGCGGATCAGTTGAGCGAGCGGATAGCCCAGTTGCGCAAGATGTGACGAGACCGGTGAACCTGCGACCTGGACAGAGAAGAACGGGTGGCCGCTGATGCGGCCACCCGTTCTCGGTGTCGATGTTGTTGTCGGCAGGTTTACCGGCCCTACACCGTGGAGCCCGATTCGGTCATCACCGTTGCGTTCACTTCACGCAGACGGTCTTCGTGCTCCTTGGCGTGGTGACCGCAGAAGAGAAGCTCTCCTCCGGTCGCGAGCACAACACGTGCGCGAGCCCCTGCACCGCACCGGTCGCACCGGTCGGCAGCTGTCAACTGTGGGCTGGTCAATGTTCCGGGCATGACTCCTCCGTACTGGCGTTCGGTGTCACCCGATTGCCTGGGGCCGGTCCGCCGCGTCGGTATGGCGCGGTCCGTACACTCTTTCAGACGATTGGCAGTCACGTGTTGTTCCCGCGCGCGTTTCTTTGTGTTGTCACTAACACGAAACACGAGGAAACCTGCTGGCCGTGCGTGTGCAGCCTCGGACTGTTCGCTCACAGCTGATTTCGGTACCCCGCAGAACGGCCGCGCCTGGAACAATCGTCGATCGTGAGTGACACCTCGGAAACCTTGCTGCACATCTGCACTCTGGCGGACTGGCTGTCGGTTCGAGAGTCGCCGGGGATCGAGCCGGAGTCGCTGTCGGCCGTCGGTTTCGTGCACCTGTCGACGCCCGCACAGGTGCACTTGCCGGCGAACCGACTGTTCGCCGGCCGAGACGATCTGATTCTGCTCGTTCTCGATCCGGCACGACTGGGGTCACCGGTGCGCTGGGAGCCGGGCGTCCCGGGTGACCCGGACGCCATGGTCTTTCCTCACCTGTACGGGCCGCTGCCCACGTCGGCCGTGACCTCCGTCGTCGAATACCTGCCGGGCGACGACGGCACCTTCACACCGCCGCACCTGTAGATCTGCCGGACCAGGGAATCACTGCGCCGTTCACCGTGGCCGTGACCGGGCGAGGATTGCAGCCTGCACGCGCGAGGTGACTCCCAGCTT
This sequence comes from Rhodococcus sp. 06-156-4, assembly GCF_002259345.1. Classification (NCBI taxonomy): domain Bacteria; kingdom Bacillati; phylum Actinomycetota; class Actinomycetes; order Mycobacteriales; family Nocardiaceae; genus Rhodococcus; species Rhodococcus sp. 06-156-4. The sequence goes on along the minus strand of NZ_NPGB01000018.1, from coordinate 388,410 downwards.
GGTGAGCACTCTCGACACGTGCGTCTTGACCGTGGTCTCCCCGATGAAGAGCTCACGGGCGATCGCCGCATTGGACATGCCGTCGCCGAGGCACCGCAGCACATCGTGTTCGCGCTCGGTCAGCTCGGTCAACCCAGGAGGTCCGACCTTCGGAACATCGCGGCCGCCCGCTGCGAACGCGTCGATCACCGTCCGAGTGACTTCGGGCGCCAGCACACCGTCGCCGGCGTGAACAGCAGCGATGGCGTCGAGCAACGCGTCGGCGGACACCGATTTCAGAACGAAGCCCGACGCGCCCGCCTCCAGAGCACGGAACACGTAGTCGTCGATGTCGAACGTCGTGAGGACGAGAACACGGGCTAGATCGTTTCCGACGACGGCGGCGGTTGCCTCGATCCCGTCGATGCCCGGCATTCGAATATCCATCAGCACGACATCCGGCGTGTGCGCCCGCGCCTGGTCGATGGCGTCCTGTCCGTCGACTGCCTCGCCGACCACCGTGTATCCGGGCGCGGAGCCCACGATCATCGCCAGGCCCGAGCGAATTGCGGCATGGTCGTCGGCTATCAGTACTCGGATCACGGTGTCGACGCCCCGGGCGTGGTCGACAGGGGCAGAACGGCTTCGACGACCCACCTACCGCCGTTCGAGCCGGCACGGAGGTCACCGCCGAGAAGTTCGGCCCGCTGTGTCATGTTGGTCAGCCCCGCTCCAGTGTGTCCGGTCGTGTGCGTCGATGCTTCGGCCGTGGACGGTAGCGCGTTGACGACTTCGATTCGGAGACTGCCGTGGTCGCACCGGAGGTCGAGCTCGGCCGGTTGGCCCGGCGAATGAACCACCGCGTTCGTCAACGCTTCCTGCACGATTCGAAACGCGGCGTGATCGACCGCCGCCGGCACGGACCGTGATGATGGTGCGCCCGGTGCGAAGTCACCGCTGACGGTGACCTCGGTACCACTGGCACCTGCGGAGGCGACGAGCCTCCCCAACTCGGCAATCCGTCCGGGGGAGCGGGTCTCGTCCACGCCTTCACCCCCGTTTCGCAGCAGTCCGATCATCGCTCGCATCTCGGTCAACGCATCGGTGCTGTTGGACCGGATGGACGACACGACGTCCGCAACACTGTGGTCTGCAGCACCGTGGCTAGAGCCGGTGCAGACCGCGGGCGAGTCGGCACCGCCTCGAGCTGCGACGATGCGCAGGGCTGCCTCGGACTGGATCGCGATAGCCGACAGATGCCCCGCGACGACGTCGTGCAGATCACGGGCCATCCGCGAGCGTTCCGCGTCGATCGCCGCGCGCCTGTCCAACTCCGCGATGACGGTCATGGCCTCGGCTCGCTCGCGTTCACTGTGCGCGATCTCCTTGTGCTGGCGGATGTTCAACGCCCACCCGAGCGGCGTGCCGAGGAACACCGCAGCGCCGCCCAGGGCGATGACGACCTCACGCCAGTCCGTCGTGAGGACGAAAGCGACGGTGCACACCACCACGGTCAGAAGCACGGACAAGCGGACGATCCACACCGCCTGGCGTCTGCTGCCGTAGAGCGCGACGCAGTACACGAGGTCGGTCATGATCAGCCAGATCGGCAGCGACGCTCCCACGAGCAGATCCAGCGTGAACGGAAGCGCGGCCGTGCCGAGCGCGAGAACGGGTGCACGCCGCCTCCAGAGCGTGCACACACACAGCAAGGCGAGGATGCCGACCCTGACCCACAGAGGTGGAGGGTTCTCGACCGGAAGGAAGCTGAAGATGTTCGCCCAATACAGGACGATACCCACCGACAGGTACGCCGCCACGACGAGCACGTCTTTGCTCGTCGCCGATAGTTCCGACCAGCGAAGCATCACACCATCACAGCACACTCACCGCGCATCCACGTCCGACGAAGGGATGACCTTCGGTCGCCGGAACAAAGACGAAGCCGCCGTTCCCGAACGGGGAACGGCGGCTTCGTCGAATGCGAACTGTCAGTCGAGGTAGTCGCGGAGAACCTGCGATCGCGACGGATGACGAAGCTTCGACATCGTCTTCGACTCGATCTGCCGGATACGTTCACGAGTGACGCCGTAGACCTGACCGATTTCGTCGAGCGTGCGGGGCTGTCCGTCCGTCAGGCCGAAACGAAGCCGAACGACACCGGCCTCGCGCTCGGACAGGGTCTCGAGGACGGACTGCAGCTGGTCCTGAAGAAGGGTGAACGACACCGCGTCGACGGCCACAACGGCCTCGGAGTCCTCGATGAAATCACCAAGTTGGCTGTCACCCTCGTCGCCGATCGTCTGATCGAGCGAAATGGGTTCACGCGCGTACTGCTGGATCTCCAGCACCTTCTCCGGCGTGATGTCCATTTCCTTGGCGAGCTCCTCGGGAGTGGGCTCGCGGCCCAGGTCCTGAAGCAGCTCACGCTGGATACGGCCGAGCTTGTTGATGACTTCCACCATGTGCACCGGAATACGGATGGTGCGTGCCTGGTCGGCCATGGCGCGCGTGATGGCCTGACGGATCCACCACGTCGCGTAGGTGGAGAACTTGTAGCCCTTGGTGTAGTCGAACTTCTCGACGGCACGGATCAGGCCCAGGTTTCCCTCCTGGATCAGATCCAGGAACGCCATTCCCCGACCGGTGTAACGCTTCGCGAGCGATACCACGAGGCGAAGGTTGGCTTCGAGCAAATGGTTCTTGGCGCGGTTACCGTCCCGGCAGATCCATGTGAAATCGCGACGTGCCGCAACGGGAAGCTTCTCGCCCTTCTCGGCGAACTCGCGCATCTTCTCGGTGGCGAACAAGCCTGCCTCGATGCGTTTGGCGAGCTCGACCTCCTCCTCGGCGTTGAGGAGCGCGACCTTACCGATCTGCTTGAGGTAGGCGCGAACGGAGTCGGCCGACGCCGTGAGCTCCGCATCCTTTCGTGCCTGGCGAAGAGCCTCGGACTCTTCCTCGTCCCAGACGAAGTCGCCGGACGCCTTGTCCTCGGCGGTCGGCTCGGAGGTGGCGTCGTCGTCGGCGTCGTCTCCGGCTGCCACGACCTCGACCACATCGTTGGCGGCCGCAGCGATGTCGCCGTCGGAGATGTCGATGTCATCGATGCCGGGAGCGTCGTCGTCCCCGTCGGCGGCCGGTGCTGCGTCGCCTGCCTTCTTGGCTGCGGCCTTCTTCGCCGGAGCCTTCTTGGCGGCCGCGCGCTTCGCGGGAGCCTTCTTCGCCGCAGCTTTCTTGGCCGGAGCCTTGGTTGCCGGCGCTGCCGGTGCCGCTTCTGCAGGGGCAGCGGTCGCGGAAGCGACGGCGGCCTCTCTGACGGTGCCGTTCGGTGCCTCCGCAGCAGGTGCAGGGTTCGCAGACTCTGTTGCTGAATCTACGGTCTGACGGATATCGGTGGCTGCCACGTACGCCCTTTCGTGACGGTGTCGTGCGGCGTCACGCCAGAGTGGTTTCCGGCGGAGAGGTCTTGTCGAATGTGCCGGCGTGCAGACCGGCATCAACCATTGTAACGACCCGTCGGGAGTTTGTTACCGAGCCAGTGCCGTATCGGCCGCTGTGTCGGCGGCGAGAGCTGCACCGACGATTCCCGCGGTGTTCAACAAAGTGGCCGCCACCACGGGCGTTCTGTTGGTCAGGTGCGGAATCCACTTCTCGCTCTTGCGGCTGATTCCGCCTCCGGCGATGAACAGATCCGGCCACAGCAGCGCTTCGAACGTCGCGAGAACCTTCGAGACCTCCTTGGCCCACTCCTTGTACGACAGGTCCTTGTTCTCCTTCACGGACGATGCCGCTCGGTGCTCGGCTTCCTTGCCGTCGACCTCGAGGTGACCGAACTCGGTGTTCGGCAGAAGTACCCCGTTGTGCAGAACTGCGGAGCCGATGCCCGTGCCGAACGTCAGCAGAATCACCACGCCGTTCTTGTCCTTGCCTGCGCCGTATCGGTCCTCGGCGACACCCGCGGCATCCGCGTCGTTCAGCACGACCACATTGCTGTGCCCCAACGCCGACGCGAACAGCGACTTCGCGTCGGTATCGATCCACGACTTGTCGATGTTGGCTGCGGAACGTGCAATTCCTCCGGTCACGACGGCAGGCAGCGTGACGCCCACGGGCCCGGTCCACTCGAAGTGAGCGGCGATCCGGGCAACCACCTCGGCCACTGCCTCCGGCGTCGACGGTTGCGGCGTTTCGATCTTGTACCGATCGCCGACCAATTCACCGGTGACCAGATCGACGATTCCACCCTTGATGCCACTGCCGCCGACGTCGACGCCGAAACCCTGCCGCTGCCGCGCGTCCGTCGGCGTGGTGACGGATCCGGGTTGGATCACCGGATCGGTCTGTGTGTGCGGGCCTGACTGAGTCATGTGGAGTTCACTCCTGATCATCGGGGCATCTACTCGTGCACGTGCGGTGAAAAGCGTAGCCAAGCTGCGTACATCGACACTAGTGCCGCGACGGTGATTCGGCGGGTGTGACGCAGTCCGCACCGGCGACCGAGTGGTGCGATTCCCGCACACTGTGATCCGATGGAGAGCGTGCCGACTGCATCCGATGACGCCTTCCATCCGACCTCGACGTCCGCTGCCCCCACCCCTCGGGTGCCCGACTCTCGCGTATCGGAGGCGGATCTGACTGCACTGTCGACGGTGGCACGTGACGTGGCTCGCGCAGCGGCGGCGCATGTTCGGACTCGGCGACCGCAGGTGTTCGGGCCGGGTGCACCCGCGGAGACGTCCGATTCCGGACACTCCGTCCACACGAAGAGCACTCCCACCGACCCGGTCACCGTCGTCGACACCGAGACGGAACAGCTTCTGCGGTCTCTGCTCGCCGAGTTGCGGCCGGACGACACCATTCTCGGCGAGGAAGGCGGTGGCCAGTCCGAATCGGTCGCTGGAGTTCGATGGGTGCTCGATCCCATCGACGGCACCGTCAACTTCCTCTACGGCCTCCCCGCATACTCGGTGTCGGTCGCCGTCCAGATCGACGGTGTGAGCGTCGTGGGGGTCGTCGTGGACGTCGCCCGTGACGTTCTCTACAGCGCATCACGGGGACACGGCGCCACGGCGGAGTACTCGGACGGCTCGGTGGAACAGCTCACGTGCAACCCCACCTCGGACGTCGCACTGGCGCTCGTCGCAACAGGTTTCGGCTACGGCGCGGCCAGGCGACGGGTGCAGGGCGCGATCATTGCGGAACTACTCCCGCGTGTCCGCGACATTCGCCGCGTCGGTTCGGCTGCACTGGATCTGTGCATGGTTGCCTCCGGCGCCGTGGATGCTCATTTCGAACACGGTCTGAGCCCATGGGACTGGGCCGCAGGATCGCTCATCGCCGAAGAGGCGGGCGCGACGGTGATCGCGCCGAGTCCGACGTCGACATCACTCGACGGCGCAGTGACCGTCGCCGTCGCACCGGGAATCGCACGAGAATTCGTGGCTGCACTCGGCGACGTGGGTGCGTTGGACGCGATCTCCGGCGCCGACGACGCCTGATCTGCGACGAACCGAGCGGCGAAAGACGCTGCGGCAGTCGAGATCCGCTCGGTCGGCGGACGCCGAGCGGATCCGGCTCAGCAGCGCGCGGTGCGCGCTGCTTCGAGCAGGCTGATGTCCAGCGGTGCAGGCGTCGAGCCCGGCGTCACGCCGGCCAGCGACTGCAGGACCGACTCGGCGTCGTCGTTGGGCTGCAGATTCTTGAAGTACGTTCCGAGCGCGAGATCGACGGTGTCGTCGGCGCGTGAATCCTGAATCAGTTCCGCGCAGGGGGCTGCGAGCCACACGGCACTGGCCGCCGCTCTACCGTTCTCGCCGAACCGAATCTGGCCCTGGCACTGCATGTTCTGATCGACGTACACGGGATCGTTGCCGACCTGTACGTCCGGTGCACTCGCGAACCCGTACTCGCTCAAGTCGGCGGCGACGGTCGCGGCCTGTCCGCGCTCGCCGTTCGCGTTGAACACTCGGACCTTGGTGGCGGACAGGGCTGCGGGCTCGGTGTCCAGAAGCGTCTCGCGATCGATTCGCTCGCCCAGTGCCACCGGGACTGTTCCGTCGTCGGCAGGGGCCGTCGACGGTTCGTTGCACTCGACGGTGGTCGCGACGGTCTCACCGGAGGTGAACACGCGGATCCACGTGAACACGCCGAGTAGTGCCAGTACGGCGAGCACCGCGACGATCGGCAGTGCTCGGCGTCGCCGGAAGGGCCGCCCACGATCGTCGAACGATGAGCCCTCGGTGATCAGTGAAACCACGGTGTCGATGCGCCTTTCGTTCGCGAGGATCGAACGCGCGGGCACACGAGGGTTCGGACCCGTGCTTGCGCGCGCCAGCCCACTGTAGTGCTCACCCGAGGAAATGGTCCCTCGCAGGCATGGAATGCCCGGCGTGTCCGAGGTGTTCAAGGGGTTTGTCAGGTGATTGTGGAGGAAGACGGTGAGGCGGTTTCGTCGATGTCGTTCGCTTCGGCTATTGTCTGGCGGCCCCGGTGCTGAGAAATCCGAGCAGTCACCGTGGTGGACGGCAGCGCTGTGTCGATGTCTCGATCGTGTTTCAACCTGGGACGTTCGGGCATTACCCGGGTAGTTTCTCGGGCACCTTGCATCGAGGTCGTCCGTTGTAGAGCAGTACCAGCGGTGTTCGGCCTGCATGTCCGGGCGAGCAGCACCCACAAATGAAGAGAACAGCCGCAGAGAATCAGACACGGTGGAGGCGGCTCGGGAGCAGGCCGAAGGCAACGATCGGCACGTGTCCACCCGCACAACACGCACGAGGACGAGGGGTAACAGAAGACAATGGCAACCGACTACGACGCACCGAGAAGAACAGAATCCGACGATGTGTCGGAGGATTCGCTCGAGGAGCTGAAGGCACGCCGCAACGAGGCGCAGTCCGCGGTGGTCGACGTGGACGAGTCGGACACGGCGGAGTCGTTCGAACTCCCGGGTGCCGACCTGTCCGGCGAAGAGCTGTCGGTCCGGGTGGTTCCGAAGCAGGCCGACGAGTTCACCTGTTCGAGCTGCTTCCTGGTCCACCACCGGAGCAGGCTTGCGAGCGACGCCAACGGCGTTCTCGTCTGCCGTGACTGCGCAGCGTGATTTCGGACGACAGGAATCGAACGACCTAGCTGAACCACGCCGACCGACGAGGTCACATAAATCAGGTGGTGCAGACGATGCGGCCGAGAGCGCTCAGGCGTGATCTCCGGGGGTGGGCCGCGTCAGAGCCGATACCAGCGCGTCGGGGCGTGAGGTACTGACCAACCAATAAGGTGTGGGATCGTCCGGATCATCGAGAACGACGAGAACCATCTGTTTGACCCAAGTGCGGTGTTGAACGAAGGCGAGAGGATCCAACTGCCTTCCCAGTGCCGCACTTTTTGCTGTCGCGGGCACGACAGCCGCGCGTGCGATCACGTCCAGCGGTAGGTGTGCCTTTCCGACGCGGAGCTCGCCGTCTCCTGCTGCGTCCCTCTCGACCTCGACCCGCATGCGGCTGAGCCAGATCAGAGCCCAGATCGGAAACGGTAGGACCAGGACGTACGGGAGCCAGGCCCTGAGACCCGGGGCGCCCATGTGCACCTCGGCAGCCAGCAGGACCCCGACGGCCACGGCAACCGGCCACCACCACAGCGGCACCCACAGTTTCTCGGAGTGCACCACGCGCCGACCGTCTCCGCGGTCGGGCGAAGCGTCGGGATGCAGGTCGCGGCGTGAGTTCTGTGACACGTACTCCAGAGTAGCTGGCGCCCGTACGGCGAGCGGTCGGTGCTCCGCTCGGGAAAGTTCCGCCGGAAGACGTACGAGGCCGAGTTCGGTCCGGGGTCGGCGCGTAGTCTCAGTGCACGTGAGTGACGATTTCAGCAGTGACGGCACGTTCGGTGCCGCGATGTCGGCGGATGCGCCCCTCGGGTCGGTCCGAGTGGTCCGTCTGGACAAAGAGTTACCCCTTCCGGTTCGCGCGCACGCAGGCGATGCGGGGGTCGACCTGCACATCACCGCAGACACCTCGATCGCGCCGGGGGAGCGTGTGGTCGTCGGCACCGGTATCGCGGTCGCACTCCCGTTCGGCACAGTCGGTCTCGTTCATCCCCGTTCGGGTTTGGCTGCGCGGTCGGGGCTGTCCATCGTCAACGCGCCGGGCACCATCGATGCCGGTTATCGAGGCGAGATCAAGGTCTGCCTGGTGAACCTGGATCCGCGCGAGGCGATCGACCTGGTCCGCGGTGATCGCATCGCCCAGTTGTTGGTGCAGCGCGTCGAACTCGTCACCTTCGCCGAGGTCGAGTCTCTCGACGAGACCAGTAGAGGTGACGGAGGCTACGGGTCGAGTGGTGGTCATTCCAGTCTGACGACCTCCGCGCCGACGGCAGACACATCGAGTCGAGAGGGAGTGAGCTGATCATGTTCGGACGTCGCAAGAAGGACGCAGACGCGGCGGGTGCCCCCAACGAGAACACCCGGGCCGACGACGCAGCGAGCGGCGCGGGCGGTCGAGATGCCGACGAGGCACTCGATCCACAGGATCGTGCCGCCGATCAGGGTCCGTTCGACCTCGAGGAACTCGACGAGGACCGCGAGACCCTTGCGGCGACTCGGTTGGACCTCGGTTCGGTTCTGCTGCCACTTCCGGCCGGCGGTCAACTTCAGGTGGAGATGACGCAGGCCGGTGCGCCGCAGGCCGTCCACGTGGTAACCCAGTACGGCCGCATCACCATCGCGGCGTACGCCGCCCCCAAGTCGCCGGGACAATGGCGCGAGGTCGCCGCGGACCTCGCAGGTTCGCTGCGAGGAGATCAGTCGGTGGTCTCCGTCGAGACCGGCCCCTGGGGACGGGAACTACACGGCGTCACCGCGAACGCGGACCTGCGTTTCATCGGCATCGACGGGTACCGGTGGATGGTTCGTTGCGTTCTTGCAGGCCCGTCGGGCGCTGTCGGTGCCGATTCGCCGCTCGTGGCGATCGCTCGCGACGTGCTGTCGCAGACGGTCGTCGACCGAGGCAGCGATCCCCATCCGGTTCGCACACCCCTCCCGGTAGTTCTCCCTCAGGCTCTGCTGGCGCAGTTGGCGGCCGCTCAACAGCAACAACAGGCCGCCGCACAGCAAGCAGGGGCACAGCAAGCAGGGGCACAGCAAGCAGGGGGCCAGGTGGCAGGGGGCCAGGTGGCGCCGCAGGCCGAGCCGCCGAACCCTGTCGGACCCACGGAAGGTCCCCGGCGTGGTACCTCCGGATCGGCGATGCAGCAGTTGGGTTGACGGAACGGGCGGTGGAGCGGCTCACACGCCGAGGGCCGACAGCCCCTCCACCGCCCGTCGACCGAGAACGGACGGATCCGCACCGATCTCGGTCAGCGTGACCGTCGCCAGCGACGATCGGGCGATGGCGCCGTGCCAGGCGATCGCCACGTCGTGTGGATGAACTGGATCGTCGACGGCCGCCACGATGGACGTTCTGATCGTCGATCGGGCGAGTTCGGACAGGTCCGGCGCCGTGTAGACAGCCGCTTCGTCGAGCGCCGACGGCAGATCCGGCCACTGCGAGGTCCACGACCGGCGCAGTGTCGAAGCGAGCCACGCGGGAGACGTGGCCGCCATGGCGTCGATGACAGCGCCGAGTCCGTCGTTCCGCAGCGCTGTCGCGGTGTACACCGCGCTGAGGGCGGCGGGCGCACCCTGCGCCGAACCGAGCCACGGAGGTAGCGCCGCCAGGATCCCGAAGACGTGCTCGGGATTGCGCAGAGCCCACGACGCCGCCACCGCAGCACCGATCGACACACCGCCGACGATGATGCGGCCGTACTGCAGGGCGGCCTCGTCGAGAGCGGCTTCGTACGACTCGACGACCCGGGTCGGGTCCGGTTCGACGGCGGTGGTGCGCGTCCCGGCGAGGGCGAGCGCGTCTGCGAACGCCTCGGCAGCGAATGCTGCGTCGGAACCGGTGCCGGGCAGGACGACGGCGTGCGCGGGCCAGGTATCCATGAATCGGAATTGTCCACGTCCGTCCGACATTGTCGACTCCCGAGGGGGCCGCGCGAGTCGTGAGCCCGAACGCAGCGCCGCGCGCTTGGACTTAATCGGCGCGCCAGGGTTACAGTGGCCAGGAGCCACGCCGCATGACGTGGCACAACTTCGTAGATGCTTTCAGGAGCGCACCATGGCACCCGCTGCCGCAGGGTATTTCCGCAAACTCACCCGGAAATTGACCGAGGACGTCGACAGCCTCGACGCACAGGAGATGGCGGAGTCGTCGGAAGCGTCCGGCGCTCAGCGCGCGTGTGATTGTTCCCGCGGTGACGAAGTCACCATGCTCGGACGTCTGCGCAGTGTGGAGGCCTGCTCCAAGGCCGCGAACGCCAACATCGAGGCGGAGTTCTTCGACGGAACCGACCCGGTGACGCTCGTATGGATCGGTCGTCGGAAGATCCCGGGCATCGAGCCGGGCAAGACCGTGCTGATCCGCGGCAGGGTAGGGGTTCGCGACGGCCGAAAGATCGTCTACAACCCGTACTACGAACTGCGCGACGACTCCTGACGCCCTTGCCGCCGTGCGCAGCGGACGGTGTGGCACCCTCGACATCGTGACCGAGAGCGACAGGCCAGAAGCCGAGGAACGCAAGCAGACCATCCTGGAACAGATGGGTGGGCTCAGTGGCCTGGTGGCGTCGACGCTGCCCGTCATCGCCTTCGTCCCGGCCAACAGCTTCTTCGATCTGACGGTGGCCATCTGGACCGCGCTGGGCGTTGCGCTCGCCGTCATGGTGTGGCGACTGGCCACCAAGGCGCCGGTTCAACCCGCGATCTCCGGATTCTTCGGGGTCGGTATCTGCGCGTTCATCGCGTACCGAACCGGAGATGCCAAGGGCTACTTCCTGTTCGGCATCTACACTTCACTTGCCTACGCCGGTGCATTCGTGCTGTCGATGATCGTCCGGTGGCCGCTCGTCGGCGTCGTCTGGGGGTATCTGAACGGCAAGGGCACCGCGTGGCGTCGCAGCAGTCGCGCCGTGGTCTCCTACGACATCGCGACGTTCGCCTGGGCGGTGGTGTTCGGCGCGCGGTACCTCGTGCAGTCGCAGCTCTACGACGCCGACCAGACGGGGTGGCTCGCAGCCGCCCGTATCGGCATGGGCTGGCCGCTGACAGGCGTCGCGCTGTTGGTGACGTTCTGGGCCGTGCGCCGGGCCGACAGGGCGCTCGACGACGAGTCCGCCGAGCACCGAGAGATCAAGTAGCTCAGCGGTAGTGGCGCGTCACCCCAACTTGGACAGGCCCACGGCGACACGCAACTCGTCCTCGACTTCCTTGGACGCGACGAACAACAATTCGTCGCCTCCCTCCAGCGGGTCGTCCTGCTGCGGAACGATGACTCGACCACCGCGCAGAATAGTCACCAGTGCGGCGTCGCGGGGCAGCGAGAGCTTGCGCACCGGCTTACCGGCGAGCGCCGTGTTCTCCGGAAGCGTGACCTCCACCAGGTTCGCCTGACCTTTTCGGAACGTCATCAGGTGAACAAGATCGCCCACCGACACCGCTTCCTCGACCAGCGACGCCAGCATTCGCGGGGTGGACACCGCGACGTCCACGCCCCACGATGCGTCGAACAGCCACTCGTTACGAGGATCGTTGACCCGCGCGACAACACGGTTGACGCCGAACTCCGTCTTCGCCAGCAGGCTCAGGACGAGGTTTGCCTTGTCGTCGCCCGTGGCCGCGATGACGACGTCGTACTGCTCGAGACGTGAGGCCTCGAGCAGTGCCAGTTCGCAGGCGTCGGCGAGAACCCATTCCGCCTCGGGAATCGCGTCGCGGTCGAGGTGATCGAGTTTGCGTTCGAGGAGCATGACGCTGTGCTCACCGCGAATGAGTTCGCGAGCAATGGATCTGCCGACAGCTCCGGCGCCGGCGATGGCAACTCTCATGGTGTCCTCAGTCTCAGTCTCAGTGTCGTGTCGAGGGCGAACGTGGGGTGAGGCGTCAGTCGTCGGACGGTGGGGGATTGGACGCGAGCGCAATGGCTTCGGCGACCGTTCCGGACACCGCGGCCACGTAGATCTCGTCGTCGGACTGGATGACGGTCTTCTTGTCCGGTAGCAGTCCGGTGCCGAACCGAATGATGAACGCAGCCCGCGACCTCGTCGACTCCTCGAGGACGGATACTTTTCTCCCGATCCACCCCTCGTGGAAATCGAGCAGCACGACGGCGACGTTGCCCGACGGGTCACGCCATTTCGTCGTCGGATCGTCCCGCAGGAGGTTGTGCAGGAAACGGTCGGTCGCCCACGGCACGGTGGCCACCGTCGGAATTCCGAGCCGCTCGTACACCGCGGCGCGTTTGGCGTCGTAGATCCGTGCGACGACCCGCTCGACACCGAATGTCTCACGGGCCACGCGTGCGGAGATGATGTTCGAGTTGTCGCCGGACGACACTGCGGCGAACGCCTCGGCCTTCTCGATGCCTGCCTTCGTCAGAACGTCGCGGTCGAAGCCCATTCCGATGACTCGATGGCCGTCGAACGCGGGATCGAGTCTGAGAAACGCCGTCTCGTCACGGTCGATGACGGCCACCTCGTGGCCGATTCTCTGCAGAGCACCGGCCAGCGACGCGCCCACCCGCCCGCATCCCATCACCACTACGTACACAGATCCAACTCCATTCGGATTCTTTTCTCGGCGCTCGCTCTGCACCAACGTAACGGTCGGGGACGCACGGATCGAGCGTCGGGATGCATCGGCCGTCGCCGAGTTGGACAAATCGGGTTGCGTGTCGAGCAATTCGGCGAGTTCGGGTGCACCGATGTCGTGATTCGATTCGGACGGCTTACGCTTTCACGGTGTCCAAGCTCTCGACCGCCGCGAAGCGGCTCGTGCTCGGTAGACCGTTCCGAAGCGACAAGCTCGGTCACACCTTGCTCCCCAAGAGGATCGCGCTGCCGGTGTTCGCCTCCGACGCCATGTCGTCGGTGGCGTACGCACCGGAGGAGATCTTCCTCGTGCTGTCGGTCGCCGGCATCTCCGCGTACGCCTTCACTCCGTGGATCGGGCTCGCGGTGTGCGTCGTCATGGCCGTCGTCGTCGCAAGCTATCGACAGAACGTGCATGCTTATCCGTCGGGCGGTGGTGACTACGAGGTCGCGACGGTCAATCTCGGGCCGACCGCCGGACTCACGGTGGGAAGCGCGCTGCTCGTCGACTACGTGCTGACCGTCGCGGTATCGGTGTCGGCGGCAGCGTCGAACATCGGCTCGGCCATCCCGTTCGTGGCCCAGCACAAAGTACTGTTCGCGGTTCTGGCGATCGTGCTGATCACGTCGATCAATCTGCGCGGCATCCGCGAGTCCGGAGCCGCGTTCGCTGTGCCGGTCTACGCGTTCATGATCGGAATGTTCGTGATGCTCGGATGGGGCCTGTTCCGCGTCTACGTGCTCGGGGACGAACTGCACGCCGAATCCTCGGGCTTCGAGCTGAAAGCCGAGGATTCCCACCTCTACGGCATCGCGTTCGCGTTTCTGATCGCCCGAGCCTTCTCGTCGGGTTGCGCGGCGCTCACCGGAGTCGAAGCGATCAGCAACGGTGTGCCTGCCTTCCGCAAGCCGAAGTCACGCAATGCGGCGACGACGTTGCTCATGCTCGGCGGGATCGGCATAGCGCTGTTGATGGGAATCATCCTTCTGGCCGAGAAGATCGGCATCAAGTACGCGCTCGAGCCGAGCGAACAGCTCGTCGGAGCGCCGGACGGCTACCAGCAGAAGACCCTGATCGCACAGCTCGCCGAAGCGGTCTTCCACGGGTTCCCGATCGGGTTCTTCTTCATCACGGTCGTGACCGCACTCATTCTCGTTCTGGCCGCCAACACCGCGTTCAACGGATTTCCGGTGCTCGGTTCGGTTCTCGCCCAGGATCGGTATCTTCCGCGCCAGTTCCACACCCGGGGTGACCGGCTGGCGTTCAGCAACGGAATTCTCTTCCTGTCCGCTGCCGCGATCGCGTTCGTCGTCGTGTTCGACGCCGAAGTGACCAAGCTCATCCAGCTCTACATCGTGGGTGTCTTCGTGTCCTTCACCCTGAGCCAGACCGGCATGATCCGGCACTGGACGCGGTTGCTGCGTGTGGAACAGGATCCCGAACAGCGTCGCCGGATGTTCCGTTCGCGCATCGTCAACAGTGTCGGCCTCGGGCTCACCGCCACGGTCCTCGTCATCGTGCTCATCACCAAGTTCGCGGCCGGAGCGTGGATCGCCATCGTCGCCATGTTCGCGGCGTTCGGACTGATGAGCCTGATCCGCAAGCACTACGACACGGTCGCCCGTGAACTCGAGGACGAGGAATGGGACGGTGTGCTGCCCAGCCGCACGCATTCGATCGTGCTGGTGTCCAAGCTGCACATGCCGACCCTTCGCGCGTTGGCGTACGCCCGCGCGACCCGCCCGGACACCCTGGAAGCGATCACCGTCAACGTCGACGAGCCGGACACCCGTCAACTGGTCAAGGAGTGGGAGGCCAGCGATGTCACCGTGCCACTCAAGGTGGTCGAATCCCCGTACCGGGAAATCACCAAGCCGGTCCTCGACTACGTCAAACGCGTACGACGCGACTCGCCGCGCGACGTGGTGACGGTGTTCATACCCGAATACGTCGTCGGTCACTGGTGGGAGCAAATTCTGCACAACCAGAGTGCACTGCGCCTCAAGAGCCGGCTGCTGTTCCAACCGGGAGTGATGGTGACGAGCGTGCCCTGGCAGCTGCAGTCGTCGGCGAAAGCGAAGCGCGAGAGCATCGAGAACGCGCCCGGCGCGTCGCGCCGCGGATACGAACCCCCGAGCGGACACGGCCGATGACCGACAGCTGGTTCGGCTCGACTGTCGAGGTCACTCTCGGTGCACCCGGGCACGGAGGATTCTGTGTGGCCAGGCACGACGGACGCGTGATGTTCGTCCGACACGGCCTGCCCGGGGAGATCGTGCGGGCGAAGGTCACCGAGGATCGGGGTGGGTCCTACTGCCGCGCCGACGCCGTCGAGATACTTGCCCCGTCGGCCGATCGCATCACTCCGCTGTGTCCCATCTCCGGTCCCGGCGGCTCGGGATGCTGCGACTGCTCCCACATCGACCAGTCCGCGTCGCGGGCCATGAAATCGGCCGTGGTGGAGGAACAACTGCGTCGGATCGGCGGTATCGACCGTGCAGTGACCGTCGAGGAACTGCCGTACACCGGCGACGGCACCGGCTGGCGGAGTCGTGTCCGACTGGCCGTCGACGCGGGCGGCCGCCCCGGCTTCCATCGATACCGCAGCGCCACCGTCGTCCCTGCCCTGAGCTGTCCGCAGGTCGTCGCAGGCGCATTCGACGGTCTCACCGACTCGACATGGCGTCCGGGCTCGGAGCTCGTGGTTGCCGTCGGCAGCTCGGGAGAGCGGCACGTCGTCGAGATATCACCTGCATCCGTGTCGCGCACGGGTCGACGATCCCCCGGCCGACGTGGCGCATCTGCCCGGCGGGCTGCATCGTCGGCCCCACGTCCGGAGCGGGCGGTGGTCGGTAGCGGACGAGTACACGAATCTGTGTCCGGTCGTGACTGGGAACTGGACGCAACCGGATTCTGGCAGGCGCACCGAGGCGCCGCGCAGGTCTACTCCGACGTGGTGACCGAGTGGGCCGACGCCAGGCCCGGTGAGGTCGCGTGGGATCTGTACGGGGGAGTCGGAGTCTTCGCGTCGAGCCTGGCGACAGGAGTCGGCGCCACCGGCCAGGTCGTCAGTGTCGAGTTCTCGCGTAAGGCCTCGGCGGACGGAGCCCGTGCGCTCGCCGATCTCGAGCAGGTGCGATTCGTGCCCGGACGAGTCGAACGCACCGTCCGTGCGCTTCCCGCGCCGAACGTCGTCGTGCTCGACCCACCTCGATCGGGAGCGGGCAAAGAGGTCGTGGCAGCAGTCGCGGCATCGGCACCCGGCCGCGTGGTGCACATCGGCTGCGACCCTGCATCCTTCGCCCGCGATGCCCGGCTGTTCGTCGACGCCGGATATCGACTCGAACAGGTGCGTGCGTTCGACGCATTTCCTCTCAGCCATCACGTGGAGTGCATCGGCTTGCTCGTGCGAGAAGGTGGCACACCGTAGAGGTCGTGGGCTCGGTAGATTGAGCCGCGTGAAAAAGCGCCTCTCTCGTTTCCGTTGTGCCCGTACCGTGTCGATCATCGCCGCCGCGGCCGTTGTGGGTCTTGCCGTGTCCTGCTCGTCGACAGCAGACGACGCGGCGACCACCCCTGCGGCAGCGGGCGCTGACGAGGCGTTTCCGGTGTCGATCGACACCAAGTTCGGTGACGTCACCGTGCCCGAGCGTCCGCAGCGTGTCGTTGCCTTGGGATGGGCCGACGCGGAAACCGCGCTTGCACTCGGCGTGCAGCCGGTGGGCGCGAGCGATTGGCTGGCGTTCGGAGGCGACGGTGTGGGCCCGTGGGCCGACGGGCTGTACGACAGTTCCCCCGAGATCATCGGCACCCAGGAGCCGTCCTACGAGGCGGTCGCGGCTCTCGAACCGGACCTGATCCTGGACACCAAGAGCTCCGGCGATCAGGATCGGTACGACAAGTTGACCCGGATCGCGCCGACGGTGGCTCTTCCCGACGGCGCGGACAACTACCTGACCACCGTCGAGCAGCAGGTGACCATGGTGTCGGCGGCGCTGGGTGAATCGGAGAAGGGCGCCCAGCTGTTGGCCGACCTGGACGGTCGGTTCCAGACCGCAGCGGCGGAGCATCCGGAATTCCAGGGCAAGACCATCACGGTCGGAGCCTTCAGCGGAACCGGATACGGGGCGTACATCTCCGACAGCACGAGAGTCGTGTTCATGAAGAAGCTCGGTTTCGTGTCGAACCCCACGGTCGACGCGTTGACGGCGACGAGGACCGGCTCGACCGGATTCTCGGTGCCCGTATCGGACGAGGAACTGAACACGCTCGACGCCGACGTCGTGGTGATCTTCCCGGTACAGCGATCGTCCGACGACGTGACGAGTAATCCTCTCTTCCAGCAGATCCCTGCCGTTCGGGACGGACGCTCGCTGGTGTTCGACGATCCCGACGTGGCCAAGTCCTACTCGACCAATTCGATTCTGTCGGCGACGTACGCCCTCGACACTGTTGTTCCGCTGATCGCGGAGCGGGCCGAACGCTGACCGGACGGAGCTCCGGTCACCGAGCTTCGACGACGGCGACGGACGTGGCTGCGGCGGGTTTCGGGGCGCGGATGCGCTGGGAGCCGCAGGTGCACCGCTGGTAGGTGACGGTGCCTTCGCTGGTGTTGTGGCTGCTCTCGGTGGTCCAGGTGTGGGTGTGTGCGGTCATACCGACAACTGTGCTGTAATGGTCTTGTGCATATCAACCCTTACGGAACGTATGCGGTGCAACTAGGAGTCGACCTGCTCAATTCGCCGCCGACGTCGGCGGACGAGCTCGGGCATCGGTGCATCGAGGGTGGACTCGTCCTCGACGCACCGGCAACCGATGCGGACGTCACCGCCACCGTTGCGTTTCTCCGCGAGTGGGAGGCGGTGATCGACGCCGATACCGAACAAGCACGGGCGGACATCCTCAACGGACTGCTCGCGCAGGCGTCGGCGTACCCGCGCTTGACCAACCATGCGGGCGACGGATGGCACATGCACTACCGCGACCCGGACATCGATCTCGGATCGGTGGTGCGGGCGTTGGTCAGCGTCGGGACGGCACTGCATCTGACCGGTCGCGGAATGAACAGGCTGGGCAGGTGCGCGGCGGAGGACTGCGTACGAGTGTTCGCCGACGTGTCGCGGACCGGCAGGCAACGGTACTGCGGCACTGTGTGTTCCAACCGAGACGCCGTACGGCGACACCGAGCCAAGGCCGCCCCCGCATGACGAGAAGATCAGGTCTTGCGGTTGTACAGACGCATCGTGATCGGCCCGAACACGAGTAGGAAGCCGCCACACATCGCGGCAGTGACCGCGAGCTTGGTGGCGTCCGGTTCCCCCGACATCAACGACCGGATGGACGTGACGAGGAAGCTCACCGGATTGACCTCGACGAACGCGCGGAGCCACCCCGGCATGGTCTGGGGGTCGACGAAGATGTTGCTGGCGAACGTCAACGGAAACAGGATGAACATCGACACGCCCATGACCGCGGCCTCGGTGCGCACGATCATCGCGATCATCGTCCACACCCAGGAGAGACAGAACGAGAAGATCAACAGCAGTGCGATCGAGGCGACGACGCCGAGGAGACCGCCGTCGGGCCGAAACCCGATCACGAGACCGAGGATCAGCACGATGACCGACGCCAGTGAGTAGCGGACGACGTCACCGAGGAGCGCGCCCACCAACGGTGACGGGCGCCAGATGGGTAGCGATCGGAACCGATCGAACACGCCCTTCTCGATGTCCTTGTTCAACGTCACGCCCGTGTACATCGTGATCATCACGACGGTCTGCACCAGAATTCCCGGCAACAGGAACTGGATGTAGGCGGTGGTGGATCCGGCGAGAGCGCCTCCGAACAGATACGTGAACAGCAACGTGAACATGATCGGGAACATCGTCACGTCGAACAGTTGCTCGGGGACGTGCTTGATCTTGAGGAGCGCTCGCCACCCGAAGGACAGTGAGCTGGCGACGGCGTTCGGCCGCGGGGGTCGTGTAGCGCCGCTTCGTAGTACGTCCGCGACCGCGGCCTGCTCGGACGCGTCCTTCGACAGCGTTGTCATGATGATGTCTCTGTTCTCTCGGTGGCGTTCGTGCGGGCGGACTCGTCGTCCGCGGGGTGGCCGGTCAGCGCGAGAAACACTTCGTCGAGGCTGGGTTGGCCGATGGCGAACGAGGCCACCGCGATTCCCGCGTCCTCGAACGCGGGCAGAGCGGCAGCCACCGACGACGTCCGGTCCAGCCGAGCCGACAGCGCGACCGGATCTGCTTCCTCGGTCACCGACTCGGACAGAATCGTGCGAAGAATCGCTGCGGCCTCGGATCGTCGAGCGGGATCCAGCACTCGCACGTGCAGCGAGCCCGCGCCGACCGACGCCTTCAGTTCGCCGGTGGTGCCTTCCGCGATGACCTTGCCGCGGTCGATGACCGCGATCCGTCCGGCCAGTTGATCGGCTTCGTCGAGGTACTGAGTGGTGAGCAGAACCGTCGTGCCGCCACCGACGAGAGCGCGGACGATGTCCCACACCTGATTGCGGCTGCGAGGGTCCAGGCCGGTCGTCGGCTCGTCGAGGAAGATCAGCTCGGGAGTGACGATGATGCTCGCAGCGATGTCGATCCGACGCCGCATACCGCCCGAGTACGTCTTCACCTGGCGAGACCCGGCGTCGGCGATCCCGAACGCGGTGAGCAGCTCGTCCGCTCGCGACCGCGCCGCCGGACGCGAGTATCCGTAGAGCCGGGCCAGCAGGATCAAATTCTCGGTACCGGTCAGATCCTCGTCCAGCGAGGCGAACTGGCCGGTCAGCGAGACTTTGCCGCGAATGGCGTCCGCCTCGGAGGCGACGTCGTGGCCGAGGACGCGCGCCGACCCGCCGTCGATCGGAAGGAGGGTCGCGAGCATTCGGATCGTGGTCGTCTTGCCTGCTCCGTTGGGGCCGAGGACACCGTATACACCTCCACTCGGAACCGACAGGTCTATTCCGTCCACCGCAGTGTTGTCGCCGAAGCGTTTGATCAGGCCCGATGTCTCGATCGCAGGCATGTGTCCCATTCCTCCAAGATTGTCCGAATCGACCTCGAAGTGCAATCGATTATCCCGCGCAGCCATCCGCGGCGCAGGGTGTACCGAATATGTTGTGCGGCGGGAAAACGCGGAGGTTTCGGTGTGAGAGCAACATGAGCACTACTCTCTTGATCAATGAACGCGATCAGAGTCGAATTCGTTGGGACATCGTCACGGTGAGCACGGACCCCACGCCGGGCTCGCAGTACCAGGGGCCACCGGATTCAGAAGACGACCCGTCGGCAGAACAAGGTGCGGCCTGTGCTGTGCCCAGTGCGCAGTTGCGCAACCTGCGAGCAGACGAGATGGAGCGGCTCCGCCGGCTGATGGCCGCGGTCGCCGGTGGTGACCAACGCGCCTTCGGCGAGTTGTACGACGCCACCAGCGCACGTGTCTACGGCATGGTGCTGCGTGTCCTTCGCGACCCGGGGTACAGCGAGGAGACGACGCAGGAGGTGTTCCTCCAGATCTGGAAGTCGGCACCCAACTACGACCCCAACCAGGGAAGCCCCCTGGCGTGGATCATGACGTTGGCGCACCGGCGCGCGGTGGACCGCGTGCGGTCCGAGCAGTCCGGGACCGACCGTGAAGCTGCGTACGGGGCGATCAGCCACACCCCGGAACACGACGAGGTGCTCGAGGCCGTCACCCAGCGACTGGAATCCGACGCCGTGGTTGCGTGCCTCGACACACTGACCGATACGCAACGCGAGTCGGTACGAATGGCTTATTACAGCGGTTGGACATACCGCGAAGTGGCGGAGCGGCTCGGGGTCGCGGTTCCGACGATCAAATCGCGAATACGGGACGGACTGATCAAGTTGAAGACATGTCTGGGGGTGACACCCTCATGAGCGAAGCAACGCGACAGCGGCTGCTCGACGCCGCCGAGGTGTACGCCCTCCATGCGGTGAGCGCCGCCGAGGAAGCCGACATCGAACGTGACCGTGCGGCGGTGGACGACACCGCCCGTGTGCAGTTCAACATCCTTGTCGGCGAGATACAGGAAACTCTTGCGCTGGTGTCCGTCCTGGATGCCGCGGAACCCCCGGCTCAGCTGAGAGATCGCGTGCTGCAAGAAATTCCGCGCATCACGCAGGACGTCGCCGAACCCGCACCCGCGACGGTGACCACTCTGCGCGGACACCGAGATCGCCGCGCCAAGCAGGAGCGGAGGGGGCGGAACGGCCCAGGGGCAAGTCGGTGGCGTACCACGATGCTCGCCGCAGCGGCAGCAGTCGTCGTGGCCGTCGGCGGCGGAGTGGTCGCCACCCAGGTACTGGGCAACGACCCGGCACCGACCCAGGCGGAACAGATCGTGGCAGCGCCGGACGCACGTGAGACCACCGCCGAGTTCCCCGGTGGCGGCACGGCGAACATCTCCTACTCCCGTGAGTCGGGTTCGCTCGTCGTCACGCTCGACGGCGTTTCCGCACCCGCGGCAGGCCAGGACTACCAGATGTGGTTCGTCGACGGCACGCCTCGGTCGGTCGGTCTGGTGACGGCCGAACAGTTGGCCGACGGCGACGGCACTGTAATCGACGGCATGGGCGCGGCAACGAACTTCGCGTTCTCGCTCGAGCCCGCAGGCGGATCTCCGCAGCCGACAGAGGTTCTGACGATGGTGACACTCGACGCGTGACGCGTCGACGCCGGTCGAGTTCGATGTGGGGCCTCAGCGCCCCACATCGAACTGCCCGAGAGATTTGATCGCGGTGTTCATCTGCATGTACGCACCGGTCGCGAGGGTGGTGAGAAGCTCCAGCTTCACCGACGGTGCCGACTCGGACAACGCTTCGAAATCTCGAACCGACATTACGGCGACCGACAACGGGGTGTCCGCCCGGAAATCGAGCAGGAACTCCGTTCGGGCCAGAAGGGGCATCTCGCCGAAACTCATCCCAGGAGACAGCGTCGAGATGCGGTGATGTCGGCCTCCCGGTGAGGTGAACGACGACGACACCTGCCCGGCCAGTACGAGAAACAACCCGGCGGCCGGTTGTCCGCTGGTCACGACGGTGTCGCCCCTTGCGTAGGTGTGCACGGTGAAGGCGGGTTCGACAGCGGCGTATTCGGCCGGGGTCAAGCCGTCGAGCACCGGGTGGTCCCGCAAGGCGATACGGTCGGGTTGGCGAGGTCCGACGCAGTACTTGTCGAGCAGAATCTCCTCGGCCCATTGAATGGCGGAACCCAGGTCGGCGAAGACGCGGCCGGATGCGCCGCCCGGATCGATGCTCGAACTGGTGCGACCCAGAACACCCGCAGGGTCGACGAGCGAGGCCCTGCAACCATGCTCGGACAGGTGACCGAGCACGCTGTCGAACATTCCGCGCGCCACGTCACTGACCTCGTCGACGCCGCGGACGTCGATGACCAACGCATCGAGCTGTTCGTCGAGGTTTCCGATCTCGCGAACCGCGGTCTCCGCCCCGGAGAACAACAGATCGCCGTGCAGCTCGTACACCCGAGCGCGGCTGCCGAACCGAGCGAGAGCGGCCTGCTCGACGTCGCTTCGTCGGCGACGCGACGGGGCCTCACCGACGGTGTACTTGCCGCGGATCGCGGACCGGGCCGCGCGCGTGACGTGCAGGAAGTGAAGTTCGAGCTTGCGTGACAGTTCTCGGCACGCCGCGACGCCGCGCACGCTGTTTCCGTGCGGGTCGAGCCGGGGGGAGTAGACCGCGATTCCCATCTGACCGGGCAGGACGGCCAGAATGCCGCCGCCCACCCCGCTCTTCGCCGGCATCCCCACTCGCGCGACCCAGTCGCCCGCACCGTCGTACATCCCGCACGTCGTCATCACACTGAGGACGCGCTCCACCAACGCCGGTGCGAGTGCACGTTCCTTCGTGCGCGGGTTTGAGCCGTTGTTCGCCATGGTGGCAGCCATCATGGCGAGGTCGACCGCGGTGACGTCGATGGAGCACTGGCGGAAGTACAGATCCACTGCGGCGTCGGGATCGTCGGTGATGATGTCGAACGAGCGCAGCATGTATCCGATCGCACGGTTCCGGTTGCCGGTGCGGGCCTCGGAGCGGTACACCGATTCGTTGAACGTCAGCGAGCGACCCGCGTACCGGGAGTAGGCCTGACGGATTCGTTCGAACCGATCCGCGGCCGACTTCCCGGCGATCAGCGACGCCGAGGTGATGGCTCCCGCATTGATCATCGGATTGCGTGGGCGTTCGGTGATCGGATCGAGACTGATCTCGTTGAACGGTTCACCCGACGGCTCGATGTCGATCTTCTGCGCGACGGCGTCCTCACCCCGGTCGGCGAGGGCCAGTCCGTAGGTGAAGGGCTTCGAGATCGACTGGATCGTGAACAGCGTCGACGTGTCGCCCACCTCGTACACGTACCCGTCGCTCGTCGCCAGGGCGATCCCGAAACCGTCGGGCGCGACCGCGGCGAGTTCGGGGATGTAATCGGCGACGCTGCCCGAGGTGTCGTCTCGGCACGCGTCGAAGACGTGTTGGAGTATTCGATCCACGACGCTCGACATGAGGCAACCCTATGCTCCGACCTCGGGGTTCGGTGTGATCATCGACGCGTGGGCGTGATGGTCGTGTTGCCCGGAGGTCACAGTATTGTCGGAGTCGGTACATGATTCTGCGGTGGTCGCGGTACGGCATCGGCAGTGTCGGTACGGCGTCTACGTTTCGCTACGTAGACTGTTCTGATCGAAGAAGTGTCGAGCCATCGACATCGAAGTACCGCACGTGTTGCCGAAGTTTCCGGCCGGAGGGAGCGATCTCGTTGGGTGTTCTAGCGCGCGTTCAGTCGCCTGAGGACCTGCGCCGTCTTTCGCCGGCGGAGGTGGTGGATCTGGCCGAGGAGATCCGTGAATTCCTCGTCGAGACGGTGTCGGCCACCGGAGGTCATCTGGGTCCCAACCTGGGTGTCGTCGAGCTGACGTTGGCCGTCCACCGCACGTTCGATTCTCCGCGTGACCCGATCATCTGGGACACCGGCCATCAGGCGTACGTGCACAAGATGGTCACCGGCCGCACCGCCGAGTTCGCGTCGCTCCGCAAGCAGGGCGGACTGTCCGGCTACCCCTCGCGCGCCGAGAGCGAACACGACTGGGTCGAGTCCTCGCATGCGTCGGCGTCCTTGTCCTACGCGGACGGGCTGGCCAAGGCTTTTCAGCTGACCGGGCAGAGCGACCGCCACGTCGTCGCCGTCGTCGGTGACGGAGCGCTGACGGGCGGGATGTGTTGGGAAGCACTCAACAACATCGCGGCGGGCAAGGATCGTTCCCTCGTGATCGTCGTCAACGACAACGGTCGCTCCTACGCTCCCACCATCGGCGGATTGGCCGAACATCTGGCCGCCCTACGCCTGCAGCCGGGCTACGAGCGCATTCTCGACAACGGACGCCGCATCGTCCGCAAGATTCCGTTGTTCGGCAAGACGGCGTACGCGATGCTGCACGGCATGAAAGCGGGCGTCAAGGACGCCATCAGCCCTCAGGTCCTGTTCACCGACCTCGGCATCAAATACCTGGGACCGGTCGACGGTCACGACGAGCAGGCCATGGAGTCCGCCTTGCGCCGAGCCAAGGCATACGGCGGCCCGGTGATCGTGCACGCAGTCACTCGCAAGGGTATGGGGTACGCCCACGCCGAGAACAACGTCGCCGACCAGATGCACGCCACCGGCGTCATCGATCCCCTGACCGGGCTCGCCCGCAAGCAATCGGCTCCCGATTGGACGTCCGTGTTCTCGGCCGAATTGATCGACCGTGCGGCCGAGCGTGAGGACATCGTCGCGATCACCGCGGCCATGGCGGGTCCCACCGGCCTCGCGGCGTTCGGGGAGAAGTACCCCACCCGTATGTTCGACGTCGGGATCGCCGAACAGCATGCAATGACGTCGGCGGCAGGCCTTGCGCTCGGTGGCCTGCACCCCGTCGTCGCCGTGTACTCGACGTTCCTCAATCGCGCCTTCGACCAACTACTGATGGACGTTGCGCTGCTGAATCTGCCGGTCACTCTCGTTCTGGACCGCGCCGGTGTCACCGGTGCCGACGGTGCCAGCCACAACGGCATGTGGGACATGTCGTTGCTCGGGATCGTTCCCGGCATGCGGGTTGCCGCACCACGCGACTGCGCCTCTCTCCGTGAGGAACTCGGCGAGGCACTCGCGGTGAGTGACGGGCCCACTGCCCTCAGGTTCCCGAAGGGCGCTGTCACGGAGGACATCCCGGCGCTCCGACGTCTCGACGGTGTCATCGACGTGTTGGCCGAGCCTGATTCCGCGGGCCGAGACGTGCTCATCGTGGCCGTCGGCGCCTTCGCAGGACTGGCGCTCGAGACGGCTGCCGCTCTGGCCGAGCACGGTGTGTCGGTGACCGTAGTCGATCCACGATGGGTGCTTCCGGTCCCGGAGGCCCTGTTGAAATTGGCCGAGGAGTACAAACTCGTCGTGACCCTCGAGGATTCGGGGGTGCACGGAGGCGTCGGATCGACGGTGTCCGCGGCGGTCCGGGCAGTCGGTGTGGACACCGCGTGCCGCGACATCGGAGTTCCGCAGCGATTCCTGGATCACGCGTCACGCGAGCAGATCCACCGTGAACTGGGGCTCACGCCGGAAGACCTGACGCGCCGCATCGCCGGGTGGCTCGGGTCGAACTGAGGCGTCAGTCGGCGTGTTCACCGATGGTGGGCGCCCACTGACTGATCCGCACGTCGGCCACCAAGCCGGCACGGTTGAACGGATCGTGTGCGAACAACCGGGCGACGGCGTCGCGGTCGGGGCATTCGACGATGAACATTGCGCCACTGTGGTCGGCCAGCGGCCCGGACGACCTGATGGTTTTTCGGCGAACCATCTCGTGGATCCACGCTCGGTGGTCGGTTCGGTGGTCGTCTCGGCCGCCCGACGTTTCCGGCGTGTACGTGTATTCGACGACGAACATCGGCATGACGCGCCTCCTGACCGGAGTTACAGAACCATGTCCTCGAGCTCCATGCCCTTCGTTTCGCGGATCTTGAACTTTACGAAGAAGAAGGACACCAGCGCGAAGAACGCGAAGAACGAGTAGATGAAACCGAGGCCGATCGACTGAGTGAGCGGCGGGAACGCCAACGTGATCGCGAAGTTCGCTACCCAGTTGGCTGCAGTGCTGATACCGAGAGCAACCGCACGCATGTTGTTGGGGAACATCTCTCCCAACATCACCCACATGATCGGACCCCAGGTGGCGGCGAAGAAGATGACGAACAGGTTGGCTCCGATCAGCGCGATCGTTCCCCACGGCGTCGGAAGTGTCAGGTCGTCTCCGGTGCCCACGGCCTGAGTGAACGACACCGCAGCGAGCACCAGTCCCACGAACATTCCGACGGAACCGATCTGAAGCAAGTTCTTACGGCCGAATCGGTCGACGAACAGGATCGCCACGAACGTCATGGTGACGTTGATGACGGATGTGATCACCGAGGTGACGAACGACTGATTCTCGCTGAAGCCCACGGACTTCCACAGTGTCGTCGAGTAGTAGAAGATCGCGTTGATGCCGACGAACTGTTGCAGGACCGCCATCGTGATGCCGACCCAGACGATCGGCTGCAGACCGAACTTCGGTCCGCGAATGTCGCCAAACGACGACTTCGCTTCGCGCCGCAGCGTCAGCCGGATTTCCTTCACGCGCTCGTTCGGGTTCACCTCGCCGGAGATCTCCCCGAGAATTCGGGCTGCTTCCTCGTCGAGGTGCTTGCCGACCAGATAACGAGGGGACTCGGGGATGAGCGTGGCCAAAAAACCGTAGACGAGTGCGGGTACGACGCCGACGAGGAACATCCATCGCCACGCCTCCATACCGAACCACAGATCGTTCGACGGCCCACCCGCCGCGTTCTGCAGCACCGCGTCGGACAGCAACGCGGCGAAGATACCGACGGTGATGGCCAACTGCTGCAGCGACGCGAGACCACCGCGATAGCGTGCGGGCGCGATCTCGGAGATATAGGCAGGCGCGATGACCGATGCGATTCCGATTCCGAGTCCGCCGAGCACTCGCCACAACATCAGATCGGGGATGGAGAATGCGAAACCGGAACCCACCGACGAGATGGTGAACAACGCCGAGCCCAACAGCATGACGCGTTTGCGTCCCCAACTGTCGGCGAGCCGCCCGGCGAACCACGCACCGACTGCGCATCCGAGCAGCGCGATCGCGACGGCGAATCCGGTGACGAACGAACTGAGGCCGAAGTTCTCCTGGATCGAGTCGACCGCGCCGTTGACGACCGACGAATCGAAACCGAAGAGGAAGCCACCGACCGCTGCCGCGACGGTGACTCCGATGACTTTCGCGGTATGGCGTTCTGCAGGTTGCGTCATGACGAACCCAGCTTTCTGACGAGCCAGCGTCGGTGGTGGTCATCGACATCATGGACCTGCTCCAGCCGGTCGGTGGCTGAAATCAGCGGATTTCATCCGAAGGGTTACCCCAGCGCGGAGGGTCGGGTTCCTTCAGCCGAGTCGATCCGCGAAGGTGGTCGACGCGTGGTCGGCATCGGCTCCCGGCACGAGGGTGCCGTCGCGCATGGCTCTCCCGTAGGCGCCTGGCACGGGGACCTCGACAACCCAGTGTCTGCCGTGGAGTGTGGCCACGTGGGTGCGGACCATGTCCACCATGCGTTCCTCTCGTGGTCCGCCGAGGTCCGGGACTTTGCCTGCGGGTGTGCCTTCGGCCAGTTCGACGAGTGTCCGCGCAACGTCTCGTGCCGCGACGGGCATGCACCGCATACGTGGTACGACGACGAGCGGACCGAGCGTGGTTCGCTCGACGAGTTGCTCGGCGAATTCGTGAAACTGCGTTGCGCGCAGGATGGTCCAGGGAATGTCGCCGTCTCGAATCGCTTGTTCCTGCGCGACTTTTCCCGCGTAGTACGAGTACGGCGCCTCGTCGACGCCGACGATGGAGAGCGCCACGTGATGCCGCACGCCCGCATTGTGCTCCGCCCGAAGGAGATGTGCGGTAACGCTCGTGAAGAACCGGACGGATTCCTTGGCAGACATTGTTTGCGTCGAGGCAACGTCTACGACGACGTCGACCCCGGCGAGAGCGTCGTCGAGGCCGGTTCCGTCGACGAGGTCCACGCCGTTGGAGCGGGTGAGCACGAGAACGTCGTGACCGCGTCCTCGTGCGAGGTCGACCACGTGCTTGCCGACGACGCCGGTTCCACCTGCAACTGCGATCTTCAGTGTGTTCATGTCCCTCTCGACGGCACAGCCCGCCGAAATGTATCGCGACGTGACGGCAATCTCAGTGCTCGGCTACGGCGACGCCTGCCGCGACCCGAAGAAAGTCGAGCTTGTCTGCATCTGCCGTGCCCGTCGCAGCGGTGTAGACGACAAGCCGGAGGTCGGTGCCGGGTGCGGTGAGAACGTCGCAGTCGAGGGTGATGTCCCCGACGGTTGCATGGTGGATCGTCTTGCGATCGGTGGCATGCTCGGCGGCGGTCCCCGAGCGCCACAGTGCATCGAAATACGAGTTCTGCGTACGTAATTCGGTGATCAACGCAAGCAGCGGTGCGTCGCGTGGGAACCGGACGGCTGCGATTCTGAGGTCGGCGACGAGTGCCGTCGCGAGATGCTCCAGGTCTGCCGTCGACGACGCGGGTGGATAGGCGGCTCGGCCGCGATCGTCGCTCCCGAACATCACCCGAACCAGGTTTCGGTGCGTCACGTCGATCGCCGTCGGATTGCCTTGCAGTGCGCTCCACATCGGGTTCCTCGTCAGAAGGTCCCAATCCGCCGCGAACACGGCCACAGGCGTGTCCGCCAGGCGGCCGACGAGGCGCGCAATGCCGGGACCGACGTGTCGATCGATGCTTCCCGGGCCCGGTGGCAACAGGCCAGCGCAGCGGTACAGGTGATCTCGCTCGGCGCCGTTCAACTGCAAGGCTCGTGCCAAAGACGCGGTGACCTGCGCGGACGGCGTCGTGGCGCGGCCTTGTTCGAGTCGGACGAGGTAGTCGACGGACACTCCGGCCAGCTGTGCCAACTCTTCACGGCGTAGACCCTCGGTCCGCCGCCTCGGGCCCGTCGGCAGGCCTGCATCGACAGGTGAGAGTCTGTCCCTCCATCCGCGCAGGACTTCACCGAGGTCGGATGCCGTGTCGCTCATCGGTCCATCATCTCCCGCTTCGGCGGATGCATCCTGGTACTGCTGATCCCACCGTCTCACCGGGTGCTGGTTGTACTCCTGTGCCGGTGACAGCGTGGGTGCCATGACCCACAGTTCCGCACACACCATTGTCATGACCGGAGTCAGCCAGGGGATCGGCGCCGTAGCAGCCTCGAGGTTGCTTGCCGACGACCCTCATGCACACCTCGTCGTGGTCGGGCGAAGACCTGGCCCGACCTCTCCTCGGGTCACGTTCGTGGACGCCGACCTCGCTGACGTCGAGGCGACGAGAGCGGCGGGCCGTCACATCGGCGCGCTGGTGCAGAACGGTTCGATCCCGAAACTCGACAGGTTCGTCGGAAACGCGGGCATCCAGTACACCGATGCCGTCACGACGACGGTCGACGGTCTCGAAGCGACCTTCGCGGTCAACGTAGTTGCCAACCACGTACTTCTGACCCAGCTCCGGTCCCACCTGACGGATTCCTCGCGCATCGTGATCACCGTCAGCGACACGCACTTCGGGGATCTCCGGCACAATCTCGCGCTGGTTCCGGCGCCCGTGTGGTCGGCTCCGGACGTCCTCGCGCGTCCCGGTGCCTTCGCCGAACCGGAGTCGGCCGCAGCCGGGAGAACCGCGTACTCGACCAGCAAACTTGCGGCGGTCCACCTCGTTCATGCATGGGCTGACGCCCTCGAACCGGGCGTCGACATCATCTCGTTCAACCCCGGTCTGGTCCCGGGGACCGGCCTGGCCAGACATGCAGGCAGGGGAGCGCAGCTGATGATGCGAGCGCTGGGTCCAGTGCTTACTCTGACGCCACTGGCCACCACGTCCACGCAGGCAGGTGCGGCACTCGCTGACCTGGTGTCCGGCCGAACGCTCGCTCGCAGCGGCGACTACGTCGACCGCAACCGCGTTGTGTCGTCTTCCGCGGAGTCCTACGACCCCGCACGCGAATCTGAGCTCATGGCTTTTCTGGGCACGCTGTAACGCCGGCGAGATCGAAGTTGTGTACATGGTTCACGGTGACGACGTACACAACTTCGATCTCGGACTTCCGTCAGACGTTCGCGACGCCGTCGGCGAGGAATCGCCTGCCGGTCACCGCTTCCGAGGTGCCGGTTCGGTCGAGGTACGGCGTGATTCCGCCGTTCCAGAATCCGAAGCCGCCACCGAGGAGCAGGCAGAGGTCGATGTCCTCCGCCGCGGCTACGACGCCTTCCTCCAACATGATGTTGATCTCGTCGGCGAACGCTCGGCGGGTTCGATCCAGAACCTGCTCTGCCGTCGACGGTGAATCACCCTGCGGCCACAGCGCTGCCACCTCGGGGTCGACGATCTGGCCTTCGGGTCCGTAGGTCCAGACGCCGGGCTTCTTGGCGTCGACGAGTGCGCGGAATCCGGCGGAGTCCTTGAACCGCTCGGGGTACGCCTCGGCGAGGGTCTCCGCGGTGTGCAGGGCGACGGCCGGTCCGACCAATGCCAGCAGGGTGAGCGGGCTCATCGGCATGCCGAGCTCGGCGACCGCCCCGTCGGCGACGTCGAAGGGCGTGCCCTCGTCGATCGCGGCGATGATCTCGCCGGATGCGCGGGTGACGAGCCGGTTGAAGACGAATCCGGGCAGGTCGGCAGAGAGCACGGCCGACTTCTTGAGCGTCTTGGCCGTGGCGAATGCCGTTGCCAGCGTGGCATCGTCGGTCTTCTCGCCCTTGACGACCTCCAGTAGCGGGAGGACGGCGACGGGGTTGAAGAAGTGGAAGCCCACCACGCGCTCGGGGTGCTTCAGATCGGCTGCCATTTTCGTGATCGACAGCGACGAGGTGTTGGTGGCGAGAATCGTGTCGGGAGAGACGAATTCCTCGACCTCGGCGAACACCTTCTTCTTCACGTCGAGATTCTCGAACACGGCCTCGATGACGAAGTCTGCCTGTGCGAACGCCGCCTTGTCGATGGAGCCGGAGACCAGTGCTTTCAATCGGTTGGCGGCATCCGGGGACAGACGCTTCTTGCCGAGCAGCTTGTCGATCTCACCGTGAACGTAGCCGACGCCCTTGTCGATGCGCTCCTGGTCGATGTCGGTGAGGATCACCGGAACCTTCAGCTGCCGGACGAAGAGCAGAGCGAGCTGGCTGGCCATCAGACCTGCCCCGACGATGCCGACGCCGGAAATCTTGCGCGCCAACGACTTGTCCGGTGCGCCTGCGGGTCGCTTGGCCCGCTTCTGTACGAGATCGAATGCGTAGAGGCCTGCACGCAGTTCGTCTTTCACGAGCAGAGTGGACAGTGCCTCGTCCTCGGCAGCGAATGCGGCGTCCAGCGAAGCCGAGTCGTTGATGTCGGTGTTCTTGGCGAGCTCGATCAGCTCGACAGCAGCGACCGGACCGGGAGCGAAGTTACCGGTCTTGCCCGCGACGATGCCCTTGGCGCGGGCAACGGCGTCATCCCAGGCCTGGCCACGGTCGATCTCGGGACGGGCGGGAGTGATGTCGCCCTTGATGACCTGGGCTGCCCATGCCAGCGACTGCTCGATGAAGTCGGCGCCGCCGAACACGGCGTCGGCGATACCGAGATCGAGCGCCTGCTGCGGCTTGAGGGTTCGGTTCTGGTTGAGCGAATTCTCGATGATCACCGTCACGGCGTTCGATGCGCCGATGATGTTGGGCAGCAACTGAGTTCCGCCCCATCCCGGAACGAGTCCGAGGAACGCCTCGGGCAATCCCAGTGCTGCCGCGTTGTCGGCGACGGTGCGGTAGTGCGAGTGCAGGCCGACTTCGAGGCCGCCGCCGAGAGCCGCACCGTTGATGAATGCGAACGTCGGGATCTCGGATTCACGCAGGCGCCGGAACACCTTGTGGCCGAGCTGACCGATCTGGAGCGCCTCGTCCTTGGTCTTGATGTTCGGTACACCATTGAGGTCGGCACCGACCGCGAAGATGAACGGCTTGCCGGTCACTGCGATCGCGACCGGGTTCGCGGCGAATGCCTCGTCCAGTGCGGCGTCGAACTGCGTGAGGCCGCCGGGGCCGAACGTCGACGGCTTGGTGTGGTCGTAGCCGTTGTCCAGCGTCACGAGGGCGATCGAGCCTTCGAGGCCGGGGACGGAGATGATCTTGGTGAATGCGTTCGTGACTACCTCGTCGGTGAACGCAGTGGTGATGTCGCTCATTTGGCTGCTCCTGCCGTCTGGGTCGTTCCTGCAGGCTTCACTCCCGCGTAGTCGGAGTGGTTCGGGTTCTCCCAGATGACGGTGCCGCCCATACCGAGGCCGATGCACATGGTCGTCAAGCCGTAGCGGACGTCGGGACGCTGCGCGAACTGACGCGACAGCTGTGTCATGAGGCGCACGCCGGAGGATGCGAGCGGGTGGCCACACGCGATGGCGCCGCCCCACTGGTTGACGCGGGGGTCGTCATCGGCGATGCCGTAGTGCTCGAGGAACGCGAGGACCTGGATGGCGAAGGCTTCGTTGATCTCGAACAAGCCGATGTCGGAGATGCTCAATCCGGTTCGGCCGAGCAGCTTTTCGGTCGCCGGGACCGGTCCGATGCCCATCACGGCGGGGTCGACGCCTGCGAACGAGAAGCCGACCATCCGCATGCCGATGTTCAGTCCGAGCTCGTGCGCAGTGTCTTCACCTGCGAGAATCGCGGCGGTGGCACCGTCGTTGAGACCTGCTGCGTTTCCGGCGGTCACGCGGCCGGCCGGACGGAACGGAGTCTTGAGCTTCGCCAGGTCTTCGACGGTGGTGCCCGGACGAGGTGGTTCGTCCTCGGTGGCCAGACCCCATCCGGCGGCAGATTTGGTGGCGACAGGGACGAGGGTGTCGGCGATGTAGCCGGCCTTCTTGGCGGCGTCGTACTTCTCCTGGCTCGCCACGGCGTAGGCGTCGGTGCGGTCCTTGGTGATCGACGGGAAGCGGTCGTGGAGGTTCTCGGCGGTGTTGCCCATGACGAGAGCACTCGGGTCGACGAGCTTGTCCGCGAGGAACCGCGGGTTCGGATCGACGCCCTCGCCCATCGGGTGACGACCCATGTGCTCGACGCCGCCTGCGATCACGACGTCGTACTGGCCGAAGCCGATGCCTGATCCGGTGGTGGTCACCGACGTCATGGCGCCCGCACACATGCGATCGATGGCGAAGCCGGGCACGCTGCGGGGAAGACCTGCCAGCAGAGCGGACGTGCGGCCGATCGTCAGGCCCTGATCGCCGGTCTGCGTGGTCGCGGCGATGGCGACCTCGTCGATCCGCTCGGGAGGAAGGTTGGGGTTCTTGCGGAGCAGTTCGCGGATGGCTTTGACGACGAGGTCGTCGGCGCGAGTGTCGGCGTAGATGCCCTTGGGGCCTGCCTTGCCGAACGGTGTGCGGATGCCGTCGACGAACACGACATTCCGCTGTGAGCTGGTGGACGCGGGTACAGACACGCTTCGATCCTCCCGACAGATGCGGACATGGACCCGACCGACGCCGGGTTGACGCCCACTGTAGCGGGTATTACCCGTCGGTAACTTGAGGAGGGGTCAATGCGGCCGTGAGCACTGGGACGACGAGCTCACGCTGCCAGGGACGGGCCCCGCCGTCGGCCAGCTCGTGCTCGATCGCACCCGCGGCGTCGGTCGACGTCAGCGGCTTCCAGTCCCACACGAGCCGGCGCAACAGATCGGGAAGCAGCAGATTCTCGACGGGAACCGACACGCGCTCGCTGAGTTCCGTCATTGCCGCTCGCGTCGCGGCGAGCCGATCGGCGGCATCCTGGTCGCGGCGAGCCCACCGATTCACCGGGGGAGGACCGTCGAACGGTGCTGCCTTGGGCGGCAGGTCGGAGGCGGGCAGTGCGCGTGCCCGGCCGAGCGCGCCCAGCCATACTTTCGCGGACCGGCGCTGGCGGGGGCCGCCGAAGACAGGTAACGCCTTCAACTCGTTCTCGTTCTTCGGATCCGAGGTGGCGGCGGCGACGATGGCCGAGTCCGGCAGAACCCGTCCCGCGGCGATGTCGCGGCGGCGAGCGATCTCGTCGCGCGCCTGCCACAGTTCACGCACCGCCGCGAGGACACGCTGAGATTTCACCGCATGGATACCCGATGTCCGGCGCCAACGGTCGGTCTTCGGCTTCGGGGGACCGAGGGTCAGAATGTGTGCGAACTCCTGCGCCGCCCACTCCGTCTTGCCTTGGCTCTCGAGTTCGGCGGCCATCGCGTCGCGCAGTTCCAGCAGTACTTCCACATCCAGTGCGGCGTAGTTCAACCACGTGTCCGGGAGTGGCCGCGTCGACCAATCGGCGGCGCCGTGCCCTTTCTGCAACGAGAGGCCGAGCGTTCTCTCGACGATCGCGCCGAGTCCGACGCGCTCGAAGCCTGCCAGACGGCCGGCAAGTTCGGTGTCGTACAGCGTCGTCGGGACGAGGCCCAGTTCTTCGAGGCCGGGAAGATCCTGGTCGGCCGAGTGCAACACCCACTCCAACGGGTTGATCACCTCGGCCAAGGCGGTGAGCTGCCCGGTGACCGGTATCGGATCCAGCAGGACCGTTCCCGCACCGCGGCGGCGAAATTGCAGCAGGTACGCACGCTGGGAGTAGCGAAAACCCGACGCACGTTCGGCGTCCACTGCGAGCGGACCGTGACCGCCCGCCAGTGCAGCCGCGGCCTCGGCGACGCCGGCGACGGTGTCGACGACCGGGGGGACACCGTCGGCGGGCGCGAGCAGAGGAACGGCAGGCGGAGGACCGTCCGTTACATCCGACGGTTCACTGGAACTTGTCGCTGACATGAGAGGTGACTCTAAGCCCAAACGAGCGGACCGCGTGCGAACTCACGATCCAGTTCGGGTCGCGTCACCGTTTCTCGGCTGTGCTCCGTAACTCGGTGATCCCGGCCGGAGGCAATCCGGCGGCGTAGGCCAGGACCTCGCAGAACGCCTCCACGTGTGACGCGAGCTCCACCGATCCCGCCGTCCACGACGCGCGGAGCTCGAGTTGATGCGCCTTCGGGGGCCCGGCGATGTCCCCGTACCGGACGGAACTGGTCGATGTGACAGTCCCACCCAGCGCGGTCACCGGCTCGGCACGACTACCGAGAGCATCGACCAGCCAGCTCCACCCGACCTCGGGAAGCAGTGGGTCCGACGCGAGGGTCTCGTCGACGTCGGCCTGGATGTAGGCGACGAGGCGCATGGTGCCGTTCCATGCCTCGTCACCGTCCGGGTCGTACAACAAGATCAGTCGGCCGAATGCGTCACCGTCGGACTGCTCGCCGACGTCCTCACCGACAGGGTGCTTGACCTCGGCGCCCACCGCATAGCTGTACGGCGCGAGACGCTGCGGCGGTCTGATCGGGCCGACTTCGATCGAGGGGTGCACGACTGCCCGGTGCATCGCCTCGACAGCCGATCGAAACGGCGCAGGCTCGGCAGCGGATCCGGGTGTGGTCACGTCACCGGACGTTAGACTTCTCACGTTCCCGTTCGTCGGAGGCGCGCCGAAGTACCAGCACGGACCTGCGTAGAGGCGTCGATCGTGAGGCGTGGCAGCATGGACTGCAATGAACACCGTCACGCCCAGCACCGACACGCCGTCCTCGCGTCGCCACCTTCCCGACGCGCCCCTGTTGGCCGCCGCCGCGGGCCGCGTCCCGACGCGCCGACCCGTGTGGTTCATGCGTCAGGCCGGGCGTTCTCTACCCGAGTACCGCACGATCCGGGCCGGGATCGGAATGCTGGAATCCTGCTTCGATGCAGAGCTGGTCACCGAGATCACGATGCAACCGGTCAGGCGGCACGGCGTCGACGCCGCAATTCTCTTCTCGGACATCGTCGTGCCGCTCAAGGCCGCAGGCATCGACCTCGACATCGTCGCCGGTACGGGCCCGGTGGTGGCGAATCCGGTGCGATCGCGTGCCGATGTCGATGCACTACCGCAGCTGAGTGCCGACCAGGTACAGCCGGTAGCGGACGCCGTTGCTCTGCTGACGAAGGAGCTGGGCGAGACAGCGCTGATCGGCTTCGCCGGCGCCCCGTTCACGCTCGCCTCGTATCTGGTCGAGGGCGGGCCCAGCCGAAACCACGAGAAGACGAAGGCGTTGATGCGGTCCGACCCGCAGACCTGGCACACGTTGTTGGACACACTTGCGGACACCACCATCACGTTCCTGACGGCACAACTCGCGGCCGGAATCGATGCACTCCAGCTGTTCGACTCCTGGGCGGGGGCACTCTCACTCGCCGATTACCGTGAATTCGTCCTTCCGCACTCGACCAAGGTGTTCGACGCGGTGAGCTCGGCCGGTGTCCCGAAGATTCACTTCGGAGTCGGTACGGGGGAACTGCTCGGCGCAATGGGCGACGCGGGTGCCGACGTGGTCGGCGTCGACTGGCGGATCCCACTCGACGACGCGATCACCCGCGTCGGGGCAGGAAAAGCTCTGCAGGGCAACCTCGACCCGGCGGTGCTGTTCGCGGGTTGGGACGCCGTCGAGACCGAGGTGAGGCGAATCGTTGCGGAGGCGGATCGTGCGCTCGCGGCGGGGGCCACCGGGCACGTGTTCAACCTCGGCCACGGAGTCCTGCCGGACACCGACCCCACGATCCTCACCCGTGTCGTGGAGCTGGTGCATTCGCTGTGACGGTGTCGGCGCCTCGCGCCGCGGTGGTCGGCGGCGGAATCACCGGACTGGTCGCTGCTTACCGACTGCGCTGCAGCCTGGGCCCGGACGCGGAGATCACCGTCGTCGAGGCATCCGAGCGGCTCGGCGGAACGTTGCGGACGGCACGCATCGCCGGTGGTTCACTCGACGTGGGTGCGGAGGCCTTCATCGGGCGACGGCCCGAGGTTCCCGCTCTGCTGGACGAACTCGGCCTGTCCGAGCAGTTGGTGCATCCGGCGGGTAGGCGACCACTGTTCTACGCGGGCGGTGCGTTGCATCCGATGCCACCGGACACCTTGATGGGAATCCCGTCCGACGCTGTCGCGCTACGCGGAATGGTCGACGACGAGACCGTGCGGAGGATCTCCGCCGAATCCGACTCGCCGATGACCTGGAACGTGGGCGAAGACGTCAGCGTCGCCGAGTTGGTGGGTGGTCGGTTCGGCGATCAGGTGCTTCGTCGATCCGTCGATCCCTTGCTCGGCGGGGTGTACTCCGGACTGTCGGACTCGATCGGCGTACGGGCCGCGCTGCCGACGTTGGCCGCAGCACTCGACGCAGGAGCGAGCAGCTTGACGGCTGCCGTGAAGCGGGCACTGCCCCCGCCCAGCTCCGGACCGGTGTTCGGTGCACTCCGCGACGGGTACGGAGTACTGGTCGACGCGCTGGTATCGGCGACGAACGCTCGAACTGTCATGGGTACCGAAGTCGTGTCGATCCGGGGAGAGCGGCGTGGCTGGCGCGTCGACCCCATCGGTCACGTGGACGTCGTGGTTCTCGCCGTACCTGCCCCGGCTCTCGCACGCATCCTCGCGGACACAGTTCCTGACGCCGCGGACGCCGCCGCGGACATCGAACTCGCGTCGTCCGTCGTGGTGGCCATGTCTCTACCACCGGGGACCGCACTGCCGGACAACTCGGGTGTCCTCGTCGCCACCGACGCAGGACTCTCGGTGAAAGCGTTCACTCTCTCGAGCCGGAAATGGACGCACCTGGGGGAGCGGGAAACACCGCTGCTGCGTGCGTCTCTCGGCCGTTTCGGCGACACTGCAGCGCTGGAGATGACCGACAGGGAACTCGTCGACATCGCCACGCAGGATCTGCGTACGGTCACCGGCCTGGACGTCGCACCGGTCGAGACCGTGGTGCAGCGCTGGCGAGGCGGGCTACCGCAGTACGCGCCGGGGCACGTCGAGCGAGTCGCCGAGATCGACGCCGCCGTCCGTGACGTCCCCGGGCTCGCCGTCGCCGGTGCCTGGAGCCACGGCGTCGGAGTCCCCGCTTGTGTCGCATCCGCCACCAGAGCGGCCGCCGCCGTATCCGAGGTGGCACGATAGGGCGCATGGCACGCCTCGACTACTCAGCGCTCAACTCCACACTTCGCTACCTGATGTTCTCGGTGTACAAGGTCACCCCAGGAGTCCTGGGCGACGACCGCGCCGCCGCATCGAAGGAAGCCCGGGTGTTCTTCGAGAGCCAGGAAGAGAAAGGCGTCGCAGTACGCGGCGTCTACGACATCGCCGGGATGCGCGCCGATGCCGACTTCATGGTCTGGACGCACGCCGAGCGCATCGAGGACCTGCAGGCCACGTACTCCGACTTCCGTCGGACCACCGCGCTGGGGAAGGCAAGCACCCCGGTGTGGAGCAACTCCGCACTGCATCGCCCGGCCGAGTTCAACAAGAGTCACGTACCGGCGTTCATCGCCGGTGAGGACCCGGGCGCCTACATCTGCGTCTATCCGTTCGTCCGCTCCATCGACTGGTACCTGCTGCCCGACGAGGAGCGTCGTACGATGCTCGCCGATCACGGCATGGCCGCCCGCGGCTACAAGGACGTCCGGGCCAACACCGTGCCGTCGTTCGCCCTCGGGGACTACGAATGGATTCTCGCCTTCGAGGCACCGGAACTCGACCGCATCGTCGACCTCATGCGCGACCTGCGTGCCACCGAAGCACGGCGCCACGTACGCGAGGAGACACCGTTCTTCACCGGACCACGCGTCGACGTCGAGGCACTCGTGGCATCCCTGCCATGATCGAGGCGGTCATCTTCGACTTCTCCGGCACCCTCTTTCGGCTGGACGAGGACGACTCGTGGTTCGACGGTGTCACCCACTCGGACGGCGCTCCGGTGGACGGGCATCACGCGGCGGAGTTGATGCGCCGTATGACCGCACCGGTCGGGGAGGTCGTGCAGTTCGACGACATCACCCGCCACGCGTGGCGGAACCGCGACCTGGACCCGGCACTGCACCGGCAGGCATATCTTCACGTTCTGAAGGAATCCGGAATAGACCGACCGGAGCAGGCGGAATCCGTGTACGGCCGCGTCGTCGACGCAGCCAGCTGGACGCCGTATCCCGACACGGCCGAGGTGGTGAAAGCCCTTGCCGCGAGGTCTATCTCGGTCGGTGTCCTGAGCAACATCCCCTTCGACATCAGGCCGGCGTTCGCGCAGCTCGGCATCGAAAAGTACGTCGACAGGTTCACGCTGTCCTTCGAGGTCGGAGTCGTCAAACCGCAACCGGAGATCTTCCGCATCGCCGTCGACGGTCTCGGGGTCGACCCGACACGAACCCTGATGGTCGGGGACAGTGAAGAAGCCGACGGCGCTGCACGCGCCATCGGATGTTCGTTCGCGCTCGTCGACCCCGTTCCGACGACCGAGCGACCCACTGCATTGCTGGATGCTGTGAGAAGCCGCGGCATCGACCTGTGAGTGCACAGCACATGGCCCACTGGGGCATGTTCCGGGCCGACGCGGCGCACGGTGAGATAACCGGGATCACGCCCGACGCAGGCGATTCGAGCCCGTCACCCGTTCTGGGGAATCTTCCCGGATCGGTACGTCACCGCTCGCGCGTCACCGGACCGGCCGTGCGACGAGGGTGGCTCGAAGACGGGCCGGGTCCGAGCGAGCATCGCGGAAGCGATCAGTTCGTCTCCGTCACCTGGGACGAGCTCATCGACCTCCTCGCCGACGAACTCCGGCGGGTCATCGACCGGTACGGAAACACTGCGATCTACGGTGGGTCCTACGGGTGGGCCAGTGCCGGGCGCTTCCATCACGCCCAGTCCCAGGTTCATCGCTTCCTGAACTGCCTCGGTGGTTACACCCGGTCCGTGAACAGTTACTCCACCGGCGCCACGTCCGTGGTCATGCCGCACGTCGTCGGAGCGCACTGGAAGTTGTTCTCACGGTCGACATCCTGGAATGTCATCGCGCGCGAGACCGACCTCCTGGTCGCGTTCGGCGGAGTGCCGGTGAAGAACACGTCCGTCAATCACGGCGGCACATCGAATCACCCCACCGAATCCGCACTCGCGGAACTCCGGGCTCGCGGCGGAAAAATCGTCACCGTCAGTCCGCTACGAGACGACATGTCGGGCGCTGCAACGTGGCTCGCGCCGCGTCCAGGCTCGGATGTTGCAGTGATGCTCGGGCTGGCTCACGTACTGGCGACCGAGAACCTGCTCGACCGAGAATTCCTGGACGAGTACACCACGGGATACGACGCGTTCGAGCACTACCTCCTCGGTGACACCGACGGCACACCGAAGTCCCCCGCATGGGCGTCCGAGAAATCCGGGCTGGCCCCCGAGGTGATCACCGAACTCGCCAGGTCGATGGCGTCGCAACGCACCTTGCTGACGGTCACCTGGTCCCTGCAGCGAGTGCGAAGCGGTGAGCAAGCCCCGTGGATGGGATTGACGCTGGCATCGATGCTCGGCCAGATCGGCATCCCGGGTGGGGGATTCGGCCACGGCTACGGCTCGATGAACGAGCCTGGTCTCGCACCGGTGCCGTACCCGTTGCCGACCCTTCCGCAGGGGCTGAATCCGGTCACGTCCTTCATTCCGGTGGCCGCGGTCTCGGACATGCTGCTCCGGCCCGGTGCCGAGTTCGACTACGACGGCAGGCGACTGACGTACCCCGACATCAAGCTCGTGCACTGGGCGGGGGGCAACCCGTTCCATCACCACCAGGACCTGGGACGACTGCGGCGCGCACTGGCGCGTCCGGACACCATCGTCGTGCATGATCCTTACTGGACGCCGATGGCCAAACACGCGGACATCGTCGTTCCGTCGACCACGTCGCTCGAACGTGAGGATCTGAGTTGCACCCGCAACGATCCGCTGCTCGTGGCCATGCACCGCGCCGTACCTCGATACGCCGATTCGCGTGACGACTACGACACCTTCGCGGCGTTGTCCGAGAAGCTGGGCGTGGCAGAGACATTCACCGAAGGTCGGTCGTCCCGGCAGTGGGTCGAGCATCTCTACGACCAGTGGCGCGGTTACCTACGCGCAGCCGGCGTCGACACCCCGGAGTTCGACGACTTCTGGCACACCGGTTCGTTCCGGATGACCACCGAGGACGACCTCACCCTGCTCGCCGACTATCGGGCGGACCCTCGACGGAACGCCCTGCGTACACCGAGCGGGAAGATCGAGATCTTCTCCGAGACGATCGCGGGCTTCGATTACGCCGACTGCATCGGACACCCGGCCTGGTTCGAACCGGACGAATGGTTGGGCGGCGCACGAGCTGCGACGTATCCTCTGCATTTGATCGCCAATCAGCCCCGCACTCGATTGCACAGCCAACTGGATCACGGTGCTACCAGCCAGGCGTCGAAAATCGGAGGGCGAGAGCCGATTCGGATCCATCCCGCCGCGGCTGCCGCGCGAGGGATCGCCGCGGGCGACGTGGTGAAGGTGTTCAACGACCGCGGAGCCTGCCTGGCCGGTGTGATCATCGACGACGCCATGATGGACAGCGTCGTACAACTGTCCACCGGTGCGTGGTACGACCCGCTCGACCCTGCCGATCCCGTCACGCTGTGCAAACACGGCAACCCGAACGTGCTGACGCCCGACGTCGGCACATCCTCGCTCGCACGAGGATCGACGGGTCAGCACGTTCTGGTGCAGATCGAACTCTACGACGGTGACCTGCCGCCGATCACCGCGTTCGATCCTCCCGAACTACTCGACAGAGCAGCAGTCAGAACACGATCCGACTGATCGTCTCCGCCACGAGCGCAGGCTTCGCCTCACCCTCGATCTCCAGCGTGCTGGTGGCGACGACCTGCAGAGCCCCACCGGACACTTCGTCCACCGATGTCAGCGTCGTCTGCAAGCGGACGTGCGAACCCACCTTCACCGGATTGACGAACCGAACCTTGTTGGAGCCGTAGTTGATTCCGAGTTTCGTGTTCTCGATGGTGTAGATCTGCCAGTTGAGCAGCGGAACGAGAGACAAACTCAAGTAACCGTGGGCGACCGGCGCACCGAACGGGCTTTCCTTCTTCGCGCGTTCGACATCGACATGGATCCACTGATGATCACCCGTGGCATCGGCGAACGTGTTCACCCGTTCCTGCGTGATCTGCAGCCAGTCACTGCTACCGAGGTCCTCGCCGACCGCTGCCTTCAATTGCTCAGGTGAAGTAAAAGTGCGCATGGTCACAGTATGCACGCGAGGGGACGTACTCCGCGTGTCACCTCGGTACGTAGCTGTCCGAAGCCGATCGCCGCCGCACTTCGTTTGTGTCAGGTCATCGTACGTCGACTGCGGCGTATGGAAATGCAGCGACGAGATTGTCCTGAATCTCTGCGAGATTGGGAATCGGCCGATACTCGGTGCGAAGGGCCTCGATGTGCTCCGCATCCCATGCGAGGTCGGACGAATGCTGAACCGCTTTTCCATCGAATGCGGAGTAGTAGTCCTCGAACTTGTAGCCCTTGCCGCCTATCTCCTGCGTCAGCTCGATCCACGCATTCGGGATACCGTACGAGTCCGCGACGATGAGTCCGTGCAGGCTCGTGGACATCACGAACTCACAGGACGTGATGTCCGCGACGACCTTGGACGGCTTCCTCGACGGATCGATCAGCATGATGTTTCCCTCACGTGCGAGGGTCTGAACGACTGTGTCGCTCTTGTGCATCCAGTGATAGACGAGGCCGACTCGACCGGGCACCTGTTGCGAGGGCGGGTAGACCCTGCTTGCCAGAAGGCCCGGATCTCCGACTGCGATATCGCGGTCCTGGTCGACACGCCCCAGGGTGAGTTGCCCCCGTACGGCGTAGATGTCGTACCCAGGATTGCTGAAGTTTCTCTCGGTGGTTCCCTCGCGCACTCCGAAACCGGAACCCCATATCTTCAACGTCTTCGGCGCGTTCATGAGCTGGACCATCTCCAGCGTCGAACCGGCGCCGGTGAACTCGCTGCCCTTCGGCCGTCTCCACGCACATTTCCGACCGAACAGAGACTTCACCAGCCCCGGAGTCAACTCGTCCCCGAAGTTCGGTCGAAGGCCGGTGAGTTTGAGCTGACGCCACCAGAATGTCTTGATCGCCGCAGTCATAGCGGAAAGATACCGCAGAGTTTTCAAGGCCGTGCGGTACTCGATCCGGCTGTAGTCGGCTTCGCGGCGTGAGCCGAACTCGGGCACGAATCCCGCGCGCCTACCGTGCGTCGGCTGCTGGGCTGAAGGTCAGCGAGATGGAATTGATGCAGTAACGCTGATCGGTGGGCGTCGGGTAACCCTCGCCCTCGAAGACGTGTCCGAGGTGACTGTGGCAGTTCTTGCAGATCACCTCGATGCGACGCATTCCGAGCGAGTTGTCCTCGTTCAGAATCACGGCGTCGCTGTCGGCCGGGTCGAAGAAGGACGGCCAGCCGCAGTGGGACTCGAACTTCTCGGTACTGCGGAACAGTTCCGCGCCGCATGCGCGGCATTCGTAGATACCTTCGGTGGTCGTGTCGGTGTATTCGCCGACGAAGGGGCGCTCGGTCCCGGCTTGCCGCAGAACCGCGTACTCCTCGGGAGAGAGTTTCTCTCGCCACTGCGCGTCGGTGAGCTGTACTGCTGGGGCAGGATTCTTGTCCGTCGCTGAACTCATGCCTTCACGCTAATACTATCCGCCGGACTTCGTCGTCTCCGCAGGTCGCGGGTCGTCCAGTGGATACTCTGGTTCGATTCCCCGGTCGAGTCGGCCGTCCTGCCTGGCGGCGTAGTAGCGCCCGACGAGCACGCCGAAGATGACGATGATCAGCAGGCTCCATCCGAAGGTGGTGCGCATGTAGTCGAATGCTCGTCCCGTGGTGTAGAACCGGCCGGACAGCCAGCGGTCGTAGCAGGTGAAGCCGTAGATCGCGAGCCAGGCAGGCCAGTTCCGGAGCACCGAGTTCTTCAGGACGACCGTCATCAGAAGCGGGAACAGCATCATCGAGTAGTACATCTGGCCCAGCGAACCCAGAAGCCAGTGTGCGGTGAGGACAAGGCCGGAAGTGGTGGCGACGAAGAACAACCGGTCCTCGCGGCAGTACTTGTAGAGAATCCACAACGAGGCCAGAACCATCAGTCCGAGAACGCCGCGGATTCCGAAGATCAGTACCTCGGGCAGACCGTAGTAGCGACCGTTTCCGACGACGGCGCTGTTGAAGTAGTCCCTGGACTCGAGCAGGTACGGGACGGTGCGGTTCACGAAGTCCATGGGGTCGACGGACAGCGGCCACGCGATCGCGGTGAAGACGAGAGGGATGGCGATTGCGGTGACGAACACCTTCCACTGTCTGGTCATCAGCGGAATGATCAGCAGGGGAACGAGAATGGGCTTGACCACGATCGTGAGACCGATCGCGACGCCTGCCCACAGGTCTTTCCGCTTCAACAGGAAACCGATGAACGCGACTTCACCGAGCAACACGAAACCGTTGAAGTTGGTGAACACCAGAGTGTTCGTCACTGTTTCGCTGGCGAATGCGGCGAAGAGCAGGACCGGCGCGACGACGGAGTTCAGGCCGTAGCCGAAGATGCGCAGCAGAATGTACAGAGCAATCAGGATTGCGATGGTGCTGGCGAAGATGAACAGCCACCGCGAGCGTTCCGGGTCGATCACAGCGACGGGGGAGAGCAGCATCGTGGCCCCGGGCGGGTACAGGTAGTGCGGATCCACCGAATCGAAGTTCGCCGTGTAGACCGGCTGCCGGTTGAGAAACGCCAGTGCCGCGCGATACACCGGGGTGAAGTCGTCGGTGATGTCGCCGTTGATCGCTCGAACCAGGAC
This sequence comes from Rhodococcus sp. 06-156-4, assembly GCF_002259345.1. Lineage (NCBI taxonomy): Bacteria > Bacillati > Actinomycetota > Actinomycetes > Mycobacteriales > Nocardiaceae > Rhodococcus > Rhodococcus sp. 06-156-4. The sequence continues at coordinate 343,831 of NZ_NPGB01000018.1, read as the reverse complement.
CCGGTTGAGCACCGTCATGACGGCCAACGGCCACAACGCAAACTTGACTACTTCTGCGGTGGACCGGCCGGTTCGTGGCTCGAGGAAGCTAAGTGACACCTACGGAACGGTACATTGACCGCCCTGTCGGACCGACGTCAGACACCCCGGCCGTGACAACCCCCTCGGGCCTTGTTCCCGCCCTCGACCGCCCACGGCGTCTCATGCAGGGCACACGCTGCCGTCCGGCGGCAGGGCCGCGTCGGCGACGTAACCGGCGACCGCGGACTGAGCGCACGCCGAACCACCTACCGTGGGGTGACCCGCGCCCTGCCAAGTCATCGACGCCGCCTGCGTACCCGTCGTCGCGATCATTCCGGAGACTGCAGCGAAACCTCCGTTGCCGACGACGGGATCCGCCGCGCCGCTGAGCAACAGCACCGGAATCGGTAGTTCCGAGGGCAGCGGCGCTGCGGGAGCCGTCGGCCAGGACGCACAGGCGAGTGCGGCCAGAGCCGCGTCGGTGCCGAAGACGGGATACAACTCCGACCATGATCCGGTGGCGTCGCGCACCGCCTGGGGCGACGGCCACTGCTGTCCGTCGGTGCAGCGGGCGACGAACTGCCCGTCCGTGCCGTAGGCGTCGGCAGCTCGGTCGGCCAACTGGGTCAGGGCTGCGGTGTCACCGGAACGTGCAGAGGAGAGTGTGGTGGACAGTGCGAGTGCGCGCTGCGTCGGATCGCCCGCCGACGATGCGAGGGCATAGGCGATTCCGTCGAGCAGCGCGTGGGTGGACAGCGGCCTCAGGGCCCCCGATCGTGCGCGCTGCACCAGCTCGGCAACGGCCGCACGGGGATCCGGGCCGAGCGAACAGTCGAGCGCGACGCATCGCCCGGCGAAGGCGGTGAAGGCAGCTTCGCGTCCCTGGGTCTTCTGTTCGGCAACGGTCATCTGATCCGCGCCGAGTCCGGTGGGCGAGTCGAGTACGAGTCGGGAGAGGCGGTCCGGGTACTGCGCGGCGAATGCCAATGCGGTGGACGCACCGTTTCCGGTGCCGATGAGTCCGATGCTGTCCACGCCCCACGTGAGTCGCAGTCGTTCCAGGTCGTCCGCTGCATACGACGTCGCGAAGGCCAGTTCCTGTGGTTGCAGAAGGTCGGTGCATTCGATGGTCGCGTCCCGGCCTGCGGTGACGGCTCGATCGACGGTGTCACCGCCTGCTCCGGCGAACTGTCCCAGATCCGCCAGGGCTGCGCGGGCGTCGAACTTGGTGCAGTCCACCGCAGTGGATCGGCCGATGCCGCGTCGGTCCACCGCGACCACAGGATTGGTTGCCAGAAGGGTCGCGCCCTGCCCTGCTGCCATGTCGGCAAGCGTCTCGATCGACGCGCGGTCCGCCCCTGACGTCAGCACCATCGGGGGAGCGTCGGCAGGCGTCCGATCCAGGCGCGCACGCAGCGCACCGACGGAGAAGGACCCGAACATCTCACCGGACGCGTCGACGGGCGCCTCGAAATCCGCGCATTCGAGGATCAGGCCGGGGGTACGAGGTGCGTAGCCGTATCGGCCGAGGGTGTCCGACGTGCAGTCCTGCCAGGACAGATCCGTCACCGGAACCTGCAGTGCAGGAGGCTCCGGCGCGGGGTCCTCCGATTCGGTGTCGGCGGGCTGGCCCGGTGAGTTCTGCTCGACCGCCACGTCGGGTCGACCGGACGGCCCGGCCCCGCACCCGGCCGCGAACAAAGACAGACACACGACGAACACCAGCAACGATCGATTCTGCGTCACGCTGCGAGGCTATCTAGTTCCCGCACCGCGCGGTCGGCGACCCATCCGACCAGGCGGTCGGCGACACATCCGACCAGGCCGGTCAGTGTTCGGTTCGGTGCTTGACCCACCTGGTCAGCAGTGTGCCGTCGTCGTCGGCGACGACGTGCGCCCTCGTCATGCGCCGGACCGCGCCGGATGCGGAGTGCGAGATCCTGCCGGCAGACCCCGCCACGAGGAGAGGCGACACCGTGAGGCAGACGTCGTCCACGGCGTCGTCGGCGATCAGCTGGCCGAACAGTCCCGGGCCACCCTCGCACAGGACGCGGTGAAGACCGAGACCGTCCAGCGCGCCGAGTAGGTCGCCGGTCGTCACGGTCGTCTCACCTGCCTCGACGATCCGGGCTCCGGCGTCGGACAGTGCCTTCTTCTTGTCGGCGGACGCGGCTGCAGTGGTCACGACGATCGGAGTGACGGTGGTGTCGGTGAACACTCGCGCGTCGGGGTCGAGTTCGGCGGAGGCCGTCACGACCACGACTGGGGGGAGTTCGTCCAACCCGCGGTCGACGCGGGCCCGGCGGGTGTCGTCGGGCAGGGAGACGCCTCCGTAATTTTCGGCGCGCACGGTTCCGGCGCCGACGAGGACCGCGTCGGTCAAGGACCGTAGGACCCCGAAGACTGCCTGGTCGGCGGGAGTCCCGAGGCCGGCGGACACGCCGTCGGCCGTCACTGCTCCGTCGATGCTGGCCACGAAGTTCGCCCGAATCCACGGGCGCCGGGGTCGAGGGGGATAGGCGTACAGGCGCGACAGGTCGGCGTCGTCCAGCCGGCCCTTCGCGACGCGTGACACATCGCTCTCGGATGTGAAGTAGGTCGCAATATCCAGTAGCTGCATAAGGTAGATAACACCACGTCGCTACGCTCGTTCAATGCCTGCACGTCTTGTCGATCGAAACCCCGTCGTTCCATCCGATCAGTTGATCGCTCAAATGGTTCCGCCGGCCATGTTCGACGACGTCAGCTTCTCGTCGTACATTCCCGATCCGAACGAGCCGAGCCAGGCCGAGGCGGTCGCGAAAGCCGAGGCGTTCGCGCAGAAGGTCACCAAGATCCGCGGAAAGGGTGGCAAGCGCGGCCTCTTCGGCAAGAAGACCCCGGCAACCGGCGCGGGCCTGTACCTCGACGGCGGGTTCGGCGTCGGCAAGACCCACCTTTTGGCGTCGATCTTCCACAGCGTGCCCGAGCCCAAGGCATTCGGAACGTTCGTGGAGCTGACACATGTGGTCGGGGCGCTCGGCTTCAACCAGGCACTCGATCAGCTGTCGAACCACAGTGTCCTGTGCATCGACGAGTTCGAACTCGACGACCCGGGTGACACCATGCTGGTGTCCCGTCTGCTGTCCGAGCTCTCCGCACGTGGAGTGTCCATCGTCGCGACGTCGAACACTCTCCCCGGACAGCTGGGCGAGGGCAGGTTCGCTGCCGAGGACTTCATGCGCGAGATCAAGAAGCTCGGGTCGATCTTCGAGTCGATTCGTGTCGACGGCCCCGACTACCGACACCGCGACCTTCCGCCTGCTCCCGATCCCACCTCCGAGTCCGAACTGGTCGAGCGCGCGAACCACGTCGAGGGCGCAACGCTCGACGATTTCGACGAGTTGCTCGCACATCTGAGTACGTTGCACCCGTCGCGGTACGGCAAGCTGCTCGACGGCGTCGAGGCGGTCTTCTGGAAGAACGTGCACCCCGCTGCCGACCAGGCGGTCGCACTCCGACTTGTCGTGTTGGCCGACCGCCTCTACGACGCGAGCATCCCGGTGACGGCGTCCGGCGGAAAGCTCGACGAAATCTTCACCGAGGAGATGTTGGCAGGCGGGTATCGCAAGAAGTACCTGCGTGCCACCTCGCGCCTGCTCGCACTGTCTCGTTTCGCAGCCGTCGGCTGACGTCAGAGGACTCGTTCGAACACGAAATCGTCGTGTACCTCGGCGCCGACGGTGAACGTCTTGGTGCCCACACGGTGGAACCCGTGCTTGGCGTAGTAGCGCTGAGCTCGCGCGTTCTGCTGGTTGACGCCCAACCAGATTCCGGCGCAGCCGAAGTCGACCGCCAACGCCACGGTCGCCGCCATCAGTGCCGCCGACACTTCACTGCCGTGATGACCCGGTAGAACGTACATCTTGGACAGTTCCATCGTCGGCGATGTCGACAGGACGGCGCTGATCGAGGGGTCGGCCGGCTCGCCGCGAATCAGCATGGCGTACCCGACGATCGAGTCGTCTTCACGCGCGGCGAGAATCGTCCGATCCGGATCGTCCAGGTAGTCGGCGAACCGTTCGTGGGAGAGCACCTCGCCGATGAAGGCTTCGATCGACTCCTGGGTCGACCCGGGTGGACAGGCCAGCGGAAACGTCACGGCGGCGACGTCGGCGAGTTGTTCGGCTTCCCAGATTCCGGCTCGGCCCACGATCACGGTCACAGTCGGTCCACCGCCTCTTTGGCTTCGCGCAGCGGCAACCCGGTGCGGGACCGCAGGAGTTTGATCGCTGCGAGCGAGTTTCCCTCGTGTTTGAGCGTGCGAAGCGTCGGTTCGATGTCGGCCCACAGGACCCCTGTCGATGCGAGCGGCGCCGGGGGTTCCGTCGAATCCGTGCGCTTGCCCGGACGTTTACGAGCCAGCAGCCACGCAGCGAGAACCGCTGCGTCGATCAGAACGAGTGCAACGACGAACCATCCCCAGGTGGGCATGAGACAAGTAGAACATTCGAGCAGTTTCCTACCGCACGGGGACTCGCCGACGCGATTACCGGGCTGTGCCGAACAAGGGTGACGCGTGCTCGAACGATCGCTCGGCGACGCGGTGCTTGGCTGCGGACAGGTCGTGTCCTGCACCGTCGATCTCGAGCAACTCCGCCGGGCCGGGGATCGATGCGATTGCCAGCCTCAGCTCGTCGGGTGTGCCGAATGGATCCTTCGTGCCCGAGACGAACAGGGTGGGGATATCTATTCCGGGTAGGTGCGCGGTACGTGCCTTGTCGGGTTTGCCCGGCGGATGCAACGGATAGGACAACAGCAGCGCACCGACGGCGGAGAGCCCCTCCGACACCGTCATCGATGCCTGGCGGCCTCCATAGGAGTGTCCTCCCACCACGAGAGGCGCTGCGGTGAGGCTGCCGAGATATTCGACCGCGAGCACCACACTGTTTCGATCGGCCGCGGACTTCGACGGATGCGGTGGGCCGGACGGCTTCGCCTGCCGGAACGCCAGATCGAACCGCAGAACCGTCACCCCGTGCGCGGACCATGTGGTGGCGACGTCGACGAGGAACTTGGCCGAGCAGTCACCACCGGCCCCGTGCGTCAGTGCGAGTGCGGCCACCTCCGGCCCGTCGGGCCGATGAAGATACCCACGAACTCCGTCGACACCGTGCACTTCGTGGGTGTCGGTGGGCGCCTCAGGCATCCGGCGTCGAGTCCTCCTTCAGGCCGCCGTTGTCGTCGACCATGTCTGCGAATGCCGTCCCGGACACCATGCCGTCCGTTCCGGGCAGCGTGACTGTCGGCCGTGCGCCGGGTTCGTACTGGGCATCGATCTCCGCCGCGTCGGACTTCGCCTTCTCCTCGGTGCTCGGATCCGTGGTCGGTGCGACACCTTCGGCGCCACTGTCTGCCTCGTTCGTGCGGTCGGCCATCGGTGGGGTTCCTTCCGGTCGGGGATATCCCTCCAGAGTGCACGTGTATGACCTGAATCACCACCCCTGCACGGGTCCAGACCACAAATGCCCTCCAGCACGGGGCTGAAGGGCATTCTCGGATGGTGCGCGATACTGGGATTGAACCAGTGACCTCTTCCGTGTCAGGGAAGCGCTCTCCCGCTGAGCTAATCGCGCAGGCGAACATCGAACGAGCGGATGACGGGATTCGAACCCGCGACCCTCACCTTGGCAAGGTGATGCGCTACCACTGCGCCACATCCGCATGTGCATCGAACGCTGCATCCGAGGACGGATCCAGCGGGCGATGCGGTGAAACCACCGACATTCAGTCGGACGAAAAGAACCCCGGCACAAGACCGGGGTTCTTCGCGTGGTGCGCGATACTGGGATTGAACCAGTGACCTCTTCCGTGTCAGGGAAGCGCTCTCCCGCTGAGCTAATCGCGCAGGTACTTGCATCGAAGACGGCTGCCTCCGACACACTGCGAGGTGGAGACGGGAATCGAACCCGTGTGCACGGCTTTGCAGGCCGTTGCCTCACCACTCGGCCACTCCACCATGGGCCAGGCGTTCTCTCGATTGCCCTTGATCCGAATCGGCACAAGCTCTCGCTGATTCGGCCCTGAGATTGTTCCAGCCTCGAGCGGATGACGGGATTCGAACCCGCGACCCTCACCTTGGCAAGGTGATGCGCTACCACTGCGCCACATCCGCATGCCCCGCGGAACCGTTACCGTCTCCGTGGTGCGGTGAAAACACTAGACCAACTTCTGGCGAACTCACAAATCGCCTTGTCAGTGCCGCTGTCGGTTGCTCGAGTGGCGTCACTGTCGGGTCGGGGGCGAGCTCCGACACGGGGAAGAGTCTGTACGGAACGCTCGACGAACAGGGCGATTCGAGTATCGCGCGGTACGCATGTTAATGTTCTGCCTCGTTCGAGAGGCGTACATCGCTGTCGGACGATGACGGTCCCGTGGCTCAGTGGAAGAGCGTCCGCTTCACACGCGGAAGGTCGCTGGTTCGATCCCAGCCGGGACCACTCGAAGCAAACAACGAGCCCCCGCACCAAGCCCCACGCACCGAGCGTGGGGCTTGTGTTGTCTCACGCGCCGGTAACCTGATGCGGTGACTGCAGACGATCGCGCCGAAACCGCGCACGACGACGGCGTATTCGACCGGGTGTCGGAACGACGACGCCAGTTCCGTGCCAAGATCAGAGCCAATCCCACTCTCGATCTCGCGTACCGAATCACGGTCGGCGTGGTCGGGCTGATCGTGCTGGGGCTCGGAATCCTGGCGATTCCGTATCCGGGTCCCGGGTGGCTGATCGTCTTCGCGGGCCTCGGCATTCTCGCGTCGGAATTCACGTGGGCGCATCGGCTCCTGAAGTTCGCGCGCAAGCACTACGACCGATTCATGGAGTGGTTCTCGCACCAGTCCGTGTTCGTCAAAGGGCTCGGTGTACTGCTGACCACGGCCGTCGTGCTGGTGACGTTGTGGTTGCTCGGTACGTTCTCGCTCATCGGCGGGTGGTTCGGTCTCGACTGGAGTTGGCTGTCCAGTCCACTGTGACGACGCGTCCGCGATGTGACGGCGAACGTGCACCCGAGAGCCGATAGGCTGTCCTCGGTCTCACCGACCGCCGCTATCCACTTACACCGGGATCTTCCCTGCGAGGATCGACCAAGGAGTACATCGCCGTGACCATGCCCGTAACCGCCGTCTCGCCCGCCCGCATCATGGTGCCGGCCGGAACGACTGCCGGAACGGCACTTCGGGACACGGGCTTGCCCAACAAGGGACCTGACGCGATCGTCGTCGTGCGTGACGCCGACGGCAAGCTTCGCGATCTGTCCTGGGCTCCCGACGGTGATGCCGAGGTCGAGCCGGTGGCCGCGAACACCGAGGACGGCCGCAGTGTCATCAGGCATTCCGCCGCGCACGTCCTGGCGCAGGCGGTCCAGGACCTGTTTCCCGGTGCGAAGTTGGGCATCGGCCCGTTCATCAAGGACGGCTTCTACTACGACTTCGACGTCGAGCAGCCGTTCACTCCCGAGGACCTGACCGCGCTCGAGAAGAAGATGAAGCAGATCGTGAAGGCCGGCCAGCGATTCTCGCGTCGCGTCTACGACTCGATCGATCAGGCCCGAGAGGAACTGGCGAACGAGCCGTACAAGCTGGAACTGGTCAACGACAAGTCCGGCATCGACGATCCCGAGATCATGGAGGTCGGCGGCGGCGAGCTGACCGCGTACGACAATCTGAATCCGCGGACGGGGGACCGAATCTGGGGCGACCTGTGCCGCGGCCCCCATATACCGACCACCAAGTACATCCCTGCGTTCAAGTTGACCCGCAGTTCCGCCGCCTACTGGCGCGGCAACCAGGACAACGCCGGTTTGCAGCGCATCTACGGAACCGCGTGGGAATCTTCCGAGGCTCTCGATCGCCACCTGGAGCTGCTGGCCGAGGCGGAGCGCCGCGACCACCGCAAGCTCGGGTCGGAGCTCGACCTCTTCAGCTTCCCGGACGAGCTGGGATCCGGGCTCCCGGTGTTCCACCCCAAGGGCGGCATCATCAGAAACGAGCTGGAGAACTATTCCCGGCAGCGGCACATCGAAGAGGGATACGACTTCGTCAACACCCCGCACATCACCAAGGGGCACCTGTACGAGGTGTCCGGCCACCTGGACTGGTATCGCGACGGGATGTTCCCGGCCATGCATCTCGACGCCGAGCTCGACGAGAGCGGTGCTGTGCGCAAACCCGGCCAGGATTACTACCTCAAGCCGATGAACTGCCCGATGCACAACCTGATCTTCCGCTCGCGGGGGCGCTCGTATCGTGAACTGCCCTTGCGGTTGTTCGAGTTCGGAACCGTGTACCGCTACGAGAAGTCCGGAGTCATCCACGGACTCACCCGCGTTCGAGGTCTGACCCAGGACGATGCCCACATCTTCTGCACTCGTGCGCAGATGCGCGACGAATTGACCACGACGCTCGAATTCGTTCTCGGTCTGCTCAAGGACTACGGGCTCGACGACTTCTATCTGGAGTTGTCCACTCGCAACCCGGACAAGTCGGTCGGCAGCGACGAAGTGTGGGAGGAAGCGACCAACACGCTCGCCGAGGTGGCAGCCGCGTCCGGTCTCGATCTGGTTCCCGATCCGGGTGGCGCGGCGTTCTACGGCCCGAAGATCTCGGTTCAGGCGAAGGACGCACTGGGTAGGACATGGCAGATGTCCACCATCCAGCTCGACTTCAACCTGCCCGAGCGCTTCGAGCTCGAGTACACCGCTACCGGGGGAAGCAAAGAACGCCCGGTGATGATTCACCGAGCACTGTTCGGCTCGATCGAGCGGTTCTTCGGTGTACTCACCGAGCACTACGCGGGTGCGTTCCCGGCGTGGCTGTCACCAGTGCAGGTCGTCGGTATCCCGGTGGCAGAGGTGCATCAGGATCATCTGTTCGCTGTGGTGGCCGAACTGAAGAAGCGCGGAATTCGGGCAGAGGTCGATGCGTCGGACGACCGCATGCAGAAGAAGATCTTCAACCAGACCGCGCAGAAGGTGCCGTTCATGCTCCTCGCCGGCGAACGTGACGTGGAAGCCGGAGCGGTCAGCTTCCGGTTCCGCGACGGCACTCAGGTCAACGGAGTCGCGACCGACCGAGCTGTCGAGCTGATCGCGGACTGGATCAGCTCGCGCAACAACGCATCTCCCACCGCAACCCTCGTCGCCGAGACCTCAGGAGTGAGCTGACCATGCCCGACAAGGACGCGGCGATCGTCGACACCGGTTTCGGTGACCCCGATCGACTCCAACGTCTGTGGACGCCGCACCGCATGTCCTACATCACCGAAGCTCCCGGTGAGAACAGCAAGTCCAGCGAACCGTTCTCGGACATTCCGAAGATGAGCGACGAGGACGGGCTCGTGGTCGCGCGAGGCGAGCAGGTGTACGCGGTGCTCAACCTCTACCCGTACAACCCCGGGCACACGATGGTCGTCCCGTACCGGCGCGTCGCTGCGTTGGAGGATCTGACGCCCGCCGAGAGCGCCGAGCTCATGTCGTTCACTCAGCACGCCATCAGGACCATCAAGCGCGTGTCCAACCCGCACGGTTTCAACGTCGGACTGAACCTGGGTGCGGCAGCCGGAGGATCGTTGGCCGAGCATCTGCATCAGCACATCGTTCCCAGGTGGGGCGGCGACGCGAATTTCATCACCGTCGTCGGTGGAGCGAAGGTCATGCCGCAGCTGCTGCGTGACACGCGGGCTCTGCTGGCGTCGGCCTGGGCCGAATGAACATACGTCGAAAGGGGGGTTCGCGGTGCTGAGCATTCTCGGTAGGACTCCGATGTCCAAGGTGACGGCACCGCTCGGTCGAGCGCTCAACGCCACCGGACTGACTCCCAATTCGGTCACGCTGATCGGCACCGTCGTGACGGTGGCTGCCGCCGTGACGATGTTCCCGGCCGGGTACCTCTTCTGGGGCACGATGGTGATCACGCTGTTCGTGCTGTTCGACATGCTCGACGGTGCGATGGCGCGCGCACGCGGTGGCGGAACGAAGTACGGAGCGGTACTCGACGCGACCTGTGACCGCGTCGCGGACGGCGCGATCTTCGCCGGCCTCGCCTGGTGGGCGGTGTACAGCGAGCAGGACAAGCTGCTGCTGATCGCAACTCTGGTGTGCCTCGTGACGTCGCAGGTCATCTCCTACGCGAAGGCGCGCGCGGAAGCCAGCGGTCTGTCGGCCGACGGTGGATGGATCGAACGGCCCGACCGCCTGGTCATCGTTCTGGTCGGTGCAGGACTGACCGGAATCGGTCGGCACTACGACGTTCCCTGGCTCGACAGCCTCATCTACCCGGCAATGTGGGTTCTCGCCGTGCTCAGCGTGGTCACGGTGTTCCAACGAGTGCTTGCCGTGCGCCGCTCCGAGGGCGCCAGGGACATCATCAGCAAGGAACCTGCGGCCACGACCGACGGCGACGCGAAGACCGATACGCCGTGACTCTCGGCGAGCGCGTCGGCGACGCGGGGTACGCCGCGGGCTGGCGCCTGGTGAGATCGCTTCCGGCCGGGCTGGCGACCCGACTGTTCGACGCCGGAGCGGACGTCGCGGCCCGTCGGGGCGGCGGCCCGGCTCAACTCCGTCGAAACCTCTCACGCGTGCTGGGCACCACAGCGGACCAGGTGCCCGACGAGCTAATCCGTGCGTCGTTGCGCTCCTACGCCCGATACTGGCGAGAGGCATTCCGCCTTCCATCGATGGACCTCGATGAGTTGGCGGCGTCGCTCGATTCGAGCATCCACGGCCAGGAACACCTGAACGCTGCGCTCGCCGACGGTCGCGGCGCGGTGCTCGCGCTGCCGCACAGCGGAAACTGGGACATGGCCGGTGTGTGGCTGGCACGGACTCACGGCACCTTCGCGACCGTCGCGGAACGGTTGAAACCCGAATCGCTCTACCAGCGGTTCGTGGCCTACCGAGAAAGCCTCGGTTTCGAGATCTTCCCGCTCAGCGGAGGGGAGGTGCCGCCGTTCGCGGCGCTGTCGGAACGTCTGCGGGAGAACAAAGTCGTCTGCCTGCTGAGCGAACGCGATCTGGCCAGGCACGGTGTGCCCGTCACGTTCTTCGGGGAGCCGACACGAATGGCGGCGGGCCCGGCTCGCCTCGCGATCGACACAGGCGCGCACTTGCTGCCCGTGCACTGCTACTTCGACGGCGATGCCTGGGGCTTCTCCATCTCACCGCGCATCGACGTGGGCGAGGGAGTCGAGACCGCCACGCAGCAGCTCGCCGACCGCTTCGCCGACAACATCGCGACCTATCCCGCCGACTGGCACATGCTCCAACCTCTGTGGATGGACGACCTGTCCGATTCGCGGCGAGCACGGATCGAGGGCACGTGAAGATCGGGATGGTCTGTCCGTACTCCTTCGACGTGCCGGGTGGAGTTCAGGCACACGTGCAGCAGCTCGCCGAGGTGTTCATCGAACGGGGTCACCGAGTGAGCGTCCTCGCACCGGCGTCCGACGACACCGAACTACCCGACTTCGTCGTCTCCGCGGGTGAGGCCCTGGCCATTCCGTACAACGGCTCGGTGGCGAGGCTCCGGTTCGGGCCGGTCACGTACTCGCGCATTCGGAAGTGGATCGCCGAGAACGACTTCGACGTCCTGCACATTCACGAACCGAATGCCCCGAGCCTGTCGATGCTGGCACTCAAGGCCGCCGACGGCCCGATAGTGGCGACCTTTCACACTTCCACCACGAAGTCGTTGGTACTCAGTACGTTTCAGGGTGTTCTCCGTCCCTACCACGAAAAGATCAGCGGACGGATCGCGGTATCCGAACTCGCCCGCCGGTGGCAGGTCGAGGCACTCGGCAGCGATGCCGTCGAAATCCCCAACGGTGTCGACGTACCGGCCTTCCGACGCGCACCGCTGCTTCCCGGGTATCCCCGAGCCGGCGGCACCGTACTGTTCCTCGGCCGCTTCGACGAACCACGCAAAGGCATGGCGGTGCTGCTGCGCGCGCTTCCGACACTCGTCGAGCGACACCCCGACGTCGAGATACTCGTCGTCGGACGCGGTGACGAGGACAAACTACGAAAGGAAGCGGGCGCGGCAGCGTCGCATCTGCGGTTCCTCGGGCAGGTCGACGACGAGGAGAAGGCGTCGGCGATGCGGAGTGCCGACGTGTACTGCGCCCCCAACCTCGGCGGCGAGAGCTTCGGGATCGTGCTCGTGGAGGCGATGGCGTCGGGTACCGCTGTGGTGGCCAGTGAGCTCGACGCGTTCCGGCGGGTCCTTCGCGACGGCACCGCCGGCCTGTTGGTGCCGATCGACGACGACGTCGCCCTCGCCGATGCCGTCGACGCGGTGCTGTCCTCGGACGATGTCAGGGACCGTGTGGTGCAGGCGGCGACCCGGGCTGTGGCGGAATACGATTGGCCGGTCGTCGCCGAGCAGATCATGCGGGTCTACGAGACCGTGACTGTCGGGGGACAGAAAGTGCGGGCGGCGAGCTGATGACACTGTCCGCGTTGACGATTCTGATCGTCGGTCTCGTCGCGGTACTGGTCCTGGTGATCGGGCTGTGGGCCTACGCGACGGCCAACCGTCTCGATCGGCTGCACGTCCGCTCGGACCTGTCGTGGCAGTCGCTCGACTCCGCACTGGCGCGCCGCGCCGTGGTGGCCAGAGCCGTGGCGTCGGCGACCAGGGCCCAGCTGGAGGACAGTCGGCGATTGGCGGCGCTGGCCGGCGCCGCCGAACGCGCCGACCGCGCACATCGTGAGGCGGCCGAGAACGCGGTGTCGGTGGCGCTGGCGGCGCTCGATCCTGCCGATCTGCCCCCGCAACTGGTAGCCGAGCTCGCCGACGCCGAAGCCCGGGTGCTGATCGCGCGCAGGTTCCACAACGATGCGGTGCGAGACACGTTGGCGCTGCGCACGACCGCGGCGGTTCGTGCACTGCACCTGGGCGGAACTGCGCCCCTGCCGACGTACTTCGAGATTGCCGAGCGGTCGGCGTCCGACACCTTCGGGTCCGAGGGGCGAGCGGTGCAGCGCACCTCGGCGAGAGTCGTTCTCGTCGACGAACGAGGCCGGGTGCTTCTTCTGCGCGGCCACGATCCGACGGTTCCCGACGTGTATTTCTGGTTCACCATCGGCGGCGCCGTCGAGTCCGGCGAGAGCCTCCGCGAGGCCGCTGTCCGTGAGGTCCGGGAGGAAACGGGTCTGGGCGTGGCGTCGACCGAGTTGAAGGGGCCGATGTGGCGGCGTGTGGCCACGTTCCCGTTCAACGGAGTGCTCCTGCGGTCCGAGGAGCTGTTCTTCGCGTCGAGGACTCAGGAGTTCGAGCCCGAACATTCGGGATTCACCGACTTCGAGCGTCGAACGGTGACGGGCCACAAGTGGTGCACCGAGGACGACATCAGGTCACTCGCGGCGATCGGCGAGACGGTATATCCGCAGGATCTCGCCGAACTGCTCGACGAGGTCAACATCGTGCTTGCGCGTAGAACCGAACCGGACGTACGCGCTATCCGCTGAGGCCGACGGACACGGCGGAACGGAGCGCTCGGTCAGGGGTCCAGCAATTCTCGACTGGCTATGGGAACGAATGCCAGTTCGGTCTACTCTCGGGCACGCCTCGCTCCGAGGTAGTCCCGTGTTCCCTCAGCTGCAGGAGAGTCCTTTGAGTACGCCCATCGTTCCCGCATCAGACGTCGAAGACAACGGCCGGGGGACAGCACGCGTCAAGCGCGGCATGGCCGAAATGCTCAAGGGCGGCGTGATCATGGACGTGGTCACCGCCGATCAGGCCAAGATCGCCGAGGATGCAGGGGCCGTGGCGGTCATGGCGCTCGAACGTGTTCCGGCGGACATCCGCGCGCAGGGTGGTGTGTCGCGGATGAGCGATCCGGACATGATCGACAGCATCATCGCCGCGGTGTCCATCCCCGTCATGGCGAAGGCGAGGATCGGCCACTTCGTCGAAGCGCAGATACTCCAGAGTCTCGGCGTCGACTACGTCGACGAATCCGAGGTGCTGACCCCGGCGGACTACGCCAACCACATCGACAAATGGAACTTCACCGTCCCGTTCGTGTGCGGCGCAACCAATCTCGGCGAAGCGCTGCGTCGGATCACCGAAGGCGCAGCGATGATCAGGTCCAAGGGCGAGGCGGGTACCGGCGACGTGTCCAACGCGACCACGCACATGCGCAAGATCCGCGACGAGATTCGCCGACTCACGTCGCTGCCCGAAGACGAGCTGTACGTCGCGGCAAAGGAACTTCAGGCTCCCCACGACCTGGTCGTGGAGGTCGCACGTGCGGGCAAGCTGCCCGTGACCCTGTTCACGGCCGGCGGCATCGCTACGCCGGCTGACGCTGCGATGATGATGCAACTCGGTGCGGAGGGCGTCTTCGTCGGATCCGGAATCTTCAAGTCCGGCAACCCGAAGGAGCGTGCCGAGGCGATCGTCAAGGCGACGACCTTCCACGACGACCCCGACGTCCTCGCCAAGGTCTCGCGTGGCCTGGGTGAGGCCATGGTGGGCATCAACGTCGACGATCTTCCGGTTGCTCACCGTTTGGCCGAACGCGGCTGGTGACGTCTCAGGCCTGGAGTATCGCGGGCCGGTCCGGGTGATCCCAGCGGACCACGACGTCCGCAGTCGGTGCCTCGTCGTAGAACTCGAGCAGCGGTGCAACCGTCCATGCGTCGGCCTCGGGGGTCCGGCGCCGCATGGTGGCTTCGCTGATCTTCAGGTGCACCGTCACCGCTGCATCGGGAATGCGTCCGAGGGCCGTCGGACCGGCGATCAGCAGAACATGGTCGGGAGCCGCGTCGACGAGGCTCGCCCTCGCGGACCGATCGGCCACCTCGTCCCAAAGCCGGGGTAGGAACGTTCCTCGGCCTCCGGGACGCATCGGGGCAACGACCTCACGCTCCACCGCGGCGAAGTCGAACCAGGCTGTCCGATAGGTCAACTCGTCGGTCCGAGAGTACTCGAATCGCAGTGAGGCGGGCCGCACGTAATCGTGGAGATCGATCACGTCACAACGCCGTCCGGATGCGCCCACGAGGTCACGGACCGTCCCGGCGAAATCGACCGGACCAGCGGCGTCGACGCCGTCGATCACACCGATTGCGCGGCGGCCGTGGGGAATTCGATCGGCCACTGCCCGGGCGAGTAGTTCCGGGAAAATCGGCACAGGCGTCGGCAGGTCTCGGTTCGGCACCGGTTCATCTTGCCTGTTTCCGCGCTTGTTAGCCTTCACCAGCAGCGACGAGAGGTGAACAATGGCCAGTATCGAGGACATTCTCGAATTGGAACGTATCGAGAACGACATCTTCCGTGGTCGAACCTTCCCGAGCCTGTTGCAGCGGACGTTCGGCGGGCAGGTCGCCGGGCAGGCTCTGGTGTCGGCCGTCAACACAGTCGCCGACGACTACCGCGTGCACTCGTTGCACGGTTACTTCATCCGGCCGGGCAACCCCACGGAGCCGACCGTCTACATGGTCGAGCGCATCCGTGACGGCAGGTCCTTCTGTACGCGCCGTGTCACCGGAATTCAGGACGGCAAGGCGATCTTCACCATGTCCGCGTCGTTCCACGTCGACGACGACGGCATCTCGCACCAGGACACGATGCCCCGCGTCGTCGATCCGGAGACCTTGCCGGACCCGCGCACCCTTCCGGAGTTCGACAATTCGTTCTACGAGGAGTGGAAGGAATGGGACATCCGCAAGGTCCCCGATGAGCAGACCGAGAAATACCCGAGCCTCGCCGCCCAGCAGCGAGTGTGGTTTCGCTACCGCGATCGGTTGCCGGACAATCAGGTGTTCCACGTCTGCGCGCTCGCGTACATGTCCGACATGACCCTGATCGGCTCGGCGAAGGTCCCACACCCGGGCGTGGCGACTCAGACGGCGTCACTCGATCACGCGTTGTGGTTCCTGCGCCCGTTCCGCGCCGACGAATGGCTGCTGTACGACCAGACGTCGCCGTCCGCGGACTTCGGGCGTGCGCTGGCACAGGGCCGAATTTTCGACCGGCAGGGTCGCATGGTCGCCGCCGTAGTGCAGGAAGGTCTGATGCGCTTCGAGCGGGATCGAACGAAATCGGCCACCGATCCGTTCAAGCCCAGGTGACCGGGCCTCGCATCGGTGTACTCGCGTTGCAGGGCGACGTCCGAGAACACCTCGCCGCGCTGAGCTCGAGCGGCGCCGAGGCAGTCGCGGTACGCCGGCCCGCGGAGTTGGACGGCGTCGACGGACTCGTCGTTCCCGGCGGCGAATCGACGACGATGAGCAGGCTTCTGACGGTCTTCGAACTGCTCGAACCGCTGCGTGCCCGGCTGCGTGACGGACTACCCGCTTACGGATCGTGTGCGGGAATGATCATGTTGGCGAGTGAAGTTCTCGATACCAGAGAGGACGCCCAGCATCTCGACGCCCTCGACATCACCGTGCGGCGCAATGCCTTCGGTCGTCAGGTCGACTCCTTCGAAACCGATCTCGAGTTCGCTGGAATCGACGGCGACCCCCTGCGCGCGGTGTTCATCCGAGCGCCGTGGGTGGAACGCGTCGGCGACGGCGTGGAGGTCCTCGCCACCGTTCCCGACGGTCCCGCCGCGGGTCGCGTCGTCGCGGTGCGCCAGGGGCCCGTCATGGCCACCAGCTTTCATCCCGAGGTCACCGGTGACCGTCGCGTACACGGACTCTTCGTCGACCTCGTGCGTGGGGTCTGAGCGGCGACGTTCGCACGTTTGCGGACGTGTATGGAGTCGGTGCCGGTCGAGCACGCGTAAACTACGAACACTTGTTGTAAGTACGAAAGGGGCTCCATCGCATGAGCGGCCACTCCAAATGGGCCACCACCAAGCACAAGAAGGCGGTGATCGACGCCAAGCGTGGCAAGTCGTTCGCCAAACTCATCAAGAACATCGAGGTGGCGGCCCGCACCGGTGGTGGCGATCCCACAGGCAATCCGACGCTGTTCGACGCCATCCAGAAGGCGAAGAAGACGTCGGTTCCCAACGACAACATCGAGCGTGCGCGCAAGCGCGGCGCGGGCGAGGAAGCCGGCGGCGCCGACTGGCAGACCATCATGTACGAGGGCTACGGACCCAACGGTGTGGCGGTGCTCATCGAGTGCCTCACCGACAACCGCAACCGCGCCGCGGGCGAGGTTCGGGTGGCGATGACCCGCAACGGCGGCAACATGGCGGACCCGGGATCGGTGTCGTACCTGTTCTCGCGCAAGGGTCTGGTGACGTTGGAGAAGAACGGTCAGTCCGAGGACGACGTCCTGATGGCGGTTCTCGACGCCGGTGCCGAGGAAGTCACCGACAACGGCGACACCTTCGAGATCGTCAGTGAGCCAACCGATCTCGTTGCAGTCCGAACGGCGCTGCAGGAGGCCGGGATCGACTACGATTCGGCCGAGGCCAGCTTCCAGGCGTCGGTGAGCGTTCCCGTCGACGTCGACGGTGCACGCAAGGTGTTCAAGTTGATCGACGCGCTCGAGGACAGTGACGACGTTCAGAACGTCTACTCCAACGTCGAACTGTCGGACGAGGTTCTCGCGCAACTCGACGAGGACTGACCCGTCGGCGGCCGGTCGGGTGTCGCACACGCCCGCTCGGCCTGCCCTCCGCTACGCTATCGAACAACAGTTCGTAAGCGGAAGGTGAACACGTGCGAGTGATGGGCGTCGACCCAGGCTTGACCCGGTGCGGGTTGAGTTTGATCGAGGGCGGTTCGGGGCGCAGTGTCATCGCATTGGACGTCGATGTCGTGCGCACTCCGGCGGACATGGATCTGGCGCAGCGTTTGCTCCGAATCTCCGAGGCCGCGGAGTATTGGCTCGATACTCATAAGCCTGACGTCGTCGCCGTCGAGCGCGTGTTCGCGCAACACAACGTGCGCACCGCGATGGGCACGGCGCAAGCCGGGGGAGTGATCGCGCTCGCCGCAGCCCGCCGAGGCATCGACGTCTGCTTTCACACTCCCAGCGAGGTGAAAGCCGCGGTCACGGGCAACGGTAGTGCGGACAAAGCGCAGGTCACAGCCATGGTCATGCGGATTCTCGGACTGCAGACCGCACCGACTCCCGCCGACGCGGCCGATGCTCTCGCTCTGGGTATCTGTCACTGCTGGCGCGCGCCGATGATCGCGAGGATGGCGAAGGCCGAGGCGATGGCCAAAGAACAGCGGCGCAAGTACGAGGTACGGCTGGCCGAGGAGCGTAAAGCACGGGCAGCCGCGGCGAAGAAGAGCGCCCGAGCCGTAGCGGCTCGGGCTGTCGGAGAGGCGGGCGTCGGATGATCGCATCCATCCGCGGGGAAGTACTGGACATCGCGCTCGACCACGCAGTCCTCGAAGCGTCCGGGGTCGGATATCGAGTCAACGCGACACCCTCGACACTCGCGTCGTTGACTCGGGGATCCGAGTCCAGACTGCTGACGACCATGATCGTCCGCGAGGACTCGATGACCCTCTACGGGTTCTCGGACACCGAGTCACGGGACCTGTTCGTACTGTTGCTGACGGTGTCCGGTGTCGGGCCTCGTATCGCGATGGCCACCCTCGCCGTGCTCGATCCGGCGGCGTTGCGGACCGCCTTGGCGGACGGCAACGTCACTGCGTTGACGCGTGTACCCGGGATCGGAAAACGCGGTGCCGAACGGATGGTCGTCGAACTGCGGGACAAGGTCGACGCCATCGTCGGCGGAGGGGGAGCGTCCGCGACGCCGACCGCAGGCGCGAGCGGCGGCGCGGTGCACGATCAGATCGTCGAAGCCCTCACCGGACTCGGATTCGCGGTCAAACAAGCCGAGGACGCGACAGCATCCGTACTGGCCGCTCAGCCCGACGCGTCGACGTCGGCTGCGCTACGCTCCGCGCTCGCGTACCTGGGTAAGACGAGATGACCGACGACGCCGACCTCGAGGACTCACAGGTGACCGCGGAGGTCACCGCGGACGACGTCGACGTCGAGACCAGTCTGCGCCCGAAATCGCTGACGGACTTCATCGGTCAGCCGCGAGTGCGTGAGCAACTCCAACTCGTCCTGACCGGTGCGAAGCTTCGTGGCGGCACACCCGATCACATCCTGATGTCGGGCCCACCCGGGCTCGGCAAGACGTCGATGGCGATGATCATCGCCCAGGAACTGGGTACGTCGTTGCGACTGACGTCGGGGCCCGCGCTCGAACGGGCTGGTGATCTCGCCGCCATGCTCAGCAACCTCGTAGAGGGCGACGTGCTGTTCATCGACGAGATCCACCGCATCGCGCGCCCGGCCGAGGAGATGCTGTACCTCGCCATGGAGGACTTCCGTGTCGACGTGGTGGTGGGCAAAGGGCCGGGCGCCACTTCCATCCCTCTCGAAGTCGCGCCGTTCACCCTGGTCGGAGCCACCACCCGATCGGGCGCCCTCACCGGACCACTGAGGGATCGCTTCGGCTTCGTCGCGCACATGGACTTCTACGAACCCCAGGAACTGCAGCGGATACTCGTGCGCTCGGCAGGCATCCTCGGCGTGCCGATCGACGCGGCAGGATGCGCCGAGATCGCCGGACGCTCGCGCGGTACCCCACGTATCGCCAACCGCCTGCTTCGCCGAGTGCGCGACTACGCCGAGGTGCGCGGGGACGGAACCGTGACCAAACAGACGGCGCAGGAAGCGCTCGTCGTCTACGACGTCGACCAGTTGGGTCTGGACAGGCTGGACCGAGCGGTTCTCAGCGCGTTGATCCGGAGCTTCGGAGGCGGGCCCGTCGGCGTGTCGACACTCGCGGTCGCCGTCGGAGAGGAACCGTCGACGGTGGAAGAAGTGTGTGAGCCTTTTCTGGTACGCGCGGGCATGGTTGCACGGACTCCCCGTGGACGGGTGGCGACGGCAGCAGCGTGGCAGCATCTCGGTCTCGTGCCCCCACCGGACCTCGCCATCGGCGGTATTTCCGTGCGAACGAACGAAGCTCAGCAGGGATTATTCGAGTAATTGCCCGGCAAAGCTCAGGAGCCGGACAAGTCGGCAGTGAGGTAATGGCACACTGGACCCGACGCACGGCACTCCGAATGCGCGCGACGCGCTCGCTATCGGACGCCGACACGACAAGAACAACGACACCTCTTAGGACTGACGTAGAAGATGGAACTGCTATTTCCGCTGCTGATCGTGGCGCTGCTCGTACCGATGTTCCTCAACGTGCGCAAGCAGAAGAAGGTCCTCGCCGACACCCAGGCATTGCAGGACTCGCTGAAGGTCGGTGACGAGGTCGTGACGACCGCAGGCCTCTACGCCCGCGTCGCGCTGGTGGAAGAGGACACCGTCGACCTCGAGATCGCCGACGGCATCATCACCACCTGGTCCCGGGCAGTCGTCCGTGAGGTTCTCCCACCGGAGACCGACGACGAGTTCGACGATCGTTCAGGCGACGCGATCACCGCACCCGACGACCTGTCCGGTGTGGAAGGTGCAGGACCGTCGCTCGACAAGACCGTGTCGTCGCAGCCCTCCGCCGACGACACCGTCGAACAGAGCACGCGTCGCCTCGACAAGGAGTGACTTCGCGATGATCTCAGCCGCTGTCGGACACGGTCCGGCAGCGGTTTCGCGTGCAAGGGTCCAGGCGCCCGGTATGCCCTGAACCTCCCGCGAGTCACCTCTCGTCACCTCACCCTCAAACGCCAAGAGGAGAATCACACACCGTGGCACCTTCAAGCGGATCGGTGCATCCATCCCGCTATCTCGCCGTGTTCGGCGTCCTGATGGCCGTTGTGTACGCCTTGGTCTTCTTCACCGGAGACAAGTCCCCCGAGCCCAAGCTCGGTATCGACCTCGAAGGCGGTACCCGTGTCACGTTGACGGCGCGGACGCCGGACGGCAGCGCGCCGAGCCGTGAGAGCCTGATCCAGGCACAGCAGATCATCACCACTCGCGTAGACGGTCTCGGTGTCGCGGGCTCGGAGGTGCTCATCGACGGCGAGAACCTCGTCATCACCGTTCCCGGTGACGACAGCTCGCAGGCACGCACTCTCGGCCAGACCGCGCGGCTGTTCATCCGCCCGGTGATTCAAGCTGCACAGCCCGCGGCAGGCGCCCCCGCGGGAGAAACCGAGCAGGCCCCGGCAGGTGGAACACCCGCCGAGACGCCCGCTGCCGACACTCCTGCGCCGTCCGGAGATGCGGTGCCTCAGGGTCGCCCGTTTCCGGCACAGGATCCCAGCGCGGTCGATCCGACACCCGCGCCCACACCCGCCGACCCCGCCGAGGATCCTGCTGCGGAGGACCCGGCTGCGGACGAGCCCGCGGGCACCGAGGCCGAGCAGGCCGCCGACCAGATCGCCGAGGCGAAGGCGCTTCGTCAGAGCGAGGACCCTCAGGTCCAGCAGGCTGCCCTCGCGACGATCGACTGCAACGCTCCCGACCCGTTGCAGGGCAACGACGACCCGGCCTTGCCGTTGGTCGCATGCTCCACCGACGGTGCCGCCGTGTACGTCCTCGGGCCGAGCATCATCGACGGTCAGCAGATCTCCGATGCGACCTCCGGATTCAACTCCCAGCAGTCGCGTCACGAGGTCAGCCTGAGCTTCGATTCCGAAGGCAGCAACACGTGGGCGCAGTTCACCGGAGCCAACATCGGCAGCCAGGCTGCGTTCACGCTCGACTCCAAGGTCGTCAGCGCGCCGGTGATCCAGGGCGCGACGCCGGCCGGTAGCGCAACGTCCATCACCGGACAGTTCACCGCCCAAGGTGCATCGGACCTCGCGAACACCTTGAAGTACGGATCGCTTCCGCTGTCCTTCGCGTCGTCGGAAGCCGAGACCGTGTCCGCGACGCTGGGGCTGGCTTCGCTCGAAGCGGGTCTGCTCGCCGGAGCGATCGGCCTCGCGCTCGTGTTGGTCTACTGCCTCGTGTACTACCGTGCGCTCGGATTTCTCACCGCACTGTCGCTGGTGCTCGCGGGTGCGATGGTGTACGGAATTCTCGTTCTGCTCGGCAGATGGATCAACTTCACCCTCGACCTTGCCGGCATCGCCGGTCTGATCATCGGCATCGGCATGACGGCCGACTCGTTCGTCGTGTTCTTCGAGCGCATCAAGGACGAGATCAGGGAAGGCAGAAGCTTCCGATCCGCCGTTCCGCGAGGCTGGACGCGTGCACGCAAGACGATTCTGTCCGGTAACGCCGTGAGCTTCATCGCCGCCGCGGTGCTCTACGCCCTGGCCGTCGGTCAGGTGCAGGGCTTCGCGTTCACGCTCGGCCTCACCACGATCCTCGACGTCATGGTGGTCGTCCTGGTCACCTGGCCGCTGGTCTACCTCGCGTCGAAGTCCAAGTTCTGGTCCAAGCCCGGCGTGAACGGGCTCGGCGCCGTCGCGCAGATCGCGCAGGAACGCAAGCGCGCCGCCGCACGTGCCATGGCAAGCAAATCCGCATCCGATGCTGCGACGAAGGGGGCCTGAGATGTCCGATTCATCCGAGAACACCGAGGGCACCGGGTCGGTCCTGCTGCAGGACTCCGGCGTCGATCAGAGCGCGCAACCCGCGCGTGGTTGGCTGTCGAGGCTGTACACGGGAACGGGCGCGTTCGAGGTCGTCGGTAGGCGCCGGTTCTACTACATCCTCACCGCGGCGATAGTCCTGGTGTGCCTGCTCAGCATGGTCTTCCGTGGGTTCACCCTCGGAATCGACTTCGAAGGCGGAACCAAGATTCAGGTTCCCGCCGACGGCGGTGTCACCTCCGAGCAGGTGGAGACGGTGTTCACCGACGCTCTCGGGTTCGGCCCCGAAGCAGTGCAGACCGTCGGCTCCGGTGCGGCTGCCACGGTGCAGGTGCGTTCCGAGGCACTCGACGCAGGACAGGTCGACCAGGTGCGTCTTGCACTGTTCGACGCCTTCCAGCCGGTGGACAGCACTGGAACGGCGAGCCCCAACGCCATCAGCTTCTCCGACGTCAGCGAGACGTGGGGTGGGCAGATCACGCAGAAGGCACTGATCGCGCTCGTCGTGTTCCTGGTCATCGTCAGTATCTACATCGCGATCCGATACGAGAGGGACATGGCGATAGCAGCACTCGCCGCACTGTTCTTCGACCTGCTGGTCACCGCCGGTGTGTATTCGCTCGTCGGGTTCGAGGTCACGCCCGCGACGGTCATCGGCCTCCTCACCATCCTCGGGTTCTCGCTGTACGACTCCGTCGTGGTCTTCGACAAGGTCGAGGAGAACACGCGCGGAATCCTTCACCTGGGCCGGAAGACCTACGCCGAGCAGGCCAACCTGGCCGTCAACCAGACCCTGATGCGGTCGATCAACACCACCGTCATCGGCGTTCTGCCGGTGTTGGCGCTGATGATCGTCGCCGTCTGGCTGCTCGGTGTCGGCACACTCAAGGACCTCGCGCTCGTCCAGCTCGTCGGCATGATCGTCGGCGCGTACTCGTCGATCTTCTTCGCGACGCCGTTGCTGGTGTCCATCAAGGAGAAGTGGGGTCCCGTCGCGGCCCACACCAAGAAGGTGTTGGGCAAGCGTGCCGAGGCCGCGAAGCGCGTAGGGTCGGACACTCCGGTCGTAGCAGGGTCGGGCACAGTCCCCGACGCGCCGGTGACCCCTCGGGTGGGCTCGCGGCCTACCGGAAAGCGTGCCAAGAAGAGGCGTTGATGAACGTGCGAGTCCAGAGGTCGCGGACGACGGCAGCGGTGGCGGTCGTCGCCGTCACAGCAGGCGCTCTCGCAGGGTGCTCGACGGCAGAGGACCAGGTCCCGTCCATCGGATACGCCGTCGACACGGTATTGACCACGTACAACGCCAATACGGTCGACGGCGCCGCATCGGCGGCCCGGCAGGCGTTCCCTCGGGTCCAGACCGGCTTCGGCTACGTCGGACCCGAAGGCGAAGCGCTCTCGGACAACGACGTGGGCGGGGTGTCGGTCGTACCGGCCGACGTCCTCACGGTGTCGTACACGATCGCGCCGCAGGCGACGTACTCCGACGGCGTCCCGATGACGTGCGACGACCTGGTGCTGACATGGGCAGCGAACAGTGGGCGCTTCGTGGCGGGGGAGAACGACCTGCCCCTGTTCGACGCTGCGTCGAGCGCGGGATACCGAGACATCGAACGAGTCGACTGCATCCCGGGAAGCAAGGACGCCACGGTCGTCTACCGTGCGGGTCGGAACTACGACGGCTGGCGGTCCTTGTTCGGCGCAACCGATCTTCTGCCCTCCCATGTGGCAGCTCGCGTCGCCGGGGTCCCCAATGTCGTCGACCCGATCCTGTCCGGCGACCTCGCGGCCGTCGGGAGGATCGCCGAGTTCTGGAACACGGGCTGGAATCTCGTTCCAGGACAGATCGACACGTCCCTGCTGCCGTCCAACGGGCCCTACCGCGTCGACTCCTACACCCAGGAGGACGGCCTCGTACTCGTCGCCAACGAGTCGTGGTGGGGGGTTCCGCCCGAGACCGACCGCATCGTCGTATGGCCGAAGGGAACCGACGTCGCCGCACGCGCAACCGAGGGCGACCTCGAGGTCGTCGATCACGGTGCAGGCGGCGACATCCCATCGGACGGCTTCGAGCGCACCGACTTTCCGTCCCACGGCGTGGAGCAATTGACGTTCGCGACCAGCGGTTCGCTCGCGGCGTCCGCTGCGCGCCGCGCAATCGCAGCGTGTGTGCCGCGGGAGCAACTGTTCGACGGCGTCGGCCACCCCGGATACGACGAGTCCGCAGGCATCGGCTCGGCCGTCGTCGATTCCCGACTCGTCCGTCCGAGCGCGCTGCTCTACGGACCGGTGGCCGCCACCGCGGACGGCCGTTACCGGCAAGCGGACGTCGCGGCGTCGACGACCGAGCGAAACAACGCCGATCTGGACAGCCTCACCGTTCGAGTCGGCTACCTCGCACCCGATCCACGGCGCGCACGGATCGTGGCCGACATCGCGTCCGCATGCGCGCCCGCCGGGATCACCGTCACCGACGCAGGGTCTCCGGACTTCTCGCCGAGTGCACTACGCACGGGGGCGGTCGACGCCGTTCTCGGAGCCACTGCGTCGGCCTCGGGACCGTCGGGAGCGGTGTCCGAGGAAGCGGCGCGTTACAGCGTGCACAGCGGGAACGGCAGCAACGTCGGTGGATTCACCAACGGCAGAATCGATGCGATCGTCGACGAGCTGGCGACGGCGCCGTCGGATGGGACCGTGCTGTCTCTCGCGACCGAAGGGGAACGGATCCTCTGGAACGAGATGCCCTCGCTTCCACTGTTCAACCAGCCTCGAACGTTGGCCGTGGCGGACGGTATGACCAACGTCGTCGTGAATCCGACGGTGGCGGGTGCAGGGTGGAACATGGATCGTTGGATACTGCACAGGTGAACAGAGTTTCCGAAGAGAGAGCGTCGATTGCGTCGGACCACATCGACCGACTCACCCGATGGGCCGACGATTTCCCGGTCGACGGGGTGCGGTTCGCCGATCTGACGCCGGTGTTCGCAGATCCAGACGGTCTGAAGTCCGTGGTAGCGGCACTGGCCGAGGCCGGTTCGGGAGCCGACCTCGTTGCGGGAATCGATGCGCGCGGCTTCTTGCTGGGCGCGGGTGTCGCGTTGGAACTCAACACCGGCATTCTCGCGGTCCGCAAGGCAGGCAAGCTCCCGCCACCCGTGGTGGCGCAGAGCTATGAACTGGAATACGGGTCGGCGGAACTCGAGATCCCGGCCGACGTCGACATCTCGGGCCGGAAGGTCCTGATCGTCGACGACGTCCTCGCCACCGGTGGCACCATCGCGGCCACCGCGGAGTTGTTGCGGGCCTGCGGCGCCGAGGTCGTCGGTGCTGCGGTCGCGCTCGAGATCGCGGTCCTCGAGGGTCGAGGCAAGTGCGAGGGCTACCCGCTTGTCTGCCTTCGGCAGGTCTGAGGACTAAAGTTGGTGAACACTGCTGTTGTCGAAGATCCGTAACCGAGGTCGGTGTCGGTCGACCGAGGGGCCATGAGCCAAGCGAACGAGAGCAGACCACGCGGCAGGAGGCGAACATTGTGACCCGTTACCTCGACCAACCCTTGCCGGATCGACCTGCGTCCGAATCGGAATCGGGAAAGGCGGCTACTGCGGACACTCCGCAGGCGACACCGGACTCCGCTCCGCTGGTCGTCGGAAAGGGCTCGGCACCCGCCGTCCCGACGTCCGCGTCCCGACGCGTCCGCGCCCGCTTGGCCAGGCGCATCACGGCCGGCCGCAACGCCGCGGTCAAGCCTGTCCTCGAACCGCTGGTGAGTCTGCACCGTGAGCTTTATCCGAAAGCGGATCTCGCGTTGCTTCAACGGGCATACGACGTCGCGGACGAGCGCCACGCCACCCAGATGCGCAAGTCCGGGGACCCGTACATCACGCACCCGTTGGCGGTGGCGAACATTCTCGCCGAACTGGGCATGGACACCACGACGCTGGTCGCGGCTCTCCTGCACGACACCGTCGAGGACACCGGCTACTCGCTGAAACAACTCACCGACGAGTTCGGTGAGGAAGTAGCGCACCTCGTCGACGGGGTGACCAAGCTCGACAAGGTGGTTCTCGGCACCGCGGCCGAGGGCGAGACCATCCGCAAGATGATCATCGCAATGGCCCGCGATCCTCGCGTTCTGGTCATCAAGGTGGCCGACCGCCTGCACAACATGCGCACCATGCGCTTCCTGCCGCCCGAGAAACAAGCACGAAAGGCGAAAGAAACCCTCGAGGTCATCGCGCCACTCGCACACCGTCTCGGCATGGCGACGGTCAAGTGGGAACTCGAAGATCTCGCATTCGCGATTCTGCACCCAAAGAAGTACGACGAGATCGTTCGACTCGTCGCCGATCGTGCACCCTCCCGCGACACGTACCTCGAAAAGGTGCGCGCCGAGATCAACGCGTCGCTGTCGGCCTCCCGCATCAGTGCGGCCGTCGAAGGACGACCCAAGCACTACTGGTCGATCTATCAGAAGATGATCGTCAAGGGTCGCGACTTCGACGACATCCACGATCTGGTGGGCGTACGCATCCTGTGCGACGAGATCCGCGACTGTTACGCCGCCGTCGGCGTCGTGCACTCGCTGTGGCAGCCGATGGCCGGCCGGTTCAAGGACTACATCGCGCAGCCTCGCTACGGCGTCTACCAGTCGCTGCACACCACGGTCGTCGGCCCCGAAGGCAAGCCGCTCGAGGTGCAGATCCGCACGAGAGACATGCATCGCACGGCCGAGTTCGGTATCGCCGCGCACTGGCGGTACAAGGAGACGCGCGGCAAACACGGCAACGACAACGCCGAGGTCGACGACATGGCGTGGATGCGCCAATTGCTCGACTGGCAGCGGGAGGCAGCGGATCCAGGCGAATTCCTGGAATCGTTGCGCTACGACCTGGCCGTCAAGGAGATCTTCGTCTTCACACCGAAAGGCGACGTCGTCACGCTGCCCGCGGGGTCGTGTCCCGTCGACTTCGCGTACGCCGTGCACACCGAGGTGGGCCACCGCTGTATCGGAGCCCGCGTCAACGGTCGACTGGTGGCGCTCGAACGCACGCTCGAGAACGGCGAGGTCGTCGAGGTGTTCACCTCGAAGGCCGTCACCGCCGGGCCGAGCCGCGATTGGCAAGGCTTCGTCGTCTCGCCCCGCGCGAAGACGAAGATCCGCCAGTGGTTCGCCAAGGAGCGCCGCGAAGAAGCACTCGAAGCGGGCAAGGACGCCATCGCGAAAGAAGTGCGCCGCGGCGGACTACCGCTGCAACGGTTGATGAACGCCGAGTCGATGTCCACGATCGCGCACGAACTGCGCTACGTCGACGTCTCGGCGCTGTACACCGCAGTAGGCGAGAGTCACGTGTCCGCGCAGCACGTGGTGCAGCGGTTGGTTGCTCACCTCGGCGGCGTCGGAGACGTGGAAGAGGAACTGGCGGAGCGGTCCACACCGTCCACCATCCCGACTCGTCCGCGTCAGGTCGGTGACGCCGGTGTGCTGGTGTCCGGCACCGAAGGGATCGTCGCGAAGCTGGCCAAGTGCTGCACCCCGGTGCCGGGCGACGAAATCCTCGGGTTCGTCACCCGCGGCGGGTCGGTCAGTGTCCACCGAACCGACTGCACCAACGCGAAGTCGCTGGGCGAGCAGTCGGAACGGTTCATCGACGTCGAATGGGCCCCGTCGGCATCGTCGGTGTTCCTCGTCGCGATTCAGATCGAGGCGCTGGATCGGCATCGCCTGCTCTCGGACGTCACCAAGGCACTCGCGGACGAGAAGGTCAACATTCTGTCCGCGTCCGTGGCCACATCGGGGGACCGGGTGGCGATCAGCAAGTTCACCTTCGAGATGGGCGACCCGAAGCACCTGGGCCACGTCCTGAACGTCGTGCGCAACGTCGAAGGGGTGTACGACGTCTATCGCCTGACGTCGGCTGCCTGAGCCCCACGTGAGTGGAAATGTAGGTCAGGACCTACATTTCCACTCACAGTCACTGAGCGGCGACGACCGACTCGACGGTGACCGCCGCGTTGGGTGGTCCGTCGTTGCCCGGTGTGGAGACTCCGGCCGCTGCCACCGCGTCCAGCGTCGCCAGTCCGGCGTCGTCGATGGTTCCGAAGACGGTGTACTGCGGAGGAAGGACGGAATCCTCGTAGACCAGGAAGAACTGGCTGCCGTTGGTATCGGGTCCTGCGTTCGCCATGGCGACGGTGCCGCGGGGGTAGACGACCGGGCTGGACAGCGCCGCGTCGCCGGCCGGGAACGCCGTCGTCGGGTACTCGTTGGCGAACTCGTAACCGGGGCCACGGTTTCCCTGTCCGGACGGATCCCCGCACTGCAGGACCTGTAGCCCTTCGGTGGTGGTCAGCCGGTGACAGACGGTGTCGTCGAAGTACCCCTGCGTGGCAAGTGACGTGAAACTGTTGACGGTGCAGGGCGCTTCGGCGCGGTCGAGCGACAGGCCGATGGGGCCCTGGCTCGTCGTCACCGCAACGTCGACCAGCCCGACGGTGGACACTCCGTACTGCTGCGGCGCGGTGTTCTCGCGAATCGCGGGCGTCGCCTCCGGGTACTCGCAGGTGGTGCTCGACACCTCCTGCGCAGGAACCGGGGGGAGGACTCCGAACAGGCTCAGATCCAGCGGCGGCTGAGTGGTCGGGGCCGCGGCACTGGTCGTGGCCGACGCGGACTCGGTCGTCGCTGCGGTACCGGAGTTGTCGGACGAGCAACCTGCCACGAGGAGGACGGACGCGCCCGACGCGGCGAGCACCGCTAACGTGCGCTTCACAGGTCGCTCACGACACTGGTGATGTCCACCGGAAGTGCAGGCTTGCCGTCCGCGGCTCCACCTTCGACGCCCGCCGCAGCGACCTTGTCCAGTGTCTGCAGACCGGTCTCGTCGATGGTGCCGAACACCGTGTAGGCGGGCGGCAGCGTGGAGTCGCCGTAGACGAGGAAGAACTGGCTGCCGTTCGTGCCGGGTCCCGCGTTGGCCATCGCGATCGTTCCGCGTGGGTAACTGATCGGCTCGTCGGCGGCCGGGTCGCCTTCGGCGTACTGATCGGCCGGGAACTCGTCGGCGAACTGGTAGCCCGGTCCGCCCATGCCGGTGCCTGCGGGATCGCCACATTGCAGAACCTGCAAACCAGCGCCTGTGGTGAGTCGGTGGCACTGCGTGCCGTCGAAGTAGCCCTGGTTGGCGAGAGAGACGAAACTGTTCACCGTGCACGGTGACTGCGGATTGTTCAGCGTCAGGCCGATGTTGCCCTGCGTCGTCTCCATGCTGTAGCTGAGTGCTTCGTCACTCGTCGGCACGCCGTCGGTGCGCGGAGGAGTGTTCTCCTTCGCGGCGGGCTGTGCGGCCGCGGGGTAGCTGCAGTCGACGGTCTCGGGGAGCGGCTCGGCGCGGCCGTCGGCGATCAGTGTGTCGCCGTTGGGCGTCGACGACGCCGTCGTCTCGGGATCGTCTCCGCCGCGAGTGAGGGCGAACACGACGGCAACCGCACCGACCACGACCACCACACCCAGCACCGATCCGGCGATGGTCAGCTGTTTACGCTTCTTCGCTCGTTCGGCTCGGCGTTCGAGTTGTCGCTCGAGCTTTCTCTTCGCTGCCTCGCGCCGCTGCTCGTTGCTGGGCAATTGCGTGTCCTCCCGCTTGTGTCGTCCGCCGGCTCGGCCTACGTCTCTTCCCGCCGGTCGGCGAGCCGAAACCGACCGTGAGTGAGTGTGCCATTACATCCTGAGAAGTTTCCGACTGGCATGGCGGCGTCGTTCCGGGGGCGGACTGCGCACGCGCAGGTGGACACGGTCCAACTAGGGTGGAACGGACCTTGGCGTACGAAAACTAGGAGCGGCAGCTGTGCTCGTCACCGGATTCCCGGCGGGAATGTTTCAGACGAACTGTTACGTGCTCGCCCAGGAGGGCTCGTCGGACTGCGTCGTGGTGGATCCCGGGCAGGATGCGACGGAACCGCTCCTGCGGTTTCTGGGTGAATCCGGGCTCACTCCCGAAGCGGTGTTGCTCACCCACGGTCACCTCGACCACACGTGGTCCGTGGAACCGGTGTGCGAGAAGTTCGGTATTCCTGCCTACATCCACGACGAGGACAGGTTCATGCTGTCCGATCCACTGCGTGGCACCGGCCCGACCCTCGCCGCTCTGCTCGGCGACGCGGAGTTCCACGAGCCCGAACGTGTGGTCGACCTGAACGGTGGGACCTCTCTCGAACTGGCAGGCATCGAGTTCGGTGTGCTTCACACGCCCGGCCACACGCAGGGGTCGGTCGTGTTCACCATCGACGTCGAGACACCGGACGGCACACTGGCGATCGCGTTGACCGGCGACACGCTGTTCGCGGGGTCCATCGGGAGAACCGATCTTCCCGGAGGTGACCACGAACAGTTGCTTCGCTCGATCGCGACGACGCTGCTGCCGCTCGACGACGCCACCGTGGTGCTGCCGGGACACGGCGGGCAGAGCACCATCGGCCAGGAACGCGCCTCCAATCCCTTTCTCGTTGGACTCGCAGGCCCCGAACAAGGAAAACTGTGACCGTGAGCAAGCCGAGTACCTTTTCTGCGCCCAAGGGCATTCCCGACTACGTCCCCCCGAATTCCTCGGAGTTCGTCGCCGTCCGTGAGGGGTTGCTGACCGCGGCTCGCAACGCCGGGTACGGGCACATCGAACTGCCCATTTTCGAGGACACCGGGCTGTTCGCACGCGGTGTCGGCGAGTCGACGGACGTCGTGAGCAAGGAGATGTACACCTTCGCCGATCGGGGCGACAGATCCGTCACCCTGCGTCCGGAGGGAACTGCAGGCGTCATGCGCGCCGTCATCGAGCACGGCCTCGACCGGGGAGCTCTCCCGGTGAAACTTGCCTACGCAGGGCCGTTCTTCCGCTACGAACGCCCGCAGGCGGGACGCTATCGACAGTTGCAGCAAGTCGGAGTCGAAGCCATCGGAATGGATGATCCCGCGCTGGACGCCGAGGTAGTCGCCGTGGCGGACAACGGATTTCGGTCGCTCGGTCTGACGGACTTCAGGTTGGAGATCACGTCGCTGGGGGACGACACCTGCCGCCCGCAGTATCGAGAATTGCTGCAGGAGTTCCTCTTCGGCCTTCCGCTCGACGAGGCGACCCGCACGCGCGCTCGGATCAACCCGCTTCGAGTCCTCGACGACAAACGTCCGGAAGTGCGCGAGATGACGGCGGACGCCCCGCTGATGCTCGACCACCTGTCCGACACTGCGCGGGCGCACTTCGACGAGGTGCTCGCACACCTCGACGCGTTGAAGGTTCCGTACGTCGTGAACCCGCGGATGGTCCGCGGACTCGACTACTACACGAAGACGACGTTCGAGTTCGTCCACGACGGACTGGGCGCGCAATCCGGAATCGG
Organism: Rhodococcus sp. 06-156-4; assembly: GCF_002259345.1. Classification (NCBI taxonomy): domain Bacteria; kingdom Bacillati; phylum Actinomycetota; class Actinomycetes; order Mycobacteriales; family Nocardiaceae; genus Rhodococcus; species Rhodococcus sp. 06-156-4. Next base: position 311,944 of record NZ_NPGB01000018.1, on the reverse strand, counting down.
CGGCGGTGGCCGATACGACGGGTTGATGGCGCAACTGGGTGGCCAGGAACTGTCCGGCATCGGATTCGGGCTCGGCGTCGACCGAACCATGCTTGCCCTCGCAGCCGAGGGGAAGTCGGCCGGATCTCCCGCGCGCTGCGCCGTGTTCGGCGTTCCGCTGGGATCGGACGCGAAAGCGCGCATCGTGGCGATCGCAGGCGAACTGCGCGGCAAGGGAATCAGCGTCGATCTCGCCTACGGCAATCGTGGTGTCAAGGGCGCCATGAAAGCCGCCGATCGTTCCGGCGCACAGTTCGCCTTGGTTCTCGGCGACAAAGAGCTGGCCGACGGTAACGTCGTGGTCAAGGAATTGTCGACCGGGGAGCAGCACGACGTGGCACTGTCCGAGATCGTGTCGCACCTGGAGGCTCGACTTGGCCGGTGACGAGCGCGTCGACCTGGATCTGATACCTACCGAGCTGATCGTTCCCCGGCTCAGGAAGGTCGCGATCGGTGCGCTGGTGGTCGGTGTCCTCGTCGCCGTGATCACCTCGTTCTTTCTGCCTACCACCGTTGCGGTCGTCCTCGGCGTCGTCGTCGGAATACCGGCTGCGGCGTCGGCGTGGGTGGGCATCCGACGTCGAACATGGCTCGACGGCAACATCGTTCACGCCCGCGGTGGGGTGCGTACTCGCGCTCTGTCGGTGCCGAACTTGGTGTCGGCGGAGCTGCAGGTCAGAACGGCGCGGATAGATCAGATCTCGCTGCGCCTGTACGACGGCAACGTGAAACTGACTCTCGCGTTGGCGCTCTACACGAACGGCGGGGGCCGTGAGCTCCCCATTCTGTCGCTCCGCAAACTCGCCGACGCATTGTGGACGAGCGAACTGGTCCCGGCTGCAGCGATCGCCTCGCTTCTCGTCGATCAGTTGAAAGCGGAAGCCCGCGATGCCGGGCTGGGGGAGCGGCCGCTCTATCGAGCGGCGGAGCTCGTCAAGGCGGCGGGCAGGACCCCTCTCGCCACCCTGACCGACCGTGAGGTCGCCGAGCTGGGCAACTAGCGGCTACGTGACCAGGAAAGCATCGAGGACGACAGATTCTGCGGAGCGGGTGCCCGACGTGACGACCAGGGCGCGGTTCAAATAGGTGAATTGTGGTACCGCCGTGGAGATTTCGAGAGTCCCACGGAAGTAGTAGGTCGCGGGGTCGACTTCTTCGGTTCCGGCGAGCGACTCGATGACCTCGGCCGGGCCGAACTGAAGTCCGCGGAACGACAACGCGAGGTGACCGCCCTCGGCGAGCTCGAGAGTGATGTCAGCGGCGAACTCGGTGCGGCCGTCGACGCGCGTCACTCCGGCAAGGGACGTCGAAACAGCAACCGTCCCTTCGATGTCCGGTCCTGGAGCGGCGCCGCCGAGGATGGGCGTCACCACTCGTTCGCCGTCGGGTACCGAGCCGACGGTGATGGGGCTTCCCAGGCTGAGTCCGAGGCGGAGGATGGGTTCGAGTGTGGGAACGATCGGTGCGGTCACGCCTCCACCGTAGCGGCAGGCCCGATGCTGCCGTCCGCGTGACACTCGTTCTCGGCGGCGCCGACCCGCTTGACACCGATGTAGAACACATGTTCGACTGTGTGCATGCGATGGGCGGGACAGACACTCGGCGCCGCGGACGACGGCGCACTGCCCGGTCTCGAGCGTGCCGGCCTGGTTCGCAGCGTGCAGACGCCCGAATTCGAGGGCATCACGTTCCACGAGGTGCTGTGCAAGAGTGCGCTCAACAAGATCGACGGTGATTCGCTTCCGTTTTCGTGGACGGTCAATCCTGCGCGCGGGTGTTCCCACGCGTGCACGTACTGCTTCGCCAGGCCCACCCACGAGTACCTCGACCTCGACGCCGGCAGCGATTTCGATTCGCAGATCGTCGTGAAGACGAACATTGCCGCGGTGCTTCGCAGAGAACTCGCGCGTAAATCGTGGAAGAGGGAGCCGGTTGCATTGGGCACCAACACCGACCCCTACCAGCGCGCCGAGGGGCGATATCGGCTGATGCCCGGCATCATCGGCGCACTCGTGGAATCCGGCACGCCGTTCTCGATCCTGACGAAGGGAACGCTGCTGCGGCGGGATCTGCCTTTGCTCGCCCTTGCCTCTCGCCAGGTCGACGTGCACATCAACATCAGTCTCGCCATTTTCGACGCCGGCTTGCAGAAGCAGATCGAGCCGGGCACGCCGAGCCCCAAGGCTCGTCTCGAGCTGATCAGAGCAGTCCGCGACGCAGGGTTGCCGTGTGGTGTCCTGGTGGCACCGGTGATTCCGTTCCTCACCGACGGGGCACGGCAGCTCGAGTCCCTCGTCGAAGCGCTCGCCGACGCAGGAGCGACCTCGGTGTCCGCGATGCCGATGCACCTGAGGTCGTCGACGAAGGACTGGTTCATGTCGTGGTTGGCGGAACATCACCCAGCGTTGGTTCGTCGCTACCGTCAGCTGTACGGGCACGGCGCATACGTGACACCCGAGTACAAGGCGTGGCTGCGAGGACGTATCGATCCCATGTTGGAGCGCCACGGATTCGATGTCGGCGACGCACGTTCCATGCCCAAGAACGTTCCCGTCGAACCGGATTCGCCCGCGTCGGAGGCGCGCGACCCGGCGCTCACCCTGTTCTGAGAACGCTCGTGTCTCGGGCTGTCACCGTGTGAGGGCGGCCGGACTGTTCAGGTCGCGGGCGGAGAACGTGTCGCAGGCACCGACCTGCCCGGTCCTGTACCCCGCCACGAACCACGCCTGACGCTGCTCCGAGGACCCATGGGTCCAGCCCTCCGGGTTCACCCGACCGCTCGACGCTTGCTGGATCCGGTCGTCACCGACCGACGACGCTGCCGACAGCGCATCGCGAACATCGGTGTCGGTGAGAGGTTCCAGGAAGGGTTGGCCGGTGTTCGGGTCAGGGATCAGCGCGGCGTGATGTGCCCAGATACCGGCGTAGCAGTCGGCCTGCAGCTCCACCCGAACCGCACCGGATTCGGCGCCCTGCGGATCGGCCTGTGCTCGTCCGATGTCGCCCAACTGATTCTGAATGTGATGGCCGACCTCGTGGGCGACGACGTATTCCTGCGCCAGCGGGCCACCGCTGGATCCGAACCGGTCGACGAGGACCTGGAAGAAGCTGGTGTCGAAGTACGCCGTCGAGTCGGCGGGGCAGTAGAACGGTCCGACCGCACTGGTCGCATTGCCGCAGCCGGTGTTGATCGAGCCGCTGAACAGTCGTACTGCGGGCTCGACGTAGTTCACTCCGGTCTGGGTGCCGAGCTCGGACTGCCAGACATCGTCGAGGCTCCCGATCGTCCCGACGATGCGGCAGTCGACGTCACTGTTGGCGTCGGCCCCTGTCTGGCACTTGTCGAGCGAACCGTCGGTCCCGGCGGATTGCGACGAACTGTCCGTTCCGTCGGTCAGCTGCCCCAGGATCGATCCCGGGTCTCCGCCGAACAGCAGCGCCAGCACCAGAATCACCAGACCGCCCGCACCTCCTCCGAGCGCGATCTTGCCGCCTCGGCCACCGCCACCGGAGGACACACGCTTCGAGTCGAGTCGAGCGCCTTCTCTGAACGTCATGCCTCGTCATCCTTCCAGGAAGAACGTCCCCCCGGGCGAGTTGCACGGCCCGATCCGACGTTTGTCGAACTGCAGCTTCCCATGCCTGAAGCGGTATCGCGTTTCCTGTCCGGACGTCGCCTCCGTAGGATTGGTGACCGACGAACACGCTTTGTTCCATTTTTGTGAAAGGACACCAGTGCTGCGCACCCACCTCGCCGGCTCACTTCGATCCGAGCACGTCGACCGAACTGTCACCCTGACGGGGTGGGTTGCGCGTCGCCGCGATCATGGCGGTGTCATCTTCATCGACCTTCGTGACGCATCGGGCGTCGCCCAGGTCGTGTTTCGCGAGGGCGATGTGGCCGAGAAGGCACACCGCCTGCGCGCCGAGTACGTCGTGAAGGTCACCGGCAAGGTCGAGGGTCGCCCCGAAGGCAACCAGAACTACGAAATCCCCACCGGTGCGGTCGAGGTCGATGCCACCGACATCGAGGTTCTGTCGGAAAGCGCGCCGCTTCCTTTCCAGCTCGACGATCAGCCGGGTGAGGAAGCGAGGCTGAAGTACCGCTACCTGGACCTGCGTCGAGAAGGACCCGGCCATGCAATCCGGCTGCGATCGCAGGTCAATGCTGCGGCGCGTGGTGTCCTGGCGCATCACGAGTTCGTCGAAGTGGAGACACCGACGCTGACGCGGTCGACGCCCGAAGGCGCCCGCGACTTCCTGGTCCCTGCACGCCTTCAGCCCGGTAGTTTCTACGCGTTGCCGCAGAGCCCGCAGCTGTTCAAGCAGCTGCTGATGGTCGGCGGTATCGAGCGGTACTACCAGATCGCCCGCTGCTACCGCGACGAGGACTTCCGCGCCGACCGCCAGCCGGAGTTCACTCAGCTCGACGTCGAGATGAGCTTCGTCACCCAGGACGACGTCATTCTGCTCGCCGAGGAGATCCTCGCCGCGCTGTGGAAGCTCGTCGGACACGACATCACGTCGCCCATTGCGCGCATCACGTATGCCGACGCGATGCGTCGCTACGGTTCGGACAAGCCCGACCTGCGGTTCGACATCGAACTGGTCGAATGCGCGGACTTCTTCTCCGCCACGGAGTTCCGCGTGTTCCAGGCGCCGTACGTCGGCGCCGTCGTCATGCCGGGCGGGGCGTCGCAGCCGCGCAAGCAGTTGGACAAGTGGCAGGAGTTCGCGAAGCAGCGCGGGCACAAGGGTCTGGCCTACGTTCTGGTCGGCGAGGACGGGACTCTGGGCGGACCGGTCGCGAAGAACCTCACGGACGAAGAACGGGACGGAATTGCCGCCCATGTAGGCGCGAAGCCCGGTGACGCGATCTTCTTCTCCGCCGGCGCCGTCAAGTCCTCGCGAGCTCTCCTCGGCGCTGTCCGAGGCGAAATCGCGCGCAAGCTCGACCTCATCGATCCGAAGGCATGGGCGTTCGTGTGGGTCGTCGACGCACCGCTCTTCGAGCCGACGTCCGACGCCACCGCGAGCGGCGACGTCGCGGTCGGCTCGGGTGCCTGGACCGCGGTTCACCATGCATTCACATCGCCGAAGCCGGAATCCATCGATACCTTCGACACCGATCCGGGCTCGGCCCTGGCGTACGCGTACGACATCGTGTGCAACGGAAACGAGATCGGCGGCGGAAGTATTCGTATCCACCGCAAAGACATTCAGGAACGAGTGTTCGCGATCATGGGCATCGGCCACGAGGAAGCGCAGGAGAAGTTCGGCTTCCTGCTCGACGCGTTCAGCTACGGCGCGCCTCCGCACGGCGGAATCGCGTTCGGGTGGGACCGCATCACCGCGCTGCTGGCAGGCGTCGACTCCATTCGCGAGGTCATCGCCTTCCCGAAGTCCGGCGGTGGCGTGGACCCGTTGACGGATGCCCCGGCACCGATTACCCCGTTGCAGCGCAAGGAATCCGGCATCGATGCCAAGCCGGAGAAGATTGCACAGGAGAAGAAGGACGACACTACGGACGCGCCCTCCGCGGAATAGAAGCCCACCGCAGCAGAAACCCCCGCAGCCGCCAGAGCTGCGGGGGTTTTTCTGTTCGAAGGCCTACGCCGGCGAGACAGCTCCCGCGGACAGGACGCGGTACGCGTAGGTCACCGCGATCACGCTCGTGGGAACGGTGAACAGAAGCCCCAGCCCACAGGGCACTGCTCCGACGATGTTGATTCCGGCCACCGCAAGGTACAGCAGGACGAGCTTGCCCGGGCTGACACCGAGCAACCTGATGTTGGCGGTCAACGCAGTCACCGCCGATGCACCACGGTCGATGATGAAATGCGGACCGAACCAGATCAAGAGCCCGAGAAGCAGACTGATCGACAGGGATGCCAGGGTGGGCAGCGACGGGGCCACGGCACTGATCAACGAGACGACGACTCCGAACAGGGTCAGCTGCACCAGGTTGGGCAGACGCCAGAACTCGCCGAAGCCGGGCCTCGCACCGTCCAATTCCAGCAACGCACCCCGGATGAGCAGGGCCCCGGCGAAGAATCCGATGACGCCGGCCACGAACGTGATCACGAGCAGGCCGACCGAGAATCCTCCGTCGGCGGTCGGAGCGAACATCGTGTTCTCGTACTCGGTCGAGCTCGAGATACTGGCGATGATGATGGCGAACAACACGACGTAGCCCAGGACGGTCACCGCCGCGAAGACCCCCATGAAGCCGAGCCACACGCCGATGTTGGCACCGAACTTCTTCCAGCCGTAGCTCAGAGCCGCGCCGACACCCAGCGACGTCGGTGGCGTGTAGTGCGGGTGCGAGAAGGGCGGCGATGCGTAGGACCCTTGCGCGTACGGCGGTGGAAATTGGGACCCGTCCCAGGGTTGTGTCGACGGGTACGTGGGATAGCCCCCGCCGGACAGTCCGTAGTCAGGCTGTTGGCCGTACGCGGGCGGCGGCCCGTAACCCGGTTGCGACTGGTTGTATTGAGGCTGGCCTGGATACGTGGGCTGGCCCTGATACGGGGGCTCCCCTGGGTACAGGGGCTGCCCTGGATACGGGGCCTGTCCTGGGTACTGGGGCTGGCCTGGATACGGGGTCTGTCCTGGGTACTGGGGCTGGCCTGGATACGGGGGCGGTGTCGGATTTCCGGGCTGCTGAGGGTAGCCGCCGAGGCCCTGCTGCCGAGGGTCGTACGGTTGCTGGGTGTACCCCTCTTGCGGGTTCTGATCCTGCGGTGCGCCCTGCTCTGGATCCGGGGCGCCGCCCCCGGTGTTGCTCGTACCGCCGCCGTCGTGGTCGTTCAACATCTCCCTCTCGCCGGAATCTTCCTGTCTGTCGTCGCCTGGACCGGCCCGTCTTCGGACGGTGGACCCAGGCGACGACAGAACAATACGGCGAGTGACCGACGATTCCATACCGAGCAGTCTGATGCTCGAAATCGCGCCGGGATCTAGACCGCAGCCGTGCGGGACACGATGCGATACGCGTAGGTCGACGCGATGGCGGAGATCGGGATGGTCACGAGCAACCCGAGGAAGCACGGGATGGCTCCGAGGATGTTGATCCCGATGATGGCGAGGGCCAAGAGGAACAGTTGTCCTGCGTTCGAGGAGATCGCTCGGAAACTGGACTTGATGGCGGCGACGGCGTCCTCGTTGCGGTCGATGACGAATTGCAGTGTCCACCACGACAGGAAGGTCAGAACGAGACCCGGGATGACGAGCAGGACGAACCCGACCAGAACCATGATGGCGACGAGAACACTGGCGATGATGATCGAGGCAACGTTGGCGAACTGGAAGAAGGACCCGATGGCGGGCTTGTTGCCGTCGACCTCGTGCAGAGCGCCACGGATGAACGCGGCATTGATGATGTACCCCACGATCGCCGAGACGACGGTGCCGATGATCGACCAGATGCCGAACAACGCGGACACGTCACCCGAATTCCCCGAGCGACCGAAAACGAGGTTCAAGATCACCTGAACGACTGCTGCGATGACGACGATGCCGATCCAGACGCCTGCATTGTCCTTGAACTTGTTCCAGCCGAACGAGAGCGCATCACCGACGTTCAGCGTGGGCGGCAGGCCGACGCCGTGTCCGCCGTAACTCTGTCCGCCGTAACCCTGGCCGCCGTAACCCGGGGATGGCGGATAGTTGCCGGGCGGTGGTGGGTAGTTGCCGGGCGGCGGGGGATAGCTGCCCGGAGGTGGCGGGTAGTTTCCGGGCGGTGGTGGGTAGGAGCCGGACGGTGGCGGATAGTTTCCGGGCGGCGGGGGATAACTACCCGGAGGCGGTGGGTAATTGCCCGGAGGCGGTGGGTAATTGCCCGGAGGCGGTGGGTAATTGCCCGGAGGCGTGTTACTGCCCGGGTGACCGGACTGCTCGGGATTGTTGTCCTTGCCGTCCTGGGGTCCGTTCGGTGGGTTCTCGCTCACGATGTCTCCTCATCAGTGGTCGATCGATTGTGCCGCACCGATCCGCGTCTGCGGACCGAACCGGCAGGTGAATCGACGGGTGAAACGCAGCGAGCGGGCCCGCCGATGTGGAGGCGGGCCCGCTCGCTGATCGTTCAGCGGGTCACTTCGTGGTGATGACCTGGGTTCCGCCGGCGATCTCGTCGTGCTTGCCCTGCTTGGTCGGGCTGGAATTGATGGTCACCGCGATGACGATGTATGCAATGAACACCAGGAGTCCGCCGAGAAGGGGGACGATATTGAGAAGCATGAAGGCGTTGCGTTTCGCAGCCTCTGCCTGAGTTGGGTTGCCTCCGGCGACTCCCACCGTGCGCAGTCCCAGCAACTGCTTGCCGAAGGTTTGTCCGCGGGACGATTCGAGGAAGACGAAATACGAGAATCCGAGGACTGCGGAGATGATTCCGAAGAGGAGGCTGCCGAAGAACCCGGATGGAAGAATCACGTAGAAGACCGCGAGCACGATTCCGACGATGATGCCGTCGATCAGACGTGCGCCGAAACGTAGTCCGAGGCTCCCTGGTTGCCCGCCTCCGGGCAACTGTGAACCGGACCCGTATGCGGCGTTACCGCCGACCGGCGGCGGCGGGTAGTTGCCCGGAGGTGGTGGGTAGTTGCCGGGGGGAGGGTAGCTACCGGGAGGCGGATATCCACCGGCGTTTCCGGGAGGCGGGTACCCGCCGGCTGGGTTCTGGGGATACTGAGGCTGATTCGGATCCGAACCGTACTGAGGTCCGTTGGGCGGGTTCTCGCTCACTGATGTTCCCCTCGACTGACGTGATGTTGAGTCGTTGACAAATGTCTGGATTTCGACGCTGAGCGAACCGCACCCGGGGGTGCGTGTCAAGCACTACGCGCCCACCGCCCGTTTGGTTTCGTCGTCGATTCTCCACCGAGCGGGCACAGCTGAGGACCTCTAAGGTTGGTGGTTCTTACCGATTCGAGATTTGTGAGGGGCTCGCCGTGGGCATCAAGGTCGCTCTGGAACATCGAACAAGTTACTCGTTCGACCGCACGGTCCAAGTGTTTCCGCACGAGATCCGACTGCGGCCTGCGCCGCATTCTCGGACACCGATCGAAGCGTATTCGCTGAAGATCGAACCTGCCGAGCATTTCGTGAATTGGCAGCAGGACGTGTTCGGAAACTTTCTGGCACGCGTCGTTTTTCCGGAACGAACCGATCACATGTCGATCACTGTCGGGCTCGTCGCCGACATGGCCGTCATCAACCCGCTCGACTTCTTCGTCGAGGACTGGGCGGAGCATTTCGGTTTTCAGTACGACAAGGCGGACCTGCCGGATCTGGAGCCGTATCTGCGGCCCGTCGACGAGGACGAAGAAGGAAGTGGCCCAGGGCCGGTCGTGTCCACGTGGGTGGAGAAGTTGGAGGCGGCCGCACGCGAACGCGGTGACACGCTGCGCACCATCGATTTTCTGGTGATGGCGAACCAAGCCGTCCTCGGCGACGTCGGCTACTCGGTGCGGATGGAACCGGGTGTGCAGAGCCCGGACCACACGCTGACCACAGCTGTCGGTTCGTGTCGAGACTCGGCGTGGTTGCTGGTGTCCGTTCTGCGCCAGATGGGATTGGCCGCGCGGTTCGTGTCCGGGTACCTCGTGCAGCTCGCGTCCGACGTGAAGTCTCTCGACGGTCCGTCCGGGCCTGCAGCCGACTTCACGGACCTCCACGCGTGGACGGAGGTCTACCTCCCGGGTGCGGGGTGGGTCGGGATGGACCCGACCTCCGGATTGTTCGCGGGCGAAGGCCACATCCCTCTGTCGGCGACGCCGCACCCGTCCACGGCGGCAGCCATTTCCGGCGCCACGAGCAAATGCACTGCAGAGCTGGACTTCTCCAACACCGTGGTTCGGGTACACGAGGACCCGCGCACGACACTGCCGTACACCCAGGAGCAGTGGGACGCCATCCGGCGGACTGCATCGACGCTCGATGCCCGCATGAGTGCGCAGGACATTCGATTGACGGTGGGAGGTGAGCCGACGTTCGTCGCCATCGAGAATCAGGACGCGCCCGAATGGAACACCACCGCCGACGGTCCGCACAAGCGAATCCTGGCCAGCGCACTCGCCGAGCGTCTGCGCACCATCTACGCACCCGACGGGTTGGTCCAACGCAGCCAGGGCAAGTGGTACCCCGGTGAGCCGTTGCCGCGGTGGCAGGTCGGTCTGTATTGGCGGACCGACGGTGAATCGTTGTGGAGCGACTCCGATCTGATCGCCGATCCGTGGCTTCCTGCCGACGAGCGGCCCGCCGACGTGGACAACTCCGCGTCCCGGGCTCTGGTGGAAAAACTGGTGGAAGGCCTGGGATTACCGGCAGAGCAGGCACGACCGGCGTTCGAGGATCCGTTGGTGCGGCTACTCGACTACGTCCGGCAGCCGTACGGCGATCCGCCCGTCGACGCCGACATCGAACCCGGCACCGACACCCCGGACGCCCGTGCGGCGTTGCTGGCGAAGCTCGAGTCCAGTACCGACGAACCAGCGGCGTTCGTTCTGCCCATCGGCAGAACTCCCGACGGCACGAGGTGGCGCAGCGCGGATTGGACTCTCCGCCGTGGTCGCATCGTGCTTCTGGAGGGCGACTCGCCCGCAGGCTTGCGGCTTCCGCTCAGTGCCATCTCGTGGACCGGTGGTCCGCCGGAGAATCCGTCGGACCCGACCGACCGCAAGGATCCGTTGCCTGCGCGTCAGATGACGCAGCGTCCACCTCGGCCCGTCGACCCGGCCGAGGCGCGATACGCGCGACTCGCACTGGCGAACGAGTCGAATCGGGGCGTCGTCGGCGGCAACGGCGTGACGGCGCTCGTCGCCGAAGTGCGGGAGGGCATCCTGCATGTGTTCATGCCTCCCGTGGACCGGTTGGAGGACTTCGTCGATCTGGTCGCTCGGGTGGAGGACGCCGCGTCGGCGATCGAGACGCCCGTCGTCATCGAGGGCTACGGACCTCCGTCGGATCCACGCGTGCAGACATTGACAGTCACCCCCGATCCCGGCGTCATCGAGGTGAACGTTCAACCGTCGTCGTCCTGGGCGGAACAGAACGAGCTGATGGAGACGCTGTACCGCGAAGCACGCCGATCACGGCTGAGCACGGAAGGATTCGACAACGACGGCACGACGCGGGGGACCGGCGGCGGCAACCACATCACTCTGGGTGGCGTCACGCCGTCGGATTCGCCGATTCTGCGCCGACCGGACCTGCTGGTGTCGCTCCTGACTCACTGGCAGCGACATCCGTCGTTGTCGTATCTGTTCTCGGGTCGCTTCATCGGAACGACGTCGCAGGCGCCGCGCGCCGACGAGGGCCGCGAAGAGGCGCTGTACGAACTGGAGGTCGCGTTCAGTGAAATCCAGAGGTTGACGGGGTCGGACCGGACTGCGTCGCCGTGGGTGGTGGATCGCGCGCTTCGCCATCTGCTGACCGACATCACCGGCAACACACACCGTGCGGAGTTCTGCATCGACAAGCTCTACAGCCCGGACAGCACACGCGGCCGATTGGGTCTGCTGGAACTGCGCGGATTCGAGATGCCGCCGCACCACCAGATGGCGATGGTGCAGTCGCTGCTCGTGCGGTCGATGGTGTCGAGGTTCTGGGACACACCGCTCGACGCGCCGCTGATTCGGCACGGGTCGAACCTGCACGGCCGATACATGTTGCCGCACTTCGTGATCAGCGACATCGGCCGAGTCGCGGAGGACCTGAGAGAGCACGATATCGAATTCGACACCAGCTGGCTGGACCCCTTCACCGAATTCCGGTTTCCGCGGTTGGGGACCACCGTGATCGGTGATGCGGAATTGGAACTGCGCGGCGCGATCGAACCGTGGAACACACTGGGTGAGGAGTCGACGTCGTCCGGCACCGCCCGGTACGTCGACTCGTCCGTCGAGCGGCTTCAGGTGAAGATCGCCGGTGCGGACGATGGCAGATACATGGTCACGTGCAACGGGGTTCCGGTGCCGATGCTGCGGACCGAACGGCAGGACGTTCAGGTCGCCGGCGTCCGCTACCGGGCGTGGCAGCCGCCGAGTGCACTGCACCCGACCATCGAGGTACAGAGTCCGCTTCGGTTCGACCTCGTGGAAAAGCAAACGGGACGAGCAGTCGGAGGCTGCACCTACCACGTGGTTCATCCAGGTGGGCGGTCCTACGACGGGCCGCCGGTGAACTCGGTCGAGGCCGAGGCGCGCCGCAACGGTCGATTCGAGGAGGGCGGGTTCACCTCCGGCAAGGTGGACGTAGCAAGATTGCTCGAGTTGCAGGCGCGCCAATCGATCGACGTGACGGCGCCTGGCATGTTGGATCTCCGGCGTACGGGTGTCTACGCCGGCTAGTGGCCCGCGCGGCCACCCGCGACGCCCGACGGAAGGAATGACGACTCGATGGTGCCCGTGGATGCGACACCGAGCAGCGCGGCCCCTGTCGGCGCGTCGCCCGAGTCGGTGACGTCGTCGGGTGCGCCCGGTTCGACGGTCGGATTCGCGTCGACGGAAGCGGTCGAGGCGTATCGCAGCCGTCGGCGCGGGTTGCCGGGTTCGGACGACCGGTACGACGAACTGCTGAGTGACGGCGCCGGCGAGAGAGACGGGAAAGTCTCGGGCCTCCGTCGGCAGTGGTCGGAACTGATCGTCGGGCTCGATCGGGCCGGTCGCGGAGGCGAACGCGCCCTGCAGAATCGAGTTCGCAGCCTCGTCGACGAGCACGGGATCACGTACAACCCCGTGTCGGTGGGGGCGTCCGAGGCGCTCACGACTCCGGTGAGGTGGGGCCTCGACGGCATTCCGCTGGTGCTGGCCGCCGAGGACTGGGATGTTCTCGAGGCCGGACTGATCCAGCGCGCGCGTCTGCTCGATGCAGTTCTCACCGATCTCTACGGCGACATGCGCACGGTCACCGACGGTGTGATTCCTCCGCAACTGGTGTTCGGCGACCCCGGGTACGTCCGTGAGGCGCACGGGATCACCGTGCCAGGTCCACGGCAACTGTTCTTCCACGCCGCCGACGTGGGCCGGGCATCCGACGGTCGGTTCCGAGTGGTCGCCGATCGAACACAGGCGCCGTCGGGAATCGGGTACGCGCTCGCGGACCGCCGTGTGATGTCGCGGGCGACGCCCGAGTTGTTCCAGGACACGAATCCGCGCCCGTTGTCGACGTTCGCTCGCGCTGTCCGGTCTGCGCTCATCGACGCCGCCCCCGCGGCTGCCGAGGACCCCGTCGTCGTGGTCCTCAGTCCCGGATCGCACTCGGAGACGGCTTTCGACCAGGCGTACCTCGCCACTGTGCTCGGGTTCCCGCTGGTGGAGAACGCCGATCTGGTGGTGCGCGACGGATACCTGTGGATGCGTTCGCTCGGCAAACTTCGCCGGGTGGACGTGGTCCTGCGGCGCGTCGACGCCGAGTTCACCGACCCGTTGGATCTGCGTCCCGATTCGCGGTTGGGTGTCGTGGGGCTGGTCGAGGTTCTACGTCGCGGTGCAGTCACCGTGGTCAACACCCTCGGCAGTGGTGTGCTCGAGAATCCGGCACTTCCTTCTCTTCTACCCGCGCTGAGTCGTGCGTTGCTCGACGAGGACCTGCTGCTCGAGTCGACGCCGTCGATCTGGGGCGGGGAGCAGCACGGGGTCTCGCGTCTGACGGCAGGCGTTCGCTCGTTGATCTTCCGATCCGTGACGACTCGTGACACAGTCGTCGGCCACGACCTGACCGATGCCGCGGCAGGCGAATTCGTCGATCGTCTGCGTGCCGAGCCGTGGACGTGGGTCGGTCAGGAAGTCCCCGAGTTCTCCAGTGCACCCGCCGGGTCGGGTTTCGGCGGCACGATCGGTGCCGCCGAAGTCGGGATGAGGCTGTTCAGCGTCGCCCAGCGAACGGGATACACGCCGATGACGGGCGGCCTGGGGCAGGTCCTGGTCACCTCGCCCGTGGCGGACCCGCTGATCGCGGTGGCGTCGAAGGACGTGTGGGTGCGTTCCGCCGAGCGGGTGACCACGGCCGATTCGGCTGCCCACACGCCGCCCGCCTCGGTCGAGGAGTTGCCGCAGTACGCGGCGACCGAGAACGTCGACGTCGTCAGCTCGCCCCGCGTGCTCGGCGATCTGTTCTGGTTCGGGCGCTACAGCGAACGCGCCGAGGACATGACACGTCTGTTGATCGCGGCGCGCGAACGACACCAGGATTACCGCTCGATGCCGTGGCTGGACGGCAGCGACAGCCTGCCCATCCTGCTGCAGGCCGTGACGAAGGTGTCTCGTACCGGCCCCGGCTTCTTCGACGAGGACGTCTGCGCCGACGCGGTCGCCGAGCTTCGGTCGCTGATGCTCGACGTGGACCGACTCGGCTCGGTCGCACAGTCGGTGGATCGTCTGCAGCAAGCCGCGCGAGGTGTCAGGGATCAGCTGTCGAACGACACCTGGGCTGTTCTGAGCCGGATCGAGGCAGCGCTGGGCGAGCTAGCCGACACCGACACCGCCGACGGCGCACAACTGGCGGCGTCGCAGTCTTCGGTGCTGCGCGGTCTGCTGTCACTGTCCGGTCTGGCGTCCGAGTCGATGGTGCGTGACGCGGGCTGGTACCTGATGGACTGCGGCCGCCGGATCGAGCGCGGGCTTCAGCTGACGGCACTGCTGTCCGCCACGCTGAGCCATGCGTTGACACCGTCGACCGAGCAGGCGGTCATCGATTCCGTGCTCGGCGCGGCGGAATCGTCGGTGATCTATCGTCGCCGCAACCGGGGCCGTGCACGCCCCGCCGCCGTCGCGCAGCTGCTGTTGTTCGACGAATACAACCCACGATCGTTGGTCTATCAGTTGGATCGAGTCAAGGACGATCTCGGAGCGCTTCCCGACGCGTCGGGCACGTCGCGGGCGGAACAACTCGTCGAACAGATCGCGGTGCGGCTGCGACGCGTGGATCCGGGCGACCTCGAAAGCGTCGACGCCTCGGGCAGGCGGGTGGACCTCGTCGAGTTGGTGGACGGCATTCACGATCAGCTCGAGGAACTCTCTCGTGTGGTGCTTGCGACGCACATGGTGCTTCCCGGCGGGACTCAGCCGCTGTGGGGGACGGTCGCCGGTAACCTCTCGCAACGTCAGACGACGGGAAGTGGTGATTTCCGATGAGCAGGCGGTACAGAATCCGGCACATCACCACCTACACGTATTCGGATCGCGTGACCTCGTCGTACGGACGCGGGTTTCTCGCTCCGCGGGAGTTCGAGGGTCAGCGTTGCCTCGAGAAGTCGGTCGAGGTGCAGCCGGCGCCGACGGATCAGTCCTACGGCGTCGATGTCTTCGGAAACGAGGACGTGTACTTCCACGTGACGAGCGACCACGACAGACTGGTCGTGACCGCCGATTCGCTCGTGGAGGTCGACGAGCCGTCCACTCGGGACCTGGAGTCGGGTGCGACGGAACCGTGGGAGACGGCCAGGCCGCAGGCACCGGGGGAGTACACCGCGTCCGGTGCACGTGCCACGGCCGTGGAGTTCGTTCTCGACCTCGTCACGCCGGAGATCACCGACGGCGTCGTGGCGTACGCGGAGGCGAGCTTTCCGGCAGGTCGGCCACTCCGAGAGGCGATCGTCGATCTGACGCACCGCATCTTCACCGATTTCACCTACCAGTCCGGCTCCACGACGGTGTCGACGAAAGTCGCGGACGTGCTCGAGGCGCGATCGGGCGTGTGCCAGGATTTCGCCAGGCTCGCGATCGCGTGCCTGCGGGCGAAAGGTCTTGCTGCTCGATACGTGTCCGGCTACCTGGCCACCGAACCCCCACCGGGCAAGGAACGGATGATCGGGGTGGACGCCACCCACGCCTGGGCTGCCGTGTGGACCGGCGCGGCTGGATGGCTCGCCTTCGACCCGACCAACGACCAACTCGTCGACGAGCGGTACACGACGGTGGCGTGGGGCCGTGACTACGCCGACGTTCCGCCACTACGAGGCGTCATCTACACCGAGGCGGAGGAAAGCAGCATCTCGGTGTCCGTGGACGTCGCTCCGGTCGGTTTTCCTGCGTCGTGACGAAATCGGTACGTAGGTTCCTCCAGTAGGTGCCGTCAGGCGCCACAGTCTGTCGGAACTACCGGGTATCTTGGTAGCCGATGACCGCAACATTGGCAGACCCTGTATCCGAGGTGGTGGCCGCCGCTCAGCACCTGCTGACGAGGCGCACCGGCGCACCTGTCAGGCTGGTGGACCCAGTCGATCTCGGAGGCAGTGGTCAAGCAACCGTCCTCCGAGTTCGGGTGGCGGAAAACCCCTTTCAGCTGCCACGCACTCTCGTGATCAAGCAGGTCAGGGAAGCGTCTGCCGATCTCGGTCCCGAGGTCGACTCGGCGGCCGACACCGAGTCCGGTGGCCCCTCGGCGTTTCTTCGGGAAGCCGCGTCGTATCAATTCGCCACGGCACTCGCCACCGACAGCAGGCCAGGTCCGGATCTGCTCGCCTACGATCTGGGTGCACGTCTGCTGATTCTCAGCGATCTCGGCGACGCGAGCCCCATCACGGCGCTACTGAAGCACTCCGATGCAGCGTCGGTCACCAACTCGCTGATGGCCATGGCGCAGGCGCTCGGGCGTATGCACGCTGCGACGGTGGGCCGAGAAGACGATTTCGCGGCACTGCTCCGTCGGGCCGGTGTACCGACCAGTGCCGACGGTATCTCGGCGCAGATCCCCGACGCGCTCGTCGCCGTCCCCCGGATGCTCGAGGAGGACCTCGGCATCACCGACACTCCGGATGCTGTGCGTGAACGTGTCGAGCGCAGCGGCCGTCTGTTCGCCCACGGTGCGTTTCGTGCTTTCAGTCCGTCCGACCTCTGCCCGGACAACATCCTCGTCAACGAGGAAGGTGTCCGCTTCCTGGACTACGAGTGGGGTGGCTTCCGCGACGCCACACTGGACATCACGTACGCGCTGGCGTCGTTCCCCGGCTGCCTGTGCCACTTCGAGCTGTCCGCCGACCGAGCGCAGGCCATGATCGACGCGTGGCGCGCCGAGGTCGTCGGCATCTGGCCGCATCTGGCCGACGACGGTGTTCTGGCGTCGAAGATCCTGGATGCGCAGCTCATCTGGGTCTGGTTGACGACGTACTGGTTCCTCCCGAACGACCACACCCGTATCGCTGCTGCGCGCGCGCATCATCTGTCGGTGCCGCGTTCGGATGCGCTCATCTCTCGATGGAACGTCCTCGTCGACCAAGCAACTCGGACGGGTGACACCGATGTCGCCGCGTTCGCCCTCCGCGTCGTCACGGCGCTGGAGAGCAAGTGGGATCGCTGATCGGGGAATGAACGCGAGTTTCGGCTCCGGTCTCGACGACAACGACGAACACGGTCTGTTCGACGCGCCGACCGACGAGCCATCCACCCCGGGTGAGCTGGATTCGGTCCCCGAACAGTCGTTTCAGGCGCGTCCGTACACGCCACCCGAGGCGCCGTTGGCGGTGCGGATGCGCCCCGTCACGCTGGACGAGGTCGTCGGCCAGAGCCATCTGCTCAAGCCGGGAGCACCGCTGCGCCGGCTCGTCGACGGTTCCGGCGCGTCGTCGGTCATGCTCTACGGACCTCCGGGGACGGGCAAGACCACGCTCGCCTCGCTCATCTCGGGCGCAACCGGACGAAAGTTCGAGGCCCTGTCCGCGTTGTCGGCCGGCGTGAAGGAAGTCCGCGGGGTCATCGATCTCGCGCGACGTCGATTGACTGCGGGTGAACAGACCGTCCTCTTCATCGACGAGGTACACCGGTTCTCCAAAACACAGCAGGACGCGTTGCTCGCCGCGGTGGAGAACCGCATCGTGCTTCTGGTCGCCGCGACGACGGAGAATCCCTCGTTCTCGGTGGTGTCACCGTTGCTGTCGAGGTCGCTCGTGCTGCAGTTGCAGCCTCTCGCGTCGTCGGACATCGAGATGTTGCTGACCCGCGCTGCGAACGATCCACGCGGACTCGACGGTGCGGTGTCCATCGACGAGGACGCGATGGAACATCTCGTCCGACTCGCTGCAGGTGATGCCCGACGCGCACTGACCGCGCTGGAGGCAGCGGCGGGTGCGGCTACCGGGCCGGTGCTGGATCTGGCGACCGTCGAAGCGAGCGTGGACAAGGCGGCGGTGAGGTACGACCGCGACGGAGACCAGCACTACGACGTCATCAGCGCGTTCATCAAATCGATTCGTGGGTCGGATGTCGATGCGGCACTGCATTATCTGGCACGGATGATCACGGCAGGGGAGGACCCTCGGTTCATCGCCAGGCGACTCGTCGTTCATGCGAGCGAGGACGTCGGTATGGCAGACCCCACTGCGCTTCAGACCGCGACGGCCGCCGCGACGGCGGTGCAGATGATCGGTATGCCGGAGGCGCGGCTGGCGCTGGCTCAGGCCACCATCCATCTGGCGACGGCACCCAAATCGGGTGCTGTGATCGCTGCACTCGGTGCGGCCATGGCCGACGTCGCGGCAGGGAAGTCCGGCACCGTCCCTCCTCATCTTCGTGACGGCCACTACAAGGGCGCCGAGGCGCTCGGCAACGCGGTCGGATACAAGTACCCGCACAACGATCCCGGTGGGGTTCTTCGTCAGCAGTACCCGCCCGACGAGCTGGTCGGGGTGAACTACTACGAACCCACCGATCACGGAGTCGAACGGGAGATCGGCACACGCGTCGGCAAGCTCCGCAGGATCGTGCGCGGTGGATGACGCGCAGGTCGCGGCGCATGCGCGGGCGCCGTGGTTCTCCGGTTAACCTGTACCAGTGCAAACCCATGACATTCGCAGGCGCTTCCTCGACCACTTCGTGAAGGCGGGGCACACCGAAGTGCCCAGTGCCTCGCTCGTGCTCGACGACCCCAACCTGCTGTTCGTCAATGCGGGCATGGTGCAGTTCGTTCCGTACTTCCTGGGTCAGCAGACTCCGCCGTACGCAACGGCCACCAGCGTCCAGAAGTGCGTCCGCACACTGGATATCGAGAACGTCGGGATCACGACGCGCCACAACACCTTCTTCCAGATGGCAGGCAATTTCTCGTTCGGCGATTACTTCAAGCGTGACGCCATCAAGTTCGCGTGGTCGCTGCTGACGGGAAGCGTCGAGGACGGTGGCTACGGGTTCGATCCCGAGCGCATCTGGGTGACGGCGTACCTCGACGACGACGAGGCAATCGCGCTGTGGAAGGAACTCGCCGGGATTCCGGACGAGCGGATCCAGCGTCGCGGCATGGCGGACAACTACTGGTCGATGGGCATCCCCGGGCCGTGCGGTCCGTGCTCCGAGATCTACTACGACCGTGGCCCCGAGTACGGAGTCGACGGTGGTCCCGAGGCCGACGAGGATCGCTATATCGAGATCTGGAACCTCGTCTTCATGCAGAACGAGCGCGGCCAGGGGATCAGCAAGGACGACTTCGAGATCCTCGGTCCGCTGCCGAAGCAGAACATCGACACCGGCATGGGCGTCGAGCGTGTCGCGTTCCTGCTGCAGGGCGTCGACAACGTGTACGAGACCGACTTGGTACGTCCGGTCATCGCCAAGGCCGAGGAACTCAGCGGACGCACGTACGGCGTCGATCACACCGACGATGTTCGTTTTCGTGTCATCGCGGACCACGCCCGCACGGCGGCACTGCTGATCTCCGACGGAGTCAACCCCGGCAACGACGGACGCGGTTACGTACTGCGGCGTCTGCTGCGCAGAATCGTGCGGTCCGCACGTCTGCTCGGTGCACCGGATCAGACGATGGCTCAGCTGATCACCGTCGTCCGAGACACGATGGCCGAGTCGTACCCCGAGTTGGTCTCCGGGTTCGACCGCATCCTCAACGTCTCGGTCGGCGAGGAGACGGCGTTCCTGAAGACCCTGACTTCGGGGTCCAAGCTGTTCGACACGGCCGCGGAGACGGTCAAGTCCTCGGGCAGGAAGACGATCGGCGGTGCCGAAGCGTTCGCGCTGCACGACACCTACGGATTCCCGATCGACCTGACGCTCGAGATGGCGTCGGAGGCGGGGCTGACCGTCGACGAGGACGGGTTCCGGTCGCTCATGGCCGAGCAACGTCAACGCGCCAAGGACGACGCCCGGGCCCGCAAGCATGCGCACACCGACCTGTCGGTGTACAAGGATTTCGTCGATCGTGGGCCGACCGAGTTCACCGGGTTCGACGAGTTGTCCTCGGAGGCGAACGTTCTCGCCCTGATCTCCGGCGGCGTCCGTGTCCCGACGGCCACTGCCGGGGAATCTGTCGAGGTGATCCTCGACCGGAGTCCGCTGTATGCGGAGTCCGGTGGTCAGATCGCGGACATCGGCACCATCACGGCGCCTGGACTGTCGGTCGAGGTCGACGATGTGCAGAAGATCGCCAAGAAGGTGTGGACGCACAAGGTGACGGTGCAGACAGGGCAGATCACCGAAGGCGACGTGGTACGTGTGTCCGTCGATCCGGCGTGGCGCAAGGGCGCGACGCAGGGCCACTCGGGTACGCACATGGTGCACGCCGCACTCCGACAGATTCTGGGCCCCAACGCAACTCAGGCCGGTTCGCTGAACAAGCCCGGCTATCTGCGGTTCGACTTCTCGTGGCAGGGTGCGCTGACGGAATCGCAGCGAAGCGACATCGAAGCCGTCGCGAACGATGCGATCGGCGCCGACTTCGCGGTCAACACGTCCGTGACTGATCTCGCGAGTGCCAAGGCGATGGGCGCGATGGCGCTGTTCGGTGAGAACTACGGCGACGAGGTGCGTGTCGTGGAGATCGGCGGGCCGTTCTCGATGGAGCTGTGCGGCGGCACGCACGTCGAGCATTCCTCGCAGATCGGGCCCGTCACATTGCTGGGAGAGTCGTCGGTCGGGTCGGGTGTGCGCCGCGTGGAGGCATTCGTCGGACTCGATTCGTACCGGTACCTGGCGAAGGAACGTGCGCTTCTCGCGGGAGTTGCGTCGTCCCTGAAGGTTCCGAGCGAGGAAGTGCCGGCCCGAATCGAGACGCTGGTGGAGAAGCTCCGCGTGGCGGAGAAGGAGCTCGAGGCCGTCAAGGCTGCTGCGGTTCTGTCCTCGGCCGGGGATCTGGCCGCCGGCGCGGAGCGGATCGGCAGCGTTCGGGCGGTCATCTCTCGGGCACCGGACGGTGTGGGCGGAAACGACCTGCGGACCCTTGCGACCGACGTACGAGGCAGGCTCGGCAGTGACCCGGCGGTCGTCGTGCTGTTCGGCTCGGTGGACGGCAAGGTGCCGTTCGTCGTCGTCACCAACAAGGCCGCTCAGGACGCAGGCGTGAAGGCAGGCGAACTCGTCGGCAGTTTCGGTCCGGCGATCGGCGGACGTGGCGGCGGTAAAGCCGATTCCGCGCAGGGTTCCGGATCCGATCCGGACGGCATCGCCCAGGCCCTCGTGGCCGTCCGTGCTCGTATCTCCGAAGCAGTCGACGCCTGATCGTGAGTGAATCCACAGCCCGATCCGGCGCCGGTCGGACGCCGGATCGGCCAGGGTTCGACGACCCGGGACCAGGGAGACGGCTCGGGATCGACGTCGGCAGTGTCCGTATCGGTGTCGCATCGAGCGACCCGGGATGCGTACTGGCCACTCCGGTCGAGACCGTGGCCAGAGCCAAGGCGAAAGGCGCGGACGCATCCGATGTCGCTCGTGTCGTCGAGCTCGCCCGCGAATACGAGGTCGTCGAGATCGTCGTCGGGTTGCCGCGGACGTTGCGCGGCGAGAGCGGCTCCGCCGTCAAAGCAGCCGAGGGTTTCGCTCGCGTACTCGCACGGCACATACCGGACGTTCCGATCCGTATGGCCGACGAACGACTCACCACGGTGACGGCGTCGCGTGCGCTGCGCGACAGCGGCGTTCGCGCGAAAGCCCAACGCGGCGTGATCGATCAGGCCGCGGCCGTCGCAATCCTTCAGGGATGGCTGGACGAACGTTCGGCGCATCTCGCTCGGCAAGAACACCCAGTTTCCACCCCGTCGGAAGAGCAGAGTCGCATCCCGGAGGTCGGCGAGTGAACTACAGGCAGCACGAGGACGAGGCCCACACCGATCCGATCGGCTACCCGACCGGGGAGGGCAGCGAGTTCCATCGTGCCGTACACGAGGGCGCTGCCCCCAGAGGCCTGCCGCAGGAGGTCGGCCGGAGCAGGGCGCAGACAAGGCACGCACGCAAAGCCGGTAGCCGGCGCAAGCGCGGCCGCATCATCGGGGCCACACTCGGCCTCGTCCTGATTCTCGTGCTCGCGGGCGGAGGCTACTTCGTGTACGACCGGTTCTCCGGTGGCGCTGTCGTCGCGGAGGATTACCCGGCCGGTGCCCGCGGAGACTCCGTCGTCGTCCGGGTCCATCCCGGTGACACGGCGCAGCAGATCGGCGGCGAGGCCGTCGCCAAGGGAGTCGTCGCCAGCGAGGGGGCGTTCATGGGCGCCGCAGTCCAGAACTCCGCGATGGCGTCGGTGCAGCCGGGTTACTACCTGCTGCCCAGCAATGTGCCGGCATCCGAAGCCGTCGCCACTCTGGTGGACCCGGCGTCGCGCGTCGGAAGTGTGGTGATCTCCGAGGGACGCCAGCTGCACGACTCGCGTGACGTCAACACCGACGCGGTCAAGAAGGGCATCTACACGCTGTTGTCCGAGGCCAGTTGCGTCGACGCGACGGGAAGCGGAACCCCCACCTGCATCTCGTACGAGGACTTCAACGCCGCGGGTGGCGTCGACGACCCGACTGCGTTGGGGGTCCCGGCATGGGCAACCGATCAGGTACGTGGGGTCCCCGATCGTGATCGTCAACTCGAAGGACTGATCGCGGCAGGCAGCTGGGACATCGATCCCACCGCCACGCCGGGCGAGATCCTGAGTCAGCTCGTGTCCGAGAGCGCCGCTACGTACGAGAGCACCGGAATCCTGACCGCCGGAACCAATTCCGGCCTCGATCCGTATCAGACTCTGGTCGCCGCATCCCTCGTCGAACGTGAGTCGTTGCCTGCGGACTTCAGCAAGGTCGCGCGGGTGATCATCAACCGCCTGGCCGAGCCTCAGAAGCTGGAGTTCGACTCGACGGTCAACTACGCGCTCGACACCACCGAGGTCGCGACGACCGACCTCGACCGGGCGACCGTTACTCCGTGGAACACCTATGCGATGGAAGGACTCCCGGCCACTCCGATCGCCGCGCCGAGCGTCGCGGCGGTGGAAGCGGTCGAAGCGCCGGCCGACGGTGACTGGCTGTACTTCGTCACCATCAACGCGGCGGGCGACACGCTGTTCACCCGCAGCTACGACGAGCACCTTGCGAACATCGGACTGGTCGAGGACGGCTTCCTCGAGAGCGGCCGCTGATCGGTGCATGCTGCTGTTCTGGGGAGCCCCATCGGGCACTCGAAGTCTCCGCTTCTCCACCGTGCTGCGTACGCCGCCCTCGGGTTGACCGACTGGACGTACGAGAGAATCGAATGCACGGGGGAGCAGCTTCCCGGGCTCGTCGACGGGCTCGCCTCCGACTGGATCGGTCTGTCGGTGACGATGCCGGGCAAGGTCGCGGCCCTCACCTACGCCGACGAACGCACCGAACGTGCTGTGCTCGCTGGATCGGCCAACACGCTCGTTCGCGTCGACGGGCACTGGCGAGCTGACTGCACCGACGTCGACGGTGTGCTCGGGGCGTTGAGGGAAGCCGGGACCGACGATCTGACGGGAACGGCCGTCACCGTCGTCGGAGCCGGTGGCACGTCACGGCCGGCGATCGTCGCCCTGGCCGAATTGGGCGCGACATCGGTCACCGTCGTCGCACGCTCGCGTGAGAGAGCACAGGACACCCTCGACTGCGCGGCGGCGTCGGGAGTGCGCGCAGCTTTTCTGGCCGTCGACGATCCCGAACTGGCCGACACTGCGGCTGCGTCGTCGGTGTTGGTCAGTACCGTTCCGGCGAACGGCGCCGCACCGTACGCACACGCGATGGCGCAGGCTCCCGTCGTCCTCGACGCGATCTACGACCCGTGGCCGACTCCGTTGGCCGACGCAGTCCGCGGCGCAGGCGGCACCGTCGTCTCCGGTCTGGCCATGCTGCTGAACCAGGCGTACGGGCAGGTCGAGCAGTTCACGGGTCGGCCCGCACCCAAGGACGAGATGCGCGCCGCCCTCGCCGCGCCGTAGCGCCGTCCGGTGAACAGCCTGCGCGTTGTCCACAGGTCGGCGGTTGTGCACAGGGCAATGTCCGAGCTGGGACGTCGCGTCGGCTCCCTCGGGTGCTCGGTCCAGAGTGATTCCCGTGACGTGGTGCGCTCTGTTCGTCCTGTGGTGCGTGGTGTCCAGCGCGGTCGACCTCGCGACTCGCAGGCTCCCGAACCTCCTCACCGGCGTCGGGGCGGCCGGACTGATCGGATGGGCTGTCACCGGTGACGAGTACGGTGCGACGTTCGCGGGCGCCGGTGCATTGTTCGGGTGTTATCTGGTGGTGCACCTGGCGGTGCCACGCGCGTTCGGTGCCGGTGACGTCAAGTTGGCGTTCACCGTCGGAGGCGTCGCGGGACAGTTCGGTGTGGACGCGTGGGCCATGGCGGCCGTGACTGCGCCGCTGCTCACCGGGGCGGCCGGGATGGCCTGTGTCCTCGCCGGGCGACGCCACGTCGCAGTGCCCCACGGCCCGGCGATGTGCGCGGCGACCCTGCTGGCGATCACCGTGGCCCCGACGTGAAAAGATGGTCGCTGTGCTGCGCTGGATAACTGCCGGAGAATCCCACGGTCCCGCTCTCGTATCCATTCTCGAAGGAATGGTGGCGGGCGTCGAGGTGAACTCCGAGGACATTGCCACTCAACTCGCTCGTCGCCGTCTTGGGTACGGCCGAGGTGCGCGGATGAAGTTCGAGGCGGACAAGGTCACCATCACCGGCGGTGTGCGGCACGGTCGTACCCTCGGTGGCCCCATCGCCATCGAGGTGGGTAACACCGAGTGGCCGAAGTGGGAGCAGGTCATGTCGGCCGATCCCATCGATCAGAGCGTCCTGTCGGATCTCGCACGCAACACACCGCTGACGCGCCCACGGCCGGGCCACGCCGACTACTCGGGCATGCTCAAGTACGGATTCGACGACGCCCGCCCGGTTCTCGAGCGCGCGAGTGCGCGTGAGACCGCGGCTCGTGTCGCGATCGGCACCGTCGCCCGTCGATTCCTGAAGCAGGCATTCGGTGTCGACGTCGTCTCGCACGTCATCTCCATCGGTGCCTCCGACCCTTACGTCGGCCCGCCGCCGCACGGTGACGACCTCGACGCCATCGACGCAAGTCCGGTGCGGGCGTTCGACAAGGCGGCCGAGGAATCGATGATCGCCGAGATCGAAGCAGCCAAGCGAGACGGCGACACCCTCGGCGGAATCGTCGAGGTCGTCGTGCACGGGTTGCCCGTGGGTCTCGGGTCCTTCGTCAGCGGCGAGAGGCGGCTCGACGCACGGCTCGCTGCCGCACTCATGGGGATCCAGGCCATCAAGGGTGTCGAGGTCGGCGACGGCTTCGAGACTGCCCGTCGACGCGGCAGCGCCGCGCACGACGAGATGACACCCGGGCCCGACGGCATTCTCCGTTCCACCAACCGCGCCGGTGGGCTCGAGGGCGGAATGACCAACGGTGAAGCCATGCGCGTCCGCGCGGCCATGAAGCCCATCTCCACGGTGCCTCGTGCTCTCGCGACGGTCGACATGAGTACCGGCGACGAAGCCGTCGCCATTCACCAGCGTTCCGACGTGTGCGCCGTGCCCGCCGCGGGGGTCGTCGCCGAGACCATGGTGGCTCTCGTCGTCGCGCAGGCAGCGTTGGAGAAGTTCGGTGGAGATTCGTTGGCGGAGACGGTCAGCAACGTCTATCACTACGTGAAGGGCACAGCTGCCCGACCTCCGCGATGACTCCGTACGCGGTGCTGGTCGGCCCGCCCGGCGCCGGCAAGTCCACGATCGGTCGACGGGTCGCCGCGGCGCTGGAGCTCGAGCTTCTGGACACCGACGTGGCCATCGAACGGACCACGGGGCGCACGATCGCGGACATTTTCTCGCAAGATGGGGAACCGGCCTTCCGAAGCATCGAGGAGACCGTCGTCGCAGAGGCGTTGGCGACGCACTCCGGCGTCGTCTCCCTCGGAGGTGGTTCGGTGTTGTCCGAACGGACCCGAGCACTTCTGGCGCCGTTGCCCGTCGTGTACCTCGAGATCAGTGTCGCCGAGGGCCTGCGGCGCACCGGCGCGAACACCGCCCGGCCACTGTTGGCCGGGCCCGATCCACGCGCGAAGTACCAACATCTGATGCGAACACGTCGACCTCTCTACCGCGGAGTCGCGTCCATTCGAGTACGTACCGACGGTCGAAGTCCGGCGCGGGTCGTCGGGCAGGTCGTCTCGAAACTGACCCAGTACCACGAGCAGAAAAGTGTGAGGTGACCGATATGACCGAGCCTGTGCGCGTCATGGTCGAAACGGCTGCTCCCTACCCGGTGATCATCGGACGGGGATTGTTGAACGATCTGGTCGACGAACTCGCCGGTGTGGCGACCGTTGCCATCTTTCATCAACCTCCGCTGGCCGAGACCGCCGAAGTAGTACGAGAGTCGTTGGCGGCGAAGGGAATCGATGCTCACCGCATCGAGATCCCCGATGCCGAGGACGGCAAGGAACTTGCCGTGGCCGGCTTCTGCTGGGAGGTTCTCGGACGAATCGGACTGACGAGATCCGACGCTGTGGTGAGCCTCGGCGGCGGTGCCGCCACAGATCTGGCGGGTTTCGTCGCTGCGACGTGGATGCGCGGCGTGAAGATCGTCCACGTCCCGACGACGCTGCTTGCGATGGTCGACGCTGCCGTCGGCGGCAAGACGGGCATCAACACCGAGGCCGGCAAGAACCTCGTCGGGTCGTTCCACGAGCCGTCGGCGGTCCTGGTCGACCTGGCCACACTGGAAACGGTCCCGCGCAACGAGATCGTCGCGGGTCTCGCCGAGGTCATCAAGACGGGCTTCATCGCCGACCCGGTGATCCTCGACCTGATCGAGGCCGACCCGGAGGCTGCGCTCGACCCGTCGGGCACCGTGCTGCCCGAGCTGATTCGGCGTTCCGTCGAGGTCAAGGCACGCGTGGTGGCCGCGGACCTCAAGGAGTCCAACCTGCGCGAGATCCTGAACTACGGGCACACCCTCGGCCACGCGATCGAGCGACGTGAACGGTACCGCTGGCGCCACGGCGCAGCAGTCGCGGTGGGCCTGGTGTTCGCAGCCGAATTGGGCCGGCTCGCGGGCCGCCTGGACGACGCGACCGCGGACCGTCATCGCAGTGTGCTCGAAGCAGTGGGACTTCCCGTGGGCTACGACGGCGACGCCTTCGGCGACCTGCTCAAGGGAATGCAGTCCGACAAGAAGAACCGTGCGGGGCTGCTGCGCTTCGTTGTGCTCGACGGGCTGGCCAAGCCGGGTCGTCTCGAAGGACCGGACCCGTCCCTGCTGGTGGCGGCCTACTCGGCCATCGCGAAGGACAACTCGGGTTCGTCGTCCACCGGCATCCTGCTCTGACCGACCTGCTCTGACCCGTCCGCTCTGACCAGTGAGGGCATGTGTGCACGTGCACACATGCCCTCACCGGTCAGCTCAGGGGACTACCTGTCTTTCTCTACCGCCGGGAAGACCTCGGTGTCGGAGTTGTCTCCCGACCATTGCGATTGCTCTCGGCCCGCCTGATCGCGACCGGACTGATGCCGTCCGGACTGCTGAGGAGCACCTGCGGTGCTGTCCACCGGATGGCGGTCGTGCCGTTCCTTGGCGTGCTCCTCGTCCGCGGCCGCAAGTTTCTTGTTGGCTTCTCGCCCCGCCAGAAGCCGACCCAGGAAGACCGCGATGGTGGCAGGAATGAAGATGACCAACACCGTGAACGCGGCCCCGGAGGTCAGTTCGAAGAAGAGGGTGTTCTGACCGACGCTGAAGTCGACGATGAGCTGGACCAGCCAGGTCACCAGACCGGCAGCCAGGCCGCCCAATGCCGCAGCCTTGAGCCAGACCATGGTCAAGTCCTCGCCGTAGTCCGGATCGGGATTCTTCCGCCGGTCCCGAATGCCGTCCAGCCCCGCCCAGACGACGACGGCGATCAACACCACCGCGATGCCCAGCCACCGGAGTTGCGATCCGTGCAGAGGCCACTGAGTCACAGTGACGCCGAGAAGAATTCGCACCCCCACGTTGATCAAGCACATGCCGATTCCGCGTACCACCCACCCTGTCATGGGGGACAGCCTAGCCCTACGCGCCGGTAGGTGTGTCCGACCCCACAGAACTGTCCGGCGGTAGTTTGTAGGAATGCCTGTAGATCACAGCGGCAGACGCGCCGCTCTTCGGCGAAGCATGGAAGCGAACGATCTCGAATCCCTGCTCGTCACCGACCTTCTCAACATTCGCTACCTCACCGGATTCACCGGGTCCAACGCCGCGTTGATCGTATCGATTCACGATTCGCCGGGCCGCGAGGACAACACGGTCGTCTGCACGGACGGGCGTTACGTGACCCAGGTCGCCGATCAGGTGCCGGACCTGCGAGCCGTGATCGACCGCGCGTCGGCGTCGTACCTCCTGGGCGGCGAACTCGCGCCCAGGAACGCATCGATCGGCTTCGAATCCCACGTCGTCACGGTCGACCAGCACCGGGCGTGGACGAGCCTCGACTCCGCCCTGAATCTCGTTCGTAGTCCCGGTCTGGTGGAGGACCTGCGGATGGTCAAGGACGAGCACGAGGTAGCCCTGCTGCGCGATGCATGCCGGGCAGCGGACGACGCGTTCGCGGTGCTGGTGGAGCGTGGATCCGTCGCTGCTGGACGTACCGAACTCGAGGTCGCCCGAGAACTGGAATCGCTGATGATCGAGCACGGAGCCGACGGAATCTCGTTCGAGACCATCGTGGCAGCCGGGCCCAACTCGGCCGTTCCGCATCACCGCCCGACATCCGCGGTCCTGGCGACCGGTGACTTCGTGAAGTTCGATTTCGGAGCGCTGGTCGGGGGCTATCACTCGGACATGACGCGCACACTCGTCATCGGCGCTCCGCAGGACTGGCAGAAGGATCTGTACGCGTTGGTGTTGCAGTCGCAGACGGCAGGCAGGGACGCCCTTGCACCTGGTGTGAGCACGGCGTCCGTCGACGCAGCGTCGCGCTCGGTGATCGAGGAGGCCGGTTACGGCGAGTTCTTCCTCCACGGGCTCGGCCACGGCGTCGGACTGGAAATCCACGAAGCGCCGGGAATTGCCCGCACCAGCACCGGTACACTGCTGAGCGGTGCAGCTGTGACCGTCGAGCCGGGAGTGTATTTCTCGGGACGCGGTGGCGTCCGGATCGAAGACACGCTCATCGTCCGTGACGGCGGTCCCGAGCTGCTGACCATGACCAGCAAGGAACTTACTCTCGTGTGACGCACGGCAGTTCCTGAACACGAGAAACACGAGGAGACGTAAGAGCCAGTGGCTTCCACAAGCGATTTCAAGAACGGTCTTGTCCTCAGCATCGAGAACCAGCTGTGGTCGATCATCGAGTTCCAGCACGTCAAGCCGGGCAAGGGCCCCGCGTTCGTGCGCACCAAGCTGAAGAACGTCCTGTCGGGCAAGGTCGTCGACAAGACCTTCAACGCGGGCGTCAAGGTGGACACCGCAACCGTCGACCGCCGCGACATGACGTACCTGTACCACGACGGTTCGGACTTCGTGTTCATGGACGGCGACACGTTCGACCAGATCTCCATCAGCGAGGCCACCGTAGGCGAGAGCTCGCGATTCCTCCTGGAGAACATGAAGGTCCAGGTCGCGACGCACGAGGGCGCACCGCTGTACGTCGAGCTGCCCGTCACGGTCGAGCTCGAGGTCAAGCACACCGATCCCGGCCTCCAGGGAGATCGCTCCACCGGCGGCACCAAGCCCGCCACCCTCGAGACCGGCGCCGAGGTGTCGGTTCCGCTGTTCGTCAACACGGGCGACAAGCTGAAGATCGATTCGCGTGACGGCAACTACCTCGGGCGTGTGAATTCCTGACGTGTCGTCGAAGAAGAACCATTCGGCCGGCAAAGGTGAGCCGGTGAAGAAGCTCGGTGCACGCCACAAGGCCCGCAAGCGGGCCGTGGACTTCCTGTTCGAAGCCGAGGCTCGGGACACCGATCCTGTGAACCTGGCGAAGGAACGCATCGAGCTCGCTCGCGGCGACGATTCGATCGCGCCGGTCAGCGAGTACACCGAAACTCTCGTCGGCGGGGTAGCGGAGAACCTGGACCGGCTGGACAGTGTGATCTCCGATCATCTGACCGACTGGACCCTGAACAGGCTTCCCGCGGTGGATCGGGCGATCCTTCGTGTCGCGGTGTGGGAACTGTTCCACGCCACCGACGTGCCTCCCGTCGTCGCTGTCGACGAAGCGGTCGAACTGGCCAAGCAGCTGTCCACCGACGATTCACCGTCGTTCGTCAACGGTGTTCTCGGCCAGATCGTTCTCGTCGCCCCACAGGTCCGCGCAGCTGCTGCTGCGGTGTCCTCCCGGGACGACGCGAACAGCAGCACCGACAGCGAGTAATACCGCTCACGCGACGCTCCCCGAATTACGCCGACGGGGAGCGTCGTTGCTAGGCTGTTACACCGTCAGACATCCTTTAACGATCCGTCCAGAGAGGCGGAGAAGGAGGTCGTAGTTTGCCTGCGTCCGTTGTGCCCCCCGATCCCTCGACGCCTGATCCCCCGTCACCCGGCTCGTCGCGTGAGCTTCTCTCCGCCGCCGACGTTGGTCGGACCGTGTCTCGAATGGCACACCAGATCATCGAGAAGACGGCACTCGACTCCGCGGATGCGCCCCGCGTGGTCCTCCTCGGTATCCCGACTCGCGGGACCACGTTGGCCGAGCGCCTCGCCGAGCGGATCGAAACGTTCACCGGCGTCCGCCCGCCCGTCGGTTCGCTGGACATCACCCTCTACCGCGACGATCTTCGCGGCAAGCCGCATCGCCCCCTCGAACGTACGTCCGTCCCCTCGGGCGGCATCGACGACGCCCTCGTGGTCCTCGTCGACGATGTCCTCTTCTCCGGCCGCACGGTCCGCTCGGCCCTGGATGCACTGCGGGACCTCGGTCGACCGCGTGCCGTTCAACTGGCGGTCCTCGTCGACCGCGGTCACCGCGAACTACCCCTCCGGGCGGACTACGTCGGCAAGAACGTACCGACCGCGCGTACCGAGGACGTGTCGGTGCAATTGGTCGAGCACGACGGCCACGATCGCGTCAGCATTTCGGACGGGAGCGGAGTCCGCAGGAGTGAGCGAGAAGAAGACGGGAAGGACGCCCGGTGAAGCATTTGTTGTCGGTTGCGGATCTGAGCCGTGAGAGCGCGACCGAACTGCTCGACGACGCGGACCGGTTCGAGCAGGCGTTGCTGGGCCGGGAGGTGAAGAAGCTTCCGACGTTGCGGGGACGCACGGTGATGACGGTGTTCTTCGAGAACTCGACCCGGACGAGGGTGTCGTTCGAGGTGGCGGGCAAGTGGATGAGTGCCGATGTCATCAATGTCAGTGCCAGCAGCTCGTCGGTGTCCAAGGGTGAGTCTCTTCGTGACACGGCGATGACGTTGCGGGCGGCGGGCGCGGATGCGTTGATCGTTCGTCACCCTGCGTCGGGTGCTGCGCACCAGATCGCGAAGTGGACGGCTGGGCTGGGAACCGGTGGGTCCTTCGACGCTTCCGCATCCGGCGGCCCGTCGGTCATCAATGCAGGCGACGGTACTCACGAACACCCGACGCAGGCGCTTCTGGATGCGTTGACGTTGCGGCAGCGGCTCGGCGACATCGAAGGCAAGCGCATCGGAATCGTCGGGGACATTCTGCACAGTCGTGTGGCGCGGTCGAATGCGATTCTGCTGTCGACGCTGGGGGCCGAGGTCGTGCTCATCGCGCCGCCCACGTTGCTTCCGGTCGGAGCGTCGACGTGGCCGGTTCGGGTGTCTCACAGCATCGACGCCGAGTTGCCCGCGCTCGATGCGGTGCTGATGTTGCGGGTGCAGGCGGAGCGTATGAACGGTGGGTTCTTCCCGTCGCCGAAGGAGTACTCGATCACCTACGGGTTGTCGCAGAAGCGGCTCGATCTTCTGCCCGAGCACGCTGTCGTTCTGCATCCCGGTCCGATGCTGCGCGGAATGGAAATTGCGTCGTCGGTGGCGGATTCACCGCGGACTGCTGTATTGCAACAGGTTACGAACGGAGTTCATGTGCGCATGGCGGTGCTGT
The DNA here is from genome assembly GCF_002259345.1 of Rhodococcus sp. 06-156-4. Taxonomy (NCBI): domain Bacteria; kingdom Bacillati; phylum Actinomycetota; class Actinomycetes; order Mycobacteriales; family Nocardiaceae; genus Rhodococcus; species Rhodococcus sp. 06-156-4. The sequence continues at coordinate 279,655 of NZ_NPGB01000018.1, read as the reverse complement.
TCCGATTGCTCGTCGGCTCGGACGGAGGTGCGCTGTGAGCGTTCTGCTCCGCAACGTCCTCGTCTACGGGGAACAACCGGCCACCGACGTTCTCGTGTCCGACGGCCAGATCGCCGCGATCGGAACCGATCTCGACGCCGGCGATGCCGAGGTCGTCGAGGGGAGCGGGCAGATACTGCTTCCCGGATTCGTGGATCTGCACACACATCTGCGTGAGCCGGGTCGTGAGGACACCGAGACCATCGACAGTGGATCTGCTGCCGCGGCACTGGGCGGATACACCGCAGTGTTCGCGATGGCCAACACCGCGCCTGTCGCCGATTCCGTCGTCATCACCGACCACGTGTGGCGTCGCGGGCAGGAAGTCGGCTTGGTCGACGTGCATCCCGTCGGAGCGGTGACCGTCGGGCTCGGTGGTACTCAGCTCGCCGAGATGGCGACCATGGCCGGTGGTGTCGGCAAGGTGAAGATGTTCTCCGACGACGGCAAGTGCGTCGACGACCCGTTGATCATGCGCCGGGCACTCGAGTACTCGAGCTCTCTGGGTGTTCTCGTCGCGCAGCATGCCGAAGAGCCTCGGTTGACCGTCGGAGCCGTGGCGCACGAGGGCCCGACTGCGGCTCGGCTCGGGTTGACCGGGTGGCCACGCGCCGCTGAGGAGTCCATCGTCGCCCGGGACGCGTTGTTGGCGCGCGATGCGGGTGCGAAGGCGCACATCTGCCATGCGTCCACTGCCGGAACGGTCGAGATCCTGAAGTGGGCGCGGGGGCAGGGGATTTCGATCTCCGCCGAGGTGACGCCTCACCACCTTCTGCTCGACGATTCGCGGCTCGAGACGTACGACGCGATCAACAAGGTCAACCCACCGCTCCGGGAAGCATCGGATGTCGACGCTCTCCGGCGAGGACTGGCCGACGGCACGGTCGACTGCGTCGCGACCGACCATGCACCGCATGCGGAGCAGGAGAAGTGCTGTGAATTCTCCCAGGCACGTCCAGGAATGCTGGGCCTCGAGACCGCGCTTGCGATCGTTGCGCAGACGATGGTGGACACCGACCTGCTGGACTGGCGCGGTGTTGCCAGGGTGATGAGCGAGCGTCCGGCCGAGATCGTCGGCCTCCCGGATCAAGGACGACCCGTGGAAGTGGGGGAGGTCGCCAACCTCGTCCTCGTCGATCCCGCTTCGCCGTGGACGGTGCGAGGCAAGGGCTTGGCCAGCCTGTCGCACAACACACCGTTCGAGGAGATGACCTTCTCCGCCAAGGTCACCACCACGCTGCTGCGCGGTCGAATCACCGCTCGCGACGGTGTGGTTCGACGCCCCGACCGTCTCGGACTCGGCAGTGTCGATGACCGGAAGGTGAGCGAGTAATGGACAGAGTTCTCATCGTCATCGCGTTCATCGTGTTCTGGATCGCGATGATCGGCCTCATCTTCTGGGGTTGGCGAGGCAGGCAGAAGCGTCAAGCCGACTCGATCGGCTCGTTCCCACCGGTCCCGGACGACCTCGGCGCGACACTGATCGAACCCTCCACCGGGCTGTACGTGGGCAGCACCATCGCCCCCAGCTGGCAGGACCGCATCGCCGTCGGCGACATCGGCCACCGCGCAACCGGTGAGCTGTCCCGACACGAGCGAGGAATCCTGCTCGAGCGTTCCGGGGAGTCCACAATCTGGATTCCGCAGGAGTCCATCTCGGTGATCCGAACCGAACGCGGGCTCGCGGGCAAGGTCATGAGCAAGGACGGACTGCTCGTCATCCGCTGGACGCTTCCCACCGGCACCGAGATCGACACAGGCTTCCGCGCCGACGACAAACTCGTCTACCCCATCTGGGTGGACACCGATACCGATCGACACGATTCGAAGGAGACAACGGCGTGAGCAGCGCAGTTCTTGTTCTGGAGGACGGCCGGACCTTCCGCGGCACCACCTTCGGTGCACAGGGCCGGACGCTCGGAGAGGCCGTGTTCTGCACCGGCATGACCGGCTACCAGGAGACACTGACCGATCCCAGCTACCACCGCCAGATCGTCGTCGCCACGGCGCCGCAGATCGGCAACACAGGCTGGAACCAGGAGGACGGCGAAGCGGCCAGCGCTCAGGATCCCAACAAGATCTGGGTTGCCGGCTACGTCGTTCGAGACCCGGCTCGGCGCACGTCGAGTTGGCGCGCGACCGGTTCGTTGCAGGATCAGCTCGAAGCACAGAGCGTCGTGGGCATCGCGGGGATCGACACCAGAGCACTGGTGCGTCACCTGCGTACACGCGGATCCATGCGTGCGGGCGTCTTTTCCGGGGACGCTCTGGGCACCCAGGACGAGATGCTGCAGCAGGTCCTGGATCAGCCCTCCATGCTCGGCGCCGACCTGGCGGGTGAAGTCACCACGAAGTCCGGTTACGTCATCGAGCCGACGGGCGGCGACGCCCGCTACACCGTCGTCGCAGTGGACCTGGGAATCAAGACCAACACCCCACGGATGTTCGCCGAGCGCGGTATCCGCGTGCACGTCGTCCCGTCGGCCACGTCGATCGAGCAGATTCTGGAACTGAAACCGGACGGGGTGTTCCTGTCCAACGGACCGGGCGACCCGGCAACGGCCGACGCCAACGTTGCGCTCACTCGCGAGGTGCTGGAGAGGAAGCTGCCGCTCTTCGGCATCTGTTTCGGTAACCAGATCCTCGGACGCGCGCTCGGGCGTAGCACGTACAAGATGAAGTTCGGCCACCGCGGCATGAACATCCCGGTCGTCGAACACACCACCGGACGTATCGCCATCACCGCCCAGAACCACGGGTTCGCTCTCGAAGGCGAAGCGGGCGAGGAATTCGACACCGACTTCGGTCGGGCTCGTATCAGCCACACCTGCGCCAACGACGGGACGGTCGAGGGCGTGGAGCTGCTGAGCGGCACCGCGTTCTCGGTCCAGTACCACCCGGAGGCAGCGGCAGGCCCGCACGACGCCGCCTACCTGTTCGATCGGTTCACATCCACCCTCGAGGGAGCTGACAAGTAATGCCACGCCGCTCAGATCTGGGACACGTCCTGGTCATCGGATCGGGACCGATCGTCATCGGACAGGCCTGTGAGTTCGACTACTCCGGAACCCAGGCTTGTCGGGTGCTCCGCGAGGAAGGACTGCGCGTCAGCCTCGTCAACTCCAATCCGGCCACCATCATGACCGACCCCGAGTTCGCCGACGCCACCTACGTCGAGCCGATCACGGCCGACTTCATCGAGAAGATCTTCGCTCGCGAAGCTCTGCAGGGGAACCCGATCGACGCCGTGCTGGCGACGCTCGGCGGCCAGACGGCGCTCAACGCCGCGGTGGCACTGCACGAGCAGGGAATTCTCGAGAAGTACGACGTCGAGCTCATCGGTGCCGATTTCGACGCCATTCAGCGCGGTGAGGATCGGCAGAAGTTCAAGGACATCGTCGCCAAGGTCGGGGGAGAGTCGGCTCGTTCGGCTGTCTGCTACACGATGGACGAGGTTCGGGCGACGGTCGCCGATCTCGGATTCCCCGTCGTCGTCCGCCCGTCCTTCACAATGGGTGGCCTCGGCTCGGGTATGGCCTACAACGACGAGGACCTTGCACGCATCGCCGGCGGCGGACTCGCCGCGTCGCCGACGGCCAACGTGCTCATCGAGGAATCCATCCTCGGATGGAAGGAATACGAGCTCGAACTGATGCGCGACGGCCGCGACAACGTGGTCATCGTCTGCTCCATCGAGAACGTCGACCCGGTCGGTGTGCACACCGGGGACTCGGTCACGGTTGCTCCCGCCATGACGCTGACCGACCGCGAGTACCAGAAGATGCGTGACCTCTCGATCGACATCCTTCGTGAGGTCGGCGTGGACACCGGCGGCTGCAATATCCAGTTCGCCATGGACCCGACCGACGGACGGCTCGTCGTCATCGAGATGAACCCCCGCGTGTCGCGGTCGTCGGCTCTTGCATCGAAGGCGACGGGATACCCGATCGCGAAGATGGCAGCCAAGCTCGCCATCGGCTACACGCTCGACGAGATCGTCAACGACATCACCAAGGAAACACCGGCCTGCTTCGAGCCGACGCTCGACTACGTCGTGGTCAAGGCACCTCGGTTCGCGTTCGAGAAGTTCCCCGGCGCCGACGGCACCCTGACGACGACGATGAAGTCCGTCGGCGAGGCGATGTCGATCGGGCGCAACTTCACCGAAGCCTTCGGCAAGGTCATGCGTTCGCTCGAGACCAAGCGTGCGGGCTACTGGACCGGCCCCGAGGTCGAAGCCGTGAGCCTCGAGGCTTTGCTGGAGGACATCTCGGTCCCGAAGGACGGCCGGATGTACGGCATCGAGAAGGCCTTCGCGCTCGGTGCGACTCTCGAGCAGTTGTTCGACGCCACGAAGATCGACCCGTGGTTCCTCGATCAGTTCCAGCAGATCCACCAGCTGGGCAACGAACTGCGTGCCGCCGAGAAGTTCGACGAGACGCTGTTGCGACAGGCCAAGTACCACGGGCTGTCGGACCGCCAGATCGCTGCGCTGCGTCCGGAACTCGTGGACGAGGACGGTGTTCGCGCGCTGCGCGACGAGCTCGGCGTCCATCCTGTCTACAAGACGGTCGACACCTGTGCGGCGGAGTTCGAGGCGAAGACCCCGTACCACTACGGAACCTACGAACTCGACCCCGAGGCGGAGTCCGAGGTAGCCGAGCAGCGTGAACGTGACAAGGTGCTCATTCTCGGCTCGGGCCCGAACCGAATCGGACAGGGCATCGAGTTCGACTACTCGTGTGTCCATGCGGCACAGACGTTGTCGGAAGCCGGGTACGAGACCGTCATGGTCAACTGCAACCCCGAGACCGTCTCCACCGATTACGACACCGCCGATCGGCTCTACTTCGAACCGTTGACGTTCGAGGACGTACTCGAGGTCTACCGCGCCGAGGCTGCGTCGGGAACCGTGCGCGGCGTCATCGTGCAGCTCGGCGGTCAGACGCCCCTGGGCCTTGCCAAGCGACTGAAGGCCGCCGGTGTGCCGATCGTCGGTACCAGTCCCGAGGCCATCGATCTCGCCGAGGACCGCGGTGAGTTCGGACGCGTCCTCACCGAAGCAGGGTTGCCTGCACCGAAGTTCGGCACCGCGACCACGTTCGACGGTGCCCGCGACATCGCCGGCGGAATCGGATACCCCGTGCTGGTGCGTCCGTCGTACGTCCTCGGCGGACGCGGCATGGAGATCGTGTACGACGAGGCATCCCTCGCCGACTACATCTCGCGCGCCACCGAGATCTCGCACGACCGCCCGGTTCTCGTCGACCGCTTCCTCGAGGATGCCGTCGAAATCGATGTCGACGCATTGTGCGATGGCAGCGAGGTCTACCTCGGCGGCGTCATGGAACACATCGAGGAAGCCGGAATCCACTCCGGTGACTCCGCGTGTGCGCTGCCGCCGATCACGTTGGGCCGAGCGGACATCGAGAACGTGCGCCGCTCGACGGAGTTGCTCGCCAAGGGCATCGGCGTCAAGGGTTTGCTCAACGTTCAGTACGCCCTCAAGGACGACATCCTGTACGTCCTGGAGGCGAACCCCCGCGCGAGCCGCACGGTGCCGTTCGTGTCCAAGGCGACGGCAGTGCAGTTGGCGAAGGCGTGCGCCCGCGTCATGCTCGGTGAGTCGATCGCGGACCTGCGCGCCAGCGGCATGCTTCCCGCGGAAGGCGACGGGGGAACGACGCCGCTCGACGCACCGATCGCGGTCAAGGAAGCCGTGCTTCCGTTCAACCGCTTCCGTCGTGCCGACGGAACGGGCGTGGACACGCTCCTGAGTCCCGAGATGAAGTCCACCGGTGAGGTCATGGGCATCGACGCGGACTTCGGTACCGCGTTCGCCAAGAGCCAGACGGCGGCGTACGGCTCACTCCCGGCCTCGGGCGCCGTGTTCGTTTCCGTGGCCAACAAGGACAAGCGTTCGTTGATCTTCCCGGTCAAACGGCTCACGGACCTGGGCTTCACGATTCTCGCGACCGAAGGCACTGCAGAGGTGCTCCGACGCAACGGGATTGCGTGCGAACAGGTCTACAAGCAATCGGGCGAGGACGTCCCTGCGGGCGAATCGACCATCGTCGATCGCATTCTCGCCGGCGACGTGGCCATGGTGATCAACACCCCGTACGGCAATTCGGGCCCTCGCGTGGACGGTTACGAGATCCGAAGCGCGGCCGTTGCGCAGAACATTCCGTGCATCACCACTGTGCAGGGCGCGTCTGCCGCGGTGCTGGGGATCGAGGCAGGTATCGCGGGCGGTATCGGCGTGCGTTCGCTGCAGGATCTGCACGCGGCGCTCGCAGGCGGTGCCGGGCCGTCATGAGCCACCACGGGTGGCTCGGACGGCTCCGCCGTGCGATCGAGCACCGCGGACGACTGTGCGTGGGGATAGATCCTCACCCTGCACTGCTCGAGCAGTGGGGACTGTCGGTGGACGCCGAGGGGCTCGAGGTGTTCGCGGAGAAGTGCGTGGAGGCGTTCGTCGGCGAGGTCGCTGTCGTGAAACCTCAGGTCGCATTCTTCGAGGCCTACGGGAGTGCGGGATACGCGGTTCTGGAGCGCACCATCTCGGTACTGCGGGATGCCGGGACTCTCGTGATCGCCGACGCGAAACGGGGCGACATCGGCACGACGATGAGCGCGTACGCGCAGACGTGGCTCGGGGACGGGACCGACCTGTCGTCGGACGCGGTGACCGTCTCGCCGTACCTGGGTTTCGAGTCCCTGCAGGACACGATCTCGCTGGCTCGACGAGGTGGCAGGGGAGTGTTCGTTCTGGCGCGCACCTCGAACCCCGAAGGCGCAGCCCTGCAGAACGCCGCGGCGGGTTCCTCGACGGTCGCGCAGTCGATCGTCGACGGTGCAGCGGCAGCGAACGGCGACGGCTCGGCGACGGTCGGCCTCGTCGTCGGCGCCACCCGTGATCACGGACTGGATCTGTCGTCCTTCGACGGCCCGATTCTCGCGCCCGGGCTCGGCGCGCAGGGTGCGACAGTGGCCGATCTGGCGCAGATCTTCGACGCCTCGACAGCGCTGCTGCTTCCCAGCTCCTCGCGTGGCGTTCTCGCTGCCGGGCCGTCGGTCGCTGCTCTCCGAAGCGCTGCGGCGACGCTCCGCGACGAAGTCGAGGCGGGTCTTTCATAGCCGATAGGACCGACCTCGTCGGCCACGGGGTGAGTTAGCGGCGCGGCCCGCACGTCGGTACCGTCGCTGTCGTTGCTGGTTACCGCTGGTCTGTCAGCAGCGACGTGCACCGGGAGACCACAGGTGCACGGTTCATCGACGAACGAGTTACGGAGGAATCGTGGCGCTTCCCCAATTGACGCCGGAGCAGCGTGCCGCCGCGCTAGAGAAGGCGGCTGCAGCCCGAAAAGTACGTGCCGAGCTCAAGGAGCGGCTCAAGCGAGGCGGGACCGATCTGAAGCAGGTTCTCGCGGATGCGGAGACCGACGAGATCCTCGGCAAGATGAAGGTCTCGGCCCTGCTGGAGGCGTTGCCGAAGGTGGGTAAGGTCAAGGCTCAAGAATTGATGACCGAGTTGGAGATCGCACCGTCGAGGCGCATCCGGGGCCTCGGTGATCGTCAGCGTAAGGCTTTGTTGACCAAATTCGATTTCGAAGCGTGATCTACGGAGGTACGGCACGTGTCCGACAGTGACGCGTCACCGCACGGGAGGGGCCGGCTGATCGTTCTGGCCGGTCCCTCCGGTGTCGGCAAATCCAGCGTCGTTCGCGTGTTGCGACGTGAACTTCCGGAACTGTGGTTCAGCGTGTCGGTGACGACGCGGGATCCGCGGCCCGGCGAGATCGACGGCGAGGACTACCACTTCGTCACAGCGGCCGAGTTCGACCGGATGATCGAGGCAGGCGAGTTGCTCGAGTGGGCGAGTGTGCACAGTGGTCTGCATCGTTCCGGTACGCCTGCCGCGCCGGTGGAGGCGGCGTTGGAGGACGGCAAGCCCGTTCTGCTCGAGCTCGATCTGGCTGGGGCACGCGCGGTACGTGTGTCGAAGCCGGAGGCAACTCTGGTGTTCATGGCCCCGCCCACGTGGGACGATCTGGTCCAGCGCCTGACCTCGCGTGCGACGGAGGATCCGGCGGTCACCGCACGTAGACTCGAGACGGCGAAGGTCGAATTGGCTGCGCAGGAGGAGTTCGACACGGTGGTTGTCAATACCGATGTCGACCATTCTTGTGCTCAGTTGGTATCCTTGTTGGTCGGTAGGTCGTCGGTCGGTTGACCCCGGCCTGCAATCGACGAAAGCGCTCCGCAGCACACACGATGTACAACTCAGGAGATTCATAGTGAGCAGTAGTTCTCTGGCCGGTTCCGACTTCGACGCGCGTAGCGCACTTCCGGCTTACGACACGCCGCTCGGAATCACCAACCCTCCCATCGACGAGCTCCTCGCTCGCACGTCGTCCAAGTACGCACTGGTCATCTACGCGGCCAAGCGTGCACGCCAGATCAACGACTACTACAACCAGCTCGGTGACGGAATCCTCGAGTACGTGGGCCCGCTCGTCGAGCCGGGTCTGCAGGAGAAGCCGCTGTCGATCGCGCTCCGCGAGATCCACGAAGATCTGCTCGAGCACACCGAAGGCGAATGACAATCGAATAGGACCGGGTCCGTTGCGCGTAGTCGTCGGGGTAGGCGGGGGAATCGCCGCCTACAAGAGCTGTTCCATCATTCGTAGCTTCACCGAGGCAGGTCATCACGTTCGTGTGGTGCCCACGGAATCGGCGTTGGAATTCGTCGGTCGCGCAACGTTCGAGGCTCTGTCCGGCAGCCCGGTTCACACCGGCGTCTTCGCCGACGTGCCCGAGGTGCCACACGTCCGGCTCGGCAAGGAAGCCGATCTTGTCGTCGTCGCGCCTGCAACGGCGGATCTGATGGCTCGACTCGCCGGCGGCCGTGCAGACGATCTCCTGACTGCAACTCTGCTCACCGCTCGGTGTCCCGTGCTGCTCGCTCCAGCGATGCACACCGAGATGTGGGAGCACCCGGCAACCGTCGCCAACGTCGACACGCTGCGCAGTCGGGGCGTCACCGTCCTCGAACCCGCATCCGGTCGGCTGACCGGACGCGACACGGGGGCAGGCAGACTCCCCGACCCAGACGAAATCTACGGTCTCGCGCTTCTGCTCGCCGAGCGCGCGGACGCGCTTCCTCGTGACTTGACCGGTCGCACGCTCGTCGTCACGGCGGGCGGTACGCGCGAACCTCTCGATCCTGTTCGGTTCCTCGGGAACAGGAGTTCCGGCAAGCAGGGGTACGCGCTCGCGCGAGTCGCCGCTCAGCGTGGGGCGGATGTGACCTTGATCTCGGGCTACACCGCAAATCTGGCGGACCCCGCCGCTGTCGATGTCGTCGAAGTCAAGACGGCGCAGCAAATGCAGGCCGCGGTTCGCAAGTTCGCTCCCGACGCGGACGCGATCGTCATGGCTGCCGCCGTTGCGGACTTCCGTCCGGCCAGCGTGGCCGGCAGCAAGATCAAGAAGGGCGCGAACGAGCCCGATTCGATACCTCTGGTCAAGAACGACGACATACTCGCCGGCCTCGTCGACGCCCGTCGAGCAGGCGAAATCCCCGCCTCCACCGTCATCGTCGGGTTCGCGGCGGAGACCGGCGACGAGAACGGCGACGTTCTGACCTACGCGAGGGCCAAGTTGGCCCGCAAGGGATGCGACCTACTGGTGGTCAACGCCGTGGGCGAAGGCAAGGCGTTCGAGGTCGACCACAACGACGGATGGTTGCTCGGCGCCGACGGATCCGAGTCCGCACTGGGTGAGGGATCCAAGTCCTTGCTCGCAGGCCGCGTCCTCGACGCGGTCGGCACGATACTGTCCGCAGGTTCGACACAGCGCACGGGTTCGACACAGCGCACGGAATCGACACATCGCACGGGTTCGAATCAGCCGTGATTGCAAGGGTGCACAGGCATCCTGTGCACGACTAGTGTCGAATATTTGTAGATACAGCTTGGCTGAAGTGAACGCTTTTGACACGTCGAGAGGAAACACGTGAGCAAGTCCGGTAGTCGGCTCTTCACCAGTGAGTCGGTAACAGAGGGCCACCCCGACAAGATCTGTGACGCGATCAGCGACTCGATCCTCGACGCGCTGCTGACGGAGGATCCTCGTGCACGCGTGGCCGTCGAGACGCTCGTCACGACGGGCCAGGTTCACGTTGCCGGCGAGGTCAATACGACGGCGTGGGCGGACATCCCCAAGATCGTGCGCGACAAGGTGCTCGAGATCGGGTACGACTCGTCGGCGAAGGGCTTCGACGGCAACTCCTGCGGAGTCAACGTGGCGATCGGCGCACAGTCGCCCGAGATCGCGCAGGGCGTCGATCACTCGCACGAGGCGCGTGTCGAGGGGTTGTCCGACGACGAGATCGACCGTCAGGGCGCAGGCGACCAGGGATTGATGTTCGGGTACGCCAACACCGACACTCCTGAGCTCATGCCACTGCCGATTGCTCTGGCGCACAGGCTTTCTCGACGACTCACCGAGGTGCGGAAGAGCGGCGTCCTGCCGTACCTGCGTCCCGACGGCAAGACTCAGGTCACCATCGAGTACGACGGTGACAACGCAGTCCGTCTCGACACGGTGGTCGTGTCCACGCAGCACGCCGCGGACATCGATCTCGACAACCTACTGACGCCGGACATTCGCGAGAAGGTGCTCGGATCGGTCCTGGCGGAACTGAACGTCCCGTCCCTCGACACCTCCGACGTCCGGCTGCTGGTCAACCCCACCGGCAAGTTCGTTCTCGGCGGGCCCATGGGTGACGCAGGCCTGACCGGACGCAAGATCATCGTCGACACCTACGGCGGCATGGCCCGGCACGGCGGTGGCGCGTTCTCGGGCAAGGACCCGTCCAAGGTGGACCGCAGCGCCGCGTACGCGATGCGCTGGGTAGCCAAGAACGCGGTGGCGGCAGGTCTCGCGGACCGCATCGAGGTACAGGTTGCCTACGCCATCGGCAAGGCTGCACCCGTCGGTCTGTTCGTGGAGACCTTCGGAACCGAGAAGACCGATCCTGCTCGCATCCAGGCCGCGATCTCGGAGGTGTTCGACCTACGTCCGGGCGCCATCATCCGCGATCTGGATCTGCTTCGACCGATCTACGCGCAGACCGCCGCGTACGGCCACTTCGGCCGAACCGACATCGACCTGCCGTGGGAGTCGACGGACCGCGCAGACAAGCTCCGCGCCGCCGCGGGACTCGCCTGAGCAGCGCACCGAAAGCGGCAGCACCCGAGCTACCCGTAGCTCGGGTGTTGCCGCTTCTCCCGCTCCCGCATCTCGACCGCGAATTCGACTACCTCGTTCCGGCGGAGCTCTCGGAGGATGCGAATCGCGGTGTGCGAGTGCGTATTCGCTTTGCCGGCCGGCTGGTCGACGGCTACATCGTGGAGCGTGTCGCCACGAGCGACCACACCGGCAAACTCGGCTTTCTCGATCGCGTCGTCTCACCCGAACGTGTCCTCACCTCGGAGATCGCGACGCTGGTCGACGCTGTTGCGCACCGCTACGCAGGAACGCGCGCCGACGTGTTGAGGCTCGCCGTCCCGCCGCGTCACGCCAAGGTCGAATCGGAGCCGCTGCCGGATGTCTCCGCCGTCTCCACCGCTGCCGACCACCCAGTTGTCGACGCCTCTGTGTGGGACAGGTACACACACGGCGCTGCGTTCGTCGATGCTCTCAGGGCGGGCCGTGGACCCCGAGCGGTCTGGCAGGCGCTGCCGGGTGAGGACTGGGCACGGCGGATCGCGGAGATAGCGGCCGTGACGGCAACGTCGGGTCGCAGTGCCGTCGTAGTGGTGCCGGACCAGCGGGATCTGGACCGAGTGGCGTCGGCGTGTCAGGCCGTCCTCGGCGACGACCAGGTGGTGGCACTGTCGGCCGGGCTCGGCCCGGCGAAACGCTATCGACGCTGGCTCGCTGCGCTACGGCGCGACGTGTCCGTAGTGGTCGGGACCAGGAGTGCCGTGTTCGCCCCGGTGCAGAACCTCGGCCTGATGGTGCTGTGGGACGACGGCGACGACGGGTACGCCGAACCACGTTCGCCCTATCCCCATGCGCGCGAGGTGGCGCTCCTCCGAGCGCACGGCACCGGGTGCGGCGTCGTCCTCGCCGGGCATGCGCGCACCGCCGAGGCCGAAGCCCTCGTCGACTCGGGCTGGGCTCACGACCTGTTGGCGTCGCGTGAGACGGTGCGGGCCGCGCAACCGCACATCGTCGCGCTGGCGGACAGTGATCATGCGCTGGCACGTGACCCGGGGGCGCGTGCTGCGAGACTGCCGGCCATCGCGTTCGACGCCGCGAGGACCGCTCTGAAGAACGACACGGCGGTGCTGGTTCAGGTTCCGCGCGGCGGGTACGTACCGTCGCTCGCATGCGCGAAGTGCCGCAACCCCGCTCGATGTCGACGGTGCAACGGACCGCTCGCGTTGCCGTCTGCGCCGGGTGCCGACGGAGCAGGTAGCCCGACGTGCCGGTGGTGCGGAGCTGCGGACACCAACCACAAGTGCGCTGTGTGCGGATCGAGGGCCCTGCGTGCGGTCGTGATCGGCGCGCACCGCACCGCCGAGGAGTTGGGCCGCGCCTTCCCAGGTGTTCCGGTGCGCACGTCCGGTGGAAGCGCTGTCCTGGACTCGGTGGATGCCGGTGCGTCGCTGGTGATCTCGACGGTGGGTGCGGAACCGACGATCAGCGGCGGGTACGGGGCGGCGCTGCTGCTCGACGGATGGGCACTGCTCGGGCGTGCGGACCTCCGAGCGGCCGAGGAAACCCTCAGACGATGGATGACGGCGTCGGCGCTGGTACGCCCCGGTGCCGACGGCGGCAGGGTGGTCGTGGTCGCGGAATCCGAGCTGCCCACCGTTCAGGCGTTGGTGCGGTGGGATCCGGTCGGCCACGCCCGAAGCGAGTTGGACGAGCGCGTCGACGTTCGCTTTCCTCCCGCCGTCCACGTCGCGGCGGTCGACGGAACGACAGCCGCGATCACGGCGCTCGTCGAATCCGCGGAACTTCCGGCCGAGACCGAAGTCCTCGGGCCCGTGGAACTGCCCGACGGGCAGCGTCTGCCCGCGGGCGGGGGAGAGGACCGACTTCCCGGCGACGTACAGCGAATACTGCTCCGCGTGCCTCGTCGTGCAGGCGGAGCGCTGGCGCGTGCTCTCGCCGACGCGCAAGCCGCCAGCAGCGCCCGGAAGAACACGGAAGCGGTTCGCGTACAGATCGATCCGATCCGCATCGGTTGACGCTCCCATCAGCGCCCCTCAGCGCCTAGAGTCCATACCGACAGTCGAGTCGGACTGGACACGAGTCGTACATCGGAGCGGGGTCGGGGAAATGAAACGTAGACAGTTGATCAGACGTGTCGCGACGGGCTTGGCCGTCGTCGCAGGTGCGAAACTCGCCGGGCCTGCGGTCGCCCAGGCGGCACCGGGGTCGGGGTCGTCGAATCTGCCGGGGTTCGGAATACCGCTGGATCGTCTGCTGAAGATCGTGTCGCTCTCGCACGTGAACGACCCGGCGACGACGCCGATCTTCCCCGGCGATCCGGAGTTCGTGCTCGAGACGGCTGCGACGGTGGCCGAGGACGGCTATTACCTCCAGAACGTTCGTGAGGGTGAGCACACCGGATCGCATTGGGGTGCACCCGCTCATTTCCAGGACGGTGGCCTGACGGCAGATCAGCTCGTTCCGGAGGATCTGTTTCTCCCGGCGGTGAAGATCGACATTCGGGAGAGGGCGGCGGCGAACGCCGACTACGCGGTGACGATCGCCGATCTTCAGGAGTGGGAGGCGTCCAACGGACGAATTCCGTCCGGTGCCGCCGTCGTTCTGTGGACCGGGTGGGAATCGCGTTGGGGGACAGACGCGTACGTGAACGCCGACGCCGACGGTGTCACTCACCAGCCGGGATTCTCCGTCGATGCAGTGCAGTGGCTCATCGACACGGGTCGTCTCGCGGAACGAGGTGCGTTGGGAACCGACACCTTCGGGCCCGACCTCGGCAACGACGATACCTATCCGGTGTCGGTGAAGCTGTACGACAGGCATCGCATCAGCCTCGAGAATCTGCGCAACCTGGAACAGCTGCCCACCACCGGCGCCTACGTTCTGGTCGGTGGTCCGATCAATCGGGCTGGATCCGGTTCGCCGGCAACGATATTCGGACTGGTTCCACGGCTGCCCTGAGCGTCCGCAGCGGCGCGCCCGTGACCGAACCAGTCGAACGGCGCGCCCTGCACCGACAGGTTGTAGACCATACGGAGGGTTCCGTCGGAGTCGTACGCGAACACTCCGGCCTTGCCGTTCTTCTTGGCCTCGTACATCGCTCGATCGGCGTTGCGTAGCAGGGCGTCGGCGGTGACGGAGTGCTCGAACACGTCGAGTTCCACGACGCCGACGCTGGCACCGATGGAGACGACGTGGCCCTCGATGTCCTGTGGTTCTCGCAGCGAGTCCACTATCGATCGGGCCGTGGTGCAGCCGGCATCGATGGATGCCGGGATGAGCACGGTGAACTCGTCGCCGCCGAATCGGGCGACGACTCCGCCGTGTTCTCCAGCGTTCACCGAATCCACGAGTCGACCCGACAGAGTCTTCAGCGATCGATCGCCTGCTCCGTGACCGAGCCTGTCGTTGATTGCTTTGAAGTCGTCCAGGTCGACGAGCAGAAGTACTCCGACATCGCCGTTGTCGTTGTGACGTTCGATGGCGGCGGCGAGGTGTTCGTCGAAGGCGGAGCGATTGAGCAGACCGGTCAATCCGTCGTGGTGCGCGCGATAGGTCAGCTCGTTCTGAGTCGAGTACAGCGTGCGCAGGAGCGCGTCGTTCTGTACGAGCGTCATGACCTGCCGCACCACCGCGAGCACGATCACGCCGAGAAACAGACCGAAGACGACAGGGTCCACGGTCCCGTTCGTGAACCGCTGCAGCGCCACGGCCACTCCGGTCAGAGCCATCAGCGCGTACGGCACCAGGAGCTGGGTCCGGTCGTGCCCGGATCCGGGCAGCGACTCGGTGGGCTCGAGTGGCCGGGTGGGCCCGGGTGATCGGATGGGCGCGGGTGATCGGATGGGCGCCGGTGTTGGGGCGAACTCGGGGTCCGTGCTCGTCGCGACGACCGACGGCGCCGAGGCCGCCAGCGCGATCAGGACCGGTCCGGCGATGAAACCGGCGTCGGCGATCAACGGCATCTCGTTTGCACCCGATGCGACCAGGTACGCGTACAGGCTGTCGGAGACGGCCAGCGATGTCAGACCCCCACCCAGCAGGGTGAGCTGAGCCCGGTAACGCCGCAGGACGCGGGGTATCACGGCGAGCAATCCGACCATGGCCAGGAGGACGAGGTCGGTGATGGGGTACATGAGAGCGATGAGGAACTGCAGCGAATCGGATCGGTCCGAGCGGGCGACCTGACCGAGCACCGTCGCCCACGAGATCACGAACAACGAGCCGACGACGACGAGACCGTCCAGAACCGACGTGAGCCACTGGTAAGTGCTGCCCGACTCCGTGCGATGGGGCGCGCGTCGCATCACGGACAGGAGTGCGGGCACCGCGAAGATGGGGAAGAGGAAGAAACCGATGTCCGCGTAGGACGGCGATGGCAAGGGCACATCCAGCACCGATCGGTAGAGGGCCCAGATCACCATCCCGCCGGTCCAGCACGCCATGCCGGCGGCCATCAGCAGGCGCCACCGACGCTGTGCGCCGGATCGGCGTCCACCGGTGCGCCAGCACACGACGGTGGCAGCGATCCCTCCGGCGAGTTGGCCTGCGTCGTCGAGGGCGACCGACGCGGCGTCGGGGAGAAGTCCGGAACTCGCGAGCGCCACGACGAGGGCGACCGCACCGAGGGAAGCGATCACGCGCTTCCTCAGTGAGTTCGCCATGGTGCCCCCTCGTATCGACACGAACCTCGGTGCGAACAGGCTAGCCGCTCGTGGCAGCTGTCGGCCGCCGTCCAATGAACTGCTCGACAGTCACTCTTGCCGAAAACGTATTGTCGATATATCGTCAATACGTCCAAACGATACAGAAGGAGACGGACATGGAAAATTTCTACGAACATGAGCACGTCCACGGACACGCACGGCGCGGGGGACCGCATCACCGGGGCGGTCCCCATCATCGGGGCGGTTTCGGTCCCGGCGGTTTCGGGCCTGCGGGCAACCTCGGCCGCGGCCGCGGCCGCGGAGGACGAGGTCGTCGCGGTGACGTTCGAGCTGCAGTCCTGCTGATCCTGGCCGAGTCGCCGATGCACGGGTACGAGCTGATCCAGCAGATCGTCGCGAAGAGCGAGGGCGCGTGGAAGCCGAGCCCGGGGTCCATCTATCCCGCGCTCTCACAGCTCGAGGACGAGGGTCTCGTCCTGATCGAGAAGGTCGACGGTCGCAAGACGGCTCGCCTGACCGAGACCGGCCGGACGTTCGTCGACGAACACCGGGAGGATCTGGGTTCTCCGTGGGACGACGTACGCGGAACGGTCGGAGGTGATGCGATGGACCTGCGGGGTCTGATCGGATTGCTGATGGGTGCCGCAGGTCAGGTCGCTGCGGTCGGGACGCCGGGTCAGGTCGCGGCCGCAAGCGAGGTTCTCGTCGATGCGCGCAGACGCCTGTACCGAATTCTGGCCGAGGAGGAGACACCGCACGCCGGTGAGTCCGACGCATGATCGACGGGCGTGCTCGTGCCCGGTGGGTGGTCCCTAGAATGGGTGGTTCGTGAGAAATCCGTTCTACCTATTCGTGGGAGCCCTCTGGTGCGCGTTGTGTTCGCAGGTACGCCCGACCCGGCAGTTCCGTCGCTGGCGCGACTGATCTCGTCGGATCGGCACGACGTGGTCGCGGTGATCACGCGTCCGGATGCGGCCGCAGGTCGTGGACGCAAGATCGGACGCTCGCCCGTCGGACTGCTGGCAGATGAACACGGGATCCCGGTGTTGACGCCGCAGCGCCCGTCGGAGCCGGAGTTCCTCGACGCTCTCACCGCGCTCGAACCCGACGTGTGCCCGGTCGTCGCATACGGAGCACTGCTGCCGCGGCCGGTGCTGAACGTACCGAAGTTCGGATGGATCAATCTGCACTTCTCGCTGCTCCCCGCGTGGCGGGGCGCGGCCCCGGTTCAAGCAGCGATCTCCGCGGGCGACGACGTGACGGGCGCATCGACGTTCCTCCTCGAGGAAGGCATGGACACCGGCCCGGTCCTGGGCGTCGTCACCGAAACCATCGGGTCGACCGACTCGGCGGGCGACCTGCTGGGCCGCCTCGCGCTCAGTGGTGCGGTACTGCTCGAAGCGACTCTCGACGCGATCGAGGCCGGTGAGGCCTCCGCAGTTCCGCAACCGGTAGACGGCGTGTCCTACGCACCGAAGATCACCGTCGACTCGGCGCGCATCGACTGGACCTCCTCGGCGGCGTCGATCGACCGGCACGTCCGCGCGGTGACCCCGTCGCCCGGTGCGTGGACGACGATCGGAGACGTGCGGCTGAAAGTAGCCCCGGTCACAGTGTCGGACGTGGACCTCGAAGCCGGGCACGTCCTGGTCCGCAAGGACGGGGTGTTCGTCGGGACTGCAACGACCGCAGTAGCTCTGGGCGACGTCCAACCCCAGGGCAAGAAACTCATGAAAGCACTCGACTGGGCGCGCGGTGCCCGGCTGACGGAAACGGCGGTTGCCCTGTGAGCTCCGAGAAGAACCAGGGCCGAGCAGGCCGACGCGGCAACGTGAACAACGGGCCGACGCGCACCTCGGGATCCCGCCGGGGGGCGGGCAACCGGCCGAATCGTGGGGGAGGGCCGGGGTCGACCCCGCCTGTCGACCCTGCGCGACTCGCCGCCAGAGACGTACTGAAGGCGGTACGCGAGCGGGATGCCTACGCCAACCTCGTGCTCCCGGGGCTGCTGCGCGAGCGCAAGCTCGACACGCGTGATGCTGCCCTGGCGACCGAACTCGCCTACGGAGCGTCGCGAGCCCGAGGATTCCTCGACTCGGTCATCGAAAGCGGTTCGGGTCGTGCGATTTCGGAGATAGACGGTGGTCTGCTCGACATCCTGAGGCTGGGTGCTTACCAACTGCTTCGTACCCGCGTGGCGCCCCACGCTGCCGTGGCGACGTCGGTCGATCTGACCAGGGCCGAGTTCGGCAGCGGCAAGGCAGGATTCGTCAACGCCGTGCTTCGGCGAGTGTCGGAGAAGTCCGCCGATCGATGGGTCGACGAGCTCGCTCCCGCAGCAGACAAGGATCCCGTCGGACATCTGGCGTTCGAGTACGCGCATCCCAAGTGGATCGCGCAGGCCTTCGCCGACGCGCTCGGGGCGGACGCCGCAGAACTGGCGGATGTGCTGGCCGCCGACGATGCCAGGCCCGCAGTCCATCTCGTCGCACGACCTGGGGAGATCTCCGCCGAGGAGCTCGCCCTCGTCACCGGAGGTGAAGAGGGCAAGTACTCGCCGTACGCCGTCTATCTCGACGGCGGTGATCCCGGCAAGCTCGACGCAGTCCGAGACGGCCTGGCCGGTGTGCAGGACGAGGGCAGCCAACTGGTGGCGCGCGCGCTGACGCTGGCACCGATCGAGGGCGAGGACGGCGGACGCTGGCTGGACCTGTGTGCAGGTCCCGGAGGCAAGGCGGCTCTGCTCGGGGCGATCGCCGAGATCGACGGCGCCCGTGTCGACGCCGTCGAACCGACCCCGCACCGTGCCGACCTCGTGTCGAAGACGACGAAGGGGCTCCCGGTCACCGTTCACATCGTGGACGGCCGGGACCCGGGTCTCGACGGCGGATACGACCGCGTCCTGGTCGATGCGCCCTGCACCGGACTCGGAGCGCTGCGCCGGAGGCCCGAGGCGCGGTGGCGTCGCACGCAGTCCGACCTGGCGGGGCTGGTGGCGTTGCAGAAGGAACTGCTCGCCTCCGCACTGAAGCTGGTACGGCCGGGCGGCGTGGTCGTGTATTCGACCTGTTCGCCGCACCTGTCCGAGACCACGGCCGTCGTCGCGGACGCGGTGCGCCGATACGGTGCTCGGCAGCTCGACACCCACCAGCTCCTGCCCGACGTTCCACAGCTCGGTGACGGTGCGTCGGCGCAGCTGTGGCCGCACCGCCACGGAACGGACGCGATGTTCCTCGCTGCGCTTCGTCGACCGTTGGACTGACGCTGCGCATTCCTCCAAGTGTCGCGGCCGGACATGGTCGACACTGTTCCCATGGCACTTGCATGGGAAGACCTCGTCACGTTCGCCGCGACCCTTCCGGAGACCGAGGAGTCGACGTCCTACAACACTCCCGCGTTGAAGGTGGCGAACAAGTTGATAGCCCGTCTACGGGCCGAAGCAGAGGGCGGCGTGGTCGTCATGTGCAGCCTCGAAGAGAAAGAAGCTCTGCTGGCCTCGCCCGGCTCCGCGTACTACACCACGGATCACTACGACGGGCACGGCTCGATCATCGTGGACCTGGACCGGGCGGACGCCACTGAAGTGCAGGAGCTGCTCACCGAAGCGTGGCGAGCGAAGGCGCCCAAGCGGGCCCTGAAGCGGCTCTGAATCGGGCACGGAGAAATCACGCGCCGCGGGAGCCCGGCGGCCGACCCTTTAAGCTGTCTCATCGTGGCAGCTCCGATGATCGCTCCGTCCATCCTCTCCGCCGACTTCGCCCGTCTGGGGGAGGAAGCAGAGGCCGTCGCAGGCTCCGACTGGCTCCACGTCGACGTCATGGACGCGCATTTCGTTCCCAATCTGACGCTCGGCCTTCCCGTCGTCCAGAGTCTCGTCAAGGCCACCGACATACCCCTCGATTGCCATCTGATGATCGAGGATCCGGCTCGGTGGGCGCCGCCGTACGCGGAGGCGGGTGCCTACAACGTCACGTTCCACGCGGAGGCGACGGACGATCCCATTGCCGTCGCGAAGGACATCCGTGCAGCGGGAGCCAAAGCAGGCCTGAGCGTGAAGCCCGGCACCCCGATCGAGCCGTACCTCGAGATACTTCGGCATTTCGACACGCTGCTCGTCATGAGCGTCGAGCCGGGCTTCGGCGGACAGTCGTTCATGCCCGAGGTGCTGAGCAAGGCTCGCACGGTACGCAATCTCGTCGACTCCGGCGAACTGACCTTGGTCGTCGAGATCGACGGCGGCATCAATGCCGACACCATCGAGCAGGCCGCGGACGCCGGCGTCGACTGCTTCGTCGCCGGGTCCGCCGTGTACGGCACAGCCGATCCCGCAGCGACCGTGCGCGCGTTGCGCGACCGTGCAGCCGGGGCGTCGCACCACCTCGCACACTGATGACATCCGGCGCCGCTGTGAGCGAGACCGCCGCCATGGCGCTCGCCATCGCCGCGTCGGAAACGGCCAGGGGGTCGACCAGTCCCAATCCGCCGGTCGGAGCCGTCATCCTCGACGCCGACGGGGTCGTCGTGGGGACCGGGGCGACGCGGCCGCCCGGGGGTCCGCACGCCGAGGTGGTCGCTCTTGCGGAAGCCGGTGAACGCGCACGCGGCGGAACGGCAGTGGTCACGCTCGAACCGTGCAATCACACCGGTCGGACCGGTCCGTGCTCGCAGGCGCTGATCGCGGCAGGCGTTCGTCGTGTCGTCTATGCGGTGGCCGATCCCAACCCTCTTGCCGAAGGGGGAGCAGGCACGCTCGCCGAGGCAGGCGTCGACGTCTCGTCCGGATTGGAGTCCGACGCCGTGAAGCGCGGTCCACTGCGTGCGTGGCTGCACAAGCAACGGACCGGACGCCCCCACATCACGTTGAAGTACGCGGCGAGTCTCGACGGCCGCAGCGCAGCGCAGGACGGCACGAGTCAGTGGATCACCGGACCCGACGCTCGCGCGCACGTACACGCGCAGCGCGCGACTCTGGACGCAATCGTCGTCGGGACCGGAACCGTGATCGCGGACGATCCGCTGCTCACGGCCCGGCTTCCCGACGGAAGCTCCGCACCGCACCAACCCGTCCGCGTCGTCGTCGGCCATCGTGACATCCCTCCCGAGGCGCGCATCCGCGGCGACCACACACGCACGATCTTCGTCCGATCGCACGATCCGCACGACGTCGTCGACGCGCTCGGTGAGTACACCGACGTCCTGGTCGAGGGTGGGCCGACCCTGGCCGGCGCTTTTCTCGCCGCAGGTGTCGTCGACCGCATCGTGGCGTACATCGCTCCCGTCGTACTCGGTTCGGGGACCTCGGCGGTGGAGAATGCAGGCGTCGGAACAATTTCCGACGCCCTGCGGTTCTCGATCGAGAGTGTCGTCCCACTGGGAACCGACGTGGTCGTCAGCGCGGTGAAGCTGCAGAAGTGACCGGAAACGAGAGAGTGGAGATCTGATGTTCACTGGGATTGTCGAGGAACTCGGCGAGATCGTCGGCAAGGACGATCTGACCGATGCCGCCCGCTTCACGGTGAAGGGTCCGATCGTCACGTCGGATGCAGGGCACGGTGATTCGATCGCCGTGAACGGTGTGTGCCTGACGGTCGTCGACGTGCTGGCCGACGGCGCGTTCACGGCCGACGTGATGCAGGAGACGTTGAACCGGTCCAGCTTGCAGCGCTTGGAGGTGGGCAGCCGGGTCAATCTGGAACGTGCGGCAGCACTGAACAGCAGGCTGGGTGGTCACCTGGTTCAGGGTCATGTCGACGGCACCGGGACGGTGGTGAACCGATCTCCTTCGGAGAACTGGACGGTCGTCCGGATCGCAATGCCCACCTCGGTCGCGCGGTACGTCGTCGAGAAGGGCTCCATCACCGTCGACGGGGTGTCGCTGACGGTGTCGGCGCTCGGTCGCGACGACGACGGCGGGCACTGGTTCGAGATCTCGCTCATTCCGACGACGCTCGACCTGACGACGCTGGGTAGTTCGGACGTCGGGACGCCGGTGAACCTCGAGGTCGACGTGATCGCCAAATACGTCGAACGGCTGCAGACCCTCGCCGCCGAGTAGGAATGCCGGAAAGTTACTGTTGACGAAGTATTCATGCCTGAATTCGTCTGGGGTGTGAACAAGACGTATGGAGCGTAGGACGTGACAAGGTTCGACAGTATCGAGCGCGCGGTTGCGGACATCGCCGCAGGTAAAGCTGTGGTCGTGGTCGACGACGAGGATCGCGAGAACGAGGGCGACCTCATCTTCGCGGCCGAGAAGGCGACGCCGGAACTCGTCGCGTTCATGGTGCGGTACACCTCGGGGTACCTCTGTGTACCGCTGTCCGGTGACGATTGCGACCGCCTGGGTCTTCCTCCCATGTACGCGACCAACCAGGACAAGCACGGCACGGCCTACACGGTGACGGTCGACGCCCGGGAGGGCATCGGGACCGGAATCTCGGCCTCGGACAGGGCTGCGACCATGCGGCTGCTGGCGGATCCGACGACGGGCGCGGGCGATTTCACCCGGCCGGGACACGTGGTTCCGCTTCGCGCGAAGGACGGCGGAGTCCTGCGTCGACCGGGTCACACCGAAGCGGCCGTCGACTTGGCACGAATGGCCGATCTGCGGCCTGCGGGAGTCATCTGCGAGATCGTCAGCCAGAAGGACGAAGGCTCGATGGCGCAGACCGACGAGTTGCGGGTCTTCGCGGACGACCACGACCTCGCACTCATCTCCATCGCCGATCTCATCGCGTGGCGCCGCAAGCACGAGAAGCACGTCGTGCGCGTCGCGGATGCTCGGATTCCCACCGCTCACGGCACTTTCCGCGCCGTCGGATACCAGAGCGTCTACGACGAGGTGGAGCACGTCGCCCTGGTGTGCGGAGATATCGCCGGACCGGACGGTGACGGCAGCGACGTCCTGGTCCGTGTGCACTCGGAGTGCCTGACCGGCGACGTCTTCGGTTCGCTGCGGTGTGACTGCGGTCCTCAGCTCGATGCTGCGCTCGACATGATCGCCACCGAGGGCCGAGGCGTCGTGCTGTACATGCGAGGGCACGAAGGCCGCGGTATCGGACTGTTGCACAAGTTGCAGGCGTACCAGCTGCAGGACGCAGGTTCGGACACCGTCGACGCAAACCTTCAGCTCGGACTTCCAGCCGATTCGCGGGACTACGGAATCGGTGCTCAGATTCTGGTGGATCTCGGCATCTCCTCGATGCGCCTGCTGACGAACAATCCAGCCAAGCGAGTCGGTCTCGACGGATACGGACTGCACGTCACCGAGCGCGTCCCGATGCCGCTGCGGGCGAACGCGGAGAACCTGACCTACCTACGCACCAAGCGCGACCGCATGGGCCATGACCTGGCCGGACTCGACGAATACGAGAAGGGGCAGCATTCATGAGCGGGGAAGGCGAACCACAACTACAACTCGAGGGCGCAGGTGATCTGAAGGTCGCCATCGTTGCCGGTCAGTGGCATCGCACCATCTCCGAGGCTCTGCTCGACGGCGCACGCAAGAAGGTCGAGGAAGCCGGTGTCACCGAGGTCACCGTCGTTCGAGTGGCGGGGGCGATCGAGCTTCCGGTCGTCGCGCAGACCTTGGCCCGTGACCACGACGCGGTGATTGCTCTCGGCGTGGTGATCAGAGGCGGAACACCGCATTTCGAGTACGTGTGCGACGCCGTCACGGCCGGTCTGACGCGGGTGTCGCTCGACGAGAGCACTCCCGTGACCAACGGAGTGTTGACGACGGACGACGAGCAGCAGGCTCTCGATCGGTCCGGGCTTCCCGGGTCGAAGGAGGACAAGGGCGGGCAGGCCGCTGCGGCGGCGATCGACACCGCGCTGACCCTGAAGCATCTGCGGCAACCGTGGACGAACCAGGAATTTCGATGACGGAGAACGCAGGCTGGGATCTCGAGGTCCGGTCCAAGAAGTCCGCGCGCTACGCGATTGCTGCCGCTGTTCTGCTGGTGGTGGCACACACCACCGTGGCGATCCTGCTGCGGATCTCGCCCACCGGGGTGTACTTCCGCACTGCCGATCAGCTGGCGTTGGCCGGCATCGGTGTGTTGTTGGCCGGTATCGCACTGTTGTTGACGCGCCCACGCGTGCGGGTCGGCAAGAAGGGCGTTGCGGTCAGGAACATCCTGTCCGAGCGTCTGATCGAATGGGACCTCGTTCGCGGTCTGTCCTTCCCCGACGGGGCGATGTGGGCGCGGGTGGACATCCCGGACGACGAGTTCATTCCGGTGATGGCCATCCAGTCGAACGATCGGGATCACGCGGTCGCCGCGGTCCGGTCCTTCCGCAGCCTGGAAGCGAAGTATGCGGGCTCGGACCGCTAGCTCGCCGAAGCCGGTCGGTGGCTGCGGCTAACCTGGACACCGTGTCCGACCCAGCTACATATCGCCCGGCAACCGGAACCATCCCGGTGGAGCCCGGCGTGTACAAATTTCGTGATCCTCACGGACGCGTGATCTACGTGGGCAAGGCCAAAAGCCTTCGAAGCCGCCTCAATTCGTACTTCGCGGACGTCGCGTCCCTGCACCCGCGCACTCGCCAGATGGTCACCACGGCGGCATCCGTCGAATGGACCGTGGTGACGACCGAGGTCGAGGCGCTGCAGCTCGAGTACAACTGGATCAAGGAGTTCGATCCTCGATTCAACGTTCGGTACCGCGACGACAAGAGCTACCCGATGCTTGCGGTCACGATGAACGAGGAGTATCCGCGTCTGTTCGTCTACCGCGGACCCAGGCGCAAGGGCGTCCGATACTTCGGTCCCTACGCACACGCGTGGGCAATTCGCGAGACTCTCGATCTGTTGTTGCGTGTGTTCCCGGCCCGTACCTGTTCGGCAGGAGTTCTCAAACGGCACAAGCAGATCGGTCGCCCGTGTCTGCTCGGCTACATCGACAAGTGTTCCGCGCCGTGCACCGGACGCGTGTCGGCCGACGAGCACCGACGCACCGTCGAGGACTTCTGTGACTTCCTGTCCGGCAAGACGGACAAGCTGGTTCGGCAGCTGGAGAAGAAGATGCAGGACGCGTCGGAGAATCTGGACTTCGAATCCGCTGCTCGACTCCGCGACGACGTGGGCGCCTTGAAGCGGGCACTGGAGAAGCAGGCTGTGGTGCTCGGTGACGGAACCGACGCCGACCTGGTGGCCTTCGCGACCGATCCGCTGGAGGCTGCGGTGCAGGTCTTCCACGTACGCGGCGGCCGAGTCCGCGGACAGCGCGGATGGGTCGTGGAGAAGGCGGGTGAGGTCATCGAGACGGTGGCCGACGATCAGTCCGACCTTCCGGCTCTGGTCGAGCAGTTCCTCACCCAGTTCTACGGCCAGGAAGCAGCGTTGTCCTCGCGCACTCCCGGCGTCGACGACGCGGGAGCCAACGCGGTCCCGAAGGAAGTGCTGGTCCCGGTCCTACCGGGCAACGCGGACGAGGTGCAGCAGTGGCTGAGCGAGCTGCGCGGATCGAACGTGCAGCTGAGGGTTCCGCAGCGAGGAGACAAGAAGGCGCTCGCGGAAACCGTCGAACGAAACGCGAAAGAAGCTCTGCAACAGCACAAGTTGAAGCGAGCCGGTGACTTCACATCGAGATCCGCCGCGCTGCAGGGTATTCAGGAGGCGCTGGATCTGGATTCCGCGCCGCTGCGCATCGAGTGCATCGATATCTCGCACGTTCAGGGCACCGATGTCGTCGCGTCGCTCGTCGTCTTCGAGGACGGGTTGCCGCGCAAGAGCGATTACCGGCACTACGCGATCAAGGAAGCCGCAGGAGACGGGCATTCCGACGACGTCGCGAGCATCGCCGAGGTCACCCGCCGACGATTCCTGCGCCACAGCTCCGATGCCTCGGGCAACGAATCCGGGGGCGACCTGTCGCCGGAGGCCGCGTTGGATCCGCAGACCGGGCGTCCGCGACGGTTCGCGTATCCGCCCAACCTGTTCGTCGTCGACGGCGGAGCACCGCAGGTCGCTGCCGCGTCCGAGGTACTCGACGAGTTGGGTGTGACCGACGTCGCAGTGGTCGGCCTGGCGAAGCGTCTGGAGGAAGTGTGGGTTCCCGGCGAATCCGATCCGGTGATCCTTCCTCGAACCAGCGAGTCGCTGTACCTGCTCCAGCGGGTTCGGGACGAAGCGCACCGGTTCGCCATCACGTTCCACCGCAGCAAGCGGTCCAGAAGGATGACCGCGTCGGCGCTCGATTCGGTGAAGGGTCTCGGCGAGACCAGACGGACGGCGCTGGTGACGCACTTCGGCTCCGTCGCGAAACTCAAACAGGCGACGGTGGAGGACATCGTCGAGGTCCCGGGAATCGGAGCCACCACCGCCAAGGCAGTCCTGGACGCACTGGGGGCAGGTGACGCCGACGCCGGCGTCACCGCGACGGGGGCAGCCGCAGGCGAAGGGTCGTCGGCCGAGGTCGAGGGCGATATGTCGGCATCGACGGCGCCGGTGGGGGAAGATCGGCAGGAGACGACTTCGACAGGGCAGGTTGTGACGTGAGCGAACCGGATGTTCGGCAGGACGACGACGTTCACGAAGCGGACCCGGTTGGAGACGTGGACGCACGACCGGACGCGATTCCAGCCACCGCAGTTCGAGCGACCGCAGTTCATGCTATCGAGGTTGCGCTCGTGACCGGTCTGTCCGGTGCGGGTCTGCGCACGGCCGCGAAGGTGCTCGAGGACCTGGGGTGGTATGTGGCGGACAACCTGCCACCCGAGTTGATCTCGAAGATGATCGACGTGGCGCTCGCCTCGGAACCTCCGCTCGAACGCCTCGCACTGGTGATGGACGTCCGCAGCCGACTGTTCACCGGTGATCTCGGATGGGTCGTTCGTGAACTGAACTCGCGGGGCATACGGAACCGAGTCCTGTTCCTGGAGGCCGCGGATGCGGTGCTGATCCAACGGTTCGAATCCAACCGCCGAAGCCACCCACTACAGAACGACGGCCAGGACGGCACCCTGTCCGAGGGGATTCACGCCGAACGTGCCCGGCTCGCCGAGGTGAAATCCGTCGCGGACGTCGTCGTGGACACGACATCGCTGTCGGTGCATCAACTACGTCGCCGAGTGGAGGCGTCGTTCGGAGGAACCGACATCGCGGTGATCGGTGTGACCGTCCAGTCCTTCGGCTTCAAATACGGTCTGCCGATCGATTCCGATCTGGTGTGCGACGTGAGATTTCTGCCGAATCCGCACTGGGTTCCCGAGTTGCGAGAACATACTGGCAAAGAGCCTGCAGTGCGTGATTACGTCCTGGGTCAAGACGGTGCCCAGGACTACCTGCAGACCTTTCGGCACTTGTTGCACTTGACCGTCGACGGGTATCGCAGGGAGGGCAAGAGCTACATGACCGTCGCGGTCGGGTGTACGGGTGGCAAGCATCGAAGTGTGGCAATGACAGAAGCGCTGGCAGACATGCTGGCGCGAGAGAAAGACTTGTCGGTGCGGGTGCTGCACCGAGACGCGGGCCGCGAATGAGCGACATGAAAGTCGTCGCCCTCGGCGGTGGACACGGTCTGTACGCAACGCTCAGCGCGGCACGCAGGCTCGCATCGCACGTGACAGCAATCGTCACCGTCGCGGACGACGGTGGGTCCTCGGGCCGGCTCCGCGCGGAGCTCGGGATGGTCCCGCCGGGCGACCTCCGTATGGCGCTGGCAGCGCTGTCGTCGGAGGAACAACGCACGCGCATGTGGGCGGACGTCATGCAGCATCGGTTCGGTGGATCGGGTGCGCTCGCGGGCCATTCCGTCGGGAACCTGATCCTCGCGGGCCTGACGGAGGTTCTCGGTGACACGGTGCTCGCGTTGGACGAAGCAGCGCGCCTGCTCGGAATCGAGGGCCGCGTCGTGCCGATGGCACCGATCCCGCTGGACATCGAGGCCGACGTCTCGGGCTTGGAGGACGATCCAAGGGTGTCGCGCGTCATCCGCGGACAGGTCGCCGTCGCGACGACACCGGGCAAGGTCAGGCGCGTACGACTCCTACCGTCGGATCCGCCCGCGACGCCCGAAGCGGTTCGCGCCATCGACGAGGCCGATCTGGTCGTACTCGGACCGGGGTCGTGGTTCTCGAGTGTGATTCCCCACGTACTCGTCCCGGATCTGCTGGCCGCATTGGCACGGTCGTCCGCGGTCAAGGTGCTCGTACTCAATCTGGCACCGGAATTGGGGGAGACGACCGGATTCTCCGCCGAGCGGCACCTGCACGTACTGTCCCAGCACGCACCGGATTTCAGGGTCGACCACATCGTCGTCGACTCCGCGTTCGTCCCGGCCGGTGGCGAACGCGAGCATCTCGCCCGAGCGGCAGCACGGTTGGGAGCCGACGTCGTCTACGTGGACGTCGCGGAACCGGGCACCCACGCACATCATTTCGGAAAGTTGGCTGCGGCTCTCGGTAGCATCGTCTCCTCGCAGGAGAACGACGCGTCCGACGGGCCGCGCAGAGAGGGGATCACTTCGTGGCCATGACAGCTGAGGTGAAGGACGAGCTGAGCAGGCTCGCTGTCACCCAGGTGAGCTGCAGGAGGGCCGAAGTGTCGGCGCTGCTGCGTTTCGCCGGCGGGCTTCACATCGTTGCCGGACGAGTAGTCGTCGAGGCGGAAGTCGACCTCGGTTCGACAGCACGCCGACTGCGCCGCGAGATCCTGGACCTCTACGGGTACACGTCCGACGTCCACGTTCTCAGCGCCGGTGGTCTGAGGAAGAGCTCGCGGTACGTCGTCCGAGTGGCCAAGGACGGCGAGGCACTCGCCCGCCAGACCGGACTTCTCGACATGCGTGGACGTCCCGTCCGAGGGCTGCCCGCTCAGGTGGTCGGCGGCACGGTCGGTGACGCCGAAGCAGCGTGGCGCGGGGCGTTCCTGGCTCACGGTTCTCTGACGGAGCCGGGTAGGTCCTCGGCACTCGAGATCAGCTGCCCCGGTCCCGAGGCCGCACTGGCACTGGTCGGTGCAGCTCGCCGCCTCGGCGTCGTCGCCAAGGCACGGGAAGTGCGAGGCACCGACCGAGTCGTCGTGCGGGACGGAGAAGCCATCGGCGCGCTGCTCACACGCATGGGAGCGCAGGACACCAGGCTCGTCTGGGAAGAACGGCGCATGCGTCGTGAGGTGCGTGCTACCGCCAACCGGCTGGCCAACTTCGACGACGCCAACCTGCGCCGGTCGGCGAGAGCCGCCGTGGCCGCGGCGGCGCGGGTCGAACGTGCGCTGCAGATTCTCGGCGAAGACGTGCCGGATCATCTGGCTGCGGCCGGGTCGCTGCGCGTCCAGCATCGACAGGCATCGCTCGAAGAACTCGGCCAACTCGCGGACCCACCGATGACCAAGGATGCGGTCGCCGGACGTATCCGCAGGTTGCTGTCCATGGCTGATCGAAAGGCGAAGGACACCGGCATTCCGGACACCGAGTCCGCCGTCACCGCCGAGTTGCTCGACGAGGCCTGAGGCACCGGCGAGAGCCGACGACGCGACTGCTCGGATAACTGCAGGTGGAGGGTGATGCGCGCGCGAATGCAGTGCGCACACTAGGGTGGAAAACGCACGTAGGGACTTGCCCCATGCGCGAAATACGACAATCGGTTCAACAACTTAGGAGCGAACAGTGACGATCCGGGTAGGCGTGAACGGCTTCGGCCGCATCGGACGTAACTTCTTCAGGGCAGTCGATGCGCAGAAAGCTCTGGGCACCACCGACATCGAGATCGTGGCTGTCAACGACCTCACCGACAACGCATCCCTGGCGCACCTGTTGAAGTACGACTCGATCCTGGGCCGTCTGCCGCACGACGTCAGCCTCGAAGGCGACGACACCATCGTCGTCGGCGATCAGAAGATCAAGGCGTTGTCGCTGCGCGAGGGACCGTCGGCTCTCCCGTGGGGTGACCTGGGCGTCGACGTCGTAGTCGAGTCCACGGGTATCTTCACCGACGCCTCGAAGGCCAAGGGCCACCTCGACGCAGGCGCCAAGAAGGTCATCATCTCCGCACCTGCCAAGGGTGAGGACATCACGATCGTCATGGGCGTCAACGACGACAAGTACGACGGCAGCCAGAACATCATCTCCAACGCGTCGTGCACCACCAACTGCCTCGGCCCCATTGCCAAGGTCCTCGACGACGAGTTCGGCATCGTCAAGGGGCTCATGACCACGGTGCACGCGTACACGCAGGACCAGAACCTGCAGGACGGCCCGCACAGCGACCTGCGTCGCGCACGCGCAGCGGCCCTCAACGTCGTCCCCACCGGCACCGGCGCGGCAAAGGCCATCGGCCTGGTGCTCCCGCAGCTTCTCGGCAAGCTCGACGGATACGCACTGCGGGTGCCGATCCCGACCGGCTCGGTCACCGACCTCACGGCGAACCTGAAGAAGTCGGCATCCGTCGACGAGATCAACGCCGCCATGAAGGCAGCAGCGGAAGGCCCGCTGAAGGGCATCCTGAAGTACAGCACCGACCCGATCGTGTCCTCGGACATCGTCACCGACCCGCACTCGTCGATCTTCGACGCACCGCTGACCAAGGTCATCGACGACCAGGTCAAGATCGTGTCCTGGTACGACAACGAGTGGGGCTACTCCAACCGCCTGGCCGACCTCATCGGTCTCGTCGGAAAGTCCCTCTGATCACATGGCAGTCAAGACTCTGCAGGACCTGATCGACGCCGGCGTGTCGGGTCGCCCGGTTCTGGTGCGCTCGGACTTCAACGTGCCGATCGAGAACGGTGTCATCACCGATCCCGGTCGCATCGTCGCATCGCTTCCGACGTTGAACGCACTGCTCGACGCCGGTGCGAAGCTCATCGTCACCGCACACCTCGGCCGGCCGGACGGCAAGCCCGAGGCGAAGTACTCGCTCGCGCCGGTGGCGTCGAAGCTCGGGGAACTGCTCGGTCGCCACGTTCAGTTGGCGGGCGACGTCGTCGGCCAGGATGCTCAGGCTCGTGCCGAAGGGCTGACCGACGGCGACGTACTGCTGCTGGAGAACATCCGGTTCGATCCGCGTGAGACCAGCAAGGACGAGGCCGAGCGTGCTCAGCTGGCAGCCGAGTTGGTCGCGCTCACCGACGGTGAGGGTGCTTTCGTGTCCGACGGCTTCGGCGTCGTGCACCGCAAGCAGGCTTCGGTGTACGACGTGGCGAAGCTGCTTCCGTCGTACGCAGGTGGTCTGGTGGCCACCGAGGTCGACGTGCTGGCCAAGTTGACGGAGGATCCGGCACGCCCGTACGCGGTCGTGCTCGGCGGGTCGAAGGTCTCGGACAAGTTGGGTGTCATCGAGGCGCTCGCACCCAAGGTCGACACTTTGGTCATCGGCGGCGGCATGGCGTTCACTTTCCTTGCCGCACAGGGCTACTCGGTCGGTTCTTCGCTTCTGCAGGAAGACCAGATCGACGTCTGCAAGGACCTGCTCGAGCGGTTCGGCGATGTCATCCACCTGCCGGTCGACATCGTCGTGGGTGACTCGTTCTCGAAGGACGCCGAAGCCAAGACCGTTGCCGCATCCGAGATCCCGGACGGTTGGATGGGACTGGACATCGGGCCGGAGTCCGTCAGCCGATTCACCGTCGTGCTCGCGAACGCGAAGACGATCTTCTGGAACGGCCCGGCCGGTGTCTTCGAGTTCGAGAAGTTCTCCGCAGGAACGCGGGGCATCGCCGAGGCAATCGTCGGTGCCACCGAGAAGGGCGCGTTCAGCGTCGTCGGCGGCGGGGACTCCGCAGCCGCCGTCCGTGCACTGGGACTGTCCGACGACGGCTTCTCGCACATCTCGACCGGAGGCGGTGCATCTCTCGAATACCTCGAGGGCAAGCAGCTTCCCGGCATCGCAGCGCTGGAGGGATGAACCATGGCACGTAAGCCGCTCATCGCAGGCAACTGGAAAATGAATCTGAACCACCTCGAGGCGATCTCGCTGGTGCAGAAGATCGCGTTCTCGCTGCCCGCGAAGTACTTCGACAAGGTGGACGTGACGGTCATTCCGCCGTTCACGGACATCCGCAGTGTGCAGACGCTCATCGAGGGCGACAAGCTCCTGCTCACCTACGGCGCGCAGGACGTCTCCGCACAGGAGTCCGGCGCATACACCGGTGAGATCAGTGGGTCGATGCTCGCGAAGCTCGGTTGCACGTTCGCTGTCGTCGGGCACTCCGAGCGTCGAACCCTGCACAGCGAGGACGACGCCGCGGTCGCAGCCAAGACCAAGGCTGCACTGAAGCACGGACTCACACCGATCGTGTGCATCGGTGAGGGCCTCAACATCCGTGAGGCTGGCGAGCACGTCTCGTACAACATCACGCAGCTTCGTGGTTCGCTGGCCGGGTTGTCGGCCGAGGACATCGCGAAGGTCGTGGTCGCCTACGAGCCGGTGTGGGCGATCGGCACCGGTCGAGTGGCCAGTGCCGCGGACGCGCAGGAAGTGTGCTCGGCAATCCGCGAGGAGCTGAAGACGCTCGCCTCCGCAGAGGTGGCGGCGGGCGTGCGGGTCCTCTACGGCGGCTCCGTCAACGCGAAGAACGTGGGCGAGATCGTCGGCCAGCCCGACGTCGACGGTGCGCTCGTCGGTGGAGCCTCCCTCAAGGCGGACGAGTTCGCCACATTGTCGGCAATCGCCGCGGGTGGCCCTCTGCCCTGATCGCAGCAGCTGGTCGAGCCGTACATCGGACATTGCCGTGTCACCGCCACCGAGGCGGTGACACGGCAATGTGCGTCGTGCAGGTAGGCTGTCACGGGTTGTGAGCTGAGACTATTGTGAGGCGGACATGGAACTGTTCCTGGATATTTTGCTGGTGGTCACCAGTTTGGCGCTGATTCTTCTGGTGCTGCTGCACCGGGGCAAGGGTGGCGGCCTGTCCAGTCTGTTCGGCGGCGGTGTCCAGTCGTCTCTGTCGAGCTCGACGGTCGTGGAGAAGAACCTGGATCGGTTGACCATCTTCACCGGCGTCGTGTGGCTGATCGCAATCCTCGGAATCGGCCTGGAGATCAAGTTCTCCTGATCGGATTTGTCCTTACATATCATGTGTCGGTGCCGGGCCCGAACAGGACCTCGGGCTGCATGACACCGGTGGGTGCACGATAATCGGGGGATGAGCGAAACCCCTTTGGAGTCGTCAGGATCTCCCGCCTTCGTCACACCCACGACGCAAGGTCGTGAGTTGACCGAGCCGCTGCGGGAAGACATTCGATACCTCGGTGGAATTCTCGGTGACATCATCCGCGAGCACGAAGGACCCGCCGTGTTCGACCTCGTCGAACGTGCCCGCGTCGAATCCTTCGCCGTCCGCCGCTCGGAGGGCGAGCGCGACGATTCACTCGGGATCTACGCAGATCTCGACGTGTCGCAGGCAGTTCCGCTCATTCGTGCGTTCAGTCATTTCTCGCTGCTGGCCAACCTCGCCGAGGACCTGCACCGCGAGCGCCGTCGCGCAATTCACCTCGATCGCGAGGATCCGCCTCAGGACAGCAGCCTCGACGCGACGTGGATCAAACTCGATTCCGCCGACCTCACCCAGCAACAGGTGGCCGACGCGCTGACCGATGCACTGGTGGCCCCGGTCATCACTGCGCATCCGACGGAAACGCGTCGACGGACGGTGTTCGATGTTCAATCCAGGATCACCGAGCTCATGCGACGGCGCGAGGTTGCCTCGTCCGCGGCGGCGAACAAGGCGTCGAGTGCCGCCAAAGAGCTTGCTGCGGTGGACATTCAGATCCGTCGCCAGGTTCTGACGTTGTGGGAGACGGCCTTGATCAGGTTGTCACGGCTCCGAATTCAGGACGAGATCGAGGTGGGCCTCCGCTACTTCGAGACGTCACTGTTCGACGTCATTCCGGCGCTCAACGCGGACGTCCGTGCGGCCCTTCGGCAGAGGTGGCCGTCGAGCGACCTGCTGCCGCAGCCCATTCTTCGTCCCGGTTCGTGGATCGGCGGAGACCGCGACGGTAATCCGAACGTCACGGCCGAGGTCGTGCACACCGCGACCCATCAGGCCGGGTACACCGCGTTCGCTCATTACCTGGACGAGCTCGTCGCGCTCGAGAAAGAACTGTCGATGTCCGTGCGTCTCGTCGCGGTCAGCGACGAACTGCTGACGTTGGCGGCAGAAGCAGGCGATCCCGCCGACAACCGCAACGACGAGCCGTATCGCGTTGCGGTGCGCGGGATCCGAGCACGCCTGACGGCCACCGCCGCCCGGGTTCTCGACTCCGTTCCCGTCGCCGGACTCGACGTCGGATCCACCCCGTATGCCGCGCCCCAGGACGTATTGAACGATCTCGACACGATCGACCGGGCGCTGCGCGCCGACGGTGATGCGCTCATCGCCGACGATCGTCTGCTGGCGCTGCGTCAGGCCGTCGAGACGTTCGGATTCCACCTGCAGGCTCTGGACATGCGCCAGAACTCGGAGACGCACGAGGAAGTCGTCGCCGAACTCCTGTCCTGGGCCGGCGTGCACCCCGATTACGCCTCGCTCGACGAGAACGAGCGGGTGGCTCTTCTGTCCCGCGAGCTGACCACTCGTCGTCCCCTCGTGGGTCCGACAGCTCAGCTGAGCGAGCTCGCGACCAAGGAGCTCGGTATCGTGCGCGCCGCGAAGGTGGCCATCGATCACCTCGGGCCCGACACGATCCAGAACTACATCATCAGCATGTGCCAGTCGGTGAGCGACATGCTCGAGGCAGCCCTGTTGCTGAAGGAGGCCGGGATCTTCGACCCCGGCACCGACGGATCCGCCCCGACGTCGACGGTGGGCGTCGTGCCCCTGTTCGAGACCATCGAGGACCTGCAGCAGGGTGCGGCCACGCTCGTGGCCACCCTCGACGTTCCGGTCTACCGGGCTCTCGTCGCGGGCCGCGGGATGAACCAGGAAGTGATGCTCGGTTACTCGGACTCGAACAAGGACGGCGGATACCTCGCCGCCAACTGGGCGTTGTACCGCGCCGAACTGGATCTGCTCGAGGCGTCGCGGAAGACCGGAATTCGGTTGCGGCTGTTCCACGGTCGTGGCGGCACCGTCGGTCGCGGCGGCGGTCCGAGCTACGACGCCATCCTCGCGCAGCCTCCGGGCGTCGTGCAGGGGTCGCTGCGTCTGACCGAGCAGGGCGAGATCATCGCCGCCAAGTACGCCGAGCCGTCCATGGCGCGCCGCAACCTCGAATCGCTGGTGGCGGGCACGCTCGAATCGACCCTCCTCGACGTGGAGGGTCTGGGCGACGGCGCCGAGCCCGCCTACGAGGTGCTCGACGACCTGGCGGCGAAAGCCCGCGCTGCGTACGGCCGATTGGTGCACGAGGAGCCCGGATTCGTGGAGTACTTCCGCATGTCCACGCCGGTTGCCGAGGTGGGGGAGCTGAACATCGGAAGCCGCCCCGCGTCACGCAAGCCGACCAATTCGGTGTACGACCTGCGCGCGATCCCATGGGTGATGTCCTGGAGCCAGTGCCGCGTGATGCTTCCCGGCTGGTACGGAACGGGTACGGCGTTCGAGGAATGGGTCGGCGGCGACGACGACAAGCTGGCGGTGCTGACGGACCTGTACCGGAAGTGGCCGTTCTTCCAGACTGTGCTGTCGAACCTCGCGCAGGTCATGGCCAAATCGGATCTGGGGATCGCTGCCCACTACTCCGAACTCGTCCCGGACGTGGAACTGCGCACCAGGATCTTCGGAATGATCGAAGCAGAGCATGCGAAGACCATCGAGATGTACCTGTCCATCACCGGACACTCGAGGTTGCTCGAGGACAATCCGGCCCTGGAACGGTCGGTCCACAACCGGTTCCCGTACCTCGAGCCCCTCAATCAGATGCAGGTCGAGATGCTGCGCCGCTACCGCGCCGGTGACGAGGAAGAGCGCGTCAAACGCGGCATCCTGCTGACGATGAACGGTTTGGCGACTGCTCTGCGCAACAGCGGGTAGTCACCTGCGGTTCCGCCGTCGTCGACTCGGGAACCGTCGCCGTGCCGGCTGCGTCTGACTAGGTATGAGGCAGTGCACATCCGATGCCAAATCCTGGCGCGACGGCTCGGCGTACCGTTCTGCGCAGTCGAGGCGGCGGACACCGCCCGTGGAGAAGGACGCCGACGAGACGGCGACCACACGCGACACCGACGCCGACGGCGCCGGTACCCTGTGAAGAATCGGGTACCGGCGCCGCCTGCCAGTCGGTCGTGGCTCGAATCTAGTTGCTGTTCTCCAGCTTCGACGCCGCGCCTGCATCGAGGAACCACACGGTCGATTCGGATCCGACGGCGCCCGCCGACGGGACGTCATCGGAGTCGGCGCCGCCCACTGCAGCGGCCACCGCGTCGGCCTTGGCGTCCCCGGACACCAGGAGCCAGACGTGCTTCGCACGTCGGACAGCGGGCAACGTGAGCGTGATTCTCACCGGCGGCGGTTTCGGTGAATCCTCGACGGCCACCACGTACCGGTGCTGTTCGCGAACGGCGTCGGTGTGCGGGAACAGCGAATTGATGTGTCCCTCACCGCCCATGCCGAGGAGATGCACGTCGAATTCCGGTGTGTGCTCACCGTTCGAGCGGGCACCGAGGATCTGCGCGTACGTTGCCGCAGCCACCTCGGGATCACTGCCGTGCGGCCCGTCCGACGCCGCCATGCGAAACACGCGGTCCGGGTGCACACCCACGTGCTCGAGCAGTGCCTCCGATGCCTGCACTTCGTTGCGTTCGGGATCGCCTGCGGGAAGGAACCGTTCGTCGCCGAAGTAGATGTCGACCTGTCCCCAGTCGATGGCCCCGGAATCCGCGCGGAGGGCCTCGAGAAGCGCGACGCCGGTGCCGCCGCCGGTAAGCACGACCGATGCGACGCCGCGTTCGGCCTGAGCGGCCACGACCACGTCGACGAAGCGGGATCGAGCTGCGTCGACCAATGACTGCGCGTCGAGAAACTGCAGGACGGATTTCTTACTCATAGCTCACCTTCGACAGACCCTTCAGGGCCAGTTCGTAGATTTCGTCGGTATCGAGGCGCCTGAGCTCCTCGGCCAAGCACTCGCGGGTTCCACGTCGAGCAAGCGCGACCTCCGCGTCGGGTTGGCCGGTTCTGCGCAGCGTGGCGGTTTTTCCGGTCTGCGGGCGGGTGATGGAGATGCTGGTGGTCTCGCGATCCAGCACGACCTTCAGCTCACCCGTTCGACGATGCACCGGAACCTCCAGCTTGGCCGCGAGCCAACCGGCGAGGATGTCCAGCGCCGGCTCCTCGGCCAGACCGGACACCACCGCGGAGACGACGGATTCGTGCGGTGCCTGATCCAGTGCCGTGGCAAGAAGCCCACGCCAGTAGGTGATTCGGCTCCACGACAGGTCGGTGTCTCCGTCGGTGTAACTGGACAACCTGCTCTTGATCGCAGCCGTCGTGTCCGGTGCGTTGGTCGCATCGGTGATACGGCGAATCGCGAGGCGCCCCAGGGGATCCTGAGCAGGAACGGCAGGTGCTTCGTTGGGCCACCAGGCGACG
Organism: Rhodococcus sp. 06-156-4; assembly: GCF_002259345.1. NCBI lineage: Bacteria > Bacillati > Actinomycetota > Actinomycetes > Mycobacteriales > Nocardiaceae > Rhodococcus > Rhodococcus sp. 06-156-4. The sequence goes on along the minus strand of NZ_NPGB01000018.1, from coordinate 242,218 downwards.
ATCGGTGTGTCCGGCAGCAGGAACGGTATGACGACGCTGTGCTCGTGATCTGCCAGTTCGCCGTTCAGGCGAAGGACGACGACCTCGGACGCTCCTGCGTCACCTCCGACACGAATCTGTGCGTCGAGGCTCGACTCCGCGGACCGGTCACCGTGGATGAGCACGATGACGCGGCACGGATGCTCCCGGGATGCCTCGTTCGCCGCAGCTATCGCGGTCTCCGCTTTCGTGGCGTCCTTGCTGACGACGATCAGCGTCAACACACGCCCGATGGTCACGGCACCGCCGGACTCCCGGAGCGAGACCAGTTGCTTTCCCACCTCGGCTGTCGTCGTCGAGGGAATGTCGACAATCACGGCCTTCTCCATTCGCGTCCGGTACGTTGCATCATCTCGTCGGCGGTCGCCGGACCCCAGGTGCCTGCCTCGTACGGTTCAGCGGTGCCGCCCGACGCCCAGAAGTCGAGGATCGGATCCAGGATCTTCCAGGACAACTCGACCTCGGCATTGACGGGGAACAGCGACGGTTCCCCGAGCAGAACGTCGAGGATGAGCCGTTCGTACGCCTCCGGCGAAGATTCGGTGAAGGCCTGGCCATAGCTGAAGTCCATGCTGACGTCGCGAACCTGCATGCTCGACCCGGGCACCTTCGAACCGAATCGCATGGTCACGCCCTCGTCGGGCTGGACCCTGATCACGAGCGCATTCTGACCGAGCTCCTCGGTCATGGTGGCGTCGAACGGCAGGTGTGGCGCACGTTTGAACACCATGGCGATCTCGGTGACCCTGCGGCCCAGAGCCTTTCCGGTCCGCAGATAGAACGGAACTCCGCCCCAGCGTCTCGTGTCGACCTCGAGTGTGATGGCGGCGTAGGTTTCGGTGCTCGACTCGGGGTCGAATCCCTCTTCCTCCTTGAGCCCCTTGACCTTCTGGCTGCCCTGCCACCCGGCTGCGTACTGACCCCTGGCGGTGGTCTCGGCGAACGGTTCGGCGGGTTTGGTGGCGGAGAGAACCTTGATCTTCTCCGATTGCAGCTCGGACGGGCTGAAGCTGACCGGCTCTTCCATCGCCGTGATCGCCAGCAACTGCAGCAAATGGTTCTGGATGACGTCCCGGGCCGCGCCGATACCGTCGTAATACCCCGCGCGACCGCCCAATCCGATGTCCTCGGCCATCGTGATCTGCACGTGGTCGACGTAGTGGGCGTTCCAGATGGGATCGAACAACTGGTTCGCGAAGCGCAGAGCCAGAATGTTCTGGACGGTTTCCTTGCCCAGGTAGTGATCGATGCGGAAGACGGTGTCCTCGGGGAACACTCGGTTCACGACAGCGTTGAGTTCCTTGGCGCTGTCCAGATCGTGACCGAAAGGCTTCTCGATGACGACTCGGCGCCACTTGCCTTCCTCACGCTGGGCGAGTCCGGAGCGAGAGAGCTGTTCCAGAACGACAGGGAAGGCGCCGGGGGGAATCGACAGGTAGAAGGCGTGATTGCCACCCGTGCCACGAGTTTCGTCGAGTTCGGCGAGCGTGGTCGACAGGGTGTCGAACGCTGCGTCGTCGTCGAACGATCCCTGAACGAAGCGGAATCCCTCGGCGAGGGTGTTCCACACCTCCTCGCTGAACGGCGTACGGGCGTGATCGCGGACCGCGTCGTGCACGATCTGCGCGAAGTCCTCGTTCTCCCAATCACGCCGCGCGAAACCGACGAGGGCGAAACCGGGGGGCAGGAGCCCCCGGTTCGCCAGGTCGTACACCGCAGGCATGAGCTTCTTACGGGCGAGGTCGCCGGTGACACCGAAGATCACGAGGCTGCAGGGACCCGCGATCCGTGGAAGACGCTTGTCACGTGGATCGCGAAGTGGATTGTGCCACTCCGCGGAATCCTTCTGATCGGTTTCTGCGGTGGCCACGTCTCAGCTCTTCTGGCCTGCTTGACGCAGCTGCTCGCCGGTGGCCTCGAGCAGCTCGCTCCAGGACGCCTCGAACTTCTGCACGCCCTCGTTCTCGAGGGTGAGGAACACGTCCGTCACGTCGATTCCGATCGCGGACAGCCGGTCGAAGACTTCCTGCGATTCGGGACCCTTGCCGGAGATGGTGTCTCCCGATACCTCACCGTGGTCGGCGACGGCGTCCAGAGTCTTCTCCGGCATCGTGTTGACGGTGTTGGGGGAGACCAGGTCGGTCACGTACAGCGTGTCGGGGTAGGCGGTGTTCTTGACCCCGGTGGATGCCCACAGTGGCCGCTGCGGACGAGCTCCCGAGCCTGCGAGCTCGTGGAAGCGAGGCCCGACCTCGAACGCTTGCTGGTAGGCGACGTACGCCAGGCGAGCATTGGCGAGCGCAGCCTTGCCCTTGAGCGCCTCGGCGTCGGGCGTGCCGATCTTGTCCAGCCGGGCGTCGATCTCCGTGTCGACGCGCGAGACGAAGAACGACGCCACGGAATGGATCTTCGACAGGTCGTGGCCGGCTGCACGTGCAGCTTCCAAGCCCTCCAGGTACGCGCCGATGACGGCCTCGTAGCGTTCGACCGAGAAGATCAGCGTGACGTTCACGCTGATGCCCTCGCCGATGACCTTGGCAATGGCCGGAATGCCTGCCTCGGTCGCGGGGATCTTGATCAGGACGTTGGGTCGGTCGACGATCTTCCACAGCTCGACGGCCTGCGCGATCGTCTTTTCGGTGTCGTGGGCCAGACGCGGATCGACCTCGATCGACACGCGTCCGTCGACGCCTGCCGAGGACTCGTAGATCGGAGCGAAGATGTCGCAGGCGTTGCGCACGTCGTCGGTGGTGACGGTGCGAATCGTCGCGTCGACGTCCGCTCCGCGCTCGGCGAGCTCGGTGACCTGGGCGTCGTAGGCGTCGCCCTTGCTCAGTGCCGCCTGGAAGATCGACGGATTGGTGGTGACGCCGACGACACTCTTGCTGTCGATGAGCTCCTGCAGGTTGCCGGAGGTGATGCGGTCACGGGACAGATCGTCGAGCCAGACGGATACGCCTGCTGCGGACAGATCTGCGAGGTTCTTGTTCTGGGTCATGGGTTATCCCTTCACGTTGGTGATGGAGCGCTGCGCGGCGGCGACCACTGCGTCGGCCGTGAATCCGTACTCGCGGAAAAGGGTCTTGGCGTCGGCGGATTCTCCGTAATGCTCGAGCGAGATGATCTCGCCGAAGCCGCCGACGATCGGGTACCACGGCATCGCGATGCCCGCTTCGATGGAGACGCGAGCCTTGACCGTGGGCGGAAGAACCTGGTCGCGGTAGTTCTGGTCCTGGCTGTTGAACCACTCGACACACGGCATTGACACGACCCGTGCGGCGATTCCCTGTGCTTCCAGCGTCTTCTGTGCCTCGACTGCGTACTGGAGCTCGGAACCCGTTCCGATCAGGATCACGTCCGGAGCAGCCTTCGACGACTCGACGAGGACGTAGCCGCCCTTCGAGACCCCCTCGTAGCTGGTGCCCTCGAGGACCGGGATGCCCTGACGGGTCAGTGCCAGGCCGACGGGTCCGCTGCTGCTGGAACGCGCGAGCGTCGACTGCCAGGCGTACGCCGTCTCGTTGGCATCGCCCGGACGGACGACGGACAGGTTGGGGATGGCGCGCAGTGCGGCGAGGTGCTCGACGGGCTGATGCGTCGGGCCGTCCTCGCCGAGGCCGATGGAATCGTGCGTCCAGACGTAGATCGGGTCGATGTCCATCAGCGACGCGAGCCGGACTGCGGGGCGCATGTAGTCACTGAACTGCATGAACGTTCCGCCGTACGCCCGGGTCGGCCCGTGCATGACGATGCCGGACAGGATCGAGCCCATCGCGTGCTCACGGATTCCGAAGTGCAGAGTCCGTCCGTAGGGCTCGGCATCCCAGTCGTCGGTGGAGATGGACGTGGGCCCGAAGGACTTCGCGCCCTTGATGGTGGTGTTGTTGCTGCCGGCGAGGTCGGCGGATCCGCCCCACAGTTCGGGAAGAACGGGTCCGACGGCACTCAGAACTTCGCCGGACGCGGCGCGGGTCGCGATCGCCTTGCTGCCGGGCTCCCACGTCGGCAGGACGTCGGTCCAGCCCTCGGGGAGATCGCCCGCGGTCAGTCGATCCAGCAACTTCTTGCGCTCGGGCTCACGCGCAGCCCACGCGTCGAATTCCGTGTTCCATTCCGCGTGCGCCTTGCGGCCGCGCTCCTGCAGTCCGCGCGTGTGGGCGATGACCTCGTCGGTGACCTCGAACTTCTTTTCCGGGTCGAAGTCGAGTGCCTTCTTGACCTTGGCGATTTCCTCGTCGCCGAGGGCTGCACCGTGAACTGCGCCGGTGTTCATCATCGTCGGCGCCGGGAACCCGATGATGGTCCGCAGCACGATGATCGACGGCTTGTCGGTCACGGCCTTCGCGGCCTCGATGGCTTCCTCGATGGCCGTGACGTTCTCACCGCCCTCGACGACCTGCACGTGCCAGCCGTATGCCTCGTAGCGTGCGGCGGTGTTCTCCGACAAGGCGATGTCGGTGGCGTGCTCGATCGAGATCTTGTTGTCGTCGTAGAACAGGATGAGGTTGCCGAGCTGCTGCGTGCCGGCGAGCGAGGACGCCTCCGACGTCACACCTTCCTCGATGTCGCCGTCGGATGCGATGACGTAGATGAAGTGGTCGAACGGGCTCGTCCCGAGCGCGGGCTCGGGATCGAACAGTCCGCGCTCGCGACGCGAGGCCATGGCCATGCCGACCGCGGAGGCCAAGCCCTGGCCGAGAGGTCCGGTGGTGATCTCCACACCGTCGGTGTGGCGGAACTCCGGGTGGCCCGGAGTCTTGGACTTGAACGTGCGCAACGACTCGATGTCGACCAGTTCGAGACCGAAGCCACCCAAGTACAGCTGCAGGTACAGCGTCAGGCTCGAGTGCCCGCAGGAGAGAACGAATCGGTCGCGCCCGATCCAGTGCGTGTCGTTCGGGTCGTGACGCATGGTCCGCTGGAAGAGGGTGTAGGCCAGGGGCGCGAGACTCATCGCGGTGCCGGGGTGGCCGTTGCCGACCTTCTGCACTGCGTCGGCAGCGAGGACTCTGACAGTGTCGACCGCCCTGGTGTCCAGGTCCGTCCAGTCGCTGGGGTGGTGCGCTGTGGTGAGGACGTCAATATCGTCTGTGATCGACACGAGCAGAGATCTCCTGACATTGGTACGAGTGAGGCAGAACGCGCTCGATCTGGCGCAGATCGAACACGTCGACCACCAGCCTAGTTCCGTCCGGGTCGGCTGTCGTGCCTTCCCCCCGGTCGAGCCCGGGCTGTGTCGTCACAGGGCTCCGTCTCTTCACTTTGGGTGCCCTGAGAATTGGAGTGCAGGTGGTTCACGTCTACCATCGCTTGTAGTAGTGCGCTCGCCTCAGGTTTCTGTGCCGGTGTGCGTGCTGCTCGTTCATGAGTGTCGAGCCCGTGCAAGGAGACGTAGTGCGAATTGGGCAGCAGCCGGGCGGCCACGGATTCGCAGGCGGCCCCAGCCATCCCGAGCACGACGGATCCGCTGGTGGACCCGAGGACGGGCATCGGGCCGGTGCAGCCGAACCGCCGAAGTCGGCTCCTCGGCGGGCGCTTGCGCTCGTCATGGCATACGTCGCGCTCACCAAGCCGCGTGTGATCGAACTTCTGCTCGTCACGACGATCCCGGCGATGCTTCTCGCAGATCGAGGCCAGGTGCAGCCCGGTCTGATCCTGACTACGTTGTTCGGTGGAATGCTCGCCGCCGCGTCGGCCAACTGCCTGAACATGGTCGCCGACGCCGATATCGACAAAGTGATGGCCCGCACGGCCAAACGCCCGCTCGCACGCGGCGCGATGCCGGTGTCGCACGCGTTCGTGTTCGGTGTCACCCTGGGTGTCGTCTCGTTCTTCTGGTTGTGGTTCACGACCAACCTGCTGAGCGGCATCCTTGCGGTCGTCACCATCTGCTTCTACATCTTCGTCTACACCCTCGTCCTCAAGCGCCGTACGTCACAGAACGTCGTCTGGGGCGGCGCTGCAGGCTGCATGCCCGTGATGATCGGCTGGTCCGCCGTCACCGGGACAATCGGCTGGCAAGCAGTCGTCATGTTCCTGGTCATCTTCCTGTGGACTCCGCCACACACCTGGGCCCTCATGCTCCGGTACAAGGAGGACTATCAGGCGGCCAACGTCCCGATGCTTCCTGCCGTGGCATCGGAAACCAAGGTGACCAAGCACATCGTCCTGTACGCGTGGGCCACTGTCGGCGCGACGTTCGCTCTGGCGCCCGGTTCGGGAGTCATCTACGCGGCGGTGGCCCTGGCGTCGGGCATCTGGTTCCTCGTCGTGGCGCACCGGCTGTATGCCGGAGTACGCGCAGGCACTCCGGTCAAGCCGTTGAAGTTGTTCATTCTGTCCAACGAGTACCTGGCGTTGGTGTTCTGCGGCCTGGCCGTGGACTCGGTCGTCGGGTGGGACACCCTGAGCCAGCTCCTGTCCTGATCCGGTCTCAGGGAACGAGTACCACCGAGCCCGTCGTGCGGCGCCCCTCCAGCTCGGTATGAGCCGTGGCTGCCTCCGACAGCGGGTGCACCGCACCCACTCGAATGTTCAGAATTCCGTCGGCGATCGCCTTGAACACCTCGCCCGCACGCCACTCGAGCTCACGTCGATCACGAATGTGATGAGCCAGCGTCGGCCGAGTGAGAAACAATGACCCCGCTCCGTTGAGCCGCTGCGGGTCGAACGGCGGTACCGGACCGCTGGCGGCGCCGAACAGTGCGAGCGTCCCGCGGATCCGTAGCGAGGCGAGACTCTGCTCGAACGTCGCGGCGCCCACACCGTCGTACACCGCGTGTGCGCCCTCCCCGTCGGTCAGTTCCCGTACCCGCGCTGGGACGTCGTCGGTGTACTTCAGTACCTCCGAGGCACCCGCTTGCCGGGACAGCTCGGCCTTGGCGTCCGTCGATACGGTCGTGATCACACGAACACCCGCCGCGACGGCGAGTTGGGTGAGGATGAGCCCGACGCCACCCGCACCCGCGTGCACGAGCACGGTGTCGCCCGCAGCGGCCGGGTAGGTCGACTTCAGGAGGTAGTGGGCTGTCATGCCCTGCAGAAGTGCGGATGCGGCCTGTTCGGCTGGAACACCGTCGGGTACCGCTACCGCGGCCGACGCCGGAACGATCACTTTCTCGGCGTAGCTACCCGGCGCGGTCGCCCAGGCAACGCGCTGACCGACGACGAACTCGCCGACCCCGTCGCCGACGGACTCCACCACCCCCGACCCCTCGTCTCCGGGCACGTACGGCAGTTCGCGTTTGTACAGGCCGGTGCGGAAGTAGGTGTCGATGTAGTTGACGCCTGCGGCTTCGAGCCGCACGAGCAACTGGCCGGGGCCGGGAGTCGGCTCGGCGATGTCGACGGGGACGAGGACCTCCGGTCCACCATGTTCACGGATCTCCAGTGCACGCATGGTGTCTTTGTACACCTGCCGATTTCCAGGGGTTCTGGCCACACGAAGTTACCGAGCGGTATCGTCTTCGAGTATGGCGACCGAAACAGAGACAACATCGCGTGAGACCGACGCGGCCGAGCCGAAGGTCGAGGTGCCTGCAGGTGCCCTCTCGGCAGTCAAGGCGTTCGTCGGAGAGCACGGCGGAACCGGCAATGTCGTGATCCAACCGATCGGACGTGCCGGAACGCGCGTCACCCTGGTCGGTGCCGACGGCGTGTTGGGCGATCAGGTCGTGGAGAACAACGACGTCGCACACGCCCTCGTCGCCGCCGTCGACGGTTTGACCGAATCGGAGTGGGATCGCGAACTCGTCAGTGCAGTCACCCCTGCGCCCGGGCATTACCGCAAGATGGCGGGATGGGTTGCTCGCCAGACTAAATTCCCGAAGGCGCGTAACGCGGCTCTGGAGAAATAGTTCGAAAGATTTTCGGTGGAGGTGGAACCGATCGGGGTTCGGGTCCGTCAAATCTAAGTGGGAGAGGTAGTCGGTCGTCTGAGGGGGAGACCGGCTACCTCTCCTCTCGTGTCTCTCCGGTCAGGAGGGGCTGACCTTCTCGGCGTGTTCGGCCGTGTCGTCGGATGCAGGTATCCGCTTTCGGCACGCTGCCCAGACAGCAGCGGTGGCCGCGGTCGTAGCGCCTGCTCCTGCCACGTGAATGGCCACGAGTGCAGCGGGTACGTCGGTCAGATACTGCACGACTCCGACGAGAGACTGCGCCACCACCACGGCGACCAGTACCTTCAACCTCGTCGTGACGTTCTGCGTCGCTTTGACCGCGTACAGGCCGAACCCGAGACCCACCAAGAGCGCGAGGTACGCCACGAGGAGCTGTGCGTGCAGATGCACGAGCGTGACGATCTCCACCTCGAAGCGAGGGACGGGCTCGTCGATGCTCTTGTCGCCGGCATGCGGACCGGCGCCGGTCAACATCGTTCCGGCTACCAACACACCTGCCATGACGACACCGGACAGTGCGGTCAACAGGCGGAGCGGTTCGGGGACCGTCTTGACGACTACGGAGTCCTCGTCGGATTCGGCCACCTTGAAGTACAGGAGAGTTGCGAGCCACACCATGGCCATCGAGGCCAGGAGGTGGATTGCCACTGTCCACCACAACAGTCCGGTCAGCACGGTGATGCCGCCCAGGATCGCCTGAACGACCGTTCCCAACGGCATGAACCACGCGAACAAAATCACGTTGTTGCGCCTGCGGGCGCGGGTGACAGCGAGGACGACGGCAGCTGCGGCGAGCACGACGACGAACGTCAGAAGGCGGTTGCCGAATTCGACGGCCTGGTGCAGGACCGGTACTTCCGAGACTCCGACGGGTGTGAAACTACCGGGAAAGCACTGCGGCCACGTCGGGCAGCCCAGGCCCGACGCGGTGACGCGGACGATGGCACCGGTCACGGCGATGCCGCCCTGAGTCAGAATGACGACGAACGCCAGGATCTTCTGCGCTCGGACCGAAGGCAACGGCAAGCGGTCGACAATGCGCAAATACGCTCGATACAGCACGTAGCGATGGTAGACGGCGATCAACTACACGCTGTCGTTGACCCCGGCGGTGTCGGTCAGGTAAAGCGGAACGAGCGGCTCGCGAGCACGCCGCACAGTCCTGCCCAGCCGAGAAGAACGGCAATTCCGAACCAGTCGACGGAACCGGTGACCGCCTGACCGAGTGCCTCTGCCAGCGCACCCGACGGCACCAGTCGAGCGATCGTGTGCAGGGTGGTCGGCAGATCGTCGGCCAGTACGACGAGAGACCCGATACCCAGCATCACGAACCAGAGGATGTTCGCGAGGGCCAGGACGATCTCGGCCTTGAGGGTGCCGCCGAGCAGCAGACCCATGGTGGCGAACGTCGTCGTACCCAGCGCGATCACGACTGCGCCGAGCAGCAGGCCGGTGACCTCCGGCCGCCAGCCGAGGGCCAGTCCGATTCCGCCGAGAACCACGGACTGCAGAATCACCACGAGCAGAACGGCGATGGACTTCCCGGCGATGATTCCCCACTTGGGCAGTGGGGTCGCGCCCAACCGTTTGAGTGCTCCGTAGCGGCGATCGAATCCGACGGCGATGGCCTGGCCGGTGAACGCCGTGGACATCACCGCGACCATCATCACCGCGGGCACGACCTGATTCACGGGGTCGTCGCCCATGGCGCCCAGTGGCAGCAGCGTGAGGCCGATCAACAGGGTGATCGGAATGAACATCGTCAGCAGCAGTTGTTCGCCGTTGCGCAGCAGCAACTTCAGCTCGAGCATCGACTGGGCGGACAACATCGTGACCGGAGAGCTGGGCTCGGGTTTCGGTGCGAACAGGCCGTCGGCGAACCTGTTGCTCGCGAGCCGCACGTCTTTGCGAGCCGTCATTTCCTGAGCTCCCTGCCGGTCAATTCGAGGAAGACGTCTTCCAGCCTTCGCTGGTCCACCTGCAGTTCCGTCGCCAGTACGTTCTGTTCGGCGCACCACGACGTCACCGTCACCAGTATGGACGGTTCGATCACGCCCTCGATCGCGTACGACCCGGCACTTTCCTCGACCGGGTGATAGCCGGCCGGAAGGGCCGCGTCGAGCAGCGACAACTCGAGTCCGGCGGGCGCACTGAATCGCAGTCGTCCCTCCGCCCCCTGCTTCGTCAGTTCCGATGCCGTCCCGGACGCGACGATCTTGCCGTTGTCGATGATGACGAGTTCGTCGGCGAGCTGCTCCGCCTCGTCCATCAGATGTGTGGTCAACAAGACGCTGACCCCGTCACGGCGTAATGCATCGACGAGCTCCCAGACGAGCAGCCGAGCCTGCGCGTCGAGCCCGGCCGTCGGCTCGTCGAGAAACACCAGTTCCGGCCGGCCGACGATGGCGCACGCCAACGCCAGACGTTGCTGCTGACCGCCGGACAGCCGCCGGTACGGGGTTCTCGTCGCCTGTGTGAGGCCAAGGCAGTCCAGCAGCCAGTCGGGGTCCAGCGGATCGTTGGAGTACGAGGCGACGAGCTTCAACATCTCGCCCGCTTTCGAACCCGGGTAGGCGCCGCCTCCCTGCAGCATCACGCCGATGCGGGGCCGCAGCTGCGCGGACTGGGTGATCGGATCGAGGCCGAGCACACGCACCGAGCCGGACTCGGGGGCGACGAAGCCCTCGCACATCTCCACCGTCGTCGTCTTGCCCGCACCGTTGGGTCCGAGGAGGGCGAGTACCTGGGCGCGCTCGACGGTGAAGCCGAGCCCGTCCACGGCAACGGTGCCGTCGTACGTCTTGGTCACGTCTGTCAGCTGCACTGCGGGCTGCGTCGAGTTCGACACCCCGCTTCTCGTCTGCGCACCGGCGATCACGAGGAACCAGCGTATTCCCCGACCGGCCGACCGGGTTCCGGTGGTCCGGTCTCGCCTCGCCACGGCAATCGTGATCGGGTGAGCAGGAACAGGATGCCGATGGTCAGGATGGTCATCAGCGCAGCCTGAACGATCTGGAACGGAAGGTACTCACTGCCGTTCGGCATCAGAATGACACTGACGATCGACGAGAAGACGATGGCGGGACCGCGGAACGCCCGCGTCGTCGCCCACGCGGCGAGGGGAGTGACCGCCCACAGCAGGTACCAGGGTTGAACGACCGGAAACAGCAGCACGAGCGCGCCGAGCGAGACACCGAGGGCGCCGACCGGATGCAGGCGTCCCTTCAACACGGCAACGAGCATTCGCAGTGCGATGAAGCCGGCGACGAGGGCGGCGATCGGTCTCGTGAGGCTGAGCACCGCGGTGGTGTGATCACCGAGCCCCAGAAGTACGCCGACGAACCCGGTGCCCAGGCCGAGGATGGTGGGAATAGACATCCAACTCCGCACGACCCCCGCGGTGCCGAGGGTGTGCACCCAGCCGAATCCGAGACCACTGACGGCGCTGACACCGACGATGATGACGATGCTCACCGCTCCGAGCAGAGCGGCAGCCGCCGCGACCGCCCGAAAACTGCCTCCCCATCTGCGGGCGAGGGCCATGCCCACGAATCCCAGCGCGATGAGAGAGGGAATCTTCACCGTCGAGGACAGTGCGATCAGAGCGGCGCCGGACAACAACAGGAGCAGAGATGTCTTCTTCAGTGGATCCGCGGATTCGATGGCGCGCAACGCGAGCTCGGTACCCGCTAGCATCAAACCGATCATCAGCGCTTCGTTGTGGATACCGGCCACCAGGTGGAAGAGCAGGAGAGGGTTCGCGGCGCCCAGCCACAGAGCGCTCACCGCAGCCACACCGCATCGTTTCGCGAGCCTGGGCAATGCCCACACGATCAGCGCGACACCGGCGATCGCCAGTAGGCGGTGCAGGAAGATCCCGGCCACGATGTTCTCACCGGTCAACCACGTGATCCCGCGGCCCATCCAGAGGAACAGCGGACCGTACGGCGCAGGCGTCTCGCGCCAGATGTTGGGGACCGTTCTGGTGAGAACGTTGTCCACGCCGAGGGCGCCGGCAGGGCCGATCTCGTAGGGGTCGAGGCCTCGAGCAGTGATCTCGCTCTGCGCGAGATACGAATAGACGTCGCGGCTGAACATCGGCGGAGCGACGCACAACGGAAGAATCCACAGCAGCAGAGTTCTGTCCAACTGCGACCGCGTCAGGCGCCGCGGAGCCGTGCCGCCTCGCAGGCGCCCCACGGCGAATCGGCCGAGCAACAACCACGCCAACACCACCATCACCGTGCCGGTCATCGTCACCGTCAGTGCAGTGGTGGCCATTCGCGACGGCAGGCTGAGAATCCGAACGCCGACAACCGGGTTCTGCAGTACCGGCTGAGCACCCGCGCCGAGAGCACCCACGGCCATCAGAATCGCGCCGGCAGCGCCGAACCTGCGAATACTCCGGAGCTGTCCGGTCTCGGTGGAATTCAGGCCAGGTGACTCGGCCTCGTCCCCGTGAAGGATCGACACACTCGACTCGCGCTGATCGGCGTCCAGTCCGACCAGGCGACGCAGTGGCCGCACGACGCGTCGCTCGACACCGGATACCGGACGCACGACGTCGACGGAAGAGACCGCGGACTTCGGTTCGATGTTCTGCTCGTCAGCGGGCGGTGGCACCAAAAGAGCGTAGCGGTGCCCCGCAGCCGAGATGAACACCACTGGCTCGAGGTCGGCCTCTCGGATGACCGCCCCCAACACGAGCGCACCTTGCGATATTCCCTGGTGACGCCACCGGGTGAAGAAGGGCACCCTTGCTGGACCAGTGCAATCAATTCCGTCACACTGGTGTTGTGAAAACCACGACTACCGCGGCGCGCGCAGGCGAAAGCGCCGGTAACGGCACACTCGCCCCTGCTCAAACGCCCGCCGGTGGAGTCGGGGCTTCCGGCGTCGGCCACGACGGTCACACCCGAAGCGCTGTGGTGACCCTACTTCTCGAAGAGGGCCCGATCACCGCGTCGGACATCGGCACCAGGCTCGGTCTGAGCGCGGCCGGTGTTCGTCGTCACCTCGAAGCCCTGATCGACAACGGAGAAGCTCGGGTCGCACCCGCCGCTGCCCTCCGGCGACGAGGCCGAGGCCGCCCCGCCAAGCACTTCCAGTTGACGGCGGCCGGGCGGAACAAGCTGGGCCACACCTACGACGACTTGGCCGGTGCCGCGATGCGGCAACTGCGCAAGATCGGTGGCGACGCTGCGATCGAAACCTTCGCTCGCCAGCGAGTCGACGCGATCGTCGCGGACGTCGAACCGATCAGCGGCGCCGAGCCGTCGGACATCGAGGAGGCCGCAGATCGCATCGCCGACGCGTTCACCGCTGCCGGATTCGCCGCATCGACGCGGGTCGTGGGCAACGGCGTGCAGATCTGCCAGCACCACTGCCCGGTGTCGCACGTGGCATCCGAATTTCCCGAGTTGTGCCACGCCGAGCGCGAGGCCTTCGCCGAGCTGCTCGGTACTCACGTGCAGCGTCTGGCCACCATCGCCAACGGTGACTGCGCCTGCACCACGCACGTACCCCTGACCAATCCAGTCGACCTGTCCACCCCCTCCACCCCGTCCGGTGCTCAGCCCAGCACCGGAAATCGCACAAGCCTCCGGAAGGAGCTCGCATGACCGTCACACCAGATCAGGTGACACCAGCAGTGCCGATGACTCAGGACGAGACCATTGCCTCGCTCGGCAACTACGGCTACGGCTGGTCGGACTCGGACGTCGCAGGCGCGAGCGCGCAGCGAGGCCTGTCCGAGGCCGTAGTGCGGGACATCTCCGCGAAGAAGAGCGAGCCGGAGTGGATGCTGGAGGCTCGGTTGAAGGCGCTCAAGACCTTCGACCGCAAGCCCATGCCCAACTGGGGTTCCGACCTCGACGGCATCGACTTCGACAACATCAAGTACTTCGTGCGTTCGTCCGAGAAGCAGGCAGCCACGTGGGACGACCTGCCCGAGGACATCAAGAACACGTACGACAAGCTCGGCATCCCCGAGGCAGAGAAGCAGCGCCTCGTGTCCGGTGTCGCAGCGCAGTACGAGTCCGAGGTCGTGTACCACTCGATTCGTGAAGATCTCGAGGCTCAGGGCGTGCTGTTCCTCGACACCGACACGGCATTGAAGGAGCAGCCCGAGCTGTTCCGTGAGTACTTCGGCACCGTGATTCCTGCCGGTGACAACAAGTTCTCCGCGTTGAACACCGCAGTGTGGTCCGGCGGATCGTTCATCTACGTGCCGCCCGGCGTGCACGTCGACATCCCGCTGCAGGCCTACTTCCGCATCAACACCGAGAACATGGGGCAGTTCGAGCGGACGCTGATCATCGTCGACGAGGGCGCGTACGTGCACTACGTCGAGGGATGCACGGCGCCGATCTACAAGTCGGACTCCCTGCACTCGGCGGTCGTGGAGATCATCGTGAAGAAGGGTGGCCGTTGCCGCTACACGACCATTCAGAACTGGTCCAACAACGTGTACAACCTGGTCACCAAGCGCGCCAAGGCAGAAGCAGGTGCGACGATGGAGTGGATCGACGGCAACATCGGCTCCAAGGTCACCATGAAGTACCCGGCCGTGTGGATGACCGGCGAGTACGCCAAGGGTGAGGTTCTGTCGGTCGCGTTCGCCGGACCGGACCAGCATCAGGACACCGGTTCCAAGATGCTGCACCTCGCGCCGCACACGTCGTCGAACATCGTCAGCAAGTCGGTGGCTCGCGGTGGCGGACGTACCTCCTACCGCGGTCTGATCCAGATCAACAAGGGTGCGCACGGCTCGCGTTCGACGGTGAAGTGCGACGCGCTGCTGGTCGATACGATCTCGCGCTCGGACACCTACCCGTACGTCGACATCCGTGAAGACGACGTGTCGATGGGCCACGAGGCGACGGTGTCGAAAGTCAGTGACGACCAGCTCTTCTACCTGATGAGTCGCGGTCTCACCGAAGACGAGGCCATGGCGATGGTGGTCCGCGGCTTCGTGGAGCCGATCGCCCGCGAACTACCCATGGAATACGCGCTCGAGCTCAACCGGCTCATCGAGCTTCAGATGGAAGGATCGGTCGGTTAAGTGAGCAACCCAGCGGTACCCGCGAACGGTGTGATCGACGCAGTGACGTCGGAGAACCCGGCTCGCGAAGACAAGTCCAAGCTGGTCGCCAACAAGGGCGCCCAGTTCACCTCCTACGACGTGAACGCGTTCGAGGTTCCGTCCGGTCGTGACGAGCTGTGGCGGTTCACGCCGCTGCGACGCCTCCGTGGGCTCCACGACGGCTCGGCGGTGTCCACGGCAGGCGCGAACATCGCGGTGTCCGACGCGGCCGGCGTGACCGTCGAGACCGTAGCCCGCGACGACGCTCGGATCGGTGTGGCCGGTGTGCCCGCCGATCGCATTGCAGCGCAGGCGTACTCGTCGTTCTCCGACGCGACGGTCGTGACCGTCGCCTCGGAGAACGAGGTCGCCGAGCCCATCGAGATCACCGTCACCGGCCCCGGTGCCGACGCGATCGCCTACGGGCATTTGCAGATCCGGCTCGAGAAGTTCGCCGTCGCGACCGTCGTCAACGATCAGGTCGGTAGTGGAACGTACGCCGAGAACATCGAATTCGTGGTCGACGACAGCGCGAAGCTCACGGTCGTGCTGATCCAGGACTGGGAATCCGACGCAGTGCACGTCGCGGCACACCACGCCCGCCTCGGTCGTGACGCAGTGCTGCGGCACTTCAACGTCAGCCTCGGCGGCGATCTCGTCCGAGTCAGCCCGACGGTGCACTACGACGCTCCGGGCGGCGACGCCGAGCTACTGGGTCTGTACTTCGCCGACGCCGGACAGCATCTCGAGCAGCGGCTGCTGGTGGACCACACCGCGCCGAAGTGCAAGTCCAACGTCCTCTACAAGGGCGCCCTGCAAGGTGAAGCAGGACCGGGGAAAGTCGACGCACACACCGTCTGGATCGGCGACGTCCTCATCCGCGCCGAAGCCGAGGACACCTCGACGTTCGAGTTCAACCGCAACCTCGTGCTCACCGACGGTGCACGCGCCGATTCGGTTCCCAACCTCGAAATCGAGACCGGCGAGATTCTCGGTGCCGGGCACGCAAGCGCCACTGGACGTTTCGACGACGAGCAGCTGTTCTACCTACGCGCTCGCGGAATCTCCGAGGATGCCGCACGACGCTTGATCGTGCGCGGGTTCTTCCACGAGATCATCAATCGCATTCCGGTTCCTGCGGTCCGCGAGCGTCTCGACGCCGCGATCGAGACCGAACTCGCCGTCACCGGCGCCTAGTCATTCAACGAACTTCGTAAGGAAATTTCATGTCCACGCTCGAAATCCGCGACCTCCACGTCAGCGTCGCGAACTCCGATGCCACCGCAGAGCCGATCGACATCCTCAATGGTGTCGACCTCACGGTGCGTTCCGGTGAGACGCACGCCATCATGGGTCCCAACGGATCCGGGAAGTCGACGCTGTCCTACGCCATCGCTGGACACCCCAAGTACACCGTCACGTCGGGAACGATCACTCTCGACGGCGAGGACGTTCTCGAGATGAGCGTCGACGAGCGTGCTCGCGCCGGGCTCTTTCTCGCGATGCAGTACCCCGTCGAGGTTCCCGGCGTCTCGATGTCCAACTTCCTGCGCACCGCGGCAACTGCCGTGCGCGGTGATGCACCCAAGCTCCGCCACTGGGTCAAAGAGGTCAAGACCGCGATGGGCGAACTCGAGATCAAAGAAGAGTTCGCCGAGCGCAGTGTCAACGAAGGATTCTCGGGCGGCGAGAAGAAGCGCCACGAGATCCTGCAGCTCGGCTTGCTCAAGCCCAAGATCGCGATCCTCGACGAGACCGACTCCGGGCTCGACGTCGATGCGCTCCGTGTCGTCTCCGAGGGCGTGAACACGTACAAGGAGCGCGAGGACGGTGGTGTGCTGCTGATCACTCACTACACCCGCATCCTGCGCTACATCAAGCCGGACTTCGTGCACGTGTTCGTCGGCGGCAAGATCGTTCAGTCCGGTGGGGCAGAGCTCGCCGACGAGCTCGAGGCCAACGGTTACGCAGGGTTCACTCAGGCTGCACCGACAGGAGCGTGAAAATGGTCGCGCCGGCTGCTCTGAAAGACAGCGCTTTCGACGTCACGTCGATCCGCGCGGATTTTCCGATCCTGGCGAGGACCGTTCGTGACGACAAACCGTTGGTGTACCTGGATTCCGGCGCTACGTCGCAGCGCCCGGTGCAGGTTCTCGACGCGGAGCGGGACTTCCTCGTCACGTGCAACGCGGCCGTACACCGCGGCGCACACCAACTCGCCGAAGAAGCCACCGATGCGTACGAGGGTGCTCGCGTGCTGATCGCATCCTTCGTCGGTTCCGACGTGGACGAGGTCGTGTTCACGAAGAACGCGACCGAGTCGTTGAATCTGGTGACGCACGTGCTCGGTGACGACCGCTTCGACCGCCGAGTCGGTCCTGGCGACGAGATCGTGATCACCGAGCTCGAGCACCACGCCAACCTCGTTCCATGGCAGGAACTCGCACGACGAACCGGTGCGACACTGCGGTGGTACGGCGTGACCGACGACGGTCGTATCGACCTGGATTCGCTGGAACTGACCGAGCGCGTGAAGGTCGTCGCGTTCACCCACCAGTCCAACGTCACCGGCGCGGTAGCGCCGGTCGAGGAGTTGGTGAGGCGAGCGCGAGCCGTGGGTGCGCTCGTCGTACTCGACGCGTGCCAGTCGGTTCCGCACATGAGCGTCGACTTCCACGCGCTCGACGTGGATTACGCGGCGTTCTCCGGGCACAAGATGCTCGGTCCGTCCGGGGTCGGTGTGTTGTACGGCAAGCGTGAGCTCCTCGATGCCATGCCGCCGTTCATCACCGGCGGCTCGATGATCGAGACCGTGACGATGGAGAAGACGACCTACGCGCCTCCGCCACAGCGGTTCGAGGCGGGCGTGCCGATGACATCGCAGGTCGTCGGACTCGGCGCGGCAGTGCAGTACCTCGAGCGCATCGGAATCGACGCCATTGCTGCACACGAGAAAGCGCTGGTGGCAGCCACATTGGCCGAGTTCGCCGCGATCGACGGTGTGCGCGTGATCGGGCCGACCGAGAACGTGAACCGGGGCTCTGCAGTGTCGTTCGTCGTCGACGGGATCCACGCCCACGACCTGGGGCAGATCCTCGACGACGAGGGCGTTGCCATCAGAGTCGGTCATCACTGCGCTTGGCCACTGCACCGTAGGTTCGGTGTCGCCGCAACCGCACGAGCATCCTTTGCTCTGTACAACACCGTCGACGAGGTCGCTGTGCTGGCCAACGCAATCCGCCGGGCGCAGACGTTCTTCGGGGTGGGAGCGGAGCCTGCAGGAGTGACCCGTAAGGGGTTGGGAGCGGAGCATGCAGGAGTGACCCGAGAGGCTGGGGGTGCTTGATGCGTATGGAGCAGATGTATCAAGAGGTGATCCTCGATCACTACAAGCATCCGCACGGCCGCGGCCTACGTGAACCGTTCGGTGCCGAGGTGCATCACGTCAATCCGACGTGTGGCGACGAGGTGACACTTCGCGTGCACATCTCCGACGACGGCACCGTTGCCGATGTGTCCTACGACGGGCAGGGATGTTCGATCAGTCAGGCGTCGACGTCCGTGCTGACCGATCAGGTCGTCGGGCAGTCGGTGGGTGACGCGCTGAAGATCGTCGAATCGTTCAACGAGATGGTCGGCAGCCGGGGTACCGTCGAAGGTGACGAAGACGTCATCGGTGACGGAATCGCTTTCGCTGGTGTGTCGAAGTATCCCGCGCGCGTGAAGTGCGCGTTGTTGGGATGGATGGCTTTCAAGGACGCGGTTGTTCGAATAGTGGACGAGAGCCCGACAGTGAACGAGAAGACAGCGGGACCTGCTGAACCCGCACGATCGTAGGGACGACAAGAATGACCGAAACTGACACCACCGTGACAGAGACGACGGAGAGCGCCCAGGCGCCTGCGCCGTTGACCCCCGAGGAGATCAAGGTCCTCGAGGATCTCGAAGAAGCGATGCGTGACGTCGTGGACCCCGAACTGGGCATCAACGTCGTCGACCTGGGTCTCGTGTACGACATCAAGATCGACGACGAGGAAATCGTCACGATCGACATGACGCTGACGTCGGCGGCCTGCCCGCTGACCGATGTCATCGAGGATCAGGCGCGGGGTGCGCTCGTTCGCAGCGGCCTGTGCTCGGACCTGAAGATCAACTGGGTCTGGATGCCGCCGTGGGGCCCGGACAAAATCACCGACGACGGTCGTGAGCAGCTCAGGGCACTCGGCTTCACCGTGTAGCGACAGAGCTCTCAAACACAGAGCTCTCAAACACAGAGCTCTCAAACACAGAGCTCCCACAAACAGAGCTCACGGAGCAGGAGGTACTCAGGCGCCCTTGCGTGCCTGAGTACTTTTGGCGGCAGTCTTCTTGGCTGCCGCCTTTTTTGCGGGTGCCTTCTTGGCTGTGGCTTTCTTGGCCGGCGCTTTCTTTTCGGCCGTCTTCTTCGCGGGTTCCGAGGAACCGCCGGAACTCTTCGCGTTCTTGCCCGCGGCTTCGACACTCCGCTGTAGCGCGGCGACCAGGTCCACCACCTCGGCGTCCTCACCGTCGTCGGACGACGATTCGTCGGTCTGAATCACCTTCTCGCCACCGTTGGCGATCGTGTCGTCGATGAGTTTGCGGAGTTCGATCTGGTAGTCGTCGGTGAACTCGGTGGGATCGAAATCCGACGACATGCTTTCCACCAGCGACGTCGCCATCTTCACTTCCTGTGGGCGCGCGTCGGGGGCGTCTTCGAGCGACGGGAACTCGGCGGCGCGAACCTCGTCGGGCCAGAGCAGGGTCTGAATCACCAGTACGTCGTCGCGTACGCGCAGAGCGGCCAAACGCGTCTTCTGCCGGAGAGTGAAGTGCACGAGCGCTGTTCGCTCGGTTTCCAGCAAAGTCTGGCGCAGCAACACGTAGGCCTTGGGGGACGACGAATCGGGTTCGAGAAAATAACTCTTGTCGAAGAGAATCGGATCGATCTGGTCCGTCGGAACGAACTCGAGCACGGGTATCTCGTGTTTCTCCGCGGCAGGCAATTTGTCGAAGTCCTGGTCGGTGAGAATGACGCGTTCCCCGTCGGGAGAGTCGTAGGCCTTGTCGATGTCCGCGAACTGCACCGAGTTACCGCACTCCGAACACACCCTGTCGTACTTGATGCGGCCGCCGTCCTTCGCGTGCACCTGGTGGAACCTGATGTCGTGTGTCTCGGTCGCCGAGTAGACCTTCACCGGGACGTTGACGAGCCCGAAGGCGATCGATCCCTTCCAAATGGAACGCATGGGGTTCATGATTCACGAGATACGTGCGTCAGTCGACCCCAATGGGCAGAAAACTATCGGCCTGCAACTGTTCGCGCAATGGCAATCCTGGCCGCGGTGGGCAGCGTCGGAAACATGCGGGTCATCGCCAGTGCGGTGCCCTTCGGATCTGCCCGACCGGACAGGTAGGCGCGCTGCAGCGGAACCGGCAGATCGAAGAAGCTCGCGAAGAAGTGTGGAACGAGCTCCGGTTCGAGTCCGAGGGCGGTTCGAAGTCCGAGGTTGCGCAGCTTCTGTACCGCCCAGATCGACAGCGAGCCCATTCGCTCACCTCGCCCGATGAAGTCGACCACCTCGTCTGCGGCGCTGAGCGAAGCCGCGACGCTGTAGCCGGTGGCAGGATGCATCATCGACGACCTGGCTCCGAAACGAACCACTCCACGTTCAGCGCCGTTCCTCGGTGGCGGCTGGACGGGAAATCGGACCCGCTCGACCGGCTCGGCGCCCGAGACGATCACCCCTCTGTTCCACAGCCGAGTCCTCAGGCGCTCCGCGAGGACAGCGAAGCTCAGTGCCGGCCTTCCCACCAGGCAGGTCTCCTCGAGCAATACGGTCTCGGCGTCGAGTGACACCGCGTAGAGAAAGCTGGGGACATCGGTCGGTGCCGCACCGTTGTCGCGGCGCCAGTCCATGAACCATGCGTCGACGCCGTCGAGCGCGGGCGATGCGACATCTCTCGGCACCATGATGCCGAACGCTGTCTGTTCGGCGAGGCCCACCTCGCCGATTGTTCCACGAGCGTCGACGACCGTTCCGGCGCGTAATACCGTGCCGTCGGCGAGGGTCGCCGCATTCGCGCTGACGGACTCGGCGTGTGCCTGCACCTCCTGCACGCCGTCGGACCGGAGACTGCGCTGCAGCGCAGGCGTGTCGAGTACGCAATACGGCCGCTCGATCGACAGGCGAGCCGTGGTGAACACGGTGGGGCTCGACGTTCTGGTGGCCACGACGTCGGGGGACAGCCACCCTGGAAGCTCGTCCGACCACGCGGAGTAGGTCGGCGTCCACGCCCTCTCGGGATGGGGGTCCACAGCGATCACCGTCATGCCCGCCGCAGATGCTCGCGTACTCAGCGCACGACCGGCCGGCCCGAGTCCGATCACCACGACATCGGCGGAACGAGAGGCGTTCACAGCCCTCCGGTGGCCAGGAGACCTCCGTCGATCCGCACGGTCTCGCCGGTGATCCACGACGATTCGTCCGATACGAGAAACGCGACCAACGACGCCACGTCCTCGGGGACTCCCAAACGCCTCAGCGGGTACGCGGCCGACGCGGTGTCCTCGCCGCCGGCGACCAGTGCTTCGGCGAATTTCGTCTTCACCACGCCGGGGGCGACCGCATTGACGCGAATTGTCGGTCCCAGCTGCCAGGCAAGTTCCTCGGTCAACCTGATCAGTGCGGCCTTCGACGCCCCGTACGCCGCGATGACACCGGTCGACCGGATACCGGCGACACTGGCGAGGTTGACGACGGCGCCGCCGTGCTCCTTCATCCAGGCTCGGTACGCCTCCTGCACGAACCCGAGAGTCGCGACGACGTTGGTGTCGAAGATCTTCTTGACGCCTGCGAGGTCCGCTTCCATCAACGACCCGTACACCGGATTGATGCCGGTGTTGTTGACCAGAATGTCCAAGGACCCGAGTTCGGCGACGGTCCGATCGACTGCGTCTCGACGGGAATCCGCGTCACCTGCGTTACCGGCGATGGTCAGCACCTTCGCGCCATCGGGTGCCGCGGCCTGCAGTTCGCCGGCGGCGTCGGCGAGCGGTTCCGGTTTGCGGGCGGTGATCGCAACGTTCGCACCGCGCCCGAGCAACTCGGCGGCGATTGCCTTGCCGATTCCCCGGCTGGCGCCGGTCACCAGAGCGGTTCTTCCGGTCAGATCCTTGCGTGGTGCAGTGTTCGCGGCTGTCATGGGCGAGACGTTACCGGTGTCACTGTCGCGGGTGGTCGGAGCACGCCGTTCGACGGTCTAAAATGAGTGGTTGCTCTGTCTTCGAGTCCTCGCCGTGCACATGGTGCGGGGGAACAACCGATCGACTTGCATGCCCTGTTGTCTTCCCAGTCCAAGGAGCCCACGCGTGATCACCGCCACCGACCTCGAAGTTCGTGCCGGTGTCCGCACGTTGCTCTCGGCGCCAGGACCAGCCCTTCGCGTACAGGCCGGCGACAGGATCGGGCTCGTCGGTCGTAACGGTGCAGGCAAGACCACGACCTTGCGCATCCTGGCCGGCGAGGGCGAGCCGTACGCGGGCTCCGTCGTACGTACCGGTGAGCTGGGCTATCTACCGCAGGACCCGAAAGAGGGAGACCTCGACGTTCTCGCGAAGGATCGAGTGCTGTCCGCGCGCGGACTCGACACGCTGCTGCACAAGATGGAGAAGCAGCAGGCGTTGATGGCCGAGACGGCCGACGAGGATCGCCTGGACCGCGCGGTACGCAAGTACGGCGAGCTCGAGGAACGATTCGCTTCGCTCGGCGGCTACGAGGCCGAGAGCGAAGCTGCCCGAATCTCCAACAGCCTGGGGTTGCCGGATCGCATCCTCGGCCAACCGCTCCGCACGCTGTCCGGAGGACAGCGCCGTCGCGTGGAGCTCGCCCGCATTCTGTTCGCCGCGTCGGACGGTAGCGGCGGCCGCTCCACCACCACACTTCTGCTCGACGAGCCCACAAACCACCTCGACGCCGATTCGATCACGTGGCTCCGCGGTTTTCTGCAGAACCACGAGGGCGGGCTGATCGTGATCAGTCACGACGTGGAACTGCTCGGCGACGTGGTCAACCGTGTGTGGTTCCTCGACGCGGTGCGCGGCGAAGCGGACATCTACAACATGAACTGGAAGAAGTACCTCGACGCGAGGGCAACGGACGAACAGCGTCGTCGTCGCGAACGTGCCAATGCGGAGAAGAAGGCGGGTGCCCTACGCGTACAGGCCGCCAAGATGGGCGCGAAAGCCACCAAAGCCGTTGCAGCGCAGAACATGGCGAAGCGCGCTGACAAACTGTTGGCCAATCTGGACGCCGAGCGGGTATCGGACAAGGTTGCGCACATTCGCTTCCCGGAGCCCGCGCCCTGCGGAAAGACTCCGCTGATGGCCAAGAACCTCACGAAGATGTACGGATCCCTCGAAATCTTCGCCGGCGTCGATCTCGCCATCGACCGAGGAAGCCGTGTGGTGGTACTCGGGCTGAACGGCGCAGGCAAGACAACTCTTCTCCGTATCCTCGCCGGCACGGAGAAAGCCGACACGGGCGACATCGAACCGGGCCACGGCATGCGCGTCGGATATTTCGCTCAGGAACACGACACCCTCGACGACAACGCGTCGGTGTGGGAGAACATTCGGCACGCGGCTCCGGACACGGGCGAGCAGGAACTTCGTTCGCTGCTCGGTGCGTTCATGTTCACCGGCCCTCAACTCGAGCAGCCCGCGGGGACTCTGTCCGGCGGTGAGAAGACCCGTCTGGCACTGGCCGGTCTGGTCTCGTCGGCGGCGAACGTACTTCTGTTGGACGAGCCCACCAACAACCTCGATCCGATCTCGCGCGAGCAGGTGCTCGACGCCTTGCGGAGTTACAAGGGTGCCGTCGTGCTCGTCACGCACGATCCGGGTGCTGCCGAAGCGCTGTCACCGGAACGCGTCATTCTTCTTCCCGACGGCACCGAGGATCACTGGTCACAGGAGTACCTGGAGCTGATTCAGCTCGCGTGATCGAGTTCGACGCGTTCGGCCATGCCGGGCGTCCTCTGTCCTCTACCCTGAATCCGCGGGGGAATTTCGGTGAGCGAGCACATTCGTGGCTGACTGGAGGATCCCATGGCCAAGGAACGAGCCCGAAAGTCCACGTACGTGAAAGGTGCTCGTATAACCGGGGATTCGCGTGATCGATTGCAGTCCTCGCTGAAGGAGCAATACGAGGCCGGGGCGAGTATTCGATCTCTGGCCGTGCGAACGGGCAGATCGTACGGGTTCGTGCACAAGGTGCTGGGGGAGTCCGGCACCGTCCTCAGATCACGCGGCGGGCCCAACCGAAAACCCGCAGTGCGTCGTCTCCCGGGGTGAGTCGGGTAGCACTCGATCAGCCGGCGGTGTCGGGCTTACGAACGGATTCCTCGACGAGGTCGAGCACCGCAGCAAGATTGTGACCGTCCTGACCGGATGCGATTCGCGCGACCAGGCCGTCGAGCACCAGATCGAGGTACTCGACCATGACGTCCGGCGCGACGTCGTCCCGTAGGCGGCCGGCTGTCTTCTGCCGCTCCAAGCGGGCGAGCGTGGCGTCCGTCAGTTCGGCGGACTGTTGAGACCAGCTGTTCCTGAACTCGGGATCGGTGCGCAGGCGTCGGGCGATCTCGAGCCTCGTTCCCAGCCATTCGAATCGATCCGGCTCCTCCAGAATGTCGCGCATGACCTGGACCAGACCTTGGCCGGCGGCGACCTCGGCCATACGGCGAGCGTCTTCCCGCGCGAGAGCCAGGAACAGACCGTCCTTGTCCTTGAAGTGATGGAAGATCGCGCCGCGGGAGAGGCCGGTGGCCTCTTCGAGACGTCGAACGGTGGCACCTTCGTAGCCGAACTCACCGAAGCACCTGCGTGCGCCGTCGAGAATCTCGCTGCGCCGCGCGGCCAACTGGTCTTCACTGACCTTGGGCACGTGCACGCCTCCTTCGTCGGACTGCCGGTGCGCACGGACGGTGCGCACGGGGGACCTGCTGGCAAGCGCAGAACGCGCACGAGCACCGCAGTCGCCGGGCATGAGCCCGACGCGTGGTGGTCGTGCGCGTTCTGCTGTCCTGGTCGGTGATGGAACCTCCAGGGATCGAAATCCAGTGGCGTCTAGCCGCGGATCATGTTGCGCAGCACGTACTGCAGGATGCCACCGTTGCGGTAGTAGTCCGCCTCGCCGGGGGTATCGATGCGCACCACTGCGTCGAACTCGACCTTGGTTCCGTCGGTCTTGGTGGCTGTGACAGCCATGGTCTTCGGCGTCACGCCCTCGTTCAGCTTCTCGACGCCGACGATGTCGAACGTCTCGGTACCGTCGAGCTTCAGCGACTTCGCGCTTTCGCCTGCCGGGAACTGCAGCGGAACGACGCCCATACCGATGAGGTTGGAACGGTGGATTCGCTCGAACGACTCGGTGATCACGGCCTTGACACCGAGAAGCGAGGTGCCCTTGGCAGCCCAGTCACGCGACGAGCCCGAACCGTACTCCTTGCCGCCGAGGACGACGAGAGGAATGCCTGCAGCCTGGTAGTTCTGCGACGCGTCGTAGATGAACGCCTGCGGACCGTCTTCCTGCGTGAAGTCGCGGGTGTATCCGCCCGAGACGTCGTCGAGGAGCTGGTTCTTCAGGCGGATGTTCGCGAAGGTTCCGCGAATCATGACCTCGTGGTTACCGCGGCGCGATCCGAGCGAGTTGTAGTCCTTGCGCTCGACGCCGTGGGAGTCGAGGTACTGGGCTGCAGGTGTACCGGCCTTGATGGGACCTGCCGGGCTGATGTGGTCGGTGGTGACCGAGTCGCCGAGCAGTGCGAGGACGCGGGCGCCCTTGATGTCCTTGACCGGAGCCGGCTCCATCTCCATGCCGTCGAAGTACGGCGCCTTGCGAACGTAGGTGGAGTTCGGGTCCCACTCGAAGGTGTCGCCCTCGGGGGTCGACAGGTTCTGCCAGCGGCTGTCCCCGGCAAAGATCGTTTCGTAGGACTTGCTGAACATGTCCCGGCTGATCGCGGACTGGATGGTCTCCTCGATCTCCTGCGAGGACGGCCAGATGTCCTTCAGGTAGACGGGATTGCCCTCGTGGTCGGTGCCGAGCGAATCGGACTCGAAGTCGAAGTCCATGGTGCCCGCGAGGCCGTAGGCGATGACGAGAGGAGGCGACGCGAGGTAGTTCATCTTCACGTCGGGGGAGATGCGACCCTCGAAGTTGCGGTTGCCCGACAGCACAGCAGTGACCGAGAGGTCGTTGTCGTTGATGGCCTTGGAGATCGGCTCGAGCAGCGGGCCGGTGTTACCGATGCACGTGGTGCATCCGTATCCGCCGAGATAGTACCCGAGCTTCTCGAGGTAGGGCCACAGCCCTGCCTTCTCGTAGTAGTCGGTGACGACCTGCGAACCGGGTGCCATGTTGGTCTTGACCCACGGCTTCGTGGACAGGCCCTTCTCGACGGCGTTGCGCGCGAGCAGTGCGGCGCCGAGCATGACGGACGGGTTCGAGGTGTTGGTGCAGGACGTGATGCCTGCGACGACGACCGCACCGTGATCGAGCACGAATTCGCCTGCTTCGTCGGTGACGACGCGCACGGGCTTGCTCGGGCGTCCCTCGGAGCCGTACGCGGCCGACTGGACGTCGACTGCTCCGTCGTCGGCGAAGGACAGCGTCGCCGGGTCGGACGCGGGGAAAGACTCCTCGATGGCCTCGTCGAGCTGGGTGTGGTCCGTCGGGTAGTTCTCCTCCACGTAGTTGTGGATGTCCTTGCGGAAGGCCACCTTCGAGTCCGACAGGAGGATGCGGTCCTGCGGGCGCTTCGGTCCGGCGATCGACGGAACGACGTCGCTCAGGTTCAGCTCGATGTATTCGGAGTACACCGGCTCCTTGTCCGGATCGTGCCACATGCCCTGTTCCTTGGCGTACGCCTCGACGAGTGCCAACTGCTCGTCGCTGCGGCCGGTGAGGCGCAGGTAGTTGATGGTTTCCTCGTCGATGGGGAAGATCGCCGCGGTGGAACCGAACTCGGGGCTCATGTTGCCCAGGGTCGCGCGGTTCGCCAGCGGAACCTCGGAGACGCCCTTGCCGTAGAACTCGACGAACTTGCCGACCACACCGTGCTTACGGAGCATCTCGGTTGCAGTGAGCACGACGTCGGTAGCGGTCACGCCTGGCTGGATCTCGCCGGAGAGCTTGAAGCCGACGACGCGGGGAATGAGCATGGAGACGGGCTGGCCCAGCATGGCCGCCTCGGCCTCGATGCCGCCGACGCCCCAACCGAGCACGCCGAGGCCGTTGACCATCGTGGTGTGCGAGTCCGTGCCGACACAGGTGTCGGGGTAGGCCTGGCCCTTGCGGGTCATGACGGTGGGGGCGAGGTACTCGATGTTGACCTGGTGGACGATGCCCATGCCGGGGGGGACGACCTTGAAGTCGTCGAACGCGCCCTGGCCCCAGCGAAGGAACTGGTAGCGCTCGCCGTTCCGCTCGTACTCGAGGTCGACGTTGCGCTCGAGCGCGTCGGCGCGACCGAAGACATCGAGGATGACCGAGTGGTCGATGACCATGTCGGCAGGCGAGAGCGGGTTGACCTTGTTCGGGTCGCCGCCGAGAGTGGTCACTGCTTCACGCATGGTTGCGAGGTCGACGACGCAAGGAACGCCGGTGAAGTCCTGCATGATGACGCGGGCGGGGGTGAACTGGATTTCGATGCTCGGGTCGGCCGAGGGGTCCCACGACGCGATCGAACGGATGTGGTCGGCGGTGATGTTGGCACCGTCTTCGGTGCGGAGGAGGTTCTCCGCGAGAACCTTCAGTGCGTAGGGCAACTTCTCGGCGCCAGGGAGGGCTGACAGGCGGAAGATCTCGTAGGAGTTGTCTCCGACTTCGAGGGTGCCCTTTGCACCGAACGAATCATTACTGGCGGTCACTTCAGCTCCACTCGTCTTGAGGCACACCGCCGACGGGGCTGTGTCGACGGTTGAAGCGAGACGCACCTCGCAGGCATGTGCCGCTGGCTTGTTCGTCTCGCGGTCGAGTCTAACAGTACGCTTGTCCTGTTGAAAACGAAGGGCAGCCTACATTGCTGGTCGACGGCCCTCGACAGTCGATCTTCGTCCAGCGAACCTGGCTACGCAATGCAGGGGAACCTCACTCGCAGGCGAGTCTCCCGGTAAGTCGCGAACCCGTCGGCCGGGGCGTCACGTAGTGTTCGTTCGTCGAGCGCGCTCCGATCACCCACAACGTCGGAAACGCTCGTGACCCCGAGTGTGACGGGGCGCTCGACCGTCCCGACGCAGCTAGTGAACTGGAACCTTTCTGATGCCTGTACCCGGTCTTGCCTTCACGCCGATGTCGGCCGACGTACCTCCCGGCGTCGACGTCGACACGATCGTCGCGGAAGTCGCGGCGACCGGCGTCAGTGCACCGGCTTCGATCGAGAGCCGACTCGAGTCCGCAGTGGACCGCGCCGAGGAACACGGCATCGATCTGTCCATCGTCGTGGTGGAGGACAACCCGCGGCACGACTCGCAATTGCGCGATCTCGCCACTGCCGTCGGCGCCGAGGACGGCGGGACAGTCTTGGTGCTGAGTCCGAATCAGGTGGGCTCGTTCAGTGACAGTGTCAGCCGAGTCGTTCTCGAAGCCGGTCAAGACCGCACGTACACCGGTGATCCTGTGGTCGCCGCGGACAATTTCGTCGACACCCTGATCGAGCCGAGTGCACCCTGGACCGCAATCACTGCCGTCATTCTCGTCGTGGTTGCCGGTGCGTCCGCGGCCACCGCCTGGGTCAAGATCAAGCGGCGGCGATCGGCGGCCGACACGCCCTCGTCGACGGCCCCTCGGGCCTGACGGTCACCCTCTCCGAGGGTTGCTCGCGCAGCGCGCGAAAAAGTCGAAAAAAATGTTTCGGGCGAACGCCCGAGTTCAGCGCGTTTTCACAGCTGAAATCACAAATGTGTCATTTGTGACTGGAGTTTCCTTAGTGCTCAAAGTGTCGTACGGTGCCTTTGGCACTGCTGGGGAAGGAGTGTCGCAGAGGGCAGAGGTGTATCCGAGTTGCCTCGGGTGGCCGATGCTTCGGGTGTGACCGGCGTGGTCTGCATCTGACGTGGTGCTGCGTGCTCTCTCCCTGCCCGGCGGAACGACGAGGACATCTGGGGAAGGCTGTCCAGCCGGTCCGTCCGGCGTCGGCTGCTTCCTCGTGAAGCGGTCGCGAGCGCCGGGACCGAGGGAGACTTTTTGTGAGGCGTCGAGCTGATCGCGGCATTCGCCGTGGAGCGTTCTCTGCCACTGCACGACTACTGGTCGGGTCCGGACTGGTGATAGCGCTGCTCGGTGCCGTGTCCGGCACTGCCGCGGCGGTGCCACCACCTCCGCCGAATCCGTCCGACTCGGACATCGCCGCTGCCGGCACACGGGTGGAGCAGCAGCTCGGTGCGGTCGGTGAACTGATCAACCAGGTAGCCGCAGCCAATCAGCAACTTGCTCAGCTCGACGCCGATGTCGCGATCAAACGCGAGGACGTGAACCGGGCGCTCGTCGACCTGCAGAATGCCCGTGATGCTGCCGACGTCGCCGCGCAACTGGTCGGCGTCGCACAGCAGGCACTCGCCGACGCAGGTACACAGATTCAAGCTGCTCAAACCAAGTTCAACGATTTCGCGGTGTCGAGCTACACGCAGGGCACGGGCGTGGCATCGATCTCGTCGTTCCTCGGGTCGACCGGGCCGGACGATGTACTCGACCGAGCGCAGGTCCTCAAGGTGTTGTCGTCCAGCCAGAATGCGGTTCTCGATGGCTTGCAACGTGCACGCACCGAGCAGGCGAACAAGGATTCCGCCGCCCGTGAGTCCAAGCAGGAGGCCGACGCCGCTGCCAGCGACGCGGAGAACAAGAAGGCCGCGGCGGAAGACGCCATTGCCACCGCGCGTGCAGCCCTCGCCGCCCAGGCCGAGCAGAAGACGGCGATCGAGGCTCAACGCGATTCCGCGCAGTCACAACTGGACTCCGCGCGATCCGAGGTCGCAGGATTGGAGGGCCAGCGCGACGCGTACTCCGCATGGGAGCAGCAGAAGGCGGCCGAGGACGCCGCAATCGCGGCAGCTGCAGCCGCCGCGCGCGACGCAGCTGTACAGGCCGCTGCACGCGTCGCCGCGAACCAGGCGGCTGCGGCAGCAGCGGCGGCCGCAGCCGCCGGCCAACGCTCGCACACCGACATCGACGATTCGGACTCAACCCCGTCGCCGTCCACGTCCACGACACCGAAGAAGCCGCGTAGCGGTGGGCAGAGCAATCCATCTCTGACCGGCAGTGCCGCAGTGGAACTGGTCATCGATCGCGGAATGTCGCAGTTGGGTGTGCCCTACTCGTGGGGAGGTGGAGACGAGAACGGGCCGACCAAGGGAATCCGTGACGGAGGTGTCGCCGACAGTTACGGCGACTACAACAAGGTCGGCTTCGACTGCTCCGGGTTGATGATCTACGCGTTCGCCGGTCTGGGGATCTCACTCCCGCACTACACCGGTTACCAGTACACCGCGGGCAAACAGGTTCCGTCCTCGGACATGAAGCGCGGAGACATGCTGTTCTACGGTCCGAACGCGAGCCAGCACGTCGCGCTGTATCTCGGTGACGGAAAGATGCTCGAGGCCCCTCAGTCCGGCAGCGTCGTGAAGGTCTCGCCGGTCCGGTACGACGGTATGACCCCGTACGCAGTGCGCATGGTCTCCTGAATCGGTGTGCATGGTCTCCTGACCGCAGTACCGATAGGCTCGCCCGTGCGCGCCGGTAGCCTGGGGCGGGACCGTCGGCGCATTCCGTCGTCACCTGCAATAGTTGGTGGCGGACATGGAGGAACGTGCCCGCGAAATGTCGAGTGGAAGCGGTGGATTGTTGGTGGCATCACGTGACGGCGTGTCGAACGGTGACGCATCGAAGGCCGACCTGTCGAAGGGCGACGGATCGAACGGGGGAGTGTCGAACGTAAGTGCTTCGCACGGCACCGAACCGAAGACCACGGAGCGGAACGCTTCGGTGGATGCCGTGAACGATCTGCAGCAGGACGTACGCATTCTCGAAAAGGCCGTGTACGAGGTCAAGCGCGTCATCGTCGGCCAGGATCGGCTTGTCGAGCGTATTCTCGTCGGGTTGCTCGCCCGCGGACACGTTCTGCTCGAGGGCGTTCCCGGAGTGGCCAAGACGCTCGCCGTGGAGACGTTCGCCAAGGTGGTCGGCGGTTCGTTCTCTCGTGTGCAGTTCACCCCGGACCTGGTGCCGACGGACTTGATCGGTACCCGCATCTACCGACAGGGACGCGAGGAGTTCGACACCGAACTGGGCCCTGTCGTCGCCAATTTCGTACTGGCGGACGAGATCAACCGTGCCCCGGCCAAGGTCCAGTCCGCGCTTCTCGAGGTGATGGCCGAACGGCACGTCTCCATCGGCGGCAAGACGTTCCCGATGCCTGATCCGTTCTTGGTGATGGCCACACAGAACCCGATCGAGAACGAAGGCGTGTACCCGCTTCCGGAAGCCCAGCGGGACCGATTCCTGTTCAAGATCGTGGTGGATTACCCGTCGGTCGAGGAGGAGCGGGAGATCGTCTACCGGATGGGAACCGCGGTCCCCACGCCGAAGCAGATACTCGACCCGGCTGAGCTCGTCCGCTTGCAGAAAGTCGCGAGCAACGTCTTCGTGCATCACGCTCTCGTCGATTACGTCGTCCGAGTCATCGCGGCAACTCGAACACCGGAGCAGCTCGGTCTCGACGACGTCGCCAGTTGGATCGCTTACGGTGCATCCCCTCGTGCGACGCTCGGCATCATCTCGGCGTCTCGTGCACTTGCACTGCTCCGCGGACGTGACTACGTCGTTCCGCAGGATGTCCTCGAGGTCATTCCCGACGTGCTCCGGCACCGGCTCGTCCTGTCCTACGACGCTCTCGCCGACGAGGTCACGCCGGAGGACGTCATCACTCGCGTCCTGCAGACCGTCGGGCTTCCGCAGGTCGCGCCGCAAGCCGTCGGAGGAGGGCCGCAGCCGACACCGCCGCCGGTTCCGAACCCGCAGCACAGCCCCAACTCCCAGCAGCCACCCTTTGCGCAGCAGCCGTCGTTCGCGCAGGCGCCGCAACCGCACCAGCAGCAACCGCATCCGCACGCAGGTCAGTTCCCGGCGCCGGGCGGGCAGGGACCAGGACCAGGTAACGGTGCACCCCAGGGTCAGCAGGTGCATCAGGGCCAGCAGGGGCAACAGCCGGTCGGCAACGAGTCGACCGCGGGTAACCAGAAGCAGTGAGTGGACCGGCCGAAGGTGCGGTACGGCGGCACGAGGCTCGCCCTCCGTCCTTCCGCAGCGGGGAGCTGCGGGACCCGTCGCTCGCCGCGGCGCTCCGGACGCTCGAACTGACGGTTCGGCGTCGGCTCGACGGTGTGCTGCACGGTGATCACCTCGGGTTGATCCCCGGTCCCGGGTCCGAGCCTGGGGATGCTCGCGAGTATCAGCCGGGCGACGACGTCCGTCAGATGGACTGGTCGGTGACGGCACGCACGACGCATCCGCACGTACGCCAGTCGGTGGCGGACCGGGAGCTGGAAACGTGGATGGTTCTCGACCTGTCGGCAAGCCTCGATTTCGGAACCACCGGATGCGAGAAGCGCGACCTCGCCGTTGCTGCCGCCGCTGCGATCACACATCTGACCGGGGGAGGCGGTAACCGGATCGGCGCGGTCGTTGCCACCGGCTCCACACTGACGCGAATTCCCGCGCGCGGTGGGCAGATTCACGCACAGTCGATGCTACGGACGATCGCGACCACTCCCAGTGCAGCGGACGGTGTCCGAGGCGATCTGGTGGGCGCGATCGAGTCGCTCCGGCGGCCGCAGCGCAGGCGCGGAATGGCGGTGATCATCAGCGATTTCCTCGGGCCGATCGACTGGGAACGGTCGCTGCGAGCCATCGCGGCGCGGCACGATGTCCTCGCCGTCGAAGTACTCGATCCGCGCGACCTCGAACTTCCCGACATAGGAGATGTGGTGCTGCACGACCCCGAATCAGGGCGCACCCGAGAGTTCAGCACCACCCCGCGATTGCGGGCGGATTTCGCGGAGGCCGCGGCAGCGCACCGGAGCGACGTCGAACGCGTGTTGCGCCGTTGTGGGGCGCCCCGCCTGACATTGCGGACCGACGGTGACTGGATCGCCGACGTGGTTCGCTTCGTGTCCTCGCGAAGGCACACGCTCGGGGCAAGTGCCGCCAACACTGCACGGGCGGGTCGCCGGTGAGCCTGTCCGACTTCACCTCTCCGTGGTGGCTGCTGTTTCTGTTGGTCGTCGGCGCTCTCGTCGCCGGATACGTCGTCGTGCAGCGTCGCCGTCAGAAGAACACGCTGCTTTTCTCCAACATGGAGTTGCTCGAGAAGGTAGCGCCGAACCGGCCCGGATACTGGCGGCACGTTCCGACGGCTCTGGTGCTGGTGGGCCTGCTTCTGCTCACCGTCGCGCTGGCCGGCCCGACGTCGGATCAACGGGTTCCGCGCAATCGCGCAACCGTCATGCTCGTGATCGACGTGTCGCTGTCCATGGAAGCGACCGACGTCGAACCGTCACGTCTGGCGGCAGCGCAGGAAGCCGGTAAATCGTTCGCCGACGGTTTGACTCCAGGCATCAATCTGGGATTGGTGGCGTTCGCCGGCACTGCTTCGGTTCTGGTGTCGCCCACCGCGAATCGCGAAGCGACCAAAGCGGCGATCGACAAACTTCAGCTCAGCGAGCGCACGGCCACCGGCGAAGCGATCTTCACATCGCTGCAATCGATCGACACTCTGGGCGCGGTACTCGGCGGCGGGGACGCTGCCCCACCTGCCCGCATCGTGCTTCTGTCGGACGGCAAGCAGACGGTGCCGGAAAACCCGGACGATCCGAGAGGCGGTTACACCGCGGCGCGTGCTGCTGCCGAGAAGGACGTACCGATATCGACCATCTCGTTCGGAACGAGTTACGGCACCGTCGACATCGAGAGCGAATCGGGTTCGGAGAGAGTGCCGGTGCCGGTCGACGACCCGTCGCTCAAGGAAATCGCCACTCTGTCCGGCGGCAGTTTCTTCACGGCCTCGTCTTTGGAGGAACTACGGGCCGTCTACGACACTCTCGAAGAGCAGATCGGCTTCGAGATGACTCGGGGCGACGCGAGTAGACCGTGGCTGATTCTCGGCGTCCTGTTCACAGCGGCGGGGCTCGGTACGGCTTTGGTACTTCGACAGCGTTTGCCCTGATTTACCGAATTCGTACCTATTCACTGTTATTACTCATGAGTAACACTGCTTTGTCATTCCAGCACGAACAGATAGGTTGCAGGCATGTCCACACCCGACTTCATCGCTCGTTCCGTACTTGTCACCGGAGGTAACAGAGGCATCGGCCTTGCCATCGCTCAGCGGCTCGCCGCGGACGGCCACAAGGTCGCCGTCACGCACCGCGGCTCGGGCGCGCCGGAAGGTCTGCTCGGCGTCGTGTGCGATGTCACCGATTCTGCATCCGTCGACGCTGCGTTCAAAGAGGTCGAGGAGAAGCAAGGGCCCGTCGAGGTACTGGTGGCCAACGCAGGGATCACCGACGACACACTGTTGATGCGCATGACGGAGGAGCAGTTCGAGAGAGTTCTCGACGCCAACCTCACCGGTGCATTCCGCGTTGCCAAGCGTGCCAACCGCGCAATGTTGCGCGCCCGGTGGGGCCGAATGGTGTTCCTCAGTTCCGTCGTCGCACTGGGTGGTGGACCCGGCCAGATCAACTACGCCGCGTCCAAGGCGGGCGTCATCGGTATGGCGCGGTCCATCACGCGTGAACTCGGGTCGCGGTCCATCACCGCCAACGTCGTCTCGCCCGGTTTCATCGAAACGGACATGACGGCCGAGCTTCCCGACGACCTTCGCAGCAAGGCGAAGGAGTTCATTCCGCTGCAGCGACTCGGTCAACCGGAGGATGTGGCGGCCGTCGTGAGCTTCCTGGCCGGCCCCGACTCCGCATACGTGTCGGGTGCGGTCATCCCGGTCGACGGTGGCATGGGCATGGGTCACTGATTTTCTTCGTTTTCTCTTTTCGATTCGATCTGTAAGGAATACACATGGGCGGACTGCTCGAAGGCAAGACAATTCTCGTGACCGGCATCATCACCGATGCCTCGATCGCGTTCCACGCTGCCGCAATGGCGCAGAACCAGGGCGCGAAGGTCATCATCACCGGATTCGACAGGCTCCGCCTGATCGACCGCATCGCGCAGCGGCTCCCGCAGCCGGTGCCCCCGGCGATCGAACTCGACGCAACCAACGAGGAGCACCTGGCCGCTCTGGCCGACCGCGTTCGTGAACTCGCACCCGAGGGTGTCGACGGCGTACTGCACTCCATCGCTTTCGCGCCGCGCACTCTGATGGGACCGGACGCCAAGCCGTTCCTGGACGGGCCGGGCCCCGACGCCTCGCGTGCGTTCGAGATCTCCGCATGGAGTTACGCCTCGCTGGCCCGCGCTGTGCTCCCCGTCATGAACGAGGGAGGATCGATCGTCGGAATGGACTTCGATCCGCGCACCGCCATGCCGTACTACAACTGGATGGGCGTGGCCAAGGCCGCGCTCGAGTCGGTCAACCGGTACGTCGCTCGCGAGGTCGGTCAGGCCAAGCGTGTTCGCTCCAACCTCGTTGCCGCAGGCCCTATCCGGACTTTGGCCGCCAAGGCCATCGCCGGAACGGCTACGGGTGACGCCGCGAAGATGCAGCAGCTCAACGAGTACTGGGACGGTGCATCGCCCATCGGCTGGAACTACGACGACCCGACGGCAGTTGCCAAGTCGATCGTTGCGCTTCTGTCCGATTGGCTGCCGGGCACCACCGGCTCGATCATCTACGTGGACGGTGGCGCGAGCCACAACACGTACCTGCCGGACAACGTCTGATTTTCTGTTCGTACGCCCGGGGAGGGGCGTGTTCGGTCACATCCTCCCCGGGCGCACAATGGACCGATGACCGACTCTCGTGGTGTCGATGGTTTCGACGCGCTGCTGTTCCTGTCCTTCGGTGGCCCAGAGGACCCGTCACATGTCCGGCCGTTCCTCGAGAACGTCACCCGTGGACGCGGGGTACCACCCGAGCGCCTCGACGCGGTGGTCGAGCACTACATGCATTTCGGTGGGGTCTCTCCCATCAATTCACTCAACCGCGACATCATCGCGGCGGTCGAATCCGAATTGGCATCGGCCTCTATCCCCCTACCGGTGTATTTCGGCAACCGGAACTGGCATCCGATGGTCGAGGACACGGTCGGCCGGATGACCGCGGACGGGGTCCGCCGCGCGCTGGTGTTTCCGACGTCCGCATGGGGCGGATATTCCGGGTGCAGGCAGTACCACGAGGACATCGCGCGTGCGCGTCGGTCGGTAGGGGACAGCGCACCCGAGTTGGTCAAGATCCGGCAGTTCTACGATCATCCTCTGATGATCGACTCCTTCGCCGACGCGATCACCGTCGCGCTGGAACAGTTGCCGGCCGACAAACGTGCAGGCGCGAGACTCGTGTTCACCGCACATTCCATTCCCAGCGCCGCCGACGCGAACGCGGGGCCGCCCGAGGACGGCGGGCACCTGTACAGCAGGCAAGTTGCCGACGCCTCCCGACTGGCCGCCGAACGAGCAGGTTTCCAGGACTACGACCTGGTGTGGCAGTCGCGTTCCGGACCACCTCAGGTGCCGTGGCTCGAGCCGGACATCTGCGACCACCTTCAGACTCTGTCGGACAAGGGCGTCGACGCGGTACTCGTGTGCCCGGTCGGCTTCGTCTCCGATCACCTCGAGGTGGTGTGGGATCTCGACACCGAGGCACGCGACAAGGCAGCCGAACTGTCGATGGCTTTCGCGCGCGTGGCCACGCCGGGCACGGATCCGCGGTTCGCGAAGATGGTCGTCGAGTTGGTGGGGGAGTACGTCGGCGATACCTCTCCCCGTGGGATCGGTAGCGTCCCCCGTTACGGCTCGACGGCGAACGGTGATCGATGCGCGCTCAACTGCTGCGAGCAACCCGCACGTCGTCCGGTCGGCGCGCCTCGCTGACGCATCTCTTGTTCAGGCGGCCCCGACTCCGCCCCGACTCAGCTCCGTTCAGGCACGCGGCGCTCCTTCCTCGATGCTGCGCGCCACAGCGCTGAGTCGCGCAGCCCGCACTGCCGACCACAGCGGCCGTATCAGGTTCTCCCGTGCAGCCTCTGCGGCAGCGGTCGGTGCCTCGGTGGGTGAATCGTGCTGAGCGACGGACAGTATCGCGGACACTCGGTCGGCCGATTCCAGAACACGAAGCACTCGTTCAGGAGTGTCGATCGGGTAGCGATGGCGTGCAAGCGATTCCAATTCGGCGGCAATCCGGGTACGGGGGTCACCGTTCGGAGTGCGAGTCGGCAGTGCCGACATCGTTCCGAGAGCCTCGGCTGCGTCCCGCACGGCGTCGCGCATCGCGTATTCAGCTTCGCCCAGCGAGAAGTCGCGTACGAAGTGATCGGGAATCCGGACGGTGTGCACCGTCCAGCGCATCACGTCCGGTCCCTCGACCGCAGGTACCAGGCCGATTCCGTCGGCTCCGGGAGAGCCGACGAGAACAGCCTGACCGGTGACCAGAGCCGCACGGGAGAATGCGGTACCGGGTGTGAGATTCTGCGCCGATCCAGGCGAGGGGAGAAGCAGTTCGATTCCTGGGTTCCCGGGCTGTCCGGCCCCGGCTGCGCCCGGCATGCGGCCCGACGTCGCGCGCACGAGCGTCAGCAACGCTGCGATGCCGTCGGCACGCGGGCTCGGCCACGCCAGCGACGTGGAGGCCGCGGTTGCCTCGTCCGCAGCCACGATCAGATGCATCGGCGCCCATTCGGCCATGGCGTCGATCACGTCGTCCGGTGCGCTCACGCCGGCCAACCACGAACTCGCCCATACGGCGAGGCTTGCACTGGGAGAACTCACGGCTCACCAGTTTAGGCCGGGAGTGGAGCCTGCAGAAATGACCAGGGAGGAGGCGGGAGTGGAGCCTGCAGAAATGACCAGGGAGGAGCCGGGAGTGGAGCCTGCAGACATGAGCCGTAGGTGAGGGCTTTCGAACGGCGTGGCGTGCGGCTCGAGTGATGTGGGTTGGGCTAGCGTGTTCGGCCGTGGCGGATATGTACGGGTCGGACATTCTTGCGGGGCACAGTCGGATGCGGAAGGTGCCTGCGCCGCAGGTTCCGGCCGAGCGTGGGCTCGTGGTCGAGGACGCGGCGACCGGGTACTGCGGTGCCGTCGTGGGGTTCGAGCGAACGTACGACGGTGATTTCGTGCGTTTGGAGGACGCTGCGCGAACGACACGTCTGTTCGCGTTGCGGGAGGCTGCGTTCCTGATCGACGGCAAGCGGGTGACGTTGGTACGCGCCGCCGCGGCTCCGAAGGCGGGCCCGTCTCGTTCGGCGTCGGGTTCCACCCGTGTCGAGGGGCTGCGTGCTCGTACGGCCCGTGCGAGCCGGATCTGGGTCGAGGGTGTCCACGATGCCGCTCTGGTCGAGCGGGTGTGGGGTCACGATCTGCGCGTCGAAGGTGTTGTGGTCGAGCACCTCGAGGGGCTCGACAACCTAGGTGAGCGTCTCGCGGAGTTCGGGCCAGGGCCTGGGCGCCGTGTCGGTGTGCTCGTCGACCATCTCGTGACGGGTTCCAAGGAGTCGAAGCTGACGACATCCTTGGGGCCGCATGTGCTCGTGACGGGCCATCCGTACATCGACGTGTGGGAAGCGGTGCGCCCGAAGGCAGTCGGTATTGCTGCGTGGCCGCGGATTCCGCGAGGCGAGGATTGGAAGACCGGTATCTGCCGGGAGCTGGGGTGGGGATCTCCGCGCGACGGTTGGCGACGTGTGTACCAATCGGTGTCCAGTTTCCGCGATCTCGAGGCGCCGTTGATCGGCGCGGTCGAGCAGCTCGTCGATTTCGTCACCGAACCCCAGTAACCGAGCCCCGGTCACCGAGTCTCGGAAATCGAATACCGGTAACCCGGACTCCGGTTACCGCGGTGAGTTGTCGTCTCGTCTCACCGGCAGATGTCCGATTTGTGGTTCACTGGGGGTGTGGCAGCGATTATCTGGCTCATCGCGGGCGTGCTCCTTGCGGCAGCCGAGGCATTGACGGGTGATTTCTTCCTGCTGATGATCGCCGGAGGGGCCCTGGCAACGGCCGGAGTGTCGTCTGTCACGGATTTTCCGGTGTGGGTCGATGCCGTGGTGTTCGCCGTCGTGTCGTTGGCCCTCGTTCTCGGGGTGCGTCCGATTCTGCTGCGCAAGTTCGCGAAACCGCCTGTCCTGCCGACCGGAATCGAGGCGTTGTCGGGCAAGAGCGCGCTGGTTCTCGAACAGGTGTCGGCCACCGAAGGTCAGGTGAAGATCGGCGGAGAGGTGTGGACGGCGCGTCCTCTCGATTCCACCGAGGTGTATGCGCCGGGGACCACAGTGACCGTGATGGAAATAGACGGCGCAACTGCGCTCGTGTGGAGAGGACCGTAGTCGACCATGACAGCACTCATCGTTCTGGGCGTGATCGTCCTTCTTGTCGTCGTTCTGGTGGCCAAATCGGTTGCGCTGGTGCCGCAGGCCGAGGCCGCGGTGATCGAACGGCTCGGTAGGTATTCGAAGACGGTGTCGGGGCAGTTGACGTTCCTCGTTCCGTTCGTCGATCGGGTTCGCGCGAAAGTCGATCTGCGAGAACGGGTTGTGTCCTTCCCGCCGCAGCCGGTGATCACGAAGGACAACTTGACGGTGTCGATCGACACGGTCGTGTACTTCCAGGTCACCAATCCTCAGGCCGCCGTCTACGAGATCAACAACTACATCGTGGGCGTGGAGCAGTTGACGACGACCACGCTGCGCAACGTCGTCGGTGGCATGACCTTGGAGGAGACGCTCACGTCTCGCGACTCCATCAACGGCCAGCTGCGGGGGGTTCTCGACGAGGCGACCGGGCGATGGGGCCTGCGCGTGGCACGTGTGGAACTGAAGAGCATCGATCCGCCGCCGTCGATCCAGGAGTCGATGGAGAAGCAGATGAAGGCCGACCGTGAGAAGCGAGCGACGATTCTGACGGCGGAGGGACACCGCGAGTCCGCTATCAAGACGGCCGAGGGTGACAAGCAGAGTCGGATCCTCGCAGCGGAAGGCGCCAAGCAGGCGTCGATTCTCACGGCCGAGGGTGAGCGTCAATCCAGAATCCTTCGGGCCCAGGGCGATCGGGCTGCGAAGTACCTTCAGGCGCAGGGTCAGGCCAAAGCGATCGAGAAAGTGTTCGCGGCCATCAAGGCAGGCAAGCCGACGCCCGAGCTCCTTGCGTACCAGTACATGCAGACGTTGCCCCAGATGGCGCAGGGTGACGCCAACAAGGTCTGGATGATCCCCAGCGACTTCGGGGATGCGTTGAAGGGATTCGCCAAGACTCTCGGCGCGCCAGGGGAAGATGGTGTGTTCAGGTTCCAGCCGAGTGACACCTCGGGTGCGGACACCAAACCCGAGGACGACTCGGAAGAAGTTGCGGATTGGTTCGAGACGAAGAGCGATCCAGCTGTCGCGGAAGCCGTGGCGGCTGCGGAAGCCGTCGCGCGCACGCCCGTCGACACCTCCCTTGCTCCCGACCCCAGTCTGACGAAAGGGCTCGACGTAGGCGAGCTGTCGGCGGGGCCGGCGCATCAGCAGTGGACTGCGCCTCAGGCTGAACCGGAGCGGTAAGAAGCGAGGCGGGTCGTCGCAGTTCGCGATGCCGGTCGGACGGTCAGGTGGTCAGGGCGAGGCCGACTCCGCAGACGGCGACGGCCCACATGACGCTCGCGAAGGTGCCGATGATGAACTGCTCGGAGGCCGACGTCGCGGCAGGCGACTGGGCGGACGGCTCGCTGGCACGCAGTTCCGGATAGCGGGCAAGCCCTTTGACGGCCAGGACGATCGCGATGCCCTCGGGCCAACCGGACAGGATGGATGCCGCGACCGCCGTGCGCTCGAGGATTCCGATGGTGCGTCCGCCGTGCAGTGGTCCCGGCGAATCGTCGGGTCCGGGCGTGCCGCTCCGCCGGGCAAGTGCGAAGACCGCCGGAACGATGCCGGAACCGCCTACGGCGGCTACGGCGACCGTGACCACGTACGTGGTGGCCAACATGAATCCGTGCACCGGGTCGGTCAGAGACGCGCAGACGGCAGCGACCGCGAGCAGACCCACGGACGTGGCTGCAGGCACCCACGTCGGCAGCCTGGTGGGCAGTCGGCCTGTCGACGGGGCGATCGACGCCGTGGCCGAGGCGACCAGAAGTACCGGCGTCATGACGGTCGTCAGTGCCGAAACGGACATCAGTTTCCCCCTCGATTGTGCCTGCCGTGCCGAGTCGTCACAGTCGGTCCTCGTGACCGGACAGGTCGCTCAGTAGATGTTCGGCCAATGTTCGCCCGCCCGATTCGATACTCCACCTCGCCACCGACAATCTCTGCGACATCGCTTGCTTGCTGATGCCGAGTATCTCGGCGGCGCTGGTCTGCGTGTGGCCGGCAGTCATGAGGTCCACTGCGGCGTGGCCTTGCTCGGTTCGGTCGGTGACGAGCAGTGCGACCAGTATCAGTGCTGTCTCGGCGTCCGCTGCGGCGGCGGCGAGATCGTCGCGCGCGCTGGCGACTGCGACGCCACCCGGTGCGTTCTTGGCTCGGGTCACGGCGTCACGGGCTGCTTCGAACGCGTGTCCTCGTCCGGCCCGGGTTGTGGTGGGGAGCGGGAGTTCGACGGCGCCGACTCCGATGCCGATACTCCAGTGCTGCTCGCGGACGAGGCGTAATGCGACGTCGACGACGGTGCGCGCTCCGGTGGGCGAGTTCTCCACGACGGCCTGAACCTCGTCGCCCGCCGTTCGATCGAACGGACGGAGAAGCGGCACGCCGTGCATGGACTCCAGTAGGTCTTCGACGCGATCGCGTTCGCGTCGGCTTCCACGCTGATCGATCGTCATGACGAACATTCGTCAAGGCTAATGCCTTGAAATATGCAAGTCAACGTTTTTGACTTGACTCCTGAATATCAAGTTCCACGGCTTGACGTGCCCGGGTTCGACCGCGCGTCGTCAGGCGCCAGTCCACGATCAGGCCCAGCACGCCCAGTGCAATGCACGACGCCGACAACGCGAGCATCACCGGATCGGCGTTGCCGCCCAGGGCATCGCCCAGCACCACGATGCCCACTGTTCCGGGCACGACCCCGACGGCAGTGGCCAACGCGAACGGGGCGATGCGAATCGACGACACCCCGCAGCAGTAGTTGACCACCGAGAACGGAACGGGCGCGATCAACCGCAGCGAGCCCACCGCGAGCCAGCCTCGGCGAGCCAGGCTGTCGTCGATGGCCCTGACCGCCGGGTGGGTCATTCTGGTTGCGAACCACTCCCGACCTACGGCCCGGACCATGAGCAGGGCGATCACCGCGCTGACCGTGGACGCGCCGACCGTGACGACGATGCCGGTCAGCGACCCGAACAGGACGCCCGCGGCGAGAGTGAACAGGGTACGAGGAATCGGTGCAACCGTGACCACCGCGTGTACGGCGAAAAACACGAGTGGGAACGCGGGACCGATCGAATGCGACCACTCGCGGATCTGAGCGACGGACGGATGTGGCGTGAACGCTGCGGCGAGAGCGAGGACCAGGAGAAGGAGAACGAGGCCGATGAGCCGGGGGTCTCGAAAGCGCCTCTTCACATTCGCCGACAGTACCGGCACCCGCTAAGCAGCGACGCTCGCCGAACCGATGCCCACGCAGACATGAGGTGATCCTCACGATAGTGTTCCAACAATCGCGGTTAACATCACAGAAGTCGCAATTTGTCGATCTGCGTGCCGATCGAGTCGAGGGAGCAGTCACTGTGTCCGTTGCTTCACCAGAAAGCGCTTCGCAAGAAGGCGCTTCCACCAGTGCGTACGCCGCGTGGCAGAAGGCCGTCGCGGGCGTCCTCGCGAAGTCGAGACGAGTGGACGTCGCGGACCTTCCGGTCGACGCGGAGCACCTGCTCGACGCAGTGACCTACGACGGAGTGACGGTCGCGCCGCTCTACGGTGTGCTCGACGAACAACCGGAACATCCGCTGCCGGGAGTTCACCCGTTCGTCCGCGGCCGTGACCGTACTCGCGATGTGAACGCCGGCTGGACCGTCAGTGCGAAGTTCGGTGCAGGGACCTCCGATCCGGAGTCCATCAACGAGTCCATCCTGGACGGGTTGAACAACGGAATCAGCGGAGTGTGGCTCTCGATCGGTGGATCCGGACTTCCGGTGACCGGGGTAGCGCGTGCGCTGGACGGTGTGTTGTTGGATCTTGCGCCGGTGGTCGTCGACGCCGGGTCGGACGTCGCCGCGGCAGCCGATGCGATCTTCGCAGTGGCGGATTCCTCGTCGGTCGAGGACCGTGCCGCTGTCGACATTCGCCTGGGCGCTGCACCGCTGACAGCCCGATTCGCCGGTGTCGGTTCCGTGAACGTGGACGAGACCGTCGCACTCGCCGTTCTCGCCGAGGCTCGGCCCGAGACCGTCCGCGCGATCACGGTGGACGGCACTGTCTTTCACAATGCCGGAGCGAGCGATACCCAGGAGGTCGGCGCATCCGTCGCGGCCGGGTTGGAGTATCTGCGCGTATTGACCGCCGCAGGTCTGACGGCCGAGCAGGCTCTGTCGCAGATCGAGTTCCGTTTCGCCGCCACGGACGACCAGTTCCAGACCATCGCGAAGTTCCGAGCAGCCCGCGTGGTCTGGGCACGGGTGGCTCAGGTCGTCGGTGCACCAGATGCGGGCGGTGCCCCGCAACACGCCGTCACGTCCGAGGCGATGATGAGTCAGCGTGATCCGTGGGTGAACATGCTGCGTACCACGTTGGCTGCGTTCGGTGCAGGCATCGGCGGGGCAGATGCAGTGACCGTGCTGCCCTTCGACGTTGCGCTCGACGGCGGCGCTGCCGGAGTGTCGAAGACGTTCGCGGCAAGGATCGCTCGCAACACTCAGCTGTTGTTGCTCGAGGAATCGCATCTGGGGAGGGTGCTGGATCCGGGTGCCGGGTCCTGGTACGTCGAGAAGCTCACCGGCGATCTCGCGGAGAAGGCGTGGGAATTCACCCGAACCATCGAGTCCGACGGAGGCTACCTCGCCGCGCTCGAGTCGGGTTCCACGGCAGCCGCGATCGCGAAGACGAAGGCGCAGCGCGATTCCGACGTTGCGCACCGGCGTACCCCGCTGACCGGAGTGAACGAGTTCCCGAACCTGGCCGAGGCGCCCATTCCGCCACAACCCGACGCCACCGTGGCCCGGTACGGCGCTGCGTTCGAGGCGTTGCGTGACCGGTCGGATGCCTACCTGCTCGAGCACGATGTGCGTCCGCTCGCGCTTCTGGCCCCGATCGGATCGGTGGCCGAGCACAACGTGCGTACGACCTTCGCGGCCAACCTCCTCGCGTCCGGTGGTATTCACACCGAGAACCCGGGGCCGCTGACCACCGAGTCGATCGCGGAGGCGGTGCGCAGTTCCGGGGCCCGGGTGGCTGTGCTGTGCGGCACCGACAAACGGTACGTCGACGACGCGAGGTCGGCGGTACTGGCGTTGCGGCAGGCGGGAATCGAGCGGGTTCTCCTCGCCGGTCCGGAGAAGATCTTCGGCCGCCTCGACGCTGATTCCGG
Source organism: Rhodococcus sp. 06-156-4 (assembly GCF_002259345.1). NCBI lineage: Bacteria > Bacillati > Actinomycetota > Actinomycetes > Mycobacteriales > Nocardiaceae > Rhodococcus > Rhodococcus sp. 06-156-4. The sequence goes on along the minus strand of NZ_NPGB01000018.1, from coordinate 197,450 downwards.
TGTCGATGACGACAGCCGACCCGACGACTTCCTCACTGCCAAGGTCGACGCTGTTGCGGTCCTGACCGATCTTCTCGATTACCTGGGAGCCTGACGATGACCACTCACGACTCTCGTACGTCGCACGTCATCGGCAGTTTCGCCGATGTGCCGCTGAAGGATCCATCTACCCCCGCCGCCACCGCGCCGACGGCCGAGGACGCGGCAGCGCACATCGAGGCCGGTGCGGCAGCGAACAACTACACCGCCGAGCAGGTCGTGTGGTCCACACCCGAGGGCATCGACGTCAAACCGGTGTACACCAAGGCCGATCGCGACGAGGTGGAAGCGCAGGGATACCCGCTGGGTAGTTACCCGGGGACCCCACCGTTCGTGCGCGGGCCGTACCCGACGATGTACGTCAACCAGCCGTGGACCATCCGGCAGTACGCCGGTTTCTCGACGGCAGCGGAATCGAATGCGTTCTATCGCCGTAATCTCGCGGCCGGACAGAAGGGCCTGTCCGTCGCGTTCGACCTCGCGACGCACCGCGGGTACGACTCGGATCATCCACGCGTGCAGGGCGACGTCGGAATGGCCGGTGTCGCCATCGATTCCATCTACGACATGCGTCAGCTGTTCGACGGCATCGATCTCGGCAGCGTGTCGGTGTCGATGACGATGAACGGCGCGGTCCTGCCGATTCTGGCGTTGTACGTCGCCGCTGCCGAGGAACAGGGTGTGCCGCCGGAGAAGTTGGCCGGCACCATCCAGAACGACATCCTCAAAGAGTTCATGGTCCGCAACACCTACATCTATCCGCCGAAGCCGTCGATGCGAATCATCTCGGACATCTTCGCGTACACGAGCGCGAAGATGCCCAAGTACAACTCCATCTCCATCTCCGGCTACCACATCCAAGAGGCAGGCGCGACAGCAGATCTGGAGCTCGCCTACACCCTGGCCGACGGCGTCGAATACATCCGCGCCGGGCTCGACGCGGGGATGGACATCGACACGTTCGCGCCTCGTCTGTCGTTCTTCTGGGCCATCGGGATGAACTTCTTCATGGAGGTCGCCAAGCTCCGCGCGGGTCGTCTCCTGTGGTCGGAACTGGTGCAGAAGTTCGAACCGAAGAGTGCGAAATCGCGTTCCTTGCGCACACATTCGCAGACTTCGGGATGGTCGCTCACCGCTCAGGACGTGTTCAACAACGTCGCGCGCACCTGTGTGGAGGCGATGGCGGCGACACAGGGCCACACACAGTCGTTGCACACCAACGCACTCGACGAGGCGTTGGCGCTGCCGACGGACTTCTCCGCTCGAATCGCCCGCAACACGCAGTTGCTGATTCAGCAGGAATCCAACACCGTGCGTCCCATCGATCCGTGGGGTGGCTCGCACTACGTCGAATGGCTCACCCACCAGCTGGCCGATCGTGCGCGCGCACACATCGCGGAGGTCGAGGCCGCGGGCGGTATGGCTCGAGCCATCGGCGAGGGTATTCCGAAACTCCGCATCGAAGAGGCCGCGGCGCGGACGCAGGCTCGGATCGACTCCGGTCGGCAGCCGCTGGTGGGCGTCAACAAGTACGTCCCGGACGAGCTCGACACCATCGAAGTCCTCAAGGTCGAGAACTCGAAGGTCCGCAAGGAGCAGATCGAGAAGCTGACGCGTCTGCGCGCCGAGCGAGACAACGCGGCCGTCGAAGAGGCGCTGGCCAACCTGACCAGGGCGGCAGCGTCGTCGGAGAGTGGGCTCGAAAACAACCTTCTGCACCTGGCCATCGACGCAGCGCGCAAGATGGCCACCGTCGGGGAGATCTCCGACGCGCTGGAGAAGGTCTACGGGCGCCATCAGGCGGAAATCCGGACAATCAGTGGTGTGTATCGCGACGAAGCCGGCAAAGCGAAGAATTTGACCAAGGCCACCGAACTGGCCCGGCAGTTCGCCGAGGACGAGGGGCGCCGTCCGCGTGTCCTGGTCTGCAAGATGGGCCAGGACGGTCACGACCGCGGTCAGAAGGTCATCGCGACGGCGTTCGCGGACATCGGATTCGACGTCGACGTCGGCCCGCTGTTCCAGACTCCGGAGGAGGTCGCACGTCAGGCGGCCGACAACGATGTCCACGTCGTCGGAGTGTCCTCGTTGGCTGCAGGCCACCTGACGTTGGTTCCCGCGCTGCGGGAAGCGCTCGCGGCGGTGGACCGCCCCGACATCATGATCGTCGTCGGCGGTGTCATCCCTCCGGGTGACTTCGACGAGCTCTACGCGGCAGGCGCCGCGGCGATCTTCCCGCCGGGGACGGTCATCGCGGACGCCGCGATCGGGCTCGTGGAGAAACTGTCGGTGCAGCTGGGTCACACTCCGCCCGATGCGCCGCGCGAGGCATCTGCCTGAACATGAGTTCTCCCAACAGAGCTGGTCGCACGATCGACATCGATGCGGTCGCGAAGTCGGTACTGTCCGGCGAACGGTCGGGGTTGGCTCGTGCGATCACGCTGGTGGAGTCGACGCGAGACGACCATCGAGACCTGGCGCAGCAGCTGCTCCTGCAGTTGCTGCCCAAGGCCGGTGGCTCGCATCGCGTCGGGATCACCGGCGTTCCCGGGGTGGGCAAATCGACGTTCATCGACGCACTCGGGATGTACCTGATCGACAAGGGGCATCGAGTGGCGGTGTTGGCGGTGGATCCGTCGTCGACGAGGACCGGTGGGTCGATTCTCGGTGACAAGACTCGAATGGCGAACCTGGCGGTTCAGAAGGACGCGTACATCCGGCCGTCCCCGACGTCGGGGACGCTCGGAGGAGTGGCACGGGCGACACGCGAGACGATCGTGCTCCTCGAGGCGGCAGGTTTCGACGTCATCCTCGTCGAGACCGTCGGTGTCGGGCAGTCCGAGGTCACGGTGGCCAACATGGTGGACTGCTTCGCATTCTTGACTCTCGCGCGGACCGGCGATCAGCTGCAGGGGATCAAGAAGGGCGTTCTCGAGCTCGCCGACCTCGTGGCGGTCAACAAGGCCGACGGTAAACACGCGATCGAGGCGAAGAGTGCGGCGCGCGAGCTGTCGGGGGCGCTGCGGATGATCTACCCGCACGACGCGATCTGGCATCCACCGGTCCTGACGATGAGTGCCCTCGAGAAGATCGGCCTCGACGACTTCTGGAACACGGTGCTGAAACACCAGCAGGTGTTGTCGGACGCGGGCCAGTTCGCGGAGAAGCGCCGTACCCAGCAAGTCGACTGGACCTGGACCATGGTCAACGATCAGCTGCTGCGACGACTGGCGTCCAATCCGGCAGTCCGGGCGATACGAGGCGATGTCGAACGACAGGTTCGTGACGGTTCGCTCACGGCCGCCCTGGCGGCGAAGGAGATCGTCGACGCGTTCGACGGCGTCTGACCTGTCGGTCAGCGCGGGTACAGGCGTTCCGCAAGTGCGCCGACACGGTCGATCAACTGATCGAAGAAGGCCTTCGGGTCGGTGGACGTCGCGATCAGCGCATTGTTCGGTCTGCCCCACATCCCGCGTCGATCGGCCACGGTGGTTCCGCGAGTCAGCGTTCCGTTCAGTTCCACGTCCACGACGGCGGGAACGACGTCGACGATCGAGGGTTTCAGTGCCACGGCGGCTGCGAACGGATCGTGCATGTGGGCCAGGAATCCTTGATCGTGCTCTCGGTGGAATTGCATGTAGAAGCGGACGGCATCGGCGAAGTGACGCACGACGGGGTTCGACGCGGCCGATCTCGTGCAGGGCGCGTCCGATTCCGAGATGATCTCCTGCGGTGTGCTTCCGGCGCGTGCTGCGAGTCGCTCGACGTGCGAGGGATACATCTCGATGGTCTCGGTCACGTCGAGCGGGCAGACGATCGGGAGGCGATCTGCGGGTAGACCGGAGAACGCAGCGAACACCTCCGCAGCGGCTTCCGGGTCGACGGCGATGTTCCACTCACTTGTCGGTGTCGTGTTTCCCGGATGCCAGAAGGTCCCGCCCATCACGACCAGACGCTTCAGGAGCCGCGGCAGGTCGGGCTCGACACGAATGGCCGTTGCCAGGTTTGTCAGCGGTCCGGTGACCAGTCCGGTGATCTCACCCGGTCGGTCGCGCACGAGTTCCACCCAGGCCGTCGTGGCGTCTCTGTCGGAGAGAGACCGCGTCGACACGGGAAGCTCGGCGTATCCGATGCCCTGAGGTCCGTGCGTGTCCTCCGTGGTCATCAGCGGTGCGACGAGAGGCGCCTGCGCGCCCAGCGTCACCTCGATGTCCGTCGCGCGGCACAGGTCGAGCCATGCGAGGTTGTTCGCGGCAACCTGATCGACCGGGACGTTCCCTGCTGTGGACGCGATGGACAGAATGTCCGCTTCCGGGCTTGCCAATAGATAGAGCAGCGCGAGCGAATCGTCGATACCGGTGTCGACGTCGACGATCAGGGGAACGGTCGGGCGGATGTCGGGTTGGGATTCAGGCACGGTGTCATCGTGCCTTCCGCGCGTGCGAACCGGTCGAGCCGGGGTCGTCGACACGAGATCGGGCGATGTCCGATCTGCCCGATAGATCTCAATTGTCCCTGGCGGCAACAAAATTGGCGGAACCGGTCGTTGACCTGGCGATACGTGCGGAAATCGAGCCGAGGGCACGGTTCGCGGTTTGAAGACTGGTTGTTGCTCTGGCTAACGTTGTGTAAATGACAGTCGAGCATCCGCGGTGGGGACACGACCACATCCAACATCTCAGGCGCGGTGTGTTCGCCAAACTCATGCACCGTAAACCGAGACTGACCGAGGACGGGATCACCGTCGTCGACCAGCCGATGCTCAAGCGTGCGGTCTCCGCGGCGGCGCTCGGCAACACGATGGAATGGTTCGACTTCGGTGTCTACGGCTACCTCGCCGCCACGCTGGGCAAGGTGTTCTACCCGGACGCGTCGCCTGGAGTCCAGCTGATCAGCACGTTCGCGACCTTCGCCGCGGCGTTCGTGGTCCGTCCGCTCGGTGGCCTGTTCTTCGGGCCGTTGGGCGACAGGATCGGTCGCCAGAAGGTCCTCGCGGCGACCATGATCATGATGGCGATCGGCACACTCGCCGTCGGACTCATCCCGAGTTACGCGTCCATCGGCATCTGGGCTCCGATCCTGTTGCTCGTTGCTCGACTCGTTCAGGGTTTCTCGACGGGAGGCGAGTACGGGGGAGCGACGACGTTCATCGCCGAGTACTCGCCGGACAAGAGACGCGGATTCCTGGGCAGCTGGCTCGATTTCGGAACCTTCGTGGGATACGCGATGGGGTCGGGTCTGGTGACAATCCTCAACGCCGTCCTCGGCGACGCCACGATGGTCGAATGGGGTTGGCGCATACCGTTCTTCATCGCAGGTCCCATGGGAATCATCGGGCTGTACCTACGGCTGAAGCTGGAGGACACCCCGGCTTTCCGCAAGCAACTCGACGATCACGACAACAAGGTCAAGCAGCAGGAGAGTGGAGCGCGCGAAATCGGCAAGATCTTCACCAGGCACTGGCGTGCACTGCTGATCTGCATGGGAATCGTGTTGCTGTACAACGTCACCAACTACATGGTGACGAGCTACCTGCCGACCTACTTCACCGAGGTCGTCGGTCGCAGCCAACTCAGCGCCGACCTGCTCGTGCTGTCGGCGATGGTGATCGTGGTGTCGATCATCGTCGGCGTCGGTCGGCTGACGGACTGGATCGGCCGCAAACCGGTGTTCGTGTTCGGAGCGGTGGCCCAGATCGTCCTGGCGATACCGTGTTTCCTGCTCGTTCAGCAGACCGGGTGGTTCGGGCCGCTCGTGGGATGTCTCGTTCTCGGCGTCGTACTTGCGTGCTTCGCCGCGCCGAGTGCGTCGACGCTTCCTGCGCTCTTCCCGACGCGCGTCCGCTATGCGGCACTGTCCATCGGCTTCAATCTGTCGGTGTCGCTCTTCGGCGGCACCACACCGCTGGTGACCTCCGCGTTGGTGACCGCGACGGGAAACACGATGATTCCGGCGTTCTATCTGATCCTGACCGGCGTGATCGGTCTGGTCGCGGTCGGGTTCCTGAAGGAGTCCGCCACTCAACCTCTGGAAGGATCCCCGCCCCAGGTCGATTCGCCGAACGAGGCCAAGGAGCTGTACTCCGAGGCTTCCGCGCTGCCGGCGCCCGCCGCCTGAGGCGAACGCCGGCCACGCGGTCCCTCTAGACCTTCTTGGCCCAGATCTCGAATCCGGCAGCACGTAGCCGGTTCACCAGTGCGTCACCGAGGCCGGTCGCCGGGGTGAGAACGCCCCCGCCGCCGGGCAGGTCGGCCCTGTCGTGGACCAGCGCGAGAGCGGATTCGCCCAGCATCACCGAGGTTGCCTTGTATCCGGGGTCGCCCGAGGCCTTGACTCGCGACCGGTAGTGCGCGCCGGTGGTCGTGGTGGTGTAGACATCGATCGTGAAGTGACCGTTCTCCTGCGCGGAGGGGCTCGGCCCGTCACCCGGCTTGGGCAGAATGCGGTCGAGGACGGGCTTGGGTAGGAAGGTCATACCGAGCACCATCGCGCCGAGCCCGGCGGATACCGCGCCGGCGATGACGGGCGACGCGATGGAGGATCCGACCGACATGACCTCGCGGTATCGAAACGCGGTGCCGTAGGCCCAGTCCCGCAGTGCGTTGCTTCGTCGTACGACTCGTGTGTTGTACGACGCCATGACGAACGGCGCCTTCCATCCGCGTAGGCCCGGCGCGATGTCCTTGCCGTTGACCAGCACCACGTCGGACTGGCGGCCGAGGTCGGGTTCCGTCGATCGGTCGGGGCTCAGCGAGTACGGCCGTGCTGCGAGGCGCCGGAGTGAGCCGTCCTTCTTGACTTCCTCGATCTGTGTTCGCAGCGAATCCACGGTGCCGCCGCTGACTCCACCGCGCATCGACGTGACGACCAGCGTGGTGTCGGTCAGGTCGCCTGCGTCATCCGCTGCGACGGCAGCGTGGAGCACGTGGACGCCGAGATCCGAAGGGACCGAATCGAACCCACAGGAGTGGACGATGCGTGCACCGGTGCGCCGCGCGATCTCGTGATTGGCATCGATGCTCTTGCGTGCGAACAACACCTCGCCGGTGAGGTCCACGTAGTCGGTCCCGGCCTCGGCGCACACCGTCGTCAGCGGTAGGCCGTACTTGGCGTACGGGCCGACCGTGGTTATCACGACACGGGTGCTCTCGGCGAGTGAGCGCAGCGCGTCGGTGTCGGTCGAGTCGGCTTCGACGAGCGGCCACTCGGTGGCGACACCCGGCAGTGACCGCCGTGTCGCTTCCAGCTTCTGCCGCGAACGTCCAGCGAGGGCGATTCTGGTGCCGCTCGGTGCGTGCTCGGCGAGGTACTTGGCGGTGAGGCGGCCGACGAATCCGGTGGCTCCGTAGACCACGATGTCGTAGGTGCGGTCGGAGGATGGTTGATCGGTCGGCTCGGTCGAGGTCATGTACTGGACAGTAACGCGTATCACTGACCGAGTCGAAGAACCGTCCGTGAGCGGGTGCGTAGCACCACGAACCCTGCCCAGGACGCCACCACGGTGACCGCGACCGCAACTCGGACCGCGGCGAGTGCGCTGTCCGGATAGATCACTCCGGTGAGGTACTGATCGATGAAACCGGTCGACACCAGCGCTGCGCCCCCGGAATGCACGCGCGCCCAGTTCTCCAGCGCGGTCAGCGGGCAGTCGATCCCGACGGCGACGGACGCCAGCCCCCAGGCCGCGGCGCAGGCGTGCAGCCATATCGTCCGCGGCCACTTCCAGGCGACGAATCCACCCACCACGACATAGGCGATGAAGGCAAGGTGGACCACCACGGTGACGTCGGCGATCGCCCGATACAACATGAGGGAATGGTATGCCTCAGAGCGGCCAGGTGTGGACGGGATCGCCCTCGCTCATCAGGGTCACGTAATCGGACAACATGCCCGCGAGTGCTGCCTCGCGCGTCTGTCCCGCCTTCTCGCGCGCGACGACGGCGTCGCGCTGCCAGACGGAGCCGGACCGTCGGCTCAGGCAGCGGGCTTCGACCACACCCAGATAGCGATCGCGTACGTCGGCCCCGACGCCGTATGCCGCAAGCCCGGCGTCGGCCATGGGGAGCAGCCGCCGCAGGATCAACTCCTGCGGGCTGACCCAGCCGACCTCGGGCCAGTACAGCCGAGAATCGAAGCCGCCACGCGCGGCCGAATGCAGGTTCTCGGCGGCGGCGTCGTACGACATCTGGCTCCACAGGGGGCGATCGGCGTCCGCGAGGGCGCGCACCGTGCCGTAGTAGAACGCAGCGTCGGCGAGGGTGTCGACTACGGACGGGCCGGCGGGCAGTACGCGGTTTTCGAGGCGAATGTGATGACCTCCACCGGATCGGTCGTAGATCGGCCGATTCCACCGGTACACGGTGCCGTTGTGCATGCGCAGCTCCGACAGCGACGGCGTGCCACCGTCGGCGAGAACGGCTGTGGGGTCCTCGTCGCTGCAGACGGGGAGGAGAGCCGGAAAGTACCGCGAGTTCTCCTCGAACAGGTCGAAGATCGAGGTGATCCACCGTTCTCCGAACCAGACCCGGGGGCGTACGCCCTGATTCTTGAGCTCTTGCGGCCTGGTGTCGGTCGCCTGCTCGAACAGCGGAATCCGCGTTTCGTGCCACAATGCGCGTCCAGCCAGGAACGGTGAGTTGGCGGCGAGCGCTACCTGGACACCGGCCAGTGCCTGAGCGGCATTCCAGTAGGCGGCGAAGTTCTCGGGAGCAACCTGAAGATGGAGTTGGACGGACGTGCAGGCGGCTTCCGGCAGGATGGTGTCCGTGATCGCCCTGAGTTCCTCCGGCTCGTCCGCGCCCGGCAAGCGGACTCCACCGATGTGCAATTCGATGTCCTCGCCGCGGGCGGCGAAGATCTGCTGGTTCAGCAGGTCGTAGCGGGGGTTCGCGGACAGCCATCGATGCTCGAAGTGCTTCTCTGCCAACGTCGGCAGCATCCCGATCATGACCAGGCGGCTTCCCGATTCACGGGCACGTCGGTCCGCCTCGTTCAGTGAGCGGCGAAGATCTGCCTCGAGATCCGAGATGCTGCTGCCGGACAACGGCCTGGGAGCCACGTTGATCTCGATGTTGAACTGCCCGAGCTCGGTCTGATAATCGGGATCGGCAATGGCGTCGAGCACCTGGGCATTGGCCATCGACGGCGCCATGCTCTCGTCGACGAGATTGAGTTCGACTTCCATGCCGATCTGTGGCTCGCCGACGTCGAACGTCTCGTCCGCGAGCATGATCGCGAGTGCGTCGAGGCAGTCCTGCACCTTCTGTCGGAATCGATGCCGGTCCTGCCGGGTGAACTTGCGCTGCTCGACATCGTCACCCATCGAAGACCACCGTCCCGTCGTGTCGTACCCCGAGGATCTCGTATATCCGTGAGTACGGCCGGGCAAACGTCGGCGAACGGGACTACCAGGGCGACGGCTGGTAGTCCTTGAGGAACTTGCCGTAGAGGTCCACGCCGAGCTCGCCCTGCACGATCGGGTCGTAGACGCGAGCTGCGCCGTCGACGAGATCCAACGGTGCGTGGAAGCCTTCGTCGGCCAGACGCATCTTCGTCGGGTGGGGTCGTTCGTCGGTGATCCAGCCGGTGTCCACAGCACTCATCAGAATTCCGTGTTCGAGCATCTCCTTGGCGCTGGTGCGCGTCAGCATGTTCAGCGCAGCCTTCGCCATGTTGGTGTGCGGATGGCCGGGGCCCTTGTAGGCGCGGCTGAACTGGCCTTCCATCGCGGAGACGTTGACGATGTACTTGCGCCGGGCGGTCGATGCCTGCATCGACGCACGCAACCTCGACACCAGAATGAACGGCGCCACCGAGTTGCACAGCTGCACTTCGAGCAACTCGACAGGGTCGACCTGCTCGACCGTGTGAATCCAGCTGTTGGTTCCCGCCAGATCCGGCACCAGGCCACCGGCATCGATCGCGATACCCTTCTCGATGCGCTCGGCGGTGGCCGAACCTGCAATCAGCGCAAGGGAACTGACCGCCTCGGCCGACAGTGCCTCGCCGGACACGGCGCCGTCGTCGCTGTGTGGCAATGATTTGGCGAGTGATGCCGGATGCGCTTCGCTGGTCTTACCGAACGAAATGGTCGCGACGTCGGAACCCGCGGGTAGGGCTTCGGATTCCGCGTCGATCAGTGCGCTGTAGGAACCGGGGGAGCGCTTCACCGTCTGCGCGGCGTTGTTGACGAGAATGTCCAACGGGCCCTCCGCGGCCACCGAATCCGCCAGTGCCACCACTTGGGCCGGATCGCGGAGATCGATGCCCACGACCCGAAGACGATGCAGCCAGTCTGCGCTGTCCTCCATCGCCGAGAATCGTCGAACCGCGTCGTTCGGGAAGCGGGTCGTGATGGTGGTGTGCGCGCCGTCGCGCAACAGTCGCAGAGCGATGTACATGCCGATTTTCGCGCGCCCGCCGGTGAGCAGTGCCCGTCGCCCCGTCAAATCGGTACGCGCATCACGCTTTCCGCGATTGAACGCCGCGCACTCCGGACACAACTGATGATAGAACGCGTCGACGAGGGTGTAGCGCTGCTTGCAGATGTAGCACGGCCGCGCGCGAATCAGCGTGCCCGCGTACTCGCCCGACGCGCGTGCCGTCAGCGACAGCCCGGCCGTCTCGTCGTCGATACGATCCGGCGAACCGGTCGCAGTCGAAGCGACGACGGCTCGGTCGGCCTCCGACTTCGCGTTGCGCGCGGCGATACGCCGCGAGCGCTTCAAGTCCTTGAAAAGCTGACCCGAGGCTCTTTGCACGACAATGGAATCAGGATGATTTTTATCCAACGATCCGGCCTGCCTCAACACCCGTAGACACGCCTCGAGATCAGCGGGATCGATTCCCTCCGCGGTGGTCGACACGGCGTCGGACTCGGTGTCGGACGGGGTGTCGAACTCGGGGTCGTTCATCGATCTGTCCTTTCGCGCTGCGCCCACACCGTCGTCAACGCAGGCCCACAACGACATAGACCCCGATTCCGCTGGAATCGGGGTCTATGTCGTCTGTCTCAACTCAGAAATCTTGGATCGTTGCGATCCCTGGTGTCCGAGGGGGGACTTGAACCCCCACGTCCGTTAATAGGACACTAGCACCTCAAGCTAGCGCGTCTGCCATTCCGCCACTCGGACCAGATGTTGTTCAATTGTTCGCACACCCGCTCGCTGCGTGCTCGACAAAGATATAGCAAGGGTGCCCGATCGCCCAAATCCGCACGTCAGTTCGCCCGAGGCCCGAAGACTGGTGGTAGGAAAGTGGTGTGTCTTCTTCCGATAATTCACCTGTCAGTTCTGTCCGCACCACCGCGCTCGACGAGGTCGTGGACCTCGTCAGTTCGCTGATCAGATTCGACACGTCGAACACCGGCGAACTGGCGACGACCAAGGGCGAGAAGGAATGCGCCGAGTGGGTGGCGCAGAAGCTTCGGGAAGTGGGATACGAGACCGAATACGTCGAATCCGGTGCACCCGGTCGAGGTAACGTCTTCGCGACACTTCCGGGCGCGGACCCGAACCGAGGGACGTTGCTGATTCACGGTCACCTCGACGTCGTCCCGGCGGAGCCGGCGGACTGGAGCGTCCACCCGTTCTCCGGCGCGGTCGAGGACGGGTACGTCTGGGGCCGCGGCGCCGTGGACATGAAGGACATGGTCGGTATGGCACTCGCGTTGGCGCGCCAGTTCAAATCCAACGGAACGGTGCCGCCGCGCAACATCATGTTCGCGTTTCTCGCCGACGAGGAGAACGGCGGTCGGTGGGGTTCGCAGTGGCTCGTCGAGCATCGTCCCGACCTGTTCGAAGGCGTCACCGAAGCTGTCGGTGAAGTAGGCGGGTTCTCGCTGACCGTCGCCCGGCCGGACGGTACCGAGAAGCGTCTCTACATGGTCGAGACGGCGGAGAAAGGCCTCGGGTGGATGAAGTTGACCGCGAAGGCGAGGGCAGGCCACGGATCCTTCCTGCACGACGAGAACGCCGTCACCTATCTCGCGGAAGCTGTGGCGAAGTTGGGCAACCACACGTTCCCTCTCGTGATCTCCGACTCGGTCGCAGAATTCCTGTCCGCGGTCGCGGAGGAGACGGGCCTCGACTTCGACCCGACGTCGCCCGACCTCGACGGCACCCTGCAGAAGCTCGGAAGCATCGCCAGGATCGTCGGTGCCACGCTTCGGGACACCGCCAACCCGACGATGCTGAAGGCCGGGTACAAGGCCAACGTGATTCCGCAGACCGCGGAAGCCATGGTCGACTGCCGTGTGGTTCCCGGTAGGCAAGCCGAGTTCGAGCGCGAGGTCGACGAGTTGATCGGCCCGAACGTCGAGCGGGAATGGGTGACCAAGCTCGACTCCTACGAGACGACGTTCGACGGGCACCTCGTCGACGCGATGAACGATGCAGTCCTCGCGCACGACGAGAACGGTCGAACCGTTCCCTACATGCTGTCCGGCGGCACCGACGCGAAGGCCTTCGCGAAGCTGGGCATCAGGTGCTTCGGTTTCGCGCCACTGAAGCTGCCGCCCGAGCTGGATTTCGCGGCACTCTTCCACGGCGTCGACGAGCGGGTACCGGTCAGTTCGCTCGAGTTCGGTACACAGGTATTGGAACACTTCTTGCTCCACAGCTGACAAGCAATATTCGAGAGGGCTGATCACGTGACGTACGACCCCTATGCATCACTCCCGTCGCTTCCCACCTTCGAGCTGACGTCCGAGGACGTCACCGACGGTGGAACTCTGGCGACGCAACAGGTCAGCGGCATCATGGGTGCAGGTGGCCACGACAACTCACCGCAACTGTCCTGGTCGGGCTTCCCCGACGGGACCAAGAGCTTCGTCGTCACCGTGTACGACCCGGACGCGCCTACCGCCTCGGGCTTCTGGCATTGGGCAGTGGCCAATATCCCGGCATCGACGACGTCGCTCGTCTCCGGCGCAGGAGACGACGGTGGCACCGGAATCCCGAGCACCGCGGTGACGCTGAAGAACGACGCGGGGCTGTTCCGCTACATCGGCGCCGCACCCCCGGCCGGTCACGGGCCGCATCGCTACATCTTCGCGGTGCACGCCGTCGACGTGGAAAGACTGGAGGTCGACGAGACCGCGACGCCGGCGTACCTCGGGTTCAACCTGTTCTCGCACGCGATCGGCAGGGCGCTGCTGACCGCTACCTACGAAGCCTGATTCAGCGACTGCGCCCGCTCCGCCCGCTGTCGAGCGGGCGGAGCGGGCGCAGTTCGGCAGTGCAGCTGCCCGGCGGTGGAGTGGTTCGACTCAACTGTGCGCGGAGCCCACGGCGTCGGAGAGTGTGCTGAATCCTTCCGCGCGGAGCCGCTTCGCGATTCCTCGGTTGATCGACCGCATCCAGAACGGGCCGCCGTAGATGAAGCCGGTGTAGCCCTGAACCAACGACGCTCCGGCCGTGATGCGATCCCAGGCCTGATCGGGTGTCTCGATTCCTCCGACCGACACGAGTGTGATGGATCCTCCGACACGCGCGTACAGCCGCCTGAGGACATCCAAGGACCGGTCGGCCAACGGCGCGCCGGACAGCCCTCCTGCGCCGATGGTGTCCACCGCGTCGACGGGCGTCCGCAGACCGGACCGGCCGATCGTCGTGTTGGTGGCGACGATTCCGTCGAGACCGAGTTCGACGGCAAGGTCGGCGACCGCGTCGATGTCCTCGTCGAGCAGGTCCGGTGCGATCTTGACCAACACCGGCACCGATACGACGGATTGGACCGCCGACAGGATCGGGCGCAACGATTCCACCGCTTGAAGGTCGCGAAGACCAGGGGTGTTGGGGGAACTGACGTTCACGACGACGAAATCCGCGAGCGGCCCGAGGAGAGTCGCGCTTGCGGTGTAGTCCGCGGCGGCCTCGGACGCCGGGGTCACCTTCGTCTTGCCGATGTTGGCCCCGATGGGAATTCCTCCTCGGCGGTGGCGCAGCGCGTTCGCCGCATGACCGGAGCCGTGATTGTTGAAACCCATGCGGTTGATCAGTGCGCGGTCGGCGGGCAGCCTGAACAGTCGTGGCTGCGGATTGCCCGGCTGTCCCTGCGCGGTCACCGTGCCGATCTCGGCGAAGCCGAATCCGAGCGGCCCCCACACGTCGACTCCGTCGGCGTTCTTGTCGAATCCCGCGGCGAGCCCGAGTGGAGTGGGGAAGTCGACGCCGAAGGCGGTGCTCCTCAGCGCCGGATCGTTCACGACGAGGACCTTCGCCACGAGCGCGCGGATCGGTGACCACGCCGTTGCTGCGCGCATCGCGAAGAACGCGAGATGGTGAATGCGTTCCGGGGAGACAAGGAACATCAAGCGGAGCAGAGCGCGGTACACGAGCCTTCTTTCGACCTAGATTCCCGGATCCGGGATGTGGTGGGCAGTCTTCTTACGTTTGAGCAGTACTTGCCGGCTGCCGTCGGTGTAGAGGCGCACGCGAGAGAGCTCCCAACCACCGAATTCGGCTTGGATCGCCAGTCTCATGGATGCGGTCACTCGCGTGACATCGGGCGGCAGTCGCAACGGAATGTACTCCCAGTCGTCGGACCCGGACTCCCACTCCGTAGGCATCCTGCTGCGTGTGCTGTTGTTCTTCAAACGCTGCGCCCTTCCCTGCCGTGTGCCGTCGACCTGCGGTGTGCCCTCGACCTGCGGTGTGCCCTCGACCTGCTGTGAGCGTTGCGAGTGCTCAGCCCCGTTCGGCGGTGTCGATCCGTTGTAGACCGCCTCCGGTGGCCGACCCGACGTAGAGCGCACCCGAATCCGGGTCGACCGTGATCGAGTCCGGCTGCCTCACCGTGGAGAACCTGCCGGACTCGACGGGAATTCCTGTGTCGAGGGTGTAGCCGACCACCTCGTTGTCCGCGGGAGTGGTGACCCACACTGTGTCGGACTTGTCATCGTAGGTGACTGCCCACGGCTGCGCACCGACCGGAAAACGTTGCCGAAGAAGAAGGTCGTCGGACGAGTACACCAGCAGTTCGCCGCCTGCGGCGTCCGTGACGAGGATCCGGCCGTACTCGTCCGTGTCGAGGCGTGCGGCGCCTGTGCCCGCCCTGAGGGCCAGACCGAGGGATTCGTCGTCGACGTTCACCTGAGTCAGCGAAGTCTGGTGGCGGTCGAGGGCGGCCAGCCCGTGTTCGGTGGACGCAAGTGCGTCGACGGAGGTCAGCCCGCCGATGGACTGTGACCGATTCGCACCGAAGTCGACGATATGAATGCTGCCACTGTCGTCACCGGCGACGACAGTGCCGTCCGAGAGAGTGGCCGCGCTGAGAAGGTTTCCGCCGGTGTCCACGTTTCGAACCCCGGAGCTGCGGAGATCGACCTCGGCGAGGCTTCCGTTCATCGGGAGAAGCAGGGTGCCGTCGACGCCGGGAACGACGTCGGCTGCCGCACCGGGAAGCGGGACCGACCGCGGCGGTGCGGCCGCGTCGTCGGCGTCGAAGACCGTCAGGGCGGTGCGAGCATCGTCGAGCGCGACGATGCTGCGCGTCACCGGTTCGAATGTGGTGGAATGCAGTCCGGAGGGGGAGGGAACGACCGAGCCGCTCGGGGGAACCGATGTGTCGGGCGACGTTATGCCGGTGAGGGGTTCGAGGTCGACCGCATCCGGTTCGTCCGACGAGCCGGAGCCGGAGTCCGAGCATCCGGCCACCAGCAGACATGCGGATGCGGCCGCGGCGAATAGATGCCACGGGGTGTGTCGAACGTTCATCGATCCGCAAATCCTTCTCTCGGGGCGCTGTCAGCACCGTCGGTGCACCCGTTCACCTTGCCTGATGATCGATGACCGGTGTTCGCCGGACCTCCGGTGACCGGGCATGCACACATCGGCGGTACCGTGATTCGGCACCCTGTTCAGTCGAAGGCCAGGACCGTCAAGAGCCAGGACCGTCGAAAATACGAGGAGTGGAGTTGGCGACCGAACACGACAGCGACGCGTCGAGTGTCGCGACGTTCCAGGTGGAGCAGGTCAGCACCGGAGCTCAGGCAAGCGGGTTCGGCAGCACCGAGGACAACAGGCCCTTCGCGTTTCGCGTGTACAAGAGAACGCTGTACCTGGAGATCTATCGCGCGGATCTTCCGTCGCCGGTTCCGGACCGCTCCGACGTGACGGCCGTTGCGGAGCAGTCGGTCACGGAAATCGACCTGACCGACGAGCGAAGCATCGTGGCTGCGGTCAGAGATGCGGTCGGCTCCGCCGATTCGCTCGGCGCGGACGCCAAGGAATCCTCGGCCGTCCGATCCTTTCTCGGCCGTGTCGGCTCGGTGATGGCGTCCATCTAGAAACCGGCTCGCTGCGAACCTTTCGCTCGATCGCCGCGAACGGGCAGTACCAGCAGTCCGCCGGTACGTGGATGGTCGAACACCTCCACGCGGTGGCCGTACACGCGGGTCAGAAGCTCCTCGTTCAGAGTCGACCGCGGAGAACCGACCGCGACCAGAGCGCCGCGGTCGAGGATCGCGATTCTGTCGGAGTAGGCGGCCGCCAGGGCGAGGTCGTGCAGGACCACGACGACTGCGTCTCCGCGGCGAGCTCGATCACGTGCCACGGACATGACGGTTTCCTGATGGCCGATGTCCAGCGCGGCGGTCGGTTCGTCGAGCAGCAGCGTCGAGGTTCTCTGCGCCAGCACTCGTGCCAGTGAGACTCGGGCACGCTCGCCGCCGGACAGACCGGCGAACGGTCGATCCGCGAATTCCGTGACATCGCAGTGCTTCATGGCGAGGGCGACCGCCGCATCGTCGTTCTCCGCCTCGTCCGTGCCCGCCCACGGCGCCCTGCCCATGCGGACGACCTGATGCGCGGTGAAGGAGAACCCGACGGTGTGCTGCTGAGGGAGCACCGAACGGCGTCTCGCGGCGTCGAGGTCCGACCAGCGCGTGAGCGGTCGTCCGTGCAGTTCGACCGAGCCTGCGGCAGGTCGGAGTTCGCCGGTGAGTACGGCCAGCAGTGTGGATTTGCCTGCGCCGTTCGGCCCGACCAGTGTCAGAACTTCGCCGGCGACGACGTCGATGTCGACGCCTCGGAGTACTTCCCGACCGGAACGGACGGCGGTGACTCCGGCGGTGCTCATGGTCACGGTTCCGGCCGTCACGTCGTCGGGAAGGTCCCGGTTCCGTCGAAACAGCGTCATGCCCATCCGCCTTGCTCGGCGCGAGTTCTACGCAGCATCCAGAAGAAGAACGGTGCGCCGATCAGTGACGTGATCATGCCGAGGGGCATGTCCACGTTGTCGACGAGCGTTCGTGCGAGGAGATCCGACGCCAGGAGAACGACGGCACCGCACAGCGCGCTCGCCGGAACCAAGGTTCGGTGAGCCGGACCGAGAAGCATACGCATCAGGTGCGGGACGACGAGGCCGACGAACAGGATGATTCCGGTGAACGCGACGCCGGAGGCGACCAGTACGGCCACGATGACGATGGCGGTCTGTCGCAGCCGTTCCACGTTCACACCGAGGTGCCGGGCGACGTTCTCCCCGAGTGCGAGCAGGTCCAGTCGTCGTGACAGGGCGACGGACGCCCCGATTCCGACGACGGCGAGCGGCGCCACCACGCCGACGGCCTGCCAGGTGGCGCCCGAGAGTGATCCGAGTTGCCAGAAGACGATCTGATCGCGTGCTGCCGGTGAGGCGACGAAGGTGAAGAACGCGATGAGACCGCCGGCGAACGCATTGATGGCAACGCCGGTGAGGATCAGCGTGACGACTTCCGTCCGTCCACCGCCTCGGGCCAGTACGTAGACGAGCACCGTCGTGATCAGACCGCCGAGGAATGCGGCGGTGGCGACCGACCACACCCCGGCGAACGCTCCTCCGAGCACGAACACGGAGGATGCTCCGACAGCTGCGCCCGAGGACACGCCGATCACTCCTGGTTCGGCGAGCGGATTGGCGAACACTCCCTGCAACAGTGCACCGGCCGTGCCGAGACAGGCGCCGACGACGGCACCGAGAAAGATGCGTGGAAAGCGAACCTGCCACAGGGTGACTTCCCCGCTGGGGTGGGCAGGCATGGGTCCGACGTCGAGGCCGATTCGATGCAGGACGCTGCCCATCACTTCGAGTGGCGTCGTCGGAACCTGGCCGACGCACGCCGAATACACGGCGAGTCCGACGGCGAGGATCGCCAGAACGGCGAAGACGACGGTGGTGCGGAGCCGAGCAGGTGTCGGCACGGCTGCAGTCGATGTGTCCATCAAGCGGGCGCGTAGACGGCCTCGGCCAGCGCACTCAGAACCTTGCCGGTGTTGGGGCCGAAGCTGAGAACGACGCCGTCGGCCATGTCGACGACGCGCTGGGACTGCCCTGCCGGTGTCTGTGCGATGCCGGGTACCTGCTCGAGGCCGTCGATCCCACCGATCGAGTCGAGTCCACCGGTCATCATGAGGATGACGTCCGGTGCGGCGGCGATGAGGGCTTCGCTGGTGATCGGGACGAACTGTTCGGTGAGACCCGATGCGGTGCCCGCGTCTTCCGCGCCCAGGCCGGCGATGAGCGCATCGGCTCCGGACCCGGGCCCGGCAAGCATCTTGATCGCCGGACCGCGCATGTAGAGGAACGCGATCTTCACCGGTTCGCCGTCGGTGGGTGCACTCGACGATGCCTCGGCGATCTCGGCCTCGGTGCGCTGCGCGAGAACCGATCCGCGCTCGGGCACCCCCAGAGCGTTCGCGACGGAGACAATCTGGTCCCCGACCGTGTTCATCGTTCGGGTCGGATCGAAGAAGACGACGGGGATCCCGGCGGCGCGGAGCTGATCCTGCACTCCGCGTGGGCCGACACTGGTGTCGGTGAGCACTACCGTCGGGGCGAGCGCGAGGATGGATTCGGCGCTGAGCGAATGGCCGTTCGGCGTGACGTCGGTGACATCGGCGACGGCCGGAAATTCTGCGGACGTGTCCCGACCGACGAGGTTGTCGCCGAGTCCGAGCGCGTAGACCGTGGTGGTGAGCGTTCCGTATTGATCGGCTGCGACGATGCGGCTGGCGTCGGTGATCGTGACGTCTGTTCCGTCGAAACCGCGGACCGTCACCGGCAGGGTCGGCTGCTGCCGGGAATCGACGGGTTCCGGATCGGGGTCGGCGATCACGGCGGTGCGCGGGCCGATGGAATCCGCCCCGGAGTGCGTCTGCTGGTCGGGGGCGGAGCACGCAACCGAGGCCAACACGGTAGCCGCCACGACAGCAACCACAGCCGAGCGACGCGAAGAGCGTTGCAGTGTCGACGAGAAGTTCACGCAGACAAGGTTAGCCTGAGTTGACTCAGCTGCTGACGTCGTCGAGTGCGGACGTGATGGCGCGGGGGAGTTCCAGGTCCTCGACGACCAGGATGCCGGTGAGCTGAGCGAGATCACGTGCACCGACGATCGCCGACGCCACCCCTGGCCGGTCGCGCGCCCAGGCGAGGGCCACGGTGAGCGGGGATGTCTTCAAGCCACTTGCAGCGGTGACTGCGGCTTCGACGACGTTGGCGGCGCTGTCGGTCAGGTACCCGGCGATCGACTGGGCATAGGCGTCGTCGGCGCCGCGTGAATCGGCAGGTGTGCCGTGGCTGTACTTTCCGGTCAGTACCCCGCCGGCGAGCGGAATCGCTGCCAGCACTCCGACGCCATGGTGCTGCGCGGCGGGCAGGAGTTCGTCCTCGATCCCGCGTGCGAGCAGCGAGTACTCGGCCTGCGTCGCGACGATTCGTCCTGCGTCTGCCGCGCCCGCCGCCGTCGCCAACTGCCAACCGAGGTAGCCGCGTGCGCCGACGTACCGCACCTTGCCGCTCGTCACCGCATAGTCCAACGTCGAGGCGATCTCGTCGACGGGGGTGTGCTCGTCCCAGGCGCCGACCTGCCACAGGTCCAGGTACTCGGTGCCGAGTTCGCGCAGCGTGTTGTCGAGTTGGTCGAGCAACGATCGGCGAGAGCAGTCGACGCGGTATCGCCCACCGGTGGTGATCACTCCCGCTGCGCTGCTCACGATCAGTTCGCGCCGCGGAACGACGTCGTCGAGTACCTCGGCGAGTACGCGTTGGGCGCGGCCTTCGCCGTAGGACGGAGACGAGTCGACGAGTGTTCCACCGGCCTCGGCGAATGCCGACAACTGCGCGGCGGCGTCGTCGCCGTCCGTTCCGCTACCCCAGCCGAGAGTTCCGAGACCGAGTCGGGAAACGCGCAGGCCACTGGATCCGACAGATCTCTGCTTCATGGTGTTCTCGAGATTCCTCACGTTGTGTCCGGCGCCAGATGAGCACAGTAGTGCGCCCGCACCGTCGATGCGAGCCTGCCGCGGGTCGTCCGCGTGTGTCGGCCTGTGCGGCAGTGCGCTGCCGGGTACCGTCGTGGCCGTGAAATGTGTAGAGGGCCCAGGTTTCGACGTGCTCGGGGAATCGGGTCGTGCGGGGGTGCGCCAGTGATCGGCGAGTCTATGACCTGGTTGCAGGCGATCATTCTCGGAGCTGTCCAGGGGCTGACCGAGTTCCTCCCGATCTCGTCGTCGGGGCACCTGAGGATCGTGTCGGAGGTGTTCTTCGGCGACGATGCAGGCGCGTCGTTCACCGCCGTGAGCCAGCTCGGCACGGAAGCTGCGGTGCTCCTCTTCTTCTGGCGCGACATCGTCCGCATCGTGAAAGCCTGGTTCGCCGGGTTGCTGGACAAGGCGAAGCGAGATCTCGATTACCGGCTCGGCTGGTACGTGATCATCGCGACCGTTCCCATCGGTGTCCTCGGCATTCTGTTCAAGGACCAGATTCGGACCGGCGCTCGAAACCTGTGGCTCATCGCCACCATGCTCATCGTGTTCGCGATCGTCATCGCGGTGGCCGAGTACGTCGGCACCAAGCGTCGCCCCATCGAGAAGATCACCACGCGTGACGGTCTCGTCATGGGTGCCGCTCAGTGCCTCGCGCTCATCCCGGGCGTGTCGCGTTCCGGAGCAACGACCAGCGCCGGGTTGTTCCTCGGTCTGGAGCGCGAGGCCGCCGTACGATTCTCGTTCCTGCTGGCGATCCCCGCCGTCACCGCATCCGGCCTGTTCTCGCTGCCCGACGCGTTCGAGCCGGCCGGGGAAGGACTGAACGCGTCGGGTGCGCAGTTGGTGGTGGCGACGATCATCGCGTTCGCGCTGGGGTACGCATCGATCGCGTGGTTGCTGAAGTTCGTGGCGAACCATTCGCTGTACTGGTTCGTCGGTTACCGCATCGTGCTCGGCGTCGGTGTCATGGCGTTGTTGTCGGCGGGCGTCGTCTCCGCGACCTGACGGCTCGCCGACGGATACTAGTGTGGTGCCATGACGGTGATCTTGTTGCGGCACGGCCGCTCGACTTCCAACACCGCAGGAACGCTTGCGGGTAGGTCACCCGGGATCGACCTGGACGACAAGGGGCGCGAGCAAGCGCAGCGCCTCGCCGAACGTCTCGGCGGACTACCCGTCGAAGAGGTCGTTCGCTCTCCGTTGCAGCGGTGCGCGCAGACTGTCGAGCCGCTGCTCGAGCGCAGAGGCCTGACTGCGGTCGTGGACGACCGTCTCGAAGAAGTCGATTACGGCACGTGGACCGGCCGCAGCATCAAGGAACTGCTCGCCGAGCCGCTCTGGAAGGTGGTGCAGCAGCATCCGTCGGCGGCGGTGTTCCCCGGCGGTGAGGGATTGGCTCAGGTCCAGGCACGGGCGGTGACGGCGGTGCGTGAACACGACCGCAGGCTCGCCGCCGAGTACGGGCGCGACGTGCTGTGGGTGGCGTGCTCCCACGGCGACGTCATCAAGTCGATCCTGGCGGACGCGGTCGGCTGCCACCTCGACGCGTTTCAGCGCATCGTGGCCGATCCGGCGTCGATCAGCGTCATCCGGTACACCGAGACCCGTGCTTTCGTCCTTCGAACCAACGACACGGGAGCCGATCTGTCGGGCCTCGTCGTCGCGGCCGAGAAGGCGCCGCACGCGGAGTCCGCAGCCGGTTCGCCGTCGGATTCCGATGCTGTCCCCGGTGGCGGCTCCGGGCCCGCGGCCCACAGTGGCGGATAGGTTCGGGGTCTTCGCCCCCTCGATAGCGGATAGGTTCGGGGTCTTCGCCCCCTCGGCGGCGGATAATGGGCACGGCCCGCAGGGGCGGATAATGGAGAGCTGTGATCCTTCGTCGGTGAAGAATCACGAGACAGGATTGTCGACAATATCTAGACGCAGGAGGTGCAATGCCACGCGCAATACATGTTTTCCGCACCCCTGATCGATTCGTCGCCGGAACCGTGGGTGAACCGGGCGACCGATCGTTCTTTCTTCAGGCCGTGCACGAGCACCGCGTGGTGTCCGTTGCACTGGAGAAGCAGCAGGTGCAGGTCCTGGCGGACCGTATGGGATTGCTGCTCGACGAAGTGCATCGTCGTTTCGGCGCCGAGATCCCGCCCGAGGAAACCGAGGTCGGGGACACCAGCCCGCTCCTGACACCGATCGACACCGAGTTCCGAGTCGGGACCATGGGACTGGGATGGGATGCGGATGCAGGCGCTGTCGTCGTGGAACTCCTCGCCGTGAGCGAATCGGAGATCGACGAGTCCGTCGTGCTCGACGACACCGAGGACGGTCCCGACGCCGTCCGCGTGTTTCTCACTCCGGTGCAGGCGCGAGAATTCGCCCTTCGATCCGAGCGCGTGATCGCCGCCGGACGTGCTCCGTGCCCCCTGTGCGGACAACCACTCACGCAGGAGGGCCACATCTGCATCCGGACGAACGGGTACCGACGCGACGCCACCTTCGGATCCGCGTCGGAACTCGGTGACGAGCTTTGACCGACACTCGGCCGCCGTTCGATGGCCTGCAGTCCATGACCGTCGGCGAGCTCACCGTCGTCGGACGGGTCGTCACGGCCAGCAACGCGACATTGGTGTGCGACGCAGCCGACGCTGCGGGCGGTGAACCCGTGCGGTGCGTCTACAAGCCGATTCGTGGCGAAGTTCCGTTGTGGGACTTCCCCGACGGGACCCTCGCCGGACGCGAGGTCGCCTCGTTCGAGATATCCGACGCCCTCGGCTGGGACGTCGTGCCCCCGACCGTGCTGCGGGACGGTCCCTTCGGGCCCGGCATGGTGCAACGCTGGATCGACACCCCCGAACCGCACGGAGACCGGGGCGACCGAGTGGATCTGATCGACATCTGCAGGCCCGATCTGGTCCCGTCCGGGTGGATACCGGTGCTGCAGGCATACGACGGTGAGGGGGAGGAGGTCGCGTTGATTCACGCGGACGACCCTCGCCTCCAGCGGATGGCCGTTCTGGACGTACTGCTCAACAACGCGGACCGCAAGGGCGGTCACGCGCTCGAAGGACTCGACGGTTATGTCTACGGCGTCGACCACGGAATCTGCCTGCACTCGGAGGACAAACTGCGGACCGTGCTGTGGGGTTGGGCGGGCACAACCGTCGACGACGCGTTGATGGCCGACGTGGTGACCTTCGTCGACACCTTCGCCGACGCGGTGGAACCCCGCATTCGCGGGAAGATCACCGAGGCCGAGGTCGATGCTCTGCTGGCCCGCGCGTGCGCGTTGGTGGCCGACCCGGTCATGCCGGAGCCGCGCTCGAGCAGGCCGATACCCTGGCCGGCCTTCTGACGCCCTGCCCGCGCTCTGATCCGTCTCGGATAGGCTTGTACGCATGCAATCTTGGTCCGATACTGCCGTACCGTCGATCCCTGGTCAGGGGCCGCCGCTTCGGTTGTACGACACGGCGGATCGTCAGGTCCGGCCGGTCACACCGGGTTCCGAAGCAAAGATGTACGTCTGTGGAATCACCCCGTACGATGCCACACACCTCGGGCACGCCGCGACGTATCTCACATTCGATCTGGTGAACCGCATCTGGCGGGACGCCGGACACGACGTGCACTACGTCCAGAACGTGACCGACGTGGACGATCCGCTGTTCGAGCGTGCGGACCGAGACGGTGAGAACTGGATCGACCTGGGCACCCGCGAGATTCAGCTCTTCCGTGAGGACATGGAGGCGCTCCGAGTTCTTCCGCCCCGCGACTACATCGGAGCCGTCGAGTCCATCGACGAGGTCATCGAGTTGGTGGAGAAGCTGGTGGCTTCGGGTGCGGCGTACGTCGTGGACGATTCCGAGTTCCCCGACGTCTACTTCCGAGCAGACGCGACCACGGAGTTCGGATACGAGTCGGGCTACGACCGGGCAACGATGGACCGATTCTTCGCCGAACGTGGCGGCGACCCGGACCGTGTGGGCAAGCGTGACCCGCTCGACGCTCTGTTGTGGCGCGCCCACCGCGAAGGCGAGCCGTTCTGGCCGTCCCCGTTCGGACCTGGACGTCCGGGATGGCACATCGAGTGCGCCGCAATCGCACTGAACCGCATCGGGACCGGTTTCGACATCCAGGGCGGTGGAAGCGATCTGATCTTCCCGCACCACGAGTTCTCGGCCGCGCACGGTGAAGCAGCCGTCGGAGGCGGTCGGTTCGCCCGGCACTACGTGCACACCGGCATGATCGGTCTGGACGGTGAGAAGATGTCCAAGAGCCGCGGCAATCTCGTGTTCGTGTCCAAACTGCGTCTCGCCGGCGTCGACCCGGCGGCAATCCGCCTCGGCCTGCTGTCCGGTCACTACCGGCAGGACAGGGCCTGGACGGACGAGGTGCTGGGGCGTGCGACAACTCGTCTCGCGTTGTGGCGCGCGGCGGCCGCTCTCGAATCTGCCACGAGCGCAGACGATGTCATCGTTCGGCTGCGTCAGCACATCGCCGACGACCTCGATACCCCCAAGGCGCTCGACGCGCTCGACGCCTGGGCGAGCTTTGCCGTGGAACGCGGGGGAGCGGACACGTCCGCTCCGGCTGCATTCGCGGACGCAGTCGATGCATTGCTCGGGGTTTCGTTGCGCTGAGCCCTCCGGCCGTTCTTGTCGGGGACGCTCGGCTCAGCTCAGGTCGCGCAGAAGATCGGGGATGGTCCGTTCCTCCATCACTGCCCGGCCGGACCGGTGCATCGCGTGTGCCAATTCGGGGTCCCACGGGCTCTCCGCGGGAAAACCTTTGAGGGGCTCCGAGTTTCTCGCATCCAGCGCCTGCTCGTAGGACTGCAGGTCCATCCGCCAGGGGACGGCGTCGTAGCGGGCGACAGCGCGACCGGTCATGCGCAACCCTGCCCAGTCGAAGTCGTTGCGCCAGTGGATCTCGGTCCCCGACCGGCGCCCGGCGAGCAGTTTGTGCACCGCAGCGGACGGTTGCCCGTCGGTACAGACGATCGCCCCGGACTCACCACCCAATGTTCGCGCTGCAGCGGCGATCACGGCGATGTTCTCGCACACGAAGATTCGGTCCGCGGTGTTGGTCAGTGGTCCCCGAGTGATCATGTCGAGCGTCAGAGGAAAGGGAATGCCCGCGTCCGCGGCTTCGTTCGACCACCGGGCCACCACGTGGTCCTCGGAGACCCGATACCCCAGCACGACGACACGGCTGGACAGTGCATCGACCGAGACGCCCGCGGTTTCCCACAGCAGACGAATGCCGACAGGATCGACCGGCCGCGGAATACCCTCCTTGAGAGACAACGCTTCCAGGACCAGCTTGGGTGCACCGCCGGACGAGAGAGCCTTCGTGTCGCCGCAGGCCAGCTCGGCCACTTCCGTCAAGGAAAGACCGTCCGCGGGAAGCACTGCGAGGACCTTGGTCGCGACAGCCAGAGCATCGACGGCAACGCGGCCGCCGAGGGTTCCGTCCTGATTCAACAGAGACGAGAGCCAGCGATCCAACCACTCGCCGTGATCGGTTGTCGCGAGCAGCGAGCGAGCGTTGTCGAGCGCCCGCGCCTTGACGTCGGCCTTGTCCGCGGCGATGCGCTTCTTGTCCTGCAGCGGTGCACGCTCTCGCAGTGTGTCCAGCAATCCGACACCGCCGTTGACGGAGTGGCCGAGCCAGGCGTCGAACCGGGCAAGATCGAGTCGTGACGACCTCGCTCGGCTCAGTTGAGACGACGATCCGTTCACTGCGCTCATGAGCCTCGACAGGTCCGGCGCGGCATCGAGCTGTACGGTGACGCTGCCCTCGACCTTCAGCCAGTTGGACTCCAGCTTCTTGCGTGCAGCGGCCAACAGCACGTCGAGTTCCGGTGTGCCGCGCCACCCGGCGCCGTGATCATCGGACAAAGTCGAGCCCACCTTCCGCTCGGGTCGGAACGCGCCTCGTCAGCGGCGACCCGAGTGCGGACGCCAGGTCACCTCCGTCGTGTTCCTGGAGCAGCTCGCCGTTCGCCCACACCATCAATGCTGCGCTGACGGTGTTCTCGGCCGCTGAATGCGCCAGGTCGTAGTGCGCACAGCCCGGCACGTCGGCGTAGGTGATCCAGAGGTCGAATCCGGTCATGAACAGGTCGAGATCGAACTGAACGCTCAGGCCGAGCAACTCGCTGCGACCGTTGTCGTCGACGCCTGCGAACGCTTCGTCGAGCGCCAGCAGCCGTGGGCAGTGAGGATCCGCGGAGGACAGCATCACATGCGCTGCGGCGAACAACGGCAGGTGAAGCGACACCGACTGTTCGCCTCCGGACAACGCACTGTGCTTGGCGACGGTGAGCCGATCCTCGGTGCCGTCGCCTCGAATCAGACTGAACGAGAACACACGCCAGCGTCGGTAATCCAGCGTCGATGCCAGGATCTCGGGATACGAGCGCTCGGGATGCGCAGCTCGGGCAATTCTGATCTCGGATGCGAAGTGCGCGCGCATCTTCGCGAGGTCGTCCGAGCTCAATGCCGACGCGTCCCGGTCGAGCAGCTTGGAGATCTCGCGGGCACCGTCGTCGAGATTGTCCGCCAGAACCCAATGCACACCGATGGTGTTGCCGGAGGACATCTTTCGCTGCTTCATCTCACTGGCCATCTGTCCGATGAGCTCACGAGCGTCGACGGTGCGTTCGTGGATCTGCTGTGCAAGCCCGGTCAGGAGAGCATCCTCGAGGATCCTGCGTTCGTGCTCGGTGAGGAGCGTCTCCTGGTTGGATCGTGCGTCGCCGATGCGGTCGGCGAAGTCGCCGATCGAGGAGTAGCCCTGTTCGTCCTGGACGCGAACCACTGTCAACCCGTCCGGGGCGTCCCACTGAAGTCGGTAGTCCTGACCGGACGACGCGAGCTGCGAGTCGAACTCCTGCAGCGCGGTCGTCAGCGACGTGCGCGTGCTCTTGCGGTAGGACTCACCGGCTTTCACCGATGCCGTGGCCTCGTCGAGCGCCGCGTGCAGTCCGGCGACTGCGACCGGGAGCACCTGGAAGTCGTCGTCCGGCGCCGCCGCATGCTGGATGCGGTAGAGGATCTGCTCGACGCCGAGCCACGCGGAGTCGCTCGACGGCCACGCGTACGGATCGTGCACACCGAGAATGGCGAGCAGGTCCTTGCGTGCGTAGGGAGCGAGACGCTTGGCGTCGTCGATTCCTTCGGTGAGTGCAGCGCGCAGACTCTCCTGTGCGGTGTTGCACGCACCCTCGGCCTTACCGATGGCCTCGCCTGCGTCCTTGTCGGCCTTGCGGGCGGCGCGCTGCTCGACCTTGCACGCCTCGATCTTCTCGCGCGCACGTTCCAGATCGGCGTTGATCTGATCGGCCGTCGACCCGAGTTTCTCGCTGAGAATCTCCAGCTTCTGGACCTGTTGAAGATGACTCTCCTCGGCGATGGCCGCTTCCTCCGCGAGTTCCTCGGCCAGGCCGGTCTGCTCCTCCAACCTGTTCAACGCTTCGCGACCGCGTTCGGCCTCGCGCACGCGGTCACCGCGTCGGCGCAGGACCAGCTCGCCTTGATTCTGGAAATGTCGAATGGCCGCGGCCAGCGAGTCGATCTCCCGCGCGGTGTGCGGTGTGCGGTGCGCGACCGCCGTGGAACGTAGATGCTTTTCTCGGGCGGACAGTTCCGCGATGGCCTGGTCGAGTTCGGCGTCCGCAGCAGCTGCCCCGGCCTGTGACGTCCGCAAAGCCCCGGCGGATTCCGTCACGGCCTTCTGCGACTTGATGATCGCCGACGCCTTGGGCAGCTGCTTGGCTGCCGCGGCGAGTCCGCGAAGAAGGTCGGCGGCCGAGCGTTCCTCTTCTCGGGTGGCGTTCAGCGACGCCTCGGAACCGGCGATGGATTTGTCGAGCTCGGCGATACGGGTACCGCGGCGGGCTGCGCGGGCCGTCGCTCCGATGTACTCGGCGTCCTGCTTCCGGTGCCGTCCCCGCTGAAGTCCCTGACGGAACCGGCCGTCGACACCGACACACGTCACGCCGTCGACCAGTCCCAACGAGATCGAGGACAGGATGTCTCGAATCAGTTCCTCCGGCACGTCCGTCCCCGACTCGGGAACGAGGACGTCCACCAAGGTGGGACCGGTCGGGCGGGACTCCACGGGAGCGGGAACGAGGTACTGCTCGGACTCGAGCGAGTCGGGGACGGCTGTCGGCGAGACCCAGCCGTCGAGCAGGTTCGCGGCCTGCAGTGCGGATTCGACACCTGCCGCCTCGGACGGATCGACGCCCTCGGCGAACCGCACGAGCTGCCACAGCGGCGCACCGAGCAGACCGTCACGCGAGGACGTGCGTGCCGCGAAGGGTGGAGGTGCGTCGTCGTGTTCGGCGCTGACGAGGTCCCGCTCGGCCCGCATCGAGGACAGTTCCTCGGTCAGCGCGGCAGCACCGAGCTGTGCGTGCGTTCGCCGAGCCCGGACGGTATCGAGTCCGTCGGCCGAGGCGTCGGCGAGCACGGTGTCCAAGCTCGGCCCGTCGTCCTCGCCGATACGCGGAACGGCGGCATCGAGAGCCTCGAACGCCGACGACGTGATGCCGGCGAGTTGGTAGGTGGACGAATGTTCGGACCACCACGCCCGCAGCGCCGACGTGTACTGCGCCCGTGCGAGTTCCACCGATGCCTCGGCTTCCGTCACGGCCGCGCGTGCGGCGTCCAGCAACTCGTGCGCCCTGGTGGCACTGCGGTCCGCGCGCGCACGTTCGGTGCTCGCCTTCTCCGCTGTTCCGAGCGCTTCCCGCACGGCGCGCACGTCGCCGTCACGTTCCTCGGCGTGACCACGCACAGCGGTGCTGAACTGGTCGGTGCGCGCGCCCGCGGGCATCGACGCCCACGCGATACCTGCGTCCTCGGCAGCGGCCTGCAACTCCTCCTCGGCGCGAGCGAGCGCTGTCGTCGCATCCTTCAGCGCAGTGTCCGCCCTCGCGGATTCGGTGGTGCGCTTCTCGAGTTCGGCCTGCGCACCCCGTGCACGCTCGGACTGTTGGGCGGCCGAGACCTTCAGTTTCGCAGCCGATTCCGCCAAGTCGTCGAGTTGCTGCTTGCCCTCGTACGCGCTCGAACGCTGCAGCGTCTCGCGATCGGCAAGGGCCTGGTCGAGGGCGCGTTCGGCGTCGTCGAATCGCTTCTCCGCCGCCAGACGCTCCTGCAACCGACGTTCCTTCAGTGCGGCTGCGGCGAAGTGCGCCGTTGTCGCATGGGTCACCGCTTCGAGCCTGCGGGAGACCTGTTCGACATCCGAGCGAGCCTGCACACGGAGATACTTCGAGTAGACCCCGACGAAATTCTTCGCCGCCTGGTCCGCCTGGGCAAGACCTTCGAGGGCCCGCCCGACCTCTTCCATGTCGCTGAACGAGCGCGCAGCTTCGAGCACCAACTGATCGTCGAGGGGACGCAGCCCGTCGGTCAGCGCCTGCGACAACCCCTTCGGATCCAGGTTCTTCGCGAGCTGCGGACGGCGAAGCGTCAGAATGAGATTGATCAGCTGGTCGTACCGCTCCGCGCCGAGTCCGAACATGCGAGCGTCGATAGCAGCCCGATAGTCCACGGGACGATCGGTCAAAGCGTCGGTGCCCAACTGCTCGGCGAGTTGCTTCTTGGTGAGCGGGCGGTCGTCGGAGCCCAGCAACGAGAAATCCACCCCGGCGCGACCGTCGGCGACGAAGTACCAGCGAGTGACCTTGTCGTTCTGTCTGCTGGCACGCATTCCGATTCCGACGGTGACCGACTCCGGGTCCTCGTGAGTGCCGCGCGAGAACTCCATCCAGACGTAGGAGTGCGCGCTCTCCTGACCGCGATAGAGCAGGTTGGACTTCATCGTCCGTTCCTCACCCGCGAACGGGTTGAGCCGGCGCGGTTCGATGCGCCCGTCGAGGACGAAGGGGAACAGAACTTCGAGGGCTTTGGTCTTACCCGAACCGTTCGGACCACGGAGGACGAGCCGCCCGTCGGCGAACGAGAACTCCTGGTCACGGTAGTCCCACAGGTTGACGATTCCTGCTCGCGTCGGGCGGAAGCGCTCGGAGTGTGCGGTCATCTACTGCGCCTCGATTTCTGTGTCCGTGGAACGGCTGTCGAACAAGGAGTCCTGCGGTACCCGGTCTCGCACGCTCACCATCACATCGCGATACCGGGCGATGACGGGAAGCACGAGAACTCCGCCGGACATGATGTGCACCAACCGAAGTCGATGCAGCATCTGCACCGCTCGTTCACGCAGGCCGTCGGGGTCGGCTTGCCACTGGGCGGCGAACGTGCGGCCGAAACGTTCGACCAGATCGGCGACGGTGTGCGCGAGCCAACTGTTCTCCACGAACGGATAGGTGGCCGGTGGGGTGCCGGTATCGGGGACAGGGCCCGTCGGCGACCCGAATTCGGCCAGGTCGTCGAAGATTCCGCCACCGGGGATGGCCGCATCCAGCCGCGTCACCAAGTCGTCGTCCGCGACGATCGCGTGGTGCGCGAGCGCATGGTGTGCGAGGGCGTCGGCGTCCGGGTCGACGACACGGTCGGATATCTCGCCGGCCAGGAGCAGTGCGACCTGGGCGATGGTGCCGGTACTCGGGAACCGTACGTCGGACATCCTGCCCGCGGTGTCGATCAGCGTGACACCCTCGGCGCGGCGTTCGGACACCAAGCCGGTGAGCAGTTCCACGTCGGCGACGGTTCTGTCCGCCGCGAGTGCGGTGCGCCCGTCCTGATCCAGATCCTCGAAGTACACGACGGGGCGTTCGACCAGAGCGCGTCTGACCTTGCGCAACGTCTCTTTCGGATCCGTGGGGCGCGCGGCGTCGTCGTCCGAATCCTCGTCGACCGGGGAGTCGGATCCCACGAGTAGGCCGGTGACCGAACGCAGATGCTGCACTGCTCGCGGCGGCCGGAACAACGCGACGACCACCGAACGCTCGATGTCGTACAACGCCTCGCCCGAGGACGGATTGCTCGCCCAGCCCGACGCGTCCCCGTCGGCGAGAGAGATGGCACCGCGAGCTGCCAACCAGCCGACCGCGTCGACGAACGCATCCCGGTCGGACGCTCGATCCGCTTCCAACTCGACGCCGTCGACCTGCCCGGCCTCGGCGGCGACGTGGTCGGCGAGCTCGGACAGAGTGATCTGGTTGCCTGCTCGTCCCAACGCGGCCATGGCCAGTGCCAGGTAGGCGTATCGGCGTCGATCGAAGATGCGGTCCGAGGCCGTGCGGGCGGGTTGGCTCGGATCGAGCGAGTCGATCACCGGGTACACGCGGGCCGTCGTCTCGGTGACCTCGAGTCGATACCCGAAGAGTTCGAGAAGGTCCTCGCGCAGTTCCGTCGCCCACCTGCGCAGAAGTGGCAGCGCGATGCGGTCCGGATAGTCTCGGGTGACCAGGTGGTTCGCCAATGCCACTCTCGCGGCGCGCTGGTAGGAATCGAGTGCGAGAGAAGGTATTTCACGTGCTCTCATCGACCGGCCACCTCGGCCACGTCCAGCTGCAGACGGTCCAGGTGCAGTCGGCCGCGCGCCGTGCGCACGACGGTCGAGGTCTCGGATGTGGTCAACGTGAGCTTCACCCCGCTGTCGGATCCGGTGGATCCCGACGTTCGTCCACTGACCCGAACTCGCGCGGTCAGTGCGGCGTTCAGTAGGCCGAGCAGCACCTCGGTTTCCTCCTCGTCGAGGGTCCGTTCGTAGACGCCGTCGGACGCCAGTGAACGTGCGGCTGCACTGCGGACTCGCTGGGCTTCGAGTTGCTGCTCGCGGAGCCTCCTGATTCCGCCGTCGTTGCGTTGCACCCGGCCGGGAAGCCCGGGCGACGGCGCCCGACCGGTCTCCGCCAGCGTCCGTGAGATCTCCACCGGTGGTGCCTCCCACCAGGAGCGGGAGGTGGGGATGATGTCGGCGTCCGGGTGCACCATCGACAGATGGCGCGGACGGCCGAGCCCGAACACGGCGTGGAACAGGGCATGCGCACTGTCTTCGCTGGACGTGTTCGCAAACCATCCCGCCAGGTGACGGAGCTGACTTTCACGGCTGACGCCGCCCTTCCGGGTCTCCGTGACGCGTCGGAGCAGCGACAGCACGGCCGCGATCGCGCTCATGGTGCCCTCGCGGAGGCGTTCGGACTCGCTGAGCTCGGCGTCTGCTGCGACGAACCAGTGCGACAGGCCGGACCACCGTGCCCGCCAGTCCGCCGTGCGTTCCTCGACGGTGAGGAACACGCGCTCGTCGCTGACCGCCGCCCGGTGGATCAGTTCCGATATTCCGGTCGACTCGACCACCGCGATGGCTTCGGCGAGCTTGGGTGCGTACCGCGTCAGATCCGAGCTGAACTCGCGCATGTGCGTCAACAGCGCATCCTTGTGCACCAGAAACGTCTCGGGGGTGATTTCCGTGGTACGCACCAGGTCGCCGAGAACGAGGTAGAAATGTGCTGCGCGCGTTGCCATTTCGGACAGCGTGGAGTCCAGGCGGCTAAGCTTGCGGTAGATGCGATCGCCGTCCGCTTGCCGATTGGCCTCGGCGAGCTCGTGCATGTCGGCGAGAAGTTCGGGCAGAACGAGCCGGGACAGAGAGGCGTCGTCGAGCCGTGCGCCCAGCACGTCCTCGACGGCGCGGAATGCCTTGTACCCGGCGCCGCTGAACTGATACACGAAATGACGGTTCCGATACTCCGCGAGTGTCGCCGCGCGAGATCCGTCGTAGCTCCGCTCGAGTAGTTCCCACGCGTGCAGTTGTTCGAGCAGGGGCGCGATCTCCGCCGCTCCGAGCCGAAGATTCTCCGGCGCATTCCTCGCCAGTGTGTCCGCGACATCGGCGGCGTGCAGCAACACGACGTAGTTGGCGCGTGCGATGTCGAACGCGCGCAACACCCAGAGGTACTCGGCCCGCTTCTCTGCCACCGTGAACGCGAACAGTTTCAGCCGTTCTTCCTGCAGAAAAGCAGTCGCAGTACTGTGCCGGATGTCGTCGACCACCGGCTCCGCTCCTGATTCGCTCACTGCAACAGGGTAGGCGTCCACTGCCCAGGAGCGAAAAACACGCCGAAGGGTGCGATTCAGACGTCGACGGTGACCTTCCCGTCCACCACCGCTGCCGGGTATGTCCTGACGGAATCGATGCCGCTGGGGCACACACCCGTGTCGAGCGAGAACGTGTACTGGTGCAGCGGGCACATCACCACGGAGCCGTCGATCTGGCCGTCCGCGAGCGGGCCTCCCTTGTGAGGACAGACGGCGTCCATGGCGCGTACGGTGCCGTCACCGAGCAGGAAGACGGCAACCTGCTTGCCGTCGACCACATAGGCGCGGCCTTCCCCAGGTGTCAGGTCCTCCACGGCACCGACGGGGATGCTCATCGGACCGGGACCCGAGGCAGCGGAAGCAGGGGGAGCGACGGTGCGAACTGGGCGGGCGACTTCTGCTCGACCCGGTCCTGCCACGGGTCGCGGTAGCCGTCGACGGACGTCTGCATTCGTTGCTCCAATCCCGCGACGATCCCGTCGGCGTCCTCGATCAAGATCCGCTGGAGTGCTTCCAGGCCGATACGGGGAACCCAGGCGTAGGTCCGCTCGAGCCAGTGGGCCGTCTCCCGATAGTGCTGGATGAAGATTCCCGCGACACGGATCACTTCATCGGCGCCGACCACGGTGGCGAGCAGATCGCCCTTCCTGATGTGCGCTCCCGCTGCACCGCCCACGTAGATCTCCCACTTGTCCTCGCCGACGGACACGACACCGAGGTCCTTGCACAGTGCCTCGGAACAGTTGCGGGGGCAGCCGGCGACGGCGAGTTTCAGCTTCGCCGGGGTCTCCAAGCCCTGGAACCGGTCCTCGAGCGCGATGCCCAGTGCGGTCGAATCGCCGAGACCGAACCGGCAGAAGTCGCTGCCGACGCAGGTTTTGACGGTCCGCATGCTCTTGCCGTAGGCGAAACCGGACGGCATGTCGAGATCGCCCCACACCTTGGGGAGGTCTTCCTTCTTGATGCCGAGCAGATCGATGCGTTGTCCGCCGGTGACCTTGACGAGCGGCACCTGGTACTTGTCCGCGACGTCGGCGATCCTGCGCAGTTGGTCCGGGGTGGTGACGCCGCCTTTCATCTGGGGAACCACCGAGAACGTGCCGTCGCGTTGGATGTTGGCGTGGACGCGGTCGTTGATGAACAGTGCTCCGCGCTCGTCCACCCAGTCCGGTCCCCACACGGTGCGGAGCAAGGACGCCAACGGCATCTTCGACGGCACGTCCTCGCGGCCGCCGGTCGCCAGTTCGGTGAACACCTGCGACACCGACTTCAGATCACGCTCGCGGATCACCTCGATGAGGGCGGGCTTGGACAACGGGATGCACGGGACGTACCAGTCCGCAGCCGGGTCGGCTTCGACCGCGCCGCCTGCGGCACAGGCCAGGATGTCGGCGACCAACCCCTTGCACGATCCGCATCCTTTCCCGGCGCGGGTCGCGGCCGTGACGTCGCCCATCGACTTGGCGCCCGCGTGGACACAGGCGACGATCGTGCCCTTCGTGACTCCGTTGCAGTTGCACACCTGAACGTCGTCGGCCAGTTCGGCAGCCCCGGTCGCCGCGGTAGGGGTGCCCATGTCGAAGAGCATGCTGATCCGCTCGTCGGGCAGCGGTACCTTCTCGTCGAACGCCTGCGTCAAGAAGTTCGCTTTGCTGATGTCACCCAGAAGCGTTGCGCCGATCAACTTTCCGTCGCGGACGACCACGCTCTTGTAGGTACCGCTTCTGGGCTCGTAGAACTGGACGAACTCGTCGTCCTCACGCTCGGGTCCCTTCACGCCCATTGCGGCGACGTCCACCCCGGCGACCTTGAGCTTGGTCGTCAGCCTCGAACCGTGGTACGCGGCAGCGGGATCCGTGCCGGTCAGGTGCTCGGCAAGTACCACGGCCTGCTCCCACAGCGGTGCGACGAGGCCGTACACCTCGCCTCGGTGCTGGCAGCATTCACCGACCGCGAAGATCGATCCTTCGTCCTCGCAGCGCAACTGGTCGTCGACGACGATTCCGCGCTCGATGACGAGGCCGCCCCCTCGTGCGAACTCGACATTCGGGCGGATTCCCGCGGTGACGACGATCATGTCCGCGGGCAGCGACGTGCCGTCGCCGAAACCGACACCGGCAACTGCGCCGGTCTCGGTGCGCAGAACGGAGGTCGTGCGTTTGGACGTGTGCACTCCCACGCCCAGCGATTCGATCTTGTTCCGCAGCAGCTTGCCGCCGCGTTCGTCGAGCTGCTGGTTCATGAGATGACCGGGGGAGTGCACGACGTCCGCATCGAGGCCCTGCGTGCGTAGACCGTACGCTGCTTCGAGTCCCAGCAGGCCACCGCCGATGACCACTGCGCGCAGGTCGTCCTGCGACGCCGCCATCTGCAGCATCCCGTTGGTGTCCTCGATGGTCCGAAACCCGAACACGCCGCGGGCAAGTCGGCCGTCGGGTTCACGGAGTCCGTCCATGTTGGGGAAGAAGGTGTTGCTTCCCGTCGCGATGATCAAGATGTCGTAGGGCACGTCGCGACCGCTCTCGCATCGCACCGATTTCGCGAACCGATCGAGGGACACTGCTCGGTCGCCCGCGTACAGAGTCACGCCGTTCTCCCGGTACCAACTCATCGGGTTCAGGAGGAGATCCTCGTCGTCGACGCCGGTCTCCCCGGCAAGCACGTGCGAGAGCATGATGCGGTTGTAGTTGCCGTACGGTTCGTCGCCGATCATCGTGACGTCGAACCGATCGGCGCTCCGTTTCAGAATTTCCTCGACCGTTCTGGCGCCTGCCATTCCGTTGCCGACCACGAGCAGGCGGGTCCTGTTTGATTCGGACCCCGACATCAGATCAACACCAGACCGAAGTCGACGACGACCTCGCCCGTCGTTCCCTCGGGAGCTGCGACGACCAGCTCCAGGACCGAGTCCGGGTCGACGTCCTCGACCACACGCAACGGGATGTTGACCCCGCTCTTGGCTCCCATGGGGAACAGACGCATCGGCTGCCCGTCCCGGAGCAACGAAACCACGACGAGTTCGTCGCTGGAGTTTCCGCCCCTGAAGTACAGCGGCTGCGCGATCGATCCCGACGGTACGACGAAGGTGGTGGACGGGTCGACGTTCTCCGGCTTGTCGAGTCCGTGTCCGGTGAACGGGAAGACGCCCTGCAGAAACCGCGGTGTGCTTGCCATGCCACGACTGTCGCGCCGAACGGTGACGCGGTGGAGGCGTGCGGGTTACGGCAGGGTCAGAATGTGCTCACACGACGTCGTGCGCGGATGTCAGGGCGCGGAGGTTCGGGGCATGGCGAGGGGCGCGACCACGGCGAGAAGCACTGCGGGTACGAGGAATCCCGCCGACGGGTGTGCGAGATACAACGGAGTGAGAGCGAGCGGCGCAACCGCCGCGCCGGAGAATCTGAACGCCTGCACCACCGACACTGCGCCGCCCCGGCTGGACCCGCCTGCCAGTACCGCGGCGTTGACGCCGACGAGAACGAACTGTGACGCGATTCCGGCGACCGCCCAGGCAGCTGCGACCGCCCACAGCACGGGCACGGTGCCCGCAACCGCCACGAGCGCCGCACCGGCGATGGCACCGATCAACACGGTCCGCTGTGCGCCGAGGCGATCGATGAGGCGTCCGACGCTGCGCGCGGTCAGGATGCCGGTGAGCCCGAACACGGTCAGGAGCAGTCCGCGTTGGGACGCCGTCAGTCCGAACTGATCTTCCGCGCGATACGCGAGGAGGAAGTTCACCCCGCCGAGTGCTCCCCATCCCAGGAGCGCCACCACGCCGACTCTCAGAACGTAGGGCCGCAGGGCGTCGCGCAGACGTTCGCGGGGAGGTGCTGTCTGTTCTGCAGTGGTGGTTCTCGGGAGGCCGACGACGCCGAGAACCGCGGACACACAGGCGAGAACGACGAACGCGTATCGCCAGTCGAACTCGGCCGAGAGACCCCCGACGAGCGGGGCGCTCGTCTGTCCGGCCGCCTGCAGGGCACCGAACGTTCCGAGCACCCTGCCCAGCCGCGCTCGTGGGGTGGCCTCGGCGAGAGTCACGAGCAACAGTGGGGTCGTGAACGCGTTGCCGCATCCCTGCACTGCGCGAGCAGCGAGCAACACCTCGAGGCTCGGTGCGAACACGCACACGATCGACGCGGCCGTGTACACCGCATAGGCGATGCGGACGGTGCGAAGACGTCCCCAGCGAGCGCCGAGCGTTCCGGACACCAGCATCACCGCGGCGAACGGAAGCAGGTACGCAGTCAGGGATGCCGACGCCGATCCTGTCGACACGCCGAGCGAGGCACCCATCTCGGGAAGCATCGAGGCCACGAGGGCGCCGCCGAACGGACCGAGAAATCCCCCGAAATAGAGCGCCGCAACACGCAGGCGCCCGGGGTCGGAACCGATCACAGCCCGAAGTTGCCCGGCCCTCGTCGACGCAGGTAGCGCTCGAACTCGGCAGCGATGGCGTCCCCGTCGATCTTGGAGATGGCCTCGGAGATGTCGACCTCGGCGTCGCCGCGCTCCTCCAGGGTGCGGACGTATTCGCTGATCTCCTCGTCTTCCTTCGTCATGTCGGTGACGGCTTCCTCCCATTCCTCGGCCTGAGTGGGGAGTTCGCCGAGCGGAACCTCGATGTCGAGAACGTCCTCGACACGCTGAAGCAGCGCAACGGTTGCCTTCGGATTCGGCGGTTGCGAGACGTAGTGGGGCACGGCCGCCCAGAACGAGACCGCCGGAACACCTGCTTTGACGCACTCGTCCTGCAACACGCCGGTAATGCCCGTCGGACCCTCGTAGCGCGTCTGTTCCAGGTTGAAGCGTTCCGCCGCTTCCACGCTGTACGCACTGCCCGTCACCGGAACAGGACGGGTGTGCGGGGTGTCCGCGAGCAAGGCACCCAGGATCACGACGGTGTCGACACCGAGTTGGTCGACGAACTCCAGCAGATCGTCGCAGAAACTTCTCCACCGCATGTTCGGTTCGATACCCCGAAGCAACACCACATCCCTGGCGCTTCCCGGCGGTGAGCACACCGACAACCTCGTCGACGGCCACTGAATCTCTCTGGTCACACCGTCCACCTGCCGAATGGTCGGCCTGTTGACCTGATAGTCGTAGTAGTCCTCCGAGTCGAGCTCGGCGAGAGGCGTCGCATCCCAGATCAACTCCAGATGCTCGACGGCTCCGCTCGCGGCGTCGCCTGCGTCGTTCCACCCCTCGAACGCGGCGACGAGTATCGGGTCGCGGAGGGTCGGGAGTGGAAGATCGTCGTCGTCGAGTTCGGAAGCCGTCGGCACCGGTGTTGCGTTCGACACAGCCGAGGACACCGCTTCCAGCAGTGCTTCGGCCGCACTGTCCGGATTGTCGTGTTCTGTATCGTCGTTGTCGGCGGGTTGGTTGCCGTCGAGGTTTCGGGGACTCACCACGACAGCCTACGACCAGGCTGCGCCGTGAGGGGCACAGCCACGCGCCCATTACTCTGTAGGGATGCCTGCGCTACACAGAACCAGCCTGCTCGATGCGATTCGCAGTCGCGTTGTCATCGGTGACGGGGCAATGGGCACGATGCTGCAGGATGCGAACCTGACGCTGGACGATTTCCTCGGACTCGAGGGCTGCAACGAAATCCTCAACGACACGCGCCCGGATGTCCTACGGGAGATACACCGCGCGTACTTCGATGCCGGTGCAGACGCGGTCGAGACCAACACGTTCGGGTGCAACCTCCCCAACCTCGCCGACTACGACATCTCGGATCGGATCCGCGAGTTGGCCGAGAAGGGAACGCGCCTCGCCCGCGAAACGGCCGACGAGATGGGACCCGGACGCGACGGGATGGAGCGGTTCGTCCTGGGATCGATGGGTCCGGGAACGAAGCTTCCGACGTTGGGGCATGCGCCGTTCGCAGTGTTGCGGGACGCGTACGTCGAGGCAGCGCTCGGCATGATCGACGGCGGCGCCGACGCCATCCTGGTCGAGACGTGCCAGGACCTGCTTCAGGTCAAAGCCGCGATCATCGGCAGTCAGCACGCGATGGACAAGCTCGGCGTGCGTATTCCGATCATCACGCACGTGACCGTCGAGACGACCGGGGCGATGCTTCTCGGTAGCGAAATCGGTGCTGCGTTGACGGCGCTGGAGCCACTGGGGATCGACATGATCGGTCTGAACTGCGCGACGGGTCCTGCCGAGATGAGCGAGCATCTGCGCCACCTGTCGAAGCATTCGACGCTCCCGGTGTCGGTCATGCCGAATGCCGGTTTGCCGACGCTCGGTCCTCGCGGAGCCGAGTATCCGTTGACGGCGCCGGAACTCGCCGACGCGCTCGGTGGTTTCGTGTCCGAGTACGGCCTGTCTCTCGTCGGTGGGTGCTGCGGAACCACGCCGGAGCACATCCGTCAGGTCGCGGACCTCGTCCACGGTGTCGCGAAAGCCGACCGGGCGCCTGCACCCGAGCCCGGCGTGGCATCGCTCTACTCGGCTGTGCCGTTCGAGCAGGACGCCAGCATCCTGATGATCGGCGAGCGGACGAACTCCAACGGGTCCAAGGCATTTCGCGATGCGATGATCGCCGAGGACTACGAGAAGTGCCTCGACATCGCCAAGGATCAGACGCGCGACGGTGCACACATGCTCGACCTCAACGTCGACTACGTCGGACGCGACGGTGCGGCCGACATGTCCGCGCTCGCATCACGATTGGCGACGGCGTCGACACTTCCGATCATGCTGGACTCCACCGAACCTGCAGTTCTGGAGGCAGGTCTCGAACACCTCGGCGGCCGCAGCGCCGTCAACTCCGTCAACTACGAGGACGGCGACGGACCGGATTCGCGCTTCCAGAAGATCATGAAGCTCGTCAAGGAGCACGGCGCGGCAGTCGTCGCATTGACGATCGACGAGGAAGGTCAGGCCCGCACGGCCGAGTGGAAGGTGCGCGTCGCCGATCGGTTGATCGAGGACATCACC
This sequence comes from Rhodococcus sp. 06-156-4, assembly GCF_002259345.1. NCBI lineage: Bacteria > Bacillati > Actinomycetota > Actinomycetes > Mycobacteriales > Nocardiaceae > Rhodococcus > Rhodococcus sp. 06-156-4. The sequence goes on along the minus strand of NZ_NPGB01000018.1, from coordinate 157,189 downwards.
ACCAACTGGGGCCTGTCCCACGAGGACATCATCGTCGACACGTTGACGTTCCCCATCTCCACCGGTCAGGAGGAGGTCCGGCGAGACGGCATCGAGACCATCGAGGCAATTCGGCAGCTCAAGGCCAAGTACCCCAAGGTGCACACCACACTCGGTCTGTCCAACATCTCGTTCGGTCTCAACCCGGCAGCGCGTCAGGTCCTGAACTCGGTGTTCCTGCACGAGTGCACCGAGGCCGGACTGGACACTGCGATCGTCCACGCGTCGAAGATCCTGCCGATGAACAAGATTCCGGACGAGCAACGCGAAACCGCGCTCGATCTCGTGTACGACCGCAGGTCCGAGGGGTACGACCCGCTGCAGAAGCTGATGCAGCTGTTCGAGGGGGTCTCGGCGGCGTCTGCGCGCGAGTCCCGGGCCGAGGAGCTGGCGCGGCTGCCACTGTTCGAGCGACTCGAGCGCCGCATCGTCGACGGTGAGAGAAACGGCCTCGACGTCGATCTCGATGCCGCGATGGGCGAGAAGCCACCGCTCGAGATCATCAACGAGACGCTGCTGTCCGGCATGAAGACCGTGGGTGAGCTGTTCGGATCGGGTCAGATGCAGTTGCCGTTCGTCCTCGCCTCCGCCGAGGTGATGAAAGCCGCTGTGGCATACCTGGAACCACACATGGAGGCCACCGACGACGACGGCAAGGGGCGCATCGTGCTCGGAACCGTCAAGGGCGACGTCCACGACATCGGCAAGAATCTGGTCGACATCATCCTGAGCAACAACGGATACGAGGTCGTCAATCTCGGTATCAAACAACCGATTGCCACCATTCTGGAAGCGGCGATCGACAAGCGCGCCGACGTCATCGGCATGTCCGGGTTGCTCGTGAAGTCCACGGTCGTCATGAAGGACAACCTGATCGAGCTCAACAACAAGGGTGTTGCCGAGCAGTTCCCGGTTCTGCTCGGTGGGGCCGCGTTGACGCGGTCCTACGTCGAGAACGATCTTCAGGACGTCTATCAGGGCGATGTCCACTACGCCCGCGACGCGTTCGAGGGTCTACGGCTGATGGACACCATCATGACCACCAAACGAGGCGGGGGACCGGCCCCGGACAGTCCGGAGGCGCTCGAAGCCAAGGCGAAGGCCGAGGAACGGAAGGCGCGTCACGAGCGCTCGCGCCGAATCGCCGAGCAGCGGAAGGCGGCCGAGGTTCCCGTCGTCGTTCCGGAACGGTCCGACGTGGCGATCGATGTCGAGACTCCTGTGCCGCCGTTCTGGGGCACCCGCATCGTCAAGGGCGTGTCGTTGTCGGAGTACTCGGGTCTGCTCGACGAGCGCGCGCTCTTCCTCGGGCAGTGGGGTCTGCGCGGCGCTCGCAAGGGTGAGGGAGCGACGTACGAGGATCTCGTCGAGTCGGAGGGCAAGCCGCGGCTGCGGTACTGGCTGGACCGCCTCAGTACGGACGGCATTCTCGCCCACGCGGCGCTGGTGTACGGCTACTTTCCTGCGGTGTCCGAGGGCGACGACGTGATCGTCCTCACCGAGCCGAATCCTGATGCGCCCGAACGCTTCCGATTCACCTTCCCGAGGCAGCAGCGGGACCGTTTCCTGTGCATCGCGGACTTCGTTCGGTCGCGAGAGCGTGCTCGCGACACCGGTCAGGTCGACGTGTTGCCGATGAACCTGGTGACGATGGGCCAGCCCATCGCGGACTTCGCCAACGAACTGTTCGCGGCGGATTCCTACCGCGACTACCTCGAGGTGCACGGTATCGGTGTGCAGCTGACCGAGGCGCTCGCCGAGTACTGGCATCGCCGCGTCCGCGAGGAGCTGAAACTCACGGGTGGTCGAAGCGTCGCCGAGGACGATCCCGAGGACGCGGAAGGCTTCTTCAAGCTCGAATATCGCGGCGCTCGTTACTCGTTCGGCTACGGTGCGTGCCCGGACCTCGAGGATCGCGTCAAGCTCGCGGCACTGCTCGAACCGGAACGTATCGGCGTGAAGCTGTCGGAAGAACTGCAGCTGCATCCCGAGCAATCCACCGACGCATTCGTTCTTCACCACCCGGAGGCCAAGTATTTCAATGTCTGACAACTCGTCTCTGCAGGGCGTCCTGTGGGACATGGACGGCACACTGCTCGACTCGGAGAAGATCTGGGACGTTGCAGTTGCGGAACTGTCCGTGACCCACGGGCGTGAGCTCACCCCCGAGGTTCGCGAGAGCACGCTCGGCAACTCCATGCGCGGCGCGCTGACCAAGGTCTTCGTGCACACCGGCACCGACGTCACCGAGGAATCGCTCGCCGCTGGACGCGACTGGCTGACCGCCCGTGTGTCCGAACTGTTCGCCGAAGGCATCCCGTGGCGTCCCGGCGCCAAGGACGCGCTGGCGCTCGCCCGCGACATCGGTCTGAGGACCGCACTGGTCACCAACACCGAACGCGGACTCGTCGAAAACGCGTTGGACACCATCGGGCGTGAGTACTTCGACTTCACCGTCAGTGGCGACGAAGTCGACGAAGGCAAGCCGCATCCGGCGCCCTATCTGAAGGGCGCTGCTCTGCTCGGCCTCGACCCGTCGCAGTGCCTCGCGGTCGAGGACTCTCCGACCGGGTCGCTGTCGGCTCACCGAGCAGGATGCTCCGTACTCCTCGTGCCGTCGGAGGTTGCTGTGGCGGCGTCTCCGGGCTACGTCGTACGCGAATCGCTCGTCGGTCTCACGGCCGACGACCTCCGCTCGGCATGGTGCGATGCACGGCGTCCCGCGTCGTCATGAAAGAATCTTTCACCGTGAAGACCTTCGATTCCCTGTTCGCCGAGCTGACCGACCGCGCTGCCACCCGCCCCGAGGGCTCCGGCACCGTCGCTGCGTTGGATGCAGGCGTGCATGCGCAGGGCAAGAAGATCATCGAAGAAGCGGGTGAGGTCTGGATCGCCGCCGAGCACGAAGGCGACGAAGCGCTCGCCGAGGAGATCTCGCAGCTGCTGTACTGGGTCCAGGTGCTGATGGTGGGTCGGGGCCTGACGCTCGACGATGTCTACCGACATCTGTGAACAGTGTGCACACGTTCACCGTCTGACTTTCCCGATCTAAGGACCTCGCAATGTTGCGTGTAGCAGTTCCCAACAAGGGCGCCCTCTCCGAGTCCGCAGCCGAAATTCTCAAGGAGGCCGGCTATCGTCGCCGCAGCGACTCGAAGGACCTGACCGTCCTCGACAACGCGAACGGCGTCGAATTCTTCTTTCTCCGTCCCAAGGACATCGCGATCTACGTCGGTTCGGGTCAACTCGACCTGGGCATCACCGGCCGCGACCTCGCACTCGATTCCGGGGCGCCGGTGGAGGAGTTGCTCGGTCTCGGCTTCGGTCGCTCCAGCTTTCGGTACGCGGGACCTCAGGGCAAGGAGTGGTCGACGGCAGACCTGAACGGGCTGCGAATCGCCACGTCCTATCCGAACCTCGTCAAGGCCGACCTGGCGGCTCGAGGGTTGGAAGCAACGGTCATCCGTCTCGACGGTGCTGTGGAGATCTCCATCCAACTCGGTGTCGCCGACGCCATCGCCGATGTCGTGGAATCCGGCCGCTCACTACGTCAGAACAACCTGGTGGCATTCGGCGAGTCGCTGTGCGATTCCGAGGGAGTGCTCATCGAACGTGAGGGCAGCGATCGCTCCGACAGGACTCGCAAGCAGCTCATCGCTCGCGTCCAGGGCGTCGTGTTCGCGCAGCAGTATCTGATGCTGGACTACGACTGCCCCAAGGCCATTCTCGACGAGGCCGTCAAGATCACGCCCGGAATCGAGTCCCCGACGCTGTCGCCGATGGCCGACGAGAACTGGATCGCCGTGCGTGCCATGGTCTCTCGCAAGGTTCACAACACCGTCATGGACGATCTCGCCGACCTCGGCGCGAAAGCTATTCTCGCGTCGGACATTCGGTCCTGCCGGGCATTCTGACCGGTTCGGTCAGGAACGGGGACGGACCAGCACGGTCTGGGCGATACGCCCGACCGGTCCGTGCTCGTCGTGCAGTACGCCGGCGGACATGGCCACTCCGTCCGGACCCACGGAGGTCTCGGCCGCGACACCTACCCACTCGCCCTCCGGGATCCGGAACACATGCACGGTGAGGTCCGTGTTCAGGAACGTCCAATGGCCGAGGTCCAGAGATGCACCGACCCCGTTGGCGATGTCGGCGATGGAGAACAGACGCTCGAGTGGGGTCATGGTTTCACCGAGGACCAGAGCGGTCTTCGGGCGCGCCCAGACGAGGCCCGGTCCGTCGGCGCCGATGCTTCCGAGTGCCTGAACCTCGATGTTGTCGAGGTACCCGGACTTCCACCGCCCTCCCCACGAATGCAACGACGCGTCCGTCAGCGGCGCGAGTTGCCGATCCGCGGCATGAGCAACAGCCGCGGTGTCTTCCGTCGTCATCCGCCACGCGGTTCCGCGAGCGACAGCACGGTCCACCCCGGTCGCAGTGGTTGCCCACAACTCGGCCGCGACGAGTTCGATGTTCTTGCCCGGACGCTCCACCCAGGACCTCACCACGATGTCCGCGATGGGAACCGGTCCGAGCAGTTCGACGACCACCCGCGTCACCCGAACGTCGGATCGGGCTTCCACACGTTCGAGAGCACGGAGCAGCAGTGCCGACGGCGGAGCGCCGTGCTGCATGGTCGGCGCCCAGAGGCTCGTCGTCCGCTCTGTACTCGAGAACCGCTCTGTACTCGAGAACCGTTCGGTACCCGGTTCCGCTCGTCCGAGCGGTACGAAGAATGCGTCGGGAATGCCGGTCACGACCGCGCCTCCGGCCAACCCGGATACGCCGGGGGAGTGCCGCCGAACTCGGGACACAGCGCCTGGTGATCGCACCAACCGCAAAGCTTTCCACGTTTGGGCTGAAAATCGCCCGACTTGCCTGCGGCGACGATGGCTTTCCAGATCGCCGAGAGCATCCGCTCGAATCTGATCAACTCACCCTCGTCCGGGGTGTAGGTGAGTGATTGCTTGTCCGCCAGATACATCAGCTTCAGTTGTGCCGGAACGATTCCGCGTAGACGCATGACCACGAGCGCATAGAACTTCATCTGGAACAGCGCCTTCGCCTCGGTGAACTCCCGCGGGGCCTTACCTGTTTTGTAGTCCACGACGCGAACCATTCCGTTGGGCGCGACGTCGATTCGGTCGATGAAACCTCGAAGCGGAGTACCGTCCTCCAGGTCGATCTCGACCCGTTGCTCGCAGGACTCCGGATCGAATCGAGTGGGATCCTCCATCTCGTAATACCCGGCGACCAGGTCCCGAGCCTGGTCCAGCAGTGCGGTGCGCTCGTCACCGACGAGCGTGTCCGCGACTTCAGGAGATTCGGCGCACACCCGATCCCACGCGGCATCGACGAGACCGACAGCCGTCTCCGAATGTCTGCTCTCGCTGGGCATTCCGTAGAGCGCCTCCAGTGCGGCGTGCACCACCGTCCCCTTGACCTGCGCCTTCGTCGATTTCTCCGGTATCCGATCTATCGCACGGAAGCGGTACAGCAGCGGGCACTGCTTGTAGTCACCCGCGCGGGACGGAGAAAGGGCCGGTGCGCTCCGTCGGGTCGAGCTGGTGGAGCCGGTTCGGACGGGTGGTGCAGGCACATCGGTGATACTCACGCTCTGCAGACTAAGCCCGTGGACCGACAGATTCACGCAAGGCCGTAGTCTTAGGCGGCCGAGTGTCGGCCCGCCGGGCCCACCGGATCTGTTCTGCAAAGCGAAAGAGGTAGTCGGCTGTGTCTTCCGGGTTTTCGGAGTCTTCGGACGAAACCGTGTTCGGGACTGCTGAACCGTCGGCACAGGCTCCCGAGACGCAGTCGGAGACAGAGACGCAGTCGGAGACAGAGGCGCAGTCGGAGACGGACGACACCCAGGCGCTGTCCACGGGGCCGGCGCGCAGTGGTCCGTTCCGCGTCGGCGACCGCGTCCAGCTCACCGACGGCAAGGGCAGGCACTACACCGTCGTTCTCGACGCGGGCAAGGAGTTCCACACGCACCGCGGTGGAATCACCCACGACGCGCTCATCGGTGCGGACGAGGGAAGCGTCGTCACCTCGGTCAACGGCACCCCGTACCTGGCGCTGCGACCGCTGCTCACCGATTACGTCCTGTCGATGCCACGCGGCGCGCAGGTGATCTATCCGAAGGACGCCGCGCAGATAGTGCACGAGGGAGACGTGTTCCCCGGTGCACGAGTGCTCGAGGCGGGGGCCGGTTCCGGTGCGCTGACGTGCTCGCTGCTGCGCGCCGTCGGTTCGGAGGGCAAGGTCATCTCCTACGAGATCCGTCAGGACCACGCCGACTACGCGGTGAAGAACGTCGAAACCTTCTTCGGTGAGCGTCCGCCCAACTGGGAACTGACCGTCGCGGACATCGACCGTTTCGGGGCGGACCACCCCGGGGAGACGGTCGACCGGGTCGTTCTGGACATGCTCGCGCCATGGGATGCGCTCCCTGCCGTCGCCGACGCGCTCGTGCCCGGGGGAGTACTGATCGTGTACGTCGCGACAGTCACGCAGTTGTCGAAGGTCGTCGAGACTCTCCGCGGGCAGGAATGCTGGACCGAGCCCAGATCGTGGGAGTCGATCGTGCGCGGGTGGCACGTCGTCGGCTTGGCGGTGCGCCCCGAACATCGGATGCAGGGGCACACCGCGTTTCTCGTCAGTGCACGCAAACTTGCGGCGGGCACAGTGACTCCGAAGCCTCAGCGTCGCTCCGGCAAGGGCTGACGCGCTAGACGCAGGGCGCCTGTCCCATGGCGAGCAACGCGCACGCGGACGCGTCGGAAACCTTCCACTTGCCGTCGATCAGGACCCAGGTGTTGGGCGACGGTGCCGCTGTTCCTCGCGGCGTCGCGATGGCAACGTCCGCGGTGGCAGTTTCGCCCTCCACCGTCGGCTCGGACACGTCGAACGTGATCTCGCCGTAGTTCGCGAGCGCAGCCGTCATCTGTTCCAGGTTCGCGATCCGCGCCTGGCCGTTCTCGATCTCCGCGGCCTTGGTGGTGGCGTCGACATCGGGAGCGACGATGAGGGTCAACGAGTCGGTGAGTTCCGCCGTCGTCGGTGCAGCAACCGCGGCGTCGGCCGTCGTCGTTACCGCTTCGGTGGTCGACGCAGCGGCGGATTCCGAACTGTGATCGGCGTGATCGGAATCATCGCTTCCACCGCAGCCGGTGACGAGCAGCGCGGTGGCAGCAGCAGCCGCGAACGCCGAGGTGATGCGCTTGTTCACTGGTGAAGCCCCATTTCGAGATAGCGTCGGACCGTATTGGTCAGGCGAGGCTAACATGGCCGATCCGCCCGTCCGGGGTGCAACCGATCGGTCACAAGTGCGCGGTGCTCGAACGTGTCCACACGCACATTCGTGAAACTGCCGGTAGCGTTGACTGATCTTCACTGGGAGGAGTCGCTCATGAGCTCAACAGACAATCCGGATTCGGCTGCGGCCCGGGCGGAACTCGAGGAGCTACGTGCCGAGGCGGCGTCGCTGAGGCGTCAGCTCGGTGGGCTCGGAGAATCGCCGGAGCGTGTCCGTGAACTGGAGTCCCGCATCGACTCGCTGTCGTTGCGCAACTCCAAATTGATGGACACGCTCAAGGAAGCTCGTCAGCAGTTGATCGCACTGCGCGAGGAAGTGGACCGGCTGGGTCAACCGCCCAGCGGCTACGGCATTCTCATGGCCGTCCACGAGGACGACACCGTCGACGTCTTCACGTCCGGTCGCAAGATGCGCCTCGCGTGCTCACCCAACGTCGAGTCCTCGTCGTTGGCTGCGGGTCAGACGGTACGGCTCAACGAGGCACTCACCATCGTCGAGGCCGGTTCCTTCGAACAGGTCGGCGAGATCAGCACGCTCCGTGAACTTCTCGGAGACGGTTCGCGGGCACTGGTCGTCGGCCATGCCGACGAGGAACGCGTGGTGTGGCTCGCCAAGCCGCTCGTCGACATGGCGAACGACGAGGGCATCGACGACCCGGACGAGCCGTCGCGCAAGCTGCGTCCCGGTGACTCGCTGCTCGTCGACACGAAGGCCGGCTACGCCTTCGAGCGGGTCCCCAAGGCCGAGGTCGAGGACTTGGTGCTCGAGGAAGTTCCGGACGTCGGCTACGAGGACATCGGCGGTCTCGGTCGCCAGATCGAGCAGATCCGAGACGCCGTCGAATTGCCGTTTCTGCACAAGGACCTCTTCCGCGAGTACTCGCTCAGGCCTCCGAAAGGTGTTCTGCTGTACGGGCCGCCCGGCTGCGGCAAGACTCTGATCGCCAAGGCCGTCGCCAACTCGCTCGCCAAGAAGATCGCCGAGGCGCGCGGCCAGGATGCCAAGGAAGCCAAGTCGTTCTTCCTCAACATCAAGGGCCCCGAGCTGCTCAACAAGTTCGTCGGCGAGACCGAACGGCACATTCGGTTGATCTTCCAGCGTGCGCGCGAGAAGGCCTCCGAGGGCACGCCGGTGATTGTGTTCTTCGACGAGATGGACTCGATCTTCCGTACGCGTGGTTCCGGTGTGTCCTCGGACGTCGAGACGACGGTCGTTCCGCAGCTTCTCGCCGAGATCGACGGTGTGGAAGGGCTGGAGAACGTCATCGTGATCGGTGCGTCCAATCGCGAGGACATGATCGATCCCGCGATCCTTCGCCCGGGGCGCCTCGACGTCAAGATCAAGATCGAACGTCCGGACGCCGAGTCTGCGCAGGACATCTTCTCCAAGTACCTGACGGATTCGTTGCCGGTCAACGCGGACGATCTCGCCGAGTTCGGCGGCGACCGGACCTCGTGCGTCCGCGCGATGATCGAACGTGTCGTGGACCGCATGTACGCCGAGAGCGAGGACAACAGGTTCCTCGAGGTGACCTACGCCAACGGGGACAAGGAAGTTCTGTACTTCAAGGACTTCAACTCGGGTGCAATGATCCAGAACATCGTCGACCGCTCCAAGAAGTACGCGATCAAATCGGTTCTGGAGTCCGGTAATCCGGGTTTGCGGGTCCAGCACCTCTTCGACTCCATCGTCGACGAGTTCGCGGAGAACGAGGACCTGCCCAACACGACCAATCCGGACGACTGGGCGCGAATCTCGGGCAAGAAGGGCGAGCGCATCGTCTACATCCGGACGCTGGTCACAGGCAAGAACGCCAGTGCGTCGCGTGCCATCGACACCGAGTCGAACACCGGCCAGTACCTGTAAGGATTCGAGGAGTTCGACGCTGCCCGCGACCGCTGTGACGGTCGCGGGCAGCGTCGGTTCCACGGGCGGACGGCGCGATCACCTAGGCTCGGGGCCATGGAGCGCATCATCGGTATCGAGGTCGAGTACGGAATCTCGTCCCCGACCGAACCCACGGCCAACCCGATCCTCACCTCGACCCAGGCGGTGCTCGCGTACGCGGCGGCTGCGGGAGTTCCGCGGGCGAAGCGAACCCGGTGGGACTACGAGGTCGAGTCGCCGCTTCGTGATGCGCGCGGATTCGACCTGGGTCGTTTCAGTGGGCCGGCTCCCGTCATCGACGCCGACGAGGTCGGCGCCGCGAACATGATCCTCACCAACGGCGCCCGTCTGTACGTCGATCACGCGCATCCCGAGTACTCGGCTCCCGAGGTTCGAGACCCGCTCGACGCGGTGATCTGGGACAAGGCAGGCGAGCGCGTGATGGAGGCCGCGGCGCGTCACGCGTCGAGTGTTCCCGGTGCACCGCGCTTGCAGTTGTACAAGAACAACGTGGACGGCAAGGGCGCGTCCTACGGCACCCACGAGAACTACCTCATGTCCCGCGCGACTCCGTTCTCGGCCGTCATCGCCGGGCTGTCACCGTTCTTCGCGTCCCGCCAGGTCATCACCGGATCCGGTCGCGTCGGCATCGGCCAGTCCGGTGACGAGTCCGGGTTCCAGTTGTCTCAACGAGCGGACTACATCGAGGTCGAGGTCGGTCTGGAGACGACGCTGAAGCGCGGGATCATCAACACCCGTGACGAGCCGCACGCGGACGCGGACAAGTACCGCAGGCTGCATTGCATCATCGGCGACGCCAACCTCGCGGAGATGGCCACGTATCTCAAGGTGGGTACCACGGCGCTGGTTCTCGACATCATCGAAGCAGGCGTCGATCTGTCCGACCTGCAGCTCGCTCGGCCGGTCACCGCGGTTCACCAGATCAGCCACGACCCGACGCTTCGTCAGACGGTCGCACTGACGGACGGGCGGGAGCTGACCGCCCTCGCGTTGCAGCGGATCTATCACCAGAGGGTGGCGAAGTTCGTTGCAGGCGAGGGCAAGAACGATCCTCGTGTCGCGGACATTCTGGACAAGTGGGCCATGGTTCTCGACCTTCTCGAACGCGATCCGATGGAGTGCGCGAACCTGCTGGACTGGCCGGCCAAACTGCGTCTGCTCGAAGGGTTCCGTCAGCGCGAAGGCCTCGGGTGGTCGGCGCCGCGACTGCATCTGGTCGACCTCCAGTACTCGGACGTTCGGTTGGACAAGGGGCTCTACAACCGGCTCGTCGCGCGCGGGTCGATGGAACGGCTGGTCACCGAACAGCAGGTGCTCGACGCCGTCTCCACTCCGCCGTCCGACACGCGCGCGTACTTCCGAGGCGAGGTGTTGCGTAAGTTCGGCGCCGATATCGCGGCTGCGAGTTGGGATTCGGTGATCTTCGATCTCGGCGGCGACTCGCTGGTGCGTATTCCGACGTTGGAACCGCTGCGTGGAAGCAAATCTCATGTCGGCGAACTGCTGGAAAGCGTGAACACCGCGGCGGAACTGGTGGACCAACTCACGTCCTGAGTGGATTGCCGTCGCGTCTTGACGCCCCATGACGCTCTGTGATCGGTAGGGTGAAGGTCCGAGCAGGTACTGCGATGACGTAAGGAGGTCGACGACTATGGCTCAGGAGCAGACACGACGCTCTGGCGGTGGTGACGGCGACGACGAGGTTCCCGGCGAGGCCGGTGGCGGTCAGGAACGACGCGAGAAGTTGGCCGAAGAGACCGACGACCTCCTCGACGAGATCGACGACGTGCTCGAGGAAAACGCCGAGGACTTCGTCCGCGCCTACGTTCAGAAGGGCGGCCAGTGACGGTGGATCGCAGCGCGAACCCCTCGGCGGCCGATTTTCTGCCGGCGTTCGGCTCGCATCACTCCTCGTTCACCGACCATCTGCGTGATCACGCCCCGCACCTCCTCCCCGAGAGCCGGATGCAGTTTTCCGGCGGTCTGGACGAGCGGGGCCCCACGAGCGACCGCGGAGGAAACCCGGTGCACTCGGACCTGGCACCGCACGGCACGACGATCGTGGCGGTGACGTACGCCGGTGGCGTGCTCATCGCCGGTGATCGCCGTGCCACGCAGGGCAATCTGATTGCCAACAGAGACATGCAGAAGGTGTTCGTCACGGATGAGTTCTCGGCGGCCGGCATCGCCGGAACGGCGGGTATCGCCATCGAACTCGTTCGTCTGTTCGCGGTCGAACTCGAGCATTACGAGAAGATCGAGGGCGTGCCGCTGACGTTCAACGGCAAGGCGAACAAGCTGTCGTCGATGGTGCGGAGCAACCTCGGCGCGGCAATGCAGGGTCTGGCCGCGGTGCCGTTGCTCGTCGGTTTCGACGTGGACATCGCAGATCCCGATCGCGCCGGTCGCATCGTGTCCTACGACGTCGTCGGCGGACGTTACGAAGAACGGTCGGGGTATCACGCGGTCGGGTCGGGTTCGCTGTTCGCGAAGTCGGCACTCAAGAAGCTCTACGCCCCCGGGCTGAGCGAGGACGACGCGTTGCGGGCGGCCGTGGAGTCGCTGTTCGACGCGGCGGACGACGACTCCGCGACGGGTGGACCTGACGTGACCCGCGGGATCTACCCGACCGCGGTGACCATCACCAGTGTCGGCGCCGACGAAGTGGCCGAGGATCGCATCTCGGCCGCAGCTCGCGCCGTCATCGCCGACCGCACGATCGAAGGGGGGACTGCGTCATGACCATGCCGTACTACGCGTCGGCCGAGCAGATCATGCGCGATCGCTCCGAGCTCGCGCGCAAGGGTATCGCCCGCGGTAGAAGCGTCATCGTGCTGTCCTTCGCGGACGGGGTGCTGTTCGTGGCGGAGAACCGGTCGTCGGCGCTGCACAAGGTGAGCGAACTCTACGACCGCCTCGGGTTCGCCGCGGTGGGGAAGTACAACGAGTTCGAGAACCTGCGCAAGGCAGGCATCCTCCACGCGGACACCAAGGGTTACACCTACGACAGGCGCGACGTGACGGGTCGATCTCTGGCGAAGACGTACGCTCAGGCGCTCGGAACCATCTTCACCGAACAGCTCAAGCCGTACGAGGTGGAGATCTGCGTCGCCGAGGTGTCCCATTCCGACGAACCGGTCGCCAGCCAGCTCTACCGGATCACCTACGACGGATCGATCGTCGACGAGCAGGACTTCGTCGTCATGGGTGGCACCACCGAGCCGATCGTCACCGCCCTCAAGGAGTCCTACCGCACCGGGCTCGACTTGGCCTCGGCTGTGAAGATCTCGGTTGCCGCACTCGAGGCGGGCGCAGCACCGGCTGCGTCGCCGGCGGGACAGGGCGGCACGGAGCCGGAGAAGAAGGTGCTCGAGGTCAGCGCCCTCGAGGTCGCCGTGCTGGATCAGGGACGGCCCCGGCGCGCGTTCAGGCGCATCGCCGGAGCTGCGCTGCAGGACATGCTTCCTCGGCGCGACGCCGCCGACCAGGAACCCACGCCCGGGCAGCCGGGAGTGGAGCCCGCGGAATGACCTGAGTAGAGCCGGGAGTGGAGCCCGCGGAATGACCTGAGTAGAGCCGGGAGTGGAGCCCGCGGAATGACCTGAGTAGAGCCGGGAGTGGAGCCAGCGGAATGACCTGAGTAGCGCCCTGCCTTCATCTTCGGGAGCCTGCGGCCTCGTGTTCTATCGATCTCGGTAGAGCGCGAGGCCGTTCTCGTCGACGCCGAATTCGAATGTGCGACCGTCTGCGGTGACTTCGCCGTCGGTGGCGAGTGCGACTTCGGGGCCTTCGACGGCGACCTTCAGCGAATGAACCGACGAGTGGACGTAGGTCGACGACGATCCGAGCGTTCCGGTGAGTGCCGCCAGAACGAGCCGGGTACGAGACAGGAACGGAGTCGACGGCAGATACCTCAGGTCCAGCGTGCCGGAACCTATCGAGGGCCTGGACATCGGAACCCGGTCCGTGGGCGCGTACTGGCCGTTCCCGACGAACAGCATCCACACTGCCTGCCGACGGCCGTCCAACTCGATCTGCATCGGCTGGGCGCGGCCGAGTACTCGTACCATCGCGACGGCAGCAGCAGGCCATTTACCGATGCGGTCCTGCAGCTTCTCCCGCAGCCGCACGGAGTCCGGGTATCCGCCGAACGTCGCAGTGTTGACGAACGAGATCCGATCCCGGCCGTCGACGACGACGTGGGCGAGATCGACACGATCGGCGGTTCCGTTCTCGATGCTGCGTGCGGTGGCGGCGACATCGGCGACCCCGGCGTCGTGAGCGAAATGGTTGAGAGTTCCTCCCGGGAACACCGCGAGTGGGAGGTCGTGCCGCACGGCGGATTCCGCGACGCTGACGATTGTCCCGTCCCCGCCGCACACGCCGAGTGCCGTGGGCGACGTCGCGGCGATACGCTCCTCGAGTTGCGTGGTGAAGTCCCCGTCGGTGTCGGGCCGGAACAGGTCGGCGTCCGGCAACAAGCGTCGGATGTCGTCCTCTATCGTGTCGTCGGAACCGGATCCGGGGTTGATCATGATCAGCATGTTCTTGCCGCGCGGAAGCTGCGGCGCCGCAACGGATCTGCCGAGCTCGGCAGGTTCTTCCGTGCGTACGGCCCACCACCGCCGCGTCGACAACGCAATTCCGGCACCGAGAGCGGCACCGGCGACCACATCCGTCGGCCAGTGAACTCCGGTGTGCACCCGTGAATAGCACACCGCCGCGGCCACCGGCGCCAAAGCAGCTGCAGCGAGCGGAGATTCGAGCGCCACGCCGGTGACGAACGCAGCCGCCGACGCCGAATGGCCGGAAGGGAAAGAAGACGACACAGGCGGTGACAACACTCGACGGACGAAAGGGGTCCGCTCGAAACCAGGACGGCTACGGGGAAACGCAGGCTTGAGGACACCGTTCGCCAATGCACTCGCTGCCGCCACGGCCAACAACCCGCGTACCGCGCCGCGACGAGTCGGACCCCGCTTGCTCGCCAACACTCCCGACGCGGCGATCCACAAGCCACTGTGGTTCGCCGCAGTGCTGAGGTTTCGGAGAATCGGATCGGCGACGGATGCACGACTGGCTGCGGTTCGGTCGAACAATCTGACATCCCAGGCGTGGATGCGATCGGGCAAGGAGGGGGATGTCTCGGTCACCACCCCAGCCTAGAGCCGGTCGTTCCTGCCGGCTCCACTCCCGGCTCACTGGGTCGTTCCTGCCGGCTCCACTCCCGCCCTGCCAGGTCGTTCCTGCCGGCTCCACTCCCGCCCTGCCAGGTTGTTCCTGCCGGCTCCACTCCTGCCAGACAGCCCGCGGAAACCGACACAATTTCACCGTGCGTCGTTCGGACGCTCCATCGGCGCGTCTGCGTTGTACTGTCGAAGTGTGCAGCGACGAATCATGGGCATCGAGACCGAGTTCGGTGTCACCTGTACCTTTCACGGGCACAGGCGGCTGAGCCCGGACGAGGTGGCCCGCTACCTCTTCCGCCGGGTCGTGTCGTGGGGCCGTAGCTCCAACGTGTTCCTCCGTAACGGTGCGCGCCTGTACCTCGATGTCGGGTCGCATCCCGAGTACGCGACGGCCGAGTGCGACAGTCTGCTGCAGTTGGTCACTCACGACAGGGCCGGTGAACGAGTCCTCGAGGACCTGCTGATCGACGCCGAGCAGCGGCTTGCCGAGGAAGGTATCGGCGGGGACATCTATCTGTTCAAGAACAACACCGACTCGGCCGGCAATTCCTACGGCTGCCACGAGAACTACCTGGTCCAGCGAGCGGGAGAGTTCTCGCGGATTTCGGATGTGCTGCTGCCGTTCCTCGTCACTCGCCAGCTCATCTGCGGCGCCGGGAAGATTCTGCAGACGCCCAAAGCCGCCACCTTCTGCCTGTCGCAGCGCGCCGAACACATCTGGGAAGGTGTGTCGTCGGCGACCACCCGGTCACGTCCCATCATCAACACGCGCGACGAACCGCATGCGGACGCCGAGAAGTACCGCCGGTTGCACGTCATCGTCGGTGATTCCAACATGGCCGAGACAACCACGATGCTCAAGGTCGGTACGGCCGCTCTCGTGCTCGAGATGATCGAGGCCGGGGTCTCCTTCAGGGACTTCGCGCTGGACAACCCCATCCGCGCGATCCGCGAGGTCAGTCACGATCTGACCGGTCGACGGCCGGTTCGCCTCGCCGGCGGACGGCAGGCCAGTGCACTCGAGATTCAGCGTGAGTACTACGCCAGGGCGGTCGAACATCTGAAGACGCGCGAGCCCAACACTCAGATCGAGCAGGTCGTGGACCTGTGGGGTAGGACTCTGGACGCGGTCGAAGCCCAGGATTTCGCCAAGGTGGACACCGAGATCGACTGGGTCATCAAGCGAAAGTTGTTCCAGCGCTACCAGGATCGGTACTCGATGGAGTTGTCCGACCCGAAGATCGCGCAGCTCGATCTGGCCTATCACGACATCAAACGGGGTCGCGGGGTGTTCGACCTGCTCCAGCGCAAGGGTCTTGCGAAGAGGTTGACCGAGGACGAGCAGATCGACGAGGCTGTCGATCTGCCTCCCCAGACGACACGCGCAAAGCTCCGCGGGGAATTCATCACCGCCGCGCAGGATGCGGGCCGCGATTTCACGGTCGACTGGGTTCACTTGAAGCTCAACGACCAGGCTCAACGCACCGTTCTGTGCAAGGACCCGTTCCGCTCCGTCGACGAGCGAGTGGAGCGGTTGATCGCGTCGATGTAATGGTCGCAGGCGCGCGATGCGACCGAAGCGACTCGGACGGTTAGGGTTCTTGGGGTGGCGATCACCAAAGTCGAACGATTGATGAATCTCGTCATCTGTCTGTTGTCGACACGTCAGTTCGTGACGGCCGAACGGATCAGGGACAGCGTCGCGGGTTACGGAGACTCGGGCAGCGACGAAGCCTTCAGTCGGATGTTCGAGCGTGACAAGAACGAACTCCGTGACCTCGGCGTACCCCTCGAGACCGGGATCTCTGCCGGGACGTTCGGCGTCGAAGGCTATCGAATCAACCGTGATGCCTACGAGCTCCCGGAGATAGATCTCTCGCGCGAGGAAGCGGCTGCGGTCGCGGTCGCGGTGCAGTTGTGGGAATCTCCGGAATTGACCTCCGCGGCGCAGAGCGCGTTGGTCAAGCTGCGCGCCGCCGGAATCCAGGTCGATCAGGAAGACTCGGCGGCGTCGGTGACGGCGGTTCCGGCTCGTACCCGCGGATCTGAACCTGCCCTCGGCGCTCTGCTCGCGGCAATCGACGCGGGCCGGTCGGTGAAGTTCCAGCACCGCAGCTCGGCAACGGATCCGTACACGACCCGCACCGTCGAACCGTGGGGTGTGGTCACGTTTCGGGGCCGGTGGTATCTGGTCGGACACGACGTCGATCGCAACGACACCAGGACGTTCAGGTTGTCGCGTATCGGCGACGACGTCACGACGTTCGGTCGGGCGGGAAGTATCCGCAAACCCGACGACGTGGACGTTCAGTCCATTGTCGCGCGCGTGGCCGGAACCGCCGAGGTCAACGGAACTGCGACGGTGTGGGTAGCCGAGGGTGGAGCGGTGGAGCTCCGCCGGATGGGGACGGCAGTGGAGGATCGCATGATCGGTGGACGTCCCGGGTCGGTGATCCGGATTCCCGTCCGTTCGTGGGAGTGGGTCGCCCGGTCGATCGCCGGACACGGGTCCGACGCGGTGGTGCTCGAACCCGCCGAGCTTCGATCGGATGTCATCGCGACCCTTCGTTCGGTTGTTCCGGCGGTCGGGCGATGAGCGCGAGACTGTCGGTCCGGCTGGCGCGGCTGCTGAACATGGTTCCGTTCTTCCTCGCCAATCCAGGCCTGAGCGCCGAGGAAGCTGCGCGCGAGCTCGGTGTGTCCACGTCGACGCTGATGACCGATCTGAACCAGCTCTGGATGTGCGGGCTGCCCGGTTACGGGCCGGGTGATCTGATCGATCTGTCGTTCTCCGAGGAGAGCATCGAAGTCACGTTCTCGGCGGGTATCGACCGCCCTCTGCGACTGACGTCCACCGAGGCGACGGCGTTGCTCGTGGCGTTGCGGTCGCTCACGTCGATGCCGGGCATGGTCGACCCGAGCGCGGCCCAGAGCGCCATCGCCAAGATCGAGCAGGCCGCCGGTTCGGCGAGCGCGAACGTTCCGGGAAACGTCAGCGCCGAACCCGCGGACGACCGTCCCGAGAGCCCGATCGCGACCGCTGTCCGCTCCGCTCTGCGCAGCAAGCACGCTCTGGAACTGACGTATTACTCCGCGTCGCGTGACGCCGTGTCCGAGCGCGTCGTGGATCCGATCCGAACGGTGTCGATCGACGATCACAGTTACCTGCAGGCGTGGTGCCGCAGCGCGGAAGGTGTGCGTCTGTTCCGGTTGGACCGCATCGATCGGGCCGTGGAACTCGAGGTGCCGTCGACACCGCCGGAGGGAGCGAACGAGGACGACAGCTTCGAGATATTCAACGACGACGCGTCCCTGCCTCAGGCGCGACTGCGCGTACTGCCGAGTCACGCGTGGATTCTGGACTATTACCCGATGACTCTGGTGGACACCGAGGACGACGGATCGCTCGTGGTGACGATGAGATTTGCGACACCCGCGTGGATGACGCGTCTTACGCTGGGGTTCGGCGAAGGCGTGCAGGTCCTGGGTCCGCCGGAACTTCGGCGTAGCGTCGAGAACAGGGCCGCCGAGGCGTTGGCGGCGTACGACGACGTCATGTCGGGAAAGTCCGGTGTGAACGCACCGTAAACGTACGGCGACGAGGGAGTCCACGTGGCGAAACGTCGGGTAGGCTCGAGTCATCTGATCTTGGGAGGTAGAACATGGGAGCCATGAGCCCGTGGCACTGGGCCATCGTTGCTTTGGTGGTCGTCATTCTGTTCGGTTCGAAGAAGCTGCCCGACGCAGCACGCGGTCTCGGTCGCTCGCTCCGGATCTTCAAGAGTGAAGTCAAGGAAATGCAGAACGACGGCAAGTCCGATACGCCGGCAACACCAGCGCCGAATCGGATCGACTCGCAGGCCAGCGATATTCACGCCACAGGCAGCGTGACGTCGCAGCCGGACTCCAAGTCCGCCTGACGCGACATCGTGGTAAACCGGGGTGCTGACCAGCACCCCGGTTCACTGCTGAGCGAAGACAGAGTATGCGAATTCCGTTCGATCCGAGGCGCAGCAAGCGCCGTTTGAATCCCGACGGCACCATGTCGTTGGTCGATCATCTCTACGAGTTGCGCACGCGACTCATGTGGTCGCTTCTCGCCATGGCAGTCACCACGGCCTTCGGCTTCTTCTGGTACTCCCACACGATTCTCGGTATCGAGAGTCTCGGCGATCTTCTTCGCGGCCCGTACTGCTCGCTCGATCCGAGTCTTCGAGCGGACCTCAGCGGCAACACGAGCGGTGTCGACGAGTGTCGGTTGCTCGCGACCGGTCCGTTCGACCAGTTCCTGTTGCGGTTCAAAGTCGCATTCACGGCGGGCGTCGTGCTCGCTTGCCCCGTCTGGCTGTATCAGATCTGGGCGTTCGTCACGCCTGGCCTCTACAAGCAGGAGCGTCGCTACGCGGTCTCGTTCGTGACCTCCGCTGCCATCCTGTTCGTCGGCGGAGCCGTGCTGGCGTACTTCATCGTCTCCAAGGGCCTGCACTTCTTGCTGTCCATCGGTGACAACGTGCAGATAACGGCGCTGAGCGGCGCCCAGTACTTCGGCTTCGTCATCAATCTGCTGATCATCTTCGGCGTGAGCTTCGAAATCCCGTTGCTCGTCGTGGCCTTGAATTTCGTCGGTGTACTCACGTACGAGCGCCTCAAGGCGTGGCGACGCGGACTCATCATGGGTCTGTTCGTGTTCGCGGCGATCGCGACACCCGGCCAGGATCCGTTCTCGATGCTTGCCCTGGCTCTTGCACTCACGCTGCTGTTCGAGATGGCGGTGCAAGTAGCGCGCATTCACGACAAGCGTAAATTGCGGAAGAGAAAAGATGATTGGGGTGATGTATCCGATGACGAAGCATCGTCGATCGAGTCCGCTGGTCCGCTTGCATCCCCGATTTCGGTCACTCCTCCGAAGCAACCCGAGCGGGATTTCACCGACACGATCTGACGTGATCGTGTGACGGTGTCGACGTCCGAACTGCAGCGATTCGCGGGGCACCTCGATTTTCCGTTGGATCGTTTCCAGGTGGACGCGTGCACCGCGCTGGAATCCGGGCACGGGGTCCTGGTCTGTGCTCCGACGGGCGCGGGCAAGACGATCATCGGCGAGTTCGCCGTCCACCTTGCGCTTGCCGCAGGTCGAAAGTGCTTCTACACCACACCGATCAAGGCGCTGAGCAACCAGAAGTTCGCCGAACTCACTGCCCGCTACGGACGTGACACGGTCGGTCTGCTCACGGGCGACTCCAGTGTGAACGCCGATGCCCCCATCGTGGTGATGACCACCGAGGTCCTGCGGAACATGCTGTACGCGTCGTCGGATGCGTTGCGTGGCCTCTCGCACGTCGTGATGGACGAAGTTCATTACCTCGCCGACCGTTTTCGTGGCGCAGTGTGGGAGGAAGTGATCCTGCACCTGTCGCAGGATGTACGGCTGGTCAGTCTGTCCGCGACCGTCAGCAACGCCGAGGAGTTCGGCGCGTGGATGGAGACCGTCCGCGGCGACACCACCGTGGTGGTCGACGAGAACAGGCCGGTTCCGCTGTCTCAGCACATCATGGTGGGGAGGCGGCTGTTCGATCTGTTCGACAGCCGGGCCCAGAGCGGAGAAGGATCGGCACGGCTCGTCGTCGACAAGGACCTCGTTCGCTACGTGAAACAGCGTCAATCGCTCGACCACGTCGATCGATGGCAACCACCGCACGGCAGGGGACGAGGCCGTGGCCGCGCCGGCGGTTCCAGCATGGCCAATCGTCCGCTCCCGCGTCCGGAGGTCATCTCCAAGCTCGACGAGGAAGGACTTCTGCCTGCGATCACGTTCATCTTCAGCCGGGCCGGATGCGACGGTGCGTTGACGCAGTGCCTTCGGTCCCGGTTGGTGTTGACCACGCCTGAGCAGGCCGAGGAGATTCGCTACATCGTCGACAAACACACCGCCGAGCTGCCGAGGGAGGATCTCGAGGTTCTCGGATACTGGGAGTGGCGTGAAGCCCTCGAGCGCGGCCTCGCGGCCCATCACGCGGGCATGCTGCCGGTGTTCCGCCACACGGTGGAGGAACTGTTCGTCAAGGGCCTGGTTCGCGCCGTGTTCGCGACCGAGACCCTTGCCCTCGGCATCAACATGCCTGCGCGCACCGTGGTCCTCGAGAAACTGGTCAAGTACAACGGTGAATCTCACGCGGAGTTGACCCCGGGGGAGTACACCCAGCTCACCGGCCGTGCCGGTCGACGCGGAATCGACGTGGAAGGACACGCTGTCGTGCTGTGGCAGCCGGGAACCGAGCCGACGGAGGTCGCCGGTCTCGCATCCACCCGTACGTTCCCGCTGCGCAGTTCGTTCCGCCCGGGATACAACATGTCGATCAATCTGATCGAGCAGTTCGGTGCCGCCGAATCGCGGACGCTGCTGGAACGGTCGTTCGCACAGTTCCAGGCAGATCGATCGGTCGTCGGTCTGGTCCGTGGGATCGACCGCAACGGCAAGACCCTCGCAGGACTGTTGGAACGGCTCGGCGGCGTCGACGGCGAGTATTTCGAGTACGCGAAACTGCGGGAGCGACTCACCGAGCGTGAGCGGCTGCTCGAGCGTCAGGGCAGGCAGGACCGGCGAGATCAGGCGGTCGAGTCACTGCTCGAGCTCAAACGAGGCGACGTCGTCTCGGTTCCCAGCGGTAAGCGCGCCGGATTGGCCGTGGTGTTGGAATCCGACGACGACCGGGTCGATCCCCGACCGCTGGTGTTGACCGAAGATGCGTGGGCCGGACGATTGTCGGCGGCGGACTTCCCGTCAGCCGCGTACGCACTCGGTCGTATGCGCCTGCCGAAGTTCATCGACCACCGCACTGCTCGCACGCGGCGCGACCTGTCGGCGGCATTGCGGTCGACAGGCATCTCGGCTCCGTCGGATCGGCGTCGGCGCAAGTCGACGGCAGCAGACGACAGTGAACTCGCCACGCTCCGTAGAAGTCTTCGATCGCATCCGGTTCACTCGCGCTCGGACCGGGACGAGCTCGGCCGCGTCGGTGAGCGCTACAACAAGCTGGCTCGTGACACCGAATCGATGCGTCAGAAAGTCTCCGCAACAACCAATTCGCTCGCGCGAACCTTCGACCGCATTCTGGCTCTCCTCGCGGAGCGCGACTACATCACCTCCGGTGCGGCGCCCACGGTGACCGAACACGGGGCGCGGCTCGGCCGTATCTACTCCGAGTCGGACCTGCTGGTGTCCGAGTGTCTGAGACAGGGTCTCTGGACCGGGCTCGCGCCGGCCGAACTGGCTGCGGTGGTGTCGGCCGTGGTGTTCGAGTCCCGTCAGGAGGTCGGCGACACCGTTCCTCAGGGCCCGACCGGGCCGATCCGTCATGCGCTGGGCGAGACGGTCCGCGTGTGGGGCGAGTTGCGGTCCGACGAGATTCGGCACAAGCTGCCGCAGACCCGCGAACCGGACATGGGATTCGTGAAGGCGGTCTACCGCTGGGCAAGCAATCACACGCTCGCCGACGCGTTGATGGCTGCGGGCGATCGCGGAAAAGCACTGTCGGGCGGCGACTTCGTTCGGTGGTGTCGACAGGTGATCGACCTGCTGGATCAGGTCCGGCTGGCGTCGCCGGATCCCGCGTTGTCGAAGGCGGCGGCGCGGGCGATCGCGGCGTTGCGCCGAGGAGTCGTAGCAGTCGACGCTGCGTAACCGTGTCCGATATGGTTGCTGCCGGTCAATCGAATTCACGTGGAGGCGAGATGAGCGGCCCGTACGGTCCGAACAACCCCGATGATCAGTGGTCGCGCGATCAAGGAAAGCCGGAGAGTGCCACCCCGGACACCGAGCAGTGGGGCCGGTCCCAGGACGGCGGAGCCTCGTCGGCGTACCCGACTCAGGCTTATCCGGACGCGTCGGGCTCGAATCAACAGGGTTCGCAGGGTTCGCAGGGTTCGCAGGGACAGTATCCGCAGCAGGCGTACGGGCAGTACGGATACCCGCAGGGGCAGTACCCGGGCCAGCCGTACGCCCAGCAGCCGGGTCAGCAGCCGGGGTATCCCGGTCAGCCTGCTCAGCCGGGCCAGTATCCAGGCCAGACCAACACCCAGTACCCAGGCCAGCAGTACGGCCAGCCGGGGCAGTATCCAGGCCAGCCGTACGGTCAGCCCGGTCAGCCGAATGCCCAATATCCGGGCCAACCGTACGGTCAGCAGCCTGGCCAGCAGCCCGGTCAGTATCCGGGACAGCCGCAGTGGGGGCAGGGGCAATACCCCGGTCAGCCGCAGGGACCGGGCAATCAGTGGAATTCTGCCCAGCAGACACCCGGCGGTACCAAGTCGAAAACGCCGTACTTCGTGATCGGTGGTCTGGTCGCTGCCATCGTCGTGATCGGTGGAGCCGCGTTGGCATTCGGAGGTTCCAAAAATCTCGATCCCGCAGCTGCCGAATCCGGTGTCGAGGACATCGTGACCGGTACCTACGGTGCATCGTCCGTCAGCAACGTCTCGTGCCCCGACGGCAAGAAGATCGAGAAGGGAGCATCGTTCGAATGCTCTCTTCAGGTGGACGGTTTCGAGCGCACGGTGACGTTGACGTTCACCGATGACGACGGCACCTACGAGGTCTCCCGCCCGCGTTGACGTCGAACGCCCGTCACGACCCGTGGGCCGGCCGCCGCATTCAGGACCCGTGGACCGACAGGGCTGCGGTGAGTCGGCCCACGGCGTTCTCGATTCCCAGTCGAGCGGCGAGTTCGGCCAGCTTGTCCGCGTCGGCGGGGACGGCCGGTATGACGTCGGACCTGGAGAGCACCACATCGGCGTCGCGGACGACACGGACCACCGGTAGCGCCGCATCGAGGTAGTCGGCAGCCGCGGCGAGTTTGGCCCGCACGCCCTGCGCCATGTCCGACGACGGGTCGAGAGCAGCGTCGCGCAGCGCAGCCACCGAGCCGTACCGGAGCATGAGCGTGGACGCAGTTTTCTCGCCGACACCTTTGACTCCGGGCAGACCGTCCGAGCTGTCCCCGCGCAGCAGAGCAAGCTCGGCGTAGGCGTCGCCTGCTCGATCCGCGGGCACTCCGTACTTCTCGGCCACCTCGGCGGGACCGAACAGTTCGGCTTTCGCCAGACCACGTCCCACGTAGAGGACTTTCACCTGATTGGGTTCGTCGGCTGCGACCTGAAGTAGATCCCGGTCTCCGCTGACGACCACGACAGGGTCGGTGCGCTCGCGCGCGGCGAGGGTACCCAGGACATCGTCCGCCTCCAGGCCCTCAGCGCCTGCAGTCGCAATGCCTGCTGCAGCGAGCACCTCCATGATCAGATCCACCTGGGGCGACAGGCTGTCCGGCACTTCCTCGCTCTCCGGTGTGCCCGGTGCAGCCTCGGCGACGCGATGAGCTTTGTACGACGGCACGAGGTCGACGCGGAACTGCGGTCGCCAATTCAGATCGAGGCAGACCGCGAGGCGACTCGGCTCGGTGCGGGCCATCAGCGCCGACACCATGTCGACGAATCCACGCACGGCGTTCACCGGTGTGCCGTCGGGTGCTGTAATCGATTCGGGCAGAGCGTAGTAAGCGCGAAACCACAGGCTGGCTCCGTCGAGAAGGAGCAGCGGCGACGATCCAGGGGCGGTCATGTGGATCATCTTGCCAAAACGTCGATAGCCTGTAGATCATGAGTTCCACTTCCGCACAGTCCCCAGCCAGATTCCCGTCGGAGACCTACGCGTCGCGACTTGCACGTGCCGCCGAATTCGCCTCCGAGGCCGGACTCGACGCACTGCTGATCTCGCCGGGGCCGGACCTTCGGTACCTGCTCGGCTCACAGGCGAGTTCGTTCGAGCGTCTGCTCTGCCTCGTCGTGCCGTCGAGTGGTGCTACGCCGACGGTGGTGGTTCCGAGGATGGAGCTCGCCGCACTGAAGGACTCGGCCGTGGCCGACCTCGGGCTCGAACTCGCCGATTGGGTGGATGGTACGAGTCCGTACGACATCATCGCGGCGGCACTGCCCGAGGGCGCCACCACCGCAGTCGACGACGCGATGCCGGCGCTGCACTTCGTGCCCGTCGCCAACCGACTCGGTGTCGTACCGGTTCTGGCCACGGACGTTCTGCGTCGACTCCGGATGGTCAAGGACGAGGCGGAGATCGACGCATTACGTCGAGCAGGCCAGGCCATCGACCGAGTCCATGCACGGATGGGGGATTTCCTGAAGGTCGGCCGCACCGAAGCCGACATCGCGGAGGATATCGCCGCCGCCATCCTGGAGGAGGGCCACACCGAAGCGGCCTTCATCATCGTCGGGTCCGGTCCGCACGGCGCCGATCCGCATCACGAGGTGTCCGATCGCGTGATCGAGGCAGGCGACGTCGTGGTCATCGACATCGGCGGGCCCGTGGCGCCGGGATACAACTCCGACTCGACTCGCACCTACGTCCTCGGCGATCCCCCCGAGGACGTCGCGGCGCAGTACGCCGTGCTCGAGCGAGCACAACAGGCCGCCGTGGATCGGGTGCGTCCCGGTGTCTCGGCCGAGTCCGTCGATGCCGCAGCCCGGGAAGTCCTGACCGCGGAGGGCCTGGGCGAGGCGTTCCTGCACCGCACCGGTCACGGAATCGGCTTGTCCGTGCACGAGGAGCCCTACATCGTGTCCGGCAACGACATCGAACTCACCGAGGGAATGGCGTTCAGCGTCGAACCGGGAATCTACTTCCGCGGACAGTGGGGAGCCCGGATCGAGGACATCGTGATCGTCACCGCCGACGGGTGCGAGTCGGTCAACCTCCGCCCGCACGGACTCACGGTGCTGCCGGTGTCGTGAGCAGCGACCGCGACCCGAGCACACGTCGAACCGAAATTCGAATGACCACGCGTTCGGGATTCTCCCGGGGAACCCGGTACCGCACCGCGTAGCGGTTCTCGGCGTCGACCACGTCGTCGCGGTCGGTCAACACCTCCGAGGTGCCCTCCAGTGTCAACCACCGAGGGCCGTCGATCTGACTGACGGCAGCGTATCCGCCGCGGGAGGCGTTCAGTGCTTTCTGCGTCGCGCGTCCGGTGATGACTCGGGCGAACCCGCCGTCGGGATCCCAGGTGAATCCGACGGCGACCACGTGCGGAGTGCCGTCGCTGCGCAAGGTGGTCAGCGTTGCGAGATGGCGTTCGGTGAGGAACTCCACGGCGTCGGGTGTCAAGGATGCGGGGGTGGTGACCATGATGCACACGGTAATCGGCCACAATGACCGTCGTGACGACCACTGCACCCGAAGGCACGGTTCTCGTTCTCGGCGGACGTAGCGAGATCGGACTCGAGCTCGCCACGCGTCTGGCGTCCGGCCGGACCGTCGTGCTTGCCGCACGCCGGAGCAACGACCTGACCGAACAGGTGGACGCGGTCGTGGCCGCAGGTGCGACCACCGTGGCGACGGTCGAGTTCGACGCCGACGACCTCGGGTCGCACGGCGCCGTGCTCGAGTCGGTCGTTGCCGAGCACGGGCCCCTGTCCACCGTCGTGTTGGCGTTCGGCATCCTCGGCGATCAAGCACGTGCCGAGAAGGATGCTGCTCATGCAGCGGCGATTCTGCACACCGACTTCGTTGCACAGGCCGCCGTGTTGACCCGGATCGCCACTGTCCTGCGCGCTCAGGGCACCGGCCGGATCGTCGTGTTCTCCTCCATCGCGGGAGTGCGTGTGCGCAAGGCGAACTACGTGTACGGATCGGCCAAAGCCGGTCTCGACGGATTCGCGACGGGCTTGTCCGACGCTCTTCGAGGGTCGGGTGTCAGCCTGCTGCTCGTTCGCCCCGGTTTCGTCGTCGGTTCGATGACGAAGGGTATGACTCCCGCCCCGTTCTCGAGCACACCCGCACAGGTCGCCGACGCGGTGGCCGCGGCTCTGGGTGCCGGGAAGTCGAGGGTGTGGATTCCCGGCATCCTCGCGCCGATCTACTTCGCCGTCCGATTCGTTCCACAGTGGTTGTGGCGGAAGGCCCCTCGATGACCTCGCCGCAGGCGCAGCCCATCTCCGTCGTCGGAATCGGGGCCGACGGGTGGGCCGGACTCTCCGAGTCGGCACGGGTGATCGTCACGGAGGCCGATGTCGTGTTCGGATCGAGGCGCCAGCTCGACTCGACTCCGGTTCCGCCCGAGAAGGCGCGCCGGTGGCCGACTCCGCTCGTCCCGAGTCTGCGTACCTCGTTCGCGGAGTGGCACGGCCGAAGAATCTGCGTGCTCGCGAGCGGCGACCCGATGTTCCACGGAATCGGGGTGACGCTCGCCCGCGAATTCGGGGCCGCGAGATTGCATGTCGTTCCCGCTCCGTCCTCGGTGTCGCTCGCCTGCGCCAGGCTCGGTTGGGCGATGCACGAGGTGGTCACCGTCAATCTCGTCAACACGGCGCCGAGCACTCTCGTCGCGGCGCTGGCGGACCGTGCACGCATCGTCGTCCTGTCGCGCGATCAGGACACGCCGGCAGCCGTGGCCGAAAAGCTGTGTGAGGCCGGCTATCCTGCGTCGTCGATGACCGTACTCGAGCAACTGGGTGGGCCGTCCGAGCACTCGGTGGCGGGTGAGGCCGGCTCGTGGAACCACCCGGCAGGAGATCCGCTGAACGTCGTCGCGATCGACTGCGTCGCCGACGACCGGTCGGGCCGGCTCACCCGAGTTCCGGGTCTGCCCGACGACGCCTACTCCGGCGACGGCCAGCTGACCAAAGCCGAGGTCCGAGCCTTGACCGTGAGTGCACTCGCGCCCGCGCCCGGTGAGCTGCTGTGGGACGTCGGGGGCGGCTCGGGTTCCATCTCCATCGAGTGGATGCGGACGCACCCGCGTTGTCGAGCAACGACTTTCGAATCCATTGACGCCAGACGAGCGCAGATCGACGCCAACGCGTCGGCGTTGGGAGTGCCGAGCCTTCGAGTACTCGGACGTGCACCTGCTGCGTTCGAAGAGGTACCCGACGACGTACCCGACGCCGTGTTCATCGGTGGCGGCCTGACCAGCGACGCCATGGTCGACGTCTGTTGGGAGCGACTTCGCGTGGGCGGGCGACTGGTTGCCAATGCGGTCACCGCCGAGTCGGAATCGCTGGTTCTTGACTGTGTTTCGAAGTTCGGCGGTTCCCTGCGCAGATTCCAGATCTACCGGGCCGAGGCGCTGGGATCGTTCACCGGCTGGAGGCCCCACATGCCCGTCACGCAATGGACAGCCGTCAAACGGTGAAGATCCTTCTGCTGGGCGGAACTTCGGAGGCTCGTTCGCTCGCCGCTGAGGTCCACGGCGATCCGTGCCTCGACGTCGTCTCGTCCTTGGCGGGACGTGTGCACGAGCCACAGCTGCCGGTCGGTTCGGCTCGGGTCGGAGGTTTCGGAGGTCCGGCAGGATTGACGCAGTGGCTCGAACACGAATGCGTCGACGTCGTCGTGGACGCGACGCACCCGTTCGCGACGTCGATGTCGTCCAACGCGCGCGAGGCCTCGCGCGCCACCGGTACACCGCTCGTCCGGCTCGTGCGCCCTGCCTGGACGCCGTCGGCGGACGACCGGTGGATCGGTGTCGGATCGATCTCGGAGGCTGCCGAGGCAGTCGAACGCTTGTCCCGTCGGTCGTTTCTGACGATCGGACGACAGAACGTCGATGCGTTCGCGTGGATCGAGCGCACCTGGTTCCTCGTCCGGAGCATCGATCCGCCCATCGGCGCACTACCGCCGCATCACGAGGTGCTGCTCGCGCGCGGACCCTTCGCGGAGGCCGACGAAATCGAGTTGATGAGGGCGCATCGCATCGACACGATGGTCACGAAGAACAGCGGTGGAGCGATGACGGACGCAAAGTTGGCCGCAGCCCGTCGCCTGGGTGTCCCCGTCGTGATGATCGACCGACCTCGGGAAGCGGGGGCGGATTTCACTGCAGACTCCGTCGGAGCCGTCGTGGAGTGGCTTCGGGGCCACCACGTACGTCAGGGGTAACGACGAGAGGTGAACACCTGCCGGCCCGCGCCGGTCTCGACGACGTGCGTCTGCGAGGAGCCGACGATGAGCAGGCATCTCATGTCGACCTCGCTCGGGTCGAGGTCGACCAGTTCGACGACGCGAACCGACTCTTCGTCGCTGCCTACCGCACGCCCGATGACGACGGGAGTCTGCGGGCTGCGGTGTTCCAACAGCAGGTCTCGCATCTTCTCGACCTGCCACGTCCTGGACTTCGACGCCGGGTTGTAGACGGCGATGACCATGTCGGCGGCCGCTGCAGCAGTGATCCTGTTCGCGACCACGTCCCACGGTTTGAGGCGGTCGGACAGCGAGATGACCGCATAGTCGTGTCCGAGCGGCGCGCCCACCCGGCTCGCGACTGCATTCGCCGCTGTCATGCCGGGGACCACCCGTACCGGAACATCGGCCCACTGCGGTTCGGCCGCTACTTCGATCACCGCCGACGCCATGGCGAACACCCCGGGGTCACCGGACGAGACGACCACCACGCGCTTGCCTCGCTTGGCGAGATCGAGCGCGAACGCGGCACGCTCGGACTCCACTTTGTTGTCACTCGCGTGCCGAATCTGACCGGGTCCGAGCCTTACTCGGTTCAAGTACGTGACGTATCCGACGAGGTCGGTGGCGCGGGCGAGTTCTCGACGCACCTCCTCGGTCGTCCAGCAGTCCGCGCCCGGACCGAGTCCGACCACGGTTACCTCACCGACTGCACCGACCTCGACCTTCCCGTCCGCGGGTGTGGGGAACACGGCGTTGTTGGCCGGGCTCGGCACGACGACCATCGAGAAGTAGGGAACTGCCGACGGGTCGACGTCCGCGGCGTTCGAGACGCGTTGGCCCTCCGTGCTCGCGCGTTCGACGTATCTTGCTTCGTCCAACCTGCCCGCGTCCGTCAGCGCCTGCACGACAGTGGGGAAGGTGCGGCCGAGCTTCATGATCGCTGCGGCGTCGGTGGCCGCCAACCGCCGCGTCAATTCGTCCACGGGCAAGGTTCCGGGTAGAACCGTGAACACCTCGTCACGTTCGACGAGGGGAGTCTTGAGCGCTGCAGATGCCGCACTGACCGACGTCACGCCGGGTATCACCTCGACGTCGAAACGGCCGACGAGTCGTTTGTGCATGTGCATGTAGGAGCTGTAGAACAGCGGATCGCCTTCGGCGAGCAACGCGACGTCGCGACCGGCAGCGAGGTGGGCTGCCAATCGAGCCGCGGCCTCCTCGTAGAACTCGTCGATCGCACCCTGATATCCGCCCGGATGATCGGTGGTCTCCGTCGTGACCGGATACACCAGGTGCTCCTCGATCTGACCGTCACGCATGTAGGGTGCCGCGACGCCTCGTGAAATGCTTCGGCCGTGACGCGCGCTGTGGAACGCGATCACGTCGGCCGCCTCGATGACGCGGGCGGCCTTGACGGTGACGAGTTCCGAGTCGCCCGGGCCGATTCCGACACCCCACAGCTTGCCTGCAGCGACGCTCATTCTTCCTCGCTCGCAATGGCATTGACCGCTGCAGCGGTGATCGCACTTCCTCCACGGCGGCCACGGACGACGAGATACTCCACACCCAGTCCGGATGCGATGAGGTCCTCTTTCGATTCGGCTGCGCCGATGAAACCGACCGGGCCTCCGACGATGGCGGCGGGCGCGGGGGCACCGGCGGCGAGCATCTCCATCAGATGGAACAGTGCGGTCGGGGCGTTGCCGATCGCGACGACGGCGCCGTCGAGTCGGTCTCCCCACAACTCCAGTGCCGCTGCGGTCCTGGTGGTCCCCAGCTTGTCCGCGAGGTCGCGAACCCGCGGGTCGGACAGCGTGCAGAGGACCTCGTTGTCCGCGGGCAACCTCCGACGGGTGACACCCGCGGCGACCATGTTGGCATCGCACAGAATCGGGGCGCCGGACTTCAACGCTGCGCGCGCATCGTGGACGACGTTCGGCGTGGCGCCGATGACCTCGGTCAGATCGACCTCGCCGCTCGCGTGGATCATCCGCACGACGACCTGCGCGATGTCCGCGGAGAACGCCGACAGATCCGCCTCGGCCCTGATGGTTGCAAAGGACTGTCGGTAGATCTCCGCACCGTCGCGGATGTAGTCGTGCATGGCGTTCACGATAGGTCAGGCCGGTGAGCGGTCAGGACACCCGGTATCCGGTCGGTCCGGCGACGACGTTCAGTACATCTCCCTTCGGCGCCCCGCACCGGCGGTCGCATCCGGACCAGTGCTGTCGGCGTCCGCGAAGGACCGTGCCTGCGCCGATCGCGTCGGTGAGATCTGCGCGTACGTCGGCATTCGACTTCTCGCACCCGGGGGAGCCGGTGCAGGCACTGGCGTCGATCCAGGGTGAGTTCTCGTCGAAGATCAGACCCATGGGTGCGAGAACACGCACCACGGTGTCGGCCACGTCCTCGTCCAGATCGCACACCACCACGCTGCGCCACGGGGTGAGCACCAACGGTCTGTCGATCGCCGCCAGGAACTCGGCGAGTCGGCCGTCCAACAGACCGAGGGCGAGCACTCCGCCGAGAGCTACCCGGCCGTCGTTCTGCGGTAGCCAGCCGACGGGGGGAGTCGACGACGTCCCCACCTCGAGGCGGCTCTCCGTGGTCGGAGTCGAGCCGAGGGCCGCAAGCACTCGTTCGGGTCCGTCGTAGAGCTCGCTCAGCCGCCATTCGGAGGTTCGCAGGTCCACGAACGCCTGAGCGGACGCCAGCAGTACGTCGACGACATCGCTTTCGGCAATGCGAACACCCGTGTCCCGACCCGCAAGAACCAGCGCGTACCGAGTCCTCTCGTCCGCTGGATCGTCGGAAAGGTGATGTTCGGGGGATACGGCCGTTGCCGCGAAATCCGGGCGCGCCGTCAGAACGTCGCCTCGGCCGTCGTCCAGCGCGAACAGTGTGCGGCCCGGAAGTTCGGCCAGTGCCGGCCGCGCACACAGGGCGGCGTCGAGTCGGCCGATCGAGTCGCGTACGTCTGCGATTCCCCCGACTCGACCGGTCAGTGGCGATGCGAGGATGTTGCGTACTCGTTCGTGCGTCGGTGACGGCAACAGGCCTGCGTCGGACAGCCGACGTGCAAGCTCGTCTCCGTCGGACACAGCGCGAAATTGAACATTGCCTCTCGACGTCAACTCCATCGAACCGTTGCCCAGCTCGGTCGCAGCGCCGGAGAGAACGAGCATCTGCGCCGGAGTGACCACTCCGCCCGGTAGACGCACGCGAGCCAGCGAGCCGTCGGCAGCCTGGTGCATGGACAGGGCGCCCGGGCACTTGTCCGGGACGGCTCGGGGATCGGTCGAACTCACTTCTTCAGGCTACAAGTGCATCTTGTTGGCGGCGCGGGAGCGTTCGCGCTGCTCGCGCATCTTCGCGTCGAACTCCGTACGCCACCGGGCACTGACGGTGAGCCCACGCGTTCTGGCTTCCTCGACGCTGAGCTCGACCGGAAACCCGTAGGTGTCGTAGAGGACGAACAGTTCGTCCCCGGTGATGGGTCCGTCGGCCATTCTGGCCAGCTCTCGCAGCCCCCGCCGCAAAGTCTGCCGAAAGACCTTCTCCTCCTTGACGAGGACGGCGACGACTTCGTCGTGCAGCCGGTCCACCTCGGGATACGCACTGCGGTACAACCCGGCGATCGTCGGGACCACGTCCTGCACGAAGTTCTGCTCCACGCCGAGGTCGAACGCGAATCGAACGGCGCGCCGAATCAACCGGCGCATCACGTACCCCTGTTCCTTGTTGCCGGGACGCACTCCGTCCACCGCGAGAAACACCGCACCGCGCAGGTGATCGGCCACCACCCGCATGGCCGCGGTGTGCGAGGCGTACGTCGCACCGGTCAGAGCTTCCAACTGTTCGACTATCGGCCACAGCAGCGAGCTGCGGAACACGTCGGGACTGTCGATCGCCGCGGCCGCTATGCGTTCGAGTCCGCCTCCGTAATCGACGTTGCGCCGCGGCAGCGTGCCGAATCCGTCTGCGGTCCGCACGTACTGCATGAACACCGAGTTGCCGAGTTCGATGTAGCGCCCGCAATCGCAGTTCTGGTGGCAGAACTCGCCGTACGCCGTGTCGTGAGGAACGTGGGGATAGAGGTAGAACACCTCGGAATCCGGACCGCCGGGTTCCCCGACCGGCATCGCATCGGCCGAGCCCGCGCGGCACCACCAGTTCTTCGCGCCGTAGAACGCGATCCTGGCCCCGTTGCTACCGACTCGGCCGCCGTGTTCCTCCGTACCGAGATCGACACGGTCCGCGTCGATGCCCGCTGTGGCGAACATCGACGCCCATACGTCGGCGCTCTCGGTGTCCTTCGGTATCGAATACCGCTCGTCGCCGGCAAAACACGACACGAAGATCCGGGCGGGATCGAGACCGACGACACCGGTGAGGAACTCCCAGAACCACGGAATCTGCTGATCCTTGAAGTAGTCGCCCAGACTCCAGTTTCCGAGCATCTCGAAGAACGTCGTGTGCCGGTTGTCGCCGACCTCCTCGATGTCCTGTACGCGAACGCACGGCTGACTGTCGGTCAGACGCGTCCCCTCGGGGTGTTCGGCACCCAGTAGATAGGGGAGTAGCTGCTGCATACCGCTGCCGTTGAACAGGGTCGTCGGATCGCCCACGGGCACCAGCGACGCTCGTTCGATCGGCCGATGGCCACGGTCGGCGAAGAACTGCAGGTACGCGCTGCGTATGTCCCGAGCATCCATCCGTCGATGCTACGAGCGAACGGGTGGACACGGCAGCGGATTCACTTGGGTAGCATTCCCCACCAGAAGGCTTCGGCCGAGAGGAAATCCGGTGCAAGTCCGGTGCGGTCGCGCCACTGTCACAGCCAGACCCTCTCCGAAGCCGCCACGTAGAACGACCAGGGGCGCGAAAACCCCAGGAGGGTGTTACCCGTGATCTTGCTGCTGTCCACCTCGGATACCGATCTGCTGTCCGCGCGCGCCAGCGGTGCCGACTATCGGTGGGGCAACCCCTCGCGGCTCCTCGCCGCCGACGTCCCGTCCCTGGCCGACGGCGCCGATCTGATCGTGCTCCGCATCCTCGGATCGAAGAGATCGTGGGAAGAAGGCGTGGACGCAGTCCTCGCGACCGGACTCCCCGTCGTCGTTCTCGGCGGAGAACAGGCACCCGACGCCGAACTCATGGAACTGTCCACCGTTCCCGGCAACGTCGCCGCGCAGGCCCACAACTACCTCGCCGAAGGCGGGCCTGACAACCTCGCCCAGCTCTTCGCATTCCTCTCCGACACCGTGCTGCTGACCGGACACGGATTCGCGGCGCCGATGCACACCCCCACCTGGGGCACCCTCGACCGGCAATCCACCCACGACACAAATTCAGGTCCTGTCTCTACTGGTCACTCCGCAGGCTCCGCTCCTGCCTTGTCCGGTCACTCCGCAGGCTCCGCTCCTGTCGTTGCGATTCTGTACTACCGCGCCCAGCATCTCGCCGGGAACACGGCGTACATCGAAGCTCTGAGCGCAGCCGTCGAAGCCAAGGGTGCCCGCGCGCTTCCCATCTTCTGCGCGTCGTTGCGCACCGCCGAACCCGCGCTGCTCGACACTCTCAAGTGCGCCGACGCGATGATCGTGACCGTGTTGGCGGCCGGGGGCACCAAACCCGCAGGTGCGTCGGCAGGCGGAGACGACGAGGCGTGGGACGTCGCCGAACTCGCCGCCCTCGACGTTCCCATTCTGCAAGGACTGTGTCTGACGAGCAGTCGCGCGACGTGGGAGGAGAACGACGACGGCCTTTCGCCGCTCGACGTCGCCACCCAGGTGGCCGTTCCCGAGTTCGACGGCCGACTCATCACCGTTCCGTTCTCGTTCAAGGAGATCGACGAGGACGGACTCACCACGTACGTTCCCGATCACGAACGAGCGGCGCGCGTCGCGGGTATCGCCGTACGTCACGCACGGCTTCGGCACATTCCGGCGGCGGACCGGCGGATCGCGCTGATGTTCTCGGCGTACCCGACCAAGCACGCCCGGATCGGCAATGCCGTCGGCCTCGACACTCCGGCCAGTGCGATCGCCTTGATGTCCGAGATGCGCACCGCAGGTTACGATCTGGGTCCGCTGGACGGTCCCGACGCCATTCCGGGTCTCGCAGCGCGTGACGGTGACGCTCTGATCCACGCGCTGATCGCGCGCGGCGGTCAGGATCCGGACTGGCTCACCTCCGAGCAGCTCGAGGGCAACCCCATCCGTATCTCGGCCGCGCAGTACCGGAACTGGTTCGAGGAACTACCCGAGGATCTCACGTCGGCAGTCGAGGAACATTGGGGTCCCGCTCCGGGCGATATGTACGTGGACCGGTCGGTCGATCCCGAAGGCGAGATCGTCATCGCCGCAATGCAGTTCGGCAACGTCGTCATCATGGTTCAGCCGCCGCGTGGATTCGGCGAGAAGCCGGTCGCGATCTACCACGACCCGGATCTGCCTCCGAGCCACCACTATCTGGCGGCGTATCGCTGGATTCAGGCGTCCGCGGAGAACGGCGGTTTCGGAGCCGACGCGATGGTGCACCTCGGCAAGCACGGCAACCTCGAATGGCTGCCGGGTAAGACTCTCGGCATGTCCGCCTCGTGTGGAACCGACGCAGCTCTCGGTGACCTGCCGCTCATCTATCCGTTCCTCGTCAACGATCCGGGCGAGGGCACCCAGGCGAAGCGGCGCGCACACGCGACTCTCGTCGACCATCTGATTCCTCCGATGGCGCGCGCGGAGAGCTACGGCGACATCTCACGTCTCGAGCAACTGCTCGACGAGCACGCGAACATCTCGGCGCTCGATCCAGCGAAGCTGCCTGCTATCCGCCAGCAGATCTGGACGCTCATGACGGCTGCTCAGATGCACCACGATCTGGGGCTCGAGGAACGGCCCGACGAAGAAGTGTTCGACGACATGCTTCTGCACGTCGATGGTTGGCTGTGCGAGATCAAGGACGTACAGATCCGTGACGGTCTCCACGTGCTGGGGTCCGAACCCGTCGGCGACGCCGAGGTCGAGCTCGTTCTGGCGATGCTCCGGGCTCGTCAGATGTGGGGCGGCGAGCAGTCGGTTCCCGGCTTGCGCGAGGCTCTCGGGCTCAGTGAGGACGGCGACGAGGAGCGCGTCCGAGTCGACGAGGTCGAGTCGATCGCTCACGGTCTGGTTTCGGCGATGCAGCTCACGCAGTGGGATCCGTCCCGAGCCGAGGAAGTCGCCGGGGACCACGGCCCCACCGTTGCCGAGATTCTGAAGTTCGCCGCGGCCGAGGTGGTCCCGCGTCTGCGCGGTACCTCGCGCGAGATCGAGCAGGTTCTGCACGCCCTCGACGGTGGATTCATCCCTGCGGGCCCCAGCGGTTCGCCGTTGCGCGGCTTGATCAACGTGCTCCCCACCGGGCGCAACTTCTATTCGGTCGACCCCAAGGCCGTGCCGTCGAAGCTGGCCTGGGAAACCGGGCAGGCGATGGCGGAGTCGCTGCTGGCTCGGTACCGGAAGGATCACGGCGAGTGGCCGAAATCGGTCGGGTTGTCGGTGTGGGGCACGTCGGCGATGCGCACGTCGGGAGACGATGTGGCCGAGGTCTTCGCGCTCCTCGGTGTGTCGCCGGTGTGGGACGAAGCGTCGCGCCGTGTCACCACGCTTGCGGTCATCGACCTCGAAGAACTCGGTAGGCCGCGCATCGACGTGACCGTTCGCATCAGTGGGTTCTTCCGTGACGCCTTCCCACACGTTCTGGCGTTGCTCGACGACGCGGTTCGTCTGGTAGCTGCGTTGGACGAGCCGGCGGAGCAGAACTACGTGCGTGCGCACGCGCAGGCGGACCTCGCCGAGCACGGTGACGAACGTCGTTCCACGACGCGCATTTTCGGTTCGAAGCCGGGCACCTACGGTGCGGGTCTGCTTCAGCTGATCGACAGCAAGACGTGGCGGAGCGACGAGGATCTGGCCCAGGTCTACACGACCTGGGGTGGGTTCGCGTACGGACGCGGACTCGACGGCGTTCCTGCGTCGGACGACATGCGCACGGCGTACAAACGAATTGCCGTGGCTGCCAAGAACACCGACACGCGTGAGCACGACATCGCCGATTCCGACGACTACTTCCAGTACCACGGCGGCATGGTCGCCACCGTCCGCGCTCTGACGGGGAAGTCGCCCGAGGCATACATCGGCGACAGCACGCGACCGGAGTCGGTGCGGACCCGCACGTTGTCGGAGGAGACCGCACGCGTGTTCCGTGCACGCGTCGTCAACCCGCGGTGGCTGGAGGCGATGCGTCGGCACGGATACAAGGGCGCATTCGAAATGGCGGCGACCGTCGATTATCTGTTCGGGTACGACGCCACCACCGACGTCGTCGCGGACTGGATGTACGAGAAGCTGGCCGAGACGTACGTGTTGGACGAGCAGAATCAGAAGTTCATGCAGCAGTCCAACCCGTGGGCGCTGCACGGCATCGCCGAAAGGCTGCTCGAGGCCGTCGAACGCAAGATGTGGGCGGAACCGGACCAGCACATCCTCGATGGGTTGCGCCAGGTCTACCTGGAAACGGAAGGCGACCTCGAGGGCGAATAGCCGTATCCTGATCGGCATGGCCACGTTCCAGGAGATCGCCGACGGCAAGTACGTTTCGCTCACCACGTTCAAGAAGGACGGCACGCCCGTCGCGACGCCGCTGTGGGGGGCGCGCGACGGCGACCGGCTGCTGGTGTGGACGACGACGGACTCGTGGAAGGTCAAGCGGATCAAGCGAAACGCGAAGGTGACGGTTGCGCCGTGCACTGCGCGTGGCAAGGTCGAAGGCGCGGCGGTGGACGGCGTCGCCGAGATCCTCGATGCGGCAGGTACCGAGCAGGCACGTGCGGCGATCGCGTCGAAGTACGGCATCCTCGGATGGCTGACGGTGAAGGGCAGTTCACTGCGTCGTGGCAAATCGGGGACGGTCGGCATTTCCGTCGTCCCATCATGATCGGGTGAGATCCGGCGGTCACGGCGCGTAGTCGCTTCGAATCCGGCGGTGATTGCCCGCGCCGGGCGCCATACTGGCGCTCATGTCGGACTTCGGTGACGCAGACCTGGTACTTCTCGGCCGCATTCTGACGGTCGATCCATCCTTTCCCACCGCCGAAGCCGTCGGTGTGAGAGGCGGCCGAATCGTGGCCGTCGGCTCTCGGGCCGAAACAGAACCTCTCGTCGGTCCCGCCACCCGGGTGATCGACGTCGGCGACGGATGCGTGCTGCCGGGGCTCGTCGAGGCCCACGGTCATCCGCTCATGGAAGCGTTGGTGCTCTCGGATCGGATGGTCGACATCCGCCCGGTGACGATGACCGATCCGGCGCAAATCCTGGACGCGATACGGAGCGAAGTCGCCAGACGCGGTGACGACGGAGCGTTCCTCAGCGGCTGGGATGGACTGTTGCAGCACGGACTTCCCGATCCGACACTGGACTGGCTGGACTCGATCGCGCCGGCAACACCCCTGGTCGTTCTGCACAATTCCGGGCATCTCGCGTTCTTCAATTCGGCAGCAGCACGGAGCCTGGGTCTGGATCGAGACACCCCCGACCCCAAAGGCGCGGCGTACGGCCGAGACGTCGACGGCGAGCTGGACGGGACCGCGCGGGAAACCGGAGCGGTGTTTCCGCTCGTCGCGGGTGCGATGACCGCAGGGGGTTATCCGGCCATGCTTGCCGCTGAATGTGCACGGCTGAACCGTGCCGGCCTGACGACGTGTTCCGAGATGGCGTACGACCCGAAATTCGGGCCGCTGGTGGCCGGGTTCGAGGAGTCCGGAGCGTTGACCGTCCGGCTCCGGACCTACGAGATGTCGAGTCCGGCGATGACGGCGAGCACCGATCCCGGGGCTGGGGACGACATGATCAGGCACACCGGAATCAAGATCTGGGTGGACGGCTCGCCGTGGATCGGCAACATAGATCTGTCGTTCCCGTACCTGGACACCGACGCGACCCGCAGCATCGGCGTCGAACCCGGGTCCTGCGGACACGCCAACTACACCCACGAACAACTGACCGAGATCGTCGACGCCTACTTCCCGCGCGGCTGGCCGATCGCGTGTCACGTGATGGGAGACAACGGGATCGACACGATTCTCGATGTCTACGACAGTGTGCTTCGCCATCATCCTCGTTCCGATCACCGGCTTCGGCTCGAACACGTCGGCGCGATCCGGCAGGATCAGTTGAGGCGTGCTGTGGCTCTCGGTGTCACGTGCAGTCTGTTCGTCGATCAGATCCACTACTGGGGAGACGTCCTGGTGGACGGACTGTTCGGTCCCGAGCACGGTAGCCGTTGGATGCCTGCCGGGTCTGCCGTCGCAGCAGGCATGAGGATTTCGCTGCACAACGACCCGCCGGTCACACCCGAGGAACCGCTGCGCAACATCGCCGTGGCGGTGACCAGAACGACGCCCAGCGGATCGGTGTCCGCCCCGGAAGAGTGCCTGACGGTCGATCAGGCCATCCGCGCGCAGACCATCGATGCCGCCTGGCAGTTGTTCTCCGACGACGTCATCGGATCGATCGAGGTCGGCAAGTACGCGGACTTCGTCGTTCTGTCCGCCGACCCCCGTGACGTCCCACCGGAGACCATCGCGGACCTGGACGTTCTCGCGACCTATCTGGGCGGAGTTCAGGTGTACGACGGGTCCGCGTGACGCGGTGTCACCTGATCCCGTTCGGTCTGATTCCGATATGCGCAAGTGGGTACATGTACGTCGGCGGCCTGCGGACGACAGGCAGGGCGGTGTCGGATAGAGGACCAACAACGGGTGGCAGAGACCACCAGAGCGGAGAAGCACCGTGCCGATTGCAGCTACGGATTTCCATCATGTCCGGCTCACGGTCAGCGACATCGACGTGTCGCGAAAGTTCTACGACGACGTGTTCGGTTTCGATGTGGCGTTCGAGTACGACCCGAATGCCGACGAGGAGACCAAGAAATCCCTGTGGTTTCTGTTCGGTGGAGTCATCTACCAGTTCCCCGGCGGATTGTTCGGTCTCCGTCCGGTCGCACCGGACGACGACAACTTCGACGCGGACCGTGCGGGGCTCGATCACCTGAGTTTCGGCGTGGACAGTCGGCAGGCGCTGCAGGATGCGGTGGACACTCTCGACCGATTGGGTATCGCGCACGAGGGAATCAAGAGCGGAGGCCCCGGCCTCGCGATCCTCGAGTTCCGCGACCCCGACAACATCGCACTCGAGGTGTCGGGACCGGCCGAGTAGGTGTCGACGACTACTGGGCCGCGCTGACCGAGGACATGTGAAAGTCCGGAATGCGCAACGGCGGCATCGCTGTTCGCGTGAACCAGTCCTTCCATTCCCGAGGTAGTGTCGGCGAACTGATGCCCGCTTGGCTTGCTCGTCGGAGCAGGTCGAGCGGGCTTTCGTTGAAACGGAAGTTGTTCGTCGATCCGACGACCTCGCCGTCCTCGACCAGGTAGACGCCGTCTCGTGTCAAGCCGGTCAGCAGCAGCGTCGCGGGATCGACCTCGCGGATGTACCACAGCGTGGTCAAAAGCAGACCACGTTCGGTCCCGGCGATCATGTCCTCGATGGACGTGTCGCCACCGGTGAGGATCAGGTTGTCCCCGGGCGCGGTCACGGGAGTCGCGTACTCCTCGGCTGCGAAGCGGGGATAGGAGAGGGCATTGATCACGCCGTCGGCGATCCAGTCGACGCGTGAGGTCGGCAGCCCGTTGTCGAACAGTGACACCGAGTCGTTGGACGATCCCGTCGCCAGAAACGGCGAGTACTCGAGGCCGGGTGCCGCGGGATCGGAGAACAATGTCAGGTCGAGAGTGCCGAGTTTCTCTCCGATGCGAGTTCCACCGGCGCGCGACAATGCGGTGCGTCCTTCCTGGGCGCCCCGACCCTCCATCGTCCACATGAGATAGATCATCAGATCGGCGACTGCCGACGGAGGCAGTATCGTCTCGTACCGTCCTGCCGGGAGGTCGACGCGTGTGTCGGCCCAGTCCAGGCGCGTGGACAGATCGGCCAGCAGTGAGTCCACCGCGACGTCGTCGAACCGCGTGGTCCCGGTGCCGACCCACGCGCTGGCGTCACCGCGTTTGCCGTTGATCTCCACCGATCCTGTCG
Source organism: Rhodococcus sp. 06-156-4 (assembly GCF_002259345.1). Lineage (NCBI taxonomy): Bacteria > Bacillati > Actinomycetota > Actinomycetes > Mycobacteriales > Nocardiaceae > Rhodococcus > Rhodococcus sp. 06-156-4. The sequence goes on along the minus strand of NZ_NPGB01000018.1, from coordinate 116,638 downwards.
GTTGGGTGTATCGCTTGCGGATCCCGGTCGAACTTCCCAGCCACACCGTCTCCACCTGGTGGTGTGCGAATCCGTAGAGCTGGTCGGTGCCGTCGAACCCCGACGACAGGCCACCGGTGAGCGAACCGAACACGTCGATGTTCGTTCGCTGCGACGGTGCCTCCCAGCCGTCCGGCACGCTGGTGCCCGTCAGAAGCGGCATCGCATCCTCGGCGACACCGGCCGCGCGCGCTGCTCGTTCCGCTGCGGCGACGACGCCCGCGATGTCCGCGGGGTCCACCGACGTGGAGGACACGGTCGCGGCGCGTGCCCCTGCGTCGGTGCGGACGATCGACATCACCGTCCAGCGTCGAAGCGTCGAGATGCCGTTGGTGGTCATCGAGTTGCCGGCCCAGCGGAGCGAGGCCTCGCTGGAATCGGTGACGATCACGATCGTCTCGTCGACCGTCGCCGCGGACAGTGCACGTTCGATCACCTCGTGTCCGGCGATCATCGGCCCGCCTCCGATCGAGTGTTGAGCACGTTGACACCGCGGAACAGTGCAGCCGGGCATCCGTGGCTGACCGCCGCGACCTGCCCGGGTTGTGCCTTGCCGCAGTTGAACGCACCACCGAGCCGCCTCGTGGACTTGCCGCCGACGAGGTCCATCGAACCCCAGAAATCGGTTGTCGTCGCCTGATACGCGACGTCGCGAACCTGGCCGTCGAGCCGGCCGTTCCTGATCCTGAAGAAGCGTTGGCCGGTGAACTGGAAGTTGTACCGCTGCATGTCGATGGACCAGGACTTGTCGCCGACGATGTAGATGCCGTCCTCGACTTCGGCCACCAGATCGTCGACGGTACGGTCGGTGTCGGGGTCCGGTCGAAGCGACACGTTGGCCATGCGCTGGATCGGTACGTGGTGGGGTGAGTCGGCGTACGAGCAGCCGTTGGAACGAGGCAGGCCGAGTCGAGGGGCGAACACGCGATCGAGCTGGTAGCCGACGAGTACGCCGTCCTTGACCAGGTCCCACTGCTGCGCGGCGACGCCGTCGTCGTCGTATCCGATGCTCGCGAGTCCGTGCCGTTCGGTGCGGTCCGCAGTGACGTGCATGTGGGCACTGCCGTATTTCAGCGTCCCCAACTTGTCCGGCGTGGCGAACGACGTACCCGCGTAGGCCGCCTCGTACCCGATGGCACGATCGTATTCGGTTGCGTGGCCGATCGATTCGTGGATGGTGAGCCACAGGTTGGTCGGATCGACTACCAGATCCAGAGTGCCGGGGGTGACCGTCGGAGACTTCACTTTCTCCGACAGCCAGTATGGAATCCGCTCCAGTTCGTCGGACCAGTCCCAGGTGCTGCCGGGTCCCAGATATTCCCATCCGCGACTGGTGGGAGGTGCCAACGTGCGCATCGTCTCGAACACGCCTGCCTCGTGGTCGACGGTGGTGGCCTCGAACTGTGGGTGCAGGCGAACCCGCTGCTGGGTGATCGAGCTGCCGGCGAGATCGGCGTAGAACGTCTGTTCCTTGACCTGCAGGACGGACGCAGTGACGTGGTCGATGCCCTCGGCGGTGTGAAGAGAATCCGAGTACGCGGCGAGGAGCTCGACCTTCTCCGTCGTCGGAACCGAGAACGGATCGACGGTGTAGGGGGACACCCACGTCGCGTCGCGGTACACGGGTTCGTCGGCCAGTTCGACGGATTCGCGGTTGAGCGATCGCAGTGCCCGTGCGACTGCAACGGCGGACTGCGCTGCCTTCGACGCCGACGCTTCCGACAGTTCGGATTCGGACGCGAACCCCCATGTGCCGTCGACGACGACACGGACCGCGAGACCGATCTCCGAACTGTCCACCGCCGATTGGACGACGCTGTCGCGCATGTTCAGCGACTGGGTGACCAATCGGTGGACTCGGAAGTCCGCGTGGGATGCCCCGGCTCGCTTCGCCGCCTCCAGTGCGGCGCCGGCCAGTGCTTTCAGAGGGAGATCGAGAAAATCCGCATCGACGGTGCGTGTGTGCGTGTGCGTGTGCGGAGGCAGGGTCACAGGGATGGAGATTAGCCGAACTGTTGCCATCCCAGGCGGACAACCATGCCGATCACGACCACCAACAGCACGATTCGGACGAACCCCGATCCCCTCGACAGTGCGGTCCTCGACCCGAGCAGCGCGCCGATCACATTGCACACGGCCATCGCAGCACCCAATTGCCACAGCACGTGGCCAGTGATCGCGAAGAAGGCCAAAGCGCCTACGTTGGAACCGAGGTTCAGCACTTTCGCCATCGCCGCACTGCGGACGAACTCGGTACCGAGCAGGGTGGCGAACGCGATGATGAAGAACGTGCCGGTGCCCGGTCCGAGGATTCCGTCGTAGAAGCCGAATGCACCCGCCGCCAGGAAGACCACCACGAGAAACTTGCGTCGACTCGGTGGATTGTGGGCTGCCACAGTGCCGATCGTCGGCCGCGCCGTCACCAGGATGGCGACTCCCACGAGGACGACCATGATGATCGGAATGAACAGGTCGCGGTCGATGAGAGAGACTGCGGCCGCACCGCATGCCGACGTGACGGCTGCGGCAAGGCCTGCAGGCGCCATCACTCGCCATTCGATCTTTATCTTGCGAGCGAAGGTGACGACGGCTGCGCACGTTCCGAACACCGCGGTCATCTTGTTCGTCGCCAAAGCGGCTTGTGCGGACAATCCAGGGGCCACGACGAGCAGTGCCGGAAGCAGGATGAGGCCGCCGCCTCCGACGACGGCATCGACCCACCCGGCGCTGAACGCGGCAACCATGAGCAATCCCCAGTCGGCAGCCGTCATACGGCAAACTCAATCACATGCGCAGATTCAGCCTGTGGCTCAGGGGCAAGCCCTTCGTCGCGGATTCTCTCCTGGCCTGCGCGTTGTTCCTGACCGACGCCATAGTGTTCATCGGCTCGGCCACGGATGTGCTGTGGCCGTTGTTCGTACTGGTCGCCGTGGCTGTGTCGGCTCCGGTCGCGTGGCGCAGGCGACACCCGCGAACAGTGTCCGGAGCGGTACTGATCGTGTCCATCCTGAGTGTTCTCACCGGACATGCGCTGGGGGACACTACCAGTCTGCATCCGTCGCTGCTCGCGCTTCCGATCATGCTGTACACGCTGGTGGCGTACGTCGGTCGGCGCGAGGGTGCGATCTACCTCGTGGCCGTGGCCGTCGACGGGATGGTGTCGTTGGTCTTCCTCGATCAGGATCCGTTCACGTCGATTCTGTTCACGGTGCTGATGTACGCGCTGGCCTGGCTGGCGGCGGAGTTCCTCGGCGCACGTCGTGCCTACGACGAGGCGGTCGAGGCACGGCTCGCCGTCGCGGAGTACGACCGTGATCGGCGGGCGGAGGATGCGGTGGCGATGGAGCGCACCCGCATCGCACGAGAGCTGCACGACGTGATCGCCCACGGAGTGAGCGTGATGGTCGTCCAGGCGGACGGTGCGTCCTACGCGATCCGGAAGGATCCCGAACGTGCCGAGCAGGCCGTGGCGAACATTTCCGCAACGGGACGCGCGGCTCTCGCCGAACTACGGCGCACGGTTGCGCTTCTGCGCACCAACCCGCACGCGGATGACATGCCGATGTACGGCACCGCCGGCCTCGCGAAGGTGGTGGACATGATGTCGAGGGCCGGATTGAACGTGGAGCTGGAGCAGACCGGCAATCTCGACGACATCAGTCCGGCGATCAGCCTGGGTGTCCACCGGCTGGTACAGGAATCGCTGACGAACGTGCTTCGGCACGGTGGACACGCCCCGAAAGCGTCGGTGTCGGTGATCCGTCGCGACGAGGACGTGCTCGTCGAGATTCTCAACAGCGGTGTCGGTGCCCCGCCCATCGCCGTCGAAGGGACGGGAAACGGCTTGCTGGGTATGCGGGAGCGGGTCGCAGTTCTGCAGGGAACGTTGGACGCGGGCAGGATGTCGGACGGTCGGTGGCGAGTACGAGCAGAGCTACCGCTCGAGTGAAGATAGGTTGTGCAGGTGCCGATCTCCGTTCTCATCGTCGACGACCAGGAACTCATGCGTATGGGACTGACGATGGTGCTCGACGCGCAGGAGGACATCGACGTCGTCGGTGAGGCCGCCGACGGCAAAGCGGCGTTGGAGGCGGTGGCCGACCTGCAGCCCGACGTCGTTCTGATGGACGTACGGATGCCCGGCATCGACGGCGTGGAGGCGACCGAGCAGATCACGTCCTCGGCGTCGCACTCGCGGGTGCTGGTGATGACGACCTTCGATCTGGACGAGCATGTGCTTGGCGCGATCCGCGCCGGTGCGAGCGGGTTCCTCCTCAAGGACACTCCACCGGACGATCTGGTGTCCGCCATCCGCAGCATCGCCGGGGGAGATGCCGTCGTCTCGCCCAAGGTCACCAAGCGATTGCTGACGAGAATGGTCGCGGACGAGGCCACCCCGTTGCGTGATCCAGCGATGCTCGACGCTTTGACCGATCGCGAACGCGAAGTCCTCGAGCTGCTGGCGACGGGATTGTCGAACGCCGAGATCGCGCAACGGCTCGGTTTGTCCGAGGCGACGGTCAAAACCCACGTCGGTCGCATGTTCACGAAGCTCGGTCTACGTGACCGAGTGCAGGCTGTGGTGCTCGCCTACGAGACCGGACTCGTTCGTCCTGGGTCGTAGGGCGCCTCGGTTCCTGATAAAAAACGAAGACCTCTCGGGGGTCGGGAGTATTCCAGACCACTTCGTTCGTTGTCGCTACAGGCAACGAAAGGAACGACGGTGTTTGCTCTCTTTCTTCTTTACGTGATCGTCGAGGTAGCTGCCCTGGTCGCAGTAGGAAGCGCCATCGGTGTGCTGTGGACCGTGCTGCTGTTGCTGGCGGGGTCGGCTGTCGGCTTGATCCTGGTCCGCTCTCAGGGACGCCGGGTGATGGACGGCTTGCGCGCCGCCGGACGTGGTGAGCGTGCGCCCGGTGTCGCAGTCGCGGACGGTGTGCTGTTCGCCATAGGCGCGGTGGCGATGTTCGTGCCCGGCTTGGTGACGTCGCTCTTCGGCATCCTGCTCCTGCTGCCGTTCACGAGGTGGGCGTTGCGTCCGTTGGTCCTGCTCGCCGCAGCGCGGTGGATGCCCACTGTCGCCGCGACCACGGCGCGGATGCGGCCGACGGTCATCGACGGCGAGGTCGTCCCGGATTCGACGGGCCCGCGGCTGTCCGGGGCCATCATCGAAGCTCAGCCTCAGGATTTCCAGAAGCCCACTCGCTGAGGGCAGACTGGTCTGTCGTGAGTACCCAACTGCTCCTCGGTGGACGGATCTACAGCCCGACGGCACCCGACGCAACGGCGATGGCCGTCACCGACGGTGTCGTGACATGGACCGGCGAGGATCGCACGGGCAGAGCCCTGCATCCGGGCGCCGAGGAAATCGATCTCGCAGGCGCATTCGTCGCGCCTGCGTTCGTCGATTCGCACGTGCACACGACGGCACTCGGGTTGTCCGTCGTCGGACTGGATCTGACGGGAGCTGCGACTCGGGCCGACTGCCTGGACCGAATCCGGCGGCACGTCGAGCAGACATCCGACGATGTGGTGTGGGGACAAGGTTGGGACGATTCGACGTGGGGCGATGGCGGGGCGCTGACCACTGCCGATCTGGACGCGATTGCGCCCGGCCGAAACGTGTACCTGTCGCGGATCGACGCACATTCGGCCGCCTGCTCGTCGCCCCTTCGGATTGCCAGCGGAATCACGAGCTCCCAGTTGGGGTTCGACCCGCAGGAGCCGGTCACGGCCGACGCCCATCACGCGGTCCGGTCCACTGCTCGGGCATTGATCGGCCCGCGGCTGCGCACGCGGGCCCGGCTCGCGGCACTGGATCTGTTTGCAGCCCAGGGTATTTGCGCGGTTCACGAGTGCGCGGGCCCGGACATCTCGGGCTCCACCGACTTCGCCGAGTTGTCGGCGACGCAGCACGGTGTCGAGGTCCGCGGCTATTGGGGCGAACTGGCCACCAGCGCTGAGCACGCCCGCGAGCTGCTCTCGTCGACGGGTGCGGCCGCGCTGGGCGGGGACCTGTTCGTCGATGGATCCATCGGCTCCCACACGGCGTGGCTGACCGAGCCGTACGCCGACCATGACGGCACCGGCATCGCCTTCCAGGACGTCGAGTCCATCGCCGCTCATCTGTCCGCGTGTACCGAAGCCGGCATCCAGGCGGGATTTCATGCAATCGGGGACGGTGCCGTCGGCGCTGTCACCGCGGCGCTGCTCCGGACCGCCGAGGTGTTCGGCGGTCCGGCGGTAGCTGCGCTCGGGCACCGGATAGAGCACCTGGAGATGGTGTCGGACGCGCAGGCGGACGTTCTTGCGTCTCTCGGGGTGATCGCCAGCATGCAACCGGCCTTCGACGGGTTGTGGGGTGGTGACGACGCCCTCTACGCATCCAGACTCGGCGTGGAGCGGGCGCGGGAGCTGAACCCGTTCGCCTCGCTCGCATCGAGAGGTGTGTCCCTTGCATTCGGATCGGACGCCCCGGTGACGACGGTCGATCCATGGGGCGTTCTGCGATACGCAGTCGGACACCGCACTCCAGGAAGCGCGGTGTCACCTCGGGCGGCGTTCTCGGCTGCCACCAGAGGTGCGTGGCGAGCGGGCGGTGTGCGCGACGGTCTGGCAGGTACGTTGCTTCCCGGTGCCCCCGCGAGCTACGCAGTCTGGGATGCCGACGAGCTGGTCGTGCGCGCACCCGCCGATTCGGTTGCACGGTGGTCTACCGATCCGAGGGCCGGAGTACCCCCGCTGCCCGCCCTCGATCCGCAGTCTCCGAGCCCTCGTTGCCTGCGCACGGTGCACCGCGGACGAGTGATCCATGAAGCGTGATCCGCGCGCGTTCCTGCGCGTCGGTGTTTCCACCGTCCTCGCTGCTGTCGCCGGTCTCTTGCTGTTCGCGAGCTTCCCGCCTCGGCACCTGTGGTTCCTCGCCCCGGTCGGTGTCGCGATCCTCGTCGGGGTCGTGTCGGGTATCGGGTCTTCGAACCGCCCGTCGAAGAAAGCAGGCTTCGGGTACGGATTCGTGGCGGGCCTCGGCTTCTTCGTCCCGCTGCTTCCCTGGATCGGCGTGTACGTCGGGCCGTTGCCCTGGTTGGCCCTGGCGGCCGCCGAGTCCGTGTTCATCGGTGTCTTCGGCGTCCTTGCAGCCGTCCTCGGGAGGTCTCGGTGGTGGCCACTGTCGATTGCCCTGGCATGGAGTCTCGTCGAGTGGGCGCGGTCGTCGTTTCCGTTCGGGGGCTTTCCGTGGGGCAGACTCGCATTCGGCCAGCCGGACGGGTTTCTACTGCCGTTGGCGAGTGTCGGAGGAGCGCCGCTGCTGAGTTTCGGTGTGGCGTTGACAGGATGCGGAATCGCAGCGCTCGTGGCGTGCACCCTCGGGCCACGTTCGCGTGGCCGATGGGCAACAGCCACCGCTACCACCGTGGTCGCGTCCGTTGCCGCGCTCGCACTGTTGCCGACCCTCGCGCCCGCGCAGGCGTCCGGGGACGAACCATCCATCACCGTGGCGGCCGTGCAGGGGAGTGTTCCTCGGTTGGGCCTCGACTTCAACGCGCAACGACGTGCGGTGTTGGACAACCACGTCCGCGAGACGCTGCGCCTGGCCGACGACGTGGCGGCGGGCCGAGTGGCCGAACCGGACATCGTCGTGTGGCCGGAAAATGCGTCGGACATAGACCCGTTGCGAAACGCGGACGCGGCGGCACTGATCACCGAGGCGTCGGAGGCCGTCGGTGCTCCGATTCTGGTCGGTTCCGTTCTGGTCAACGACGACAGGACTACCACCAATTCGGTGATCGCCTGGAACGGTGCCGACGGTCCGGGTGAACGACACGACAAGAAGATCATTCAACCCTTCGGTGAGTACTTGCCCTACCGAAGTTTTTTCCGGTTGTTCTCCGAGTATGCCGATCGTGCCGGGTATTTCGTGCCAGGCACGGGCAACGGTGTCGTCCACGCCGCGGGCGTGGCAGTCGGAATCGCAACCTGTTACGAGGTGGCGTTCGACCGAGCGTTGACCGAGTCCGTTCGATCGGGTGCCCAGTTCATCGCGATCCCCACGAACAACGCGACCTTCGGGGACACCGAGATGACGTACCAGCAGTTGGCCATGTCCCGTGTTCGCGCGGTCGAGCACGGCCGCGACGTCGTTGTCGCCGCAACGAGCGGAATCAGCGCGACGGTGTCGCCGCGGGGCGACGTCGAGCAGGCGAGCGATCTGTTCGTGCCGGAGGTTCTCGTTCAACGTGTCGCTCTTCGGACCGATACGACGATTGCCACCGCAGTGGGTCCGTGGCCGGAGTATCTGCTGTGTGTGCTGGCCGGGGCGTTCGTGATCGGCACCGCAGTGATCGGCAGAAGAACAAACTCGAAGTCCGAAAACGCGCAGGAAAAGGGTTTCGAATCCGATATTCGACCGTGAGCGGTTCTCGGGAATGTCGAGCTGTCATTCGGACGGAGGATTCCTGGTCGGCCTGTTCGAGAGCGCGATTCGTGTAACGAATCGTGACGTAGGCTCGATTCTTCAATAGTGATCCGCTACAAAACCGGCGGGTTCTTATTGTATGTTTGTAGACCGCTGTGGTCCCTGGATCGCAACTGATCGTTGGCGCGCAATTTCCCGCAATTGCGCGGTCGGTGACGTGTACGTACGGGAGGGGTCGTCGATGATGTGTGCGCTGCTCGGTTATCGAATTCAACCAATTTCTCCGAATGAATCCCCAAGTCCATCGAATGTATCGAAAACCGGCATCGAGCCTTTTTCGGCATTCTTTTCGAACCCAATCCCGACCGCAGCGCGCAACGAACCAACTGTGAACGGTCGGGTAGGCGGATAGCCGTACCGATAGACCTGTACTCGACCAGGGCCCAGTTGCTGAACCACGCTCGGAACGGAAATGACTGTTGACTGCACGTACCTCGGCAACTGTCCCTGACAATTCTTCGCTGCGTTCGTCGTCTCTTTCGACGTCGACTCGGAAAGGTGTCTGAATGCGCGCCGCGGTCTCAGGCGAGTCCCATGGATCACTTCCTCCCGAGGGAGGTGCATCGGAGCCGTTCCCGTTGTCGTCGGCTCAGCGTGGAATGTGGTTCGCGCAGCAGTTGGCGCCGTCGGTTCCTGTCTGCATCGCGCAGTACGTGGACTTGCGGGGCGACCTCGACCTGGAGTTGTTGAGGAAGTCGACGCGTCAAGCCGGCCATGAGTTCCAGTCCGCCTTCATCCGTCTGTTCGAGGTCGACGGCGAACCGATGCAGGTGATCGATCACAGCATCGACGACTCGGTCGACTACCTCGACCTGCGGTCCGAGGACGACCCCATGGCCGCGGCGAAGACGTGGATCGATCGCAACTACACCGCTCCGGTCGACGTGACCACCGATCGCCTGGTGGACGTCTGGATTCTTCACGTCGAGGACGACCGGTACCTCTGGTACAGCAAGATCCACCACGTTGCGCTCGACGGCTACGGAGCCATGACGATGGTGAATCGGACGGCGGAGCTCTACACCGCGGAGCAGGAAGGCACACAGCCGCCACCGGCCAAAGCCGCCGAACTGCAGAAGCTGTACCAGCTGGACCAGGAGTACCGCTCCTCCGGTCGATTCGAATCGGACCGCGACTACTGGGTCGAACACGTCGGCCACGCGCGTGGTGGTGCTTCCCTCGCGAACACACCCGGCGCGACCGTCGCGGCAAGCACACTGTCGAGCGAAGCGTTGCGCACCGAGATCGTCGATGCGCTCGAAGCATCGGACGCGACCAAGGGCGCGACGTCCGCGGCCGTCGTCATCGCCGCGTTCGCGTGCTACCTCGCCAGGGTCACCGGGCGCGACGAGGTGCTGATCAACATTCCAGTGTCGGCAAGAACCACCGCGTTGCTCCGTCGTTCGGGTGGCATGCTCGTCAACGTCGCTCCGCTGTCGATCCGTGTGGATCCCGACGGCACCGTGGGCGACCTCGTACAGCAGGTGCAGCTGGAACTCATGGGTGCGTTGCGTCACCAGAGGTTCAGCCTCGAAGACATTCGGCGCGAACTGGCGACGCGCGGCCGGGACGCCGACCTCACGGGTCCGATGGTCAACGTGATGCTGTTCCACCAGCAGATCCAACTCGGTTCCATTGCAGGCGAATTCAACATCGTCACTTCCGGTCCGGTCGAGGACCTGCTGGTCAACATCTACCAGAGTGGTAGCCCTGCACGAACGTTCGTGGACTTCCGCGGAAACCCGAATCGCTACGTCGACGAGGACCTCGTCCGTCACCACCGCACGTTCGTCGAGGTCGTCGACGCGTTCGTCGAAGCGAGCCCGCACGACGCGGTCGATACCGTTCATCGCCCGAGTGCGGACGTGGGAAGGATTCGGCGCGCCGAGCGTTCCGAACTCGACTACTGGACCTCGGTGCTCTCCGACGCGCCCAGCCCCGTCGGTTTCGCCGGGTTCGCCAGCGCAGGATCCAAGGGGGAACGGACGGGCGCTCCGACTCCGAGGACAGCCTCCGCGTCGATCGACGCCGCCACCCACCGCGGCCTGTTGTCGGCGGCCAATCAACAGAACGCCAGCGTGCTGGTGTCCGTCCACTCGGCGTTGGCCGTGCTGCTGTCACGACTGGCCGACGAAACCGACATCTCGATCGGCGTGCGTACGCGATCGACCGACGGCAACGTCGTCGTCCTCCGGTCGTCGGTCGACGCAGCGGAGTCGTTCTCCGATCTGGGTGCTCGGCTGCGTGACATCGATTCGGCTGCACTGGCTCACGCGGGCGCATCGCTGGAGTCGGTCGGTGCGACGGTCAACTCGGCGGGGTCCACGAAAGCGGACTTGATCCGCGTGCTTCTGTCGTTCGGAGTCGAGGACCTGGGCGACGATCTCGATGTGGTCGACGTCGTGGTCACCGTGCACGAGACGTTCGATGCGCTCGGCGTTCCCGCCGGTATGTCGATTCGGTTCGTCCATGACTCGGAAGCGGACGACGGCCGAGCGCAGGCGCATCTCGACAGGCTCGTGACGTTGCTGCGCAGCGCGGCCACCGATCCGGCCCGTCCGGTCGGCGACGTCGATGTTCTGACGTCCGCCGAGCGGGCTGCCCTGGTCCCGGTTCGCGGTGCGTCGTCGGTGGGCGGGCAGTTGTTGCCGGAGATCTTCGCCTCCGCGGTGAAGGCTGCGGGGGTGAGTGCCGAGGCATTGGTGGTTGCGGGTTCGGGTGCACCGGTGACCTACGGAGAGCTGGATTCTCGGTCGACTGCAGTGGCCGAGCTGTTGGTCGCACGCGGCGTCGGTGTCGGTTCGTTCGTGGCAGTCGGATTGCGGCGCTCGGTGGAGTACGTGATTGCCGTGTGGGCAGTGGCCAAGGCCGGCGGTGCGTTCGTACCGGTCGACCCGTCGTACCCGGCGGATCGCCTTGCGCACATGCTGTCGGATTCCGGTGTCGCGGTAGGGGTGTCGACGTCGGAGTACATCGACGTACTGGCCGAGTCCGGGCCCTCGGTGGATTGGGTCTCGCTCGACGAATCGAACCTCGTCGCTGCCGAGACTGTGTCGAGTCCTGAAACACCGAGTCCTGAAACACCGAGGCCTGAAACACCGAGTCCGGTGCCGTCGCTGGACGATGCGGCGTATCTGATCTACACCTCGGGATCGACAGGTGTGCCGAAGGGCGTGGTGGTCACGCACCGCGGACTCGGCGACTTCGTGGAGGAGGAGCGGGCTCGCTTCCGGGTCACCACCGACTCACGTGTGCTCGCGTTCGCCTCGACGAGCTTCGATGCGTCGGTGCTCGAAGTGCTGCTGGCCTTCGGCGGCGCCGGCACACTGGTGATCGCGCCGACGGATGTGTACGGCGGTTCCGAGTTGGCTGCAGTGTTGTCGGGCGAGTCGGTGACCCATGCGTTCGTGACGCCTGCTGCGTTGGCGTCGGTGGATCCGTCGGGTCTGGATGATCTGAAGGTCGTGGTGACCGGTGGTGATGCAGCGAGTGCGGAGCTGGTCGAGCGGTGGGGTGCAGGGCGGTCGCTGTTCAATGCGTACGGTCCGACCGAGGCCACGGTGTTCTCGTCGGTCAGCGAGCCACTGACGGTTGATCGTGGTGTCGACATCGGCGCTCCCATCTCGGGTTCGGAACAGCTCGTCCTGGACTCGCGCCTGCGGCCTGTTCCGGTGGGTGTGGTGGGTGAGTTGTATTTGTCGGGTCCTGGTGTGGCTCGTGGTTATCATGATCGTTTTTCGTTGACGGCGGAGCGGTTCGTTGCGGCGCCGTTCGGTGGTGGTGTGCGGATGTATCGCACGGGTGATGTGGTGCGGTGGTCCGGTTCGGGTGTGTTGGAGTATGTGGGTCGTAGTGATTTTCAGGTGAAGGTGCGTGGTTTCCGGATCGAGTTGGGTGAGATCGATTCGGTGGTGGTGGGTCATGGTGATGTGGATTTCGTGACGACGGTGGGTGTGGATGGTCCGTCGGGTGCGACGGTGTTGGTGTCGTATGTGTTGCCGGTGGTGGGTGCGGTTGTGGATGTGGAGGGTTTGCGGGAGTTCGTGGCGGGTGTGTTGCCGTCGCATATGGTTCCGTCGGCGTTCGTTGTGTTGGAGTCGATTCCGTTGACTCCGGCGGGCAAGTTGGACCGACGCGCACTACCGTCTCCGACGCTGGCGTCGCACTCGGTGTTCCGTGCCCCACGGACGGACAACGAACGACGAGTGGCCGCGGTCTTCGCGGACCTGCTGGACTCGCCGAAGGTCGGCATCGACGACAGTTTCTTCGATCTCGGCGGAAACTCCTTGGTCGCAACACGATTGATCGCTCGGGTGAACGCCGATCTCGGTTCGTCTCTGCGGGTTCTCGATCTGTTCGAGGCGCCGACGGTCGTCGGGTTGACCGCTCGTGCCGAGGACACCGCCGGCTCGTCGAATCGTCCCGCGCTGGTTCGTGCGGAGCGGCCGGACGTGGTTCCGCTGTCGCTCGCCCAGCAACGGATGTGGTTCATCAACCAGTTCGACACGCAGTCGGCTGCCTACAACATCCCACTGGCAGTGCGGTTGTCCGGTGCCGTGGACGTCGCGGCGCTCAGCGCAGCGGTGACGGACGTGGTCGAACGCCACGAGAGTCTTCGAACCGTGTTCCCGACGGTGGGCGAGCTGCCTCGGCAGGTAGTGCTCGACGTGGCCGACGTCGATCTGTCGCTGGACATGGTGTCCATCGACGAGAGCGCACTGGCCGGGCACGTGTCGTCCGACGCTGCACGCGGCTTCGACGTCACGACCGACATGCCGATCAGAGCTACGCTCTATCGGCTCGACGGTCGTGAGGATCGGCATGTGCTGGCCATCGTGGTGCATCACATCGCGGCCGACGGTGCCTCCATGGCGCCGCTCGCCTCCGATGTGATGATCGCGTACTCGTCCCGGGTGGCCGGCGAAGTTCCGGCCTGGGAACCGTTGGCAGTTCAGTACGCGGATTACTCGCTGTGGCAGCGCGGACTGCTGGGGTCGGAGTCCGACTCGGAATCTCTGATGTCCCGCCAGTTGGCGTATTGGTCCCGAGTACTGGCGGATGCGCCCGACGTTCTGCCGTTGCCTCTCGATCGACCGCGCCCCAGCACTCAATCCGTGGCGGGCGCAACGACGAGATTCGAGATTCCCGCGGAACTGCGGTCCGAGCTCGTGCGGCTGGGCGCCGCACACGACGCGACACCGTTCATGGTGTTCCATTCCGCACTGGCGCTCCTGTTGGCCAGGTTGAGTGGTACCGAGGACATCGTGGTGGGTACGCCGATCGCGGGTCGTGGTGAGGCCGGGTTGGATGCGTTGGTCGGTATGTTCGTGGGGACGTTGGTGTTGCGGACGGAGGTGTCGGCGCACCTGTCGTTCGTGGAGTTGTTGGCGGCGACGCGGGCGGCGGATCTGGCTGCGTTCGACAACACCGATGTGCCGTTCGAGCGGTTGGTGGACGAGTTCGCGCCGTCGCGGTCGACGGATCATTCTCCGTTGTTCCAGGTGTTGTTGGAGTTCCAGAACAATCAGCGGGCGCACCTCGAGCTACCCGATCTGACGGTGAACATCGAGGAAATCGACACCGACACCACCAAGTTCGATCTCCAGCTTCGGATCGACGAAGCAGCGGGGGACAGCGGCACGTCGAGTGCGGCGTTCACGTACTCCACCGCGCTGTTCGACCCGGGCACCATCGACCGCTTCGTCGATCGTTTTCTCCGGCTGCTCGAGTCGATCACCCGTGCGCCGCAGGCGCCGCTTCGGAATCTCGACATCCTGTCGGTGTCCGAGCGTGACACCGTGCTCGCCGTATGGAACTCCACCGAGCACCGGCTCCCTCCCCAGGTCGGATCGGACCCGACGCTCGGCAGCTTGTTCGACCTGCAGGTCGCGCGAAGCCCGTACTCGATCGCGCTGGTGTTCGACGACGAGCACGTGACGTACCGCGAGCTGGACGAGCGTGCCAACCAGCTCGCACGTCACCTGGTGTCGCTGGGAGTCGGACCGGAATCGCATGTAGGACTGGCGATTCGACGGTCCGCCGATCTGCTGGTCGGCATGTACGCCATCATGAAAGCCGGCGGCGCCTACGTACCGATCGACCCGGACCATCCCGTGGACCGATCGGCGTACGTCATCGACAGCGCGCAGCCCGTCTGCATCCTGACGACGAGCAGGGACTGGATCGACGTGTCGGTGGCCACTCCGGTCCTCGCCGTCGACCTGATCGATGTCTCGGACAGGGCGACGACTCCGCTGGGCTCGTCGGAGCGTCTCGGCGACATCACTGGCGCGAACACCGCCTACGTCATCTACACCTCCGGTTCGACGGGGCGGCCGAAGGGCGTGGCCGTCTCGCACGAGGCCATCGTCAACCGGCTGCTGTGGATGCAGGACCGGTACCGGCTCGAGCCGTCGGACAACGTCCTGCAGAAGACTCCGGCGAGCTTCGACGTCTCGGTGTGGGAGTTCTTCTGGCCCTTGCAGGTCGGCGCCAAACTGGTCATCGCAGCTCCCGACGGTCACCGTGATCCGGAGTATCTGTCGCGGGTGATTCTGCGTGAGAGGATCACCACCCTTCACTTCGTGCCGTCCATGCTCGCCGTTTTCGTCGACGGTGCGCACGCCGAGGACTGCGAGTCGCTGCGCTTGGTGTTCTGCAGCGGCGAGGCTTTGCCACCTGCGACGGTGGAGGCATTCGCTGCCTTCTCGGATGCGCAGTTGCACAACCTGTACGGTCCCACCGAAGCAGCGGTCGACGTGACGTCGTACCACTGCGTCTCGTCGGATCCGGTGTCGATTCCGATCGGTGCTCCGGTGTGGAACACGCGCACCTACGTCCTCGACGCGTCGTTGAAGCCTGCGCCGATCGGTGCACCGGGTGAGCTCTACCTGGCGGGTGTCCAACTCGCGCGTGGTTACGTCGGTCGCGGTGATCTGACAGCCGATCGCTTCGTCGCCGATCCGTACGGTGAACCGGGCGAACGTCTCTACCGCACAGGTGATCTCGTGCGGTGGCGCGCCGATGGCAATCTCGAGTACATCGGCCGAACCGATTTTCAGGTGAAACTCCGCGGACTGCGAATCGAGTTGCCGGAAGTAGAATCGGCGCTGCTTCGCCACCCATCCGTCGCGCGCGCCGTGGCCGTCGTGCACCGCACCGTCTCCACGGGCGAGGCTCTGGTGGCCTACGTCGTGCCAGTGCGGGGAGCAACCGTCGACGCAGCCGAGTTGGCACGCGCCGTCGGCGAGTCCCTTCCGGCGTACATGGTGCCGTCGCTCGTGGTCGAACTGGCCGAGTTCCCGCTGAACTCCAGCGGAAAGCTCGACCGGAAAGCCTTGCCGGACCCGGTGTTCACGCTGACCGACGACGAGATCGTCGCACCGTCGAATCCGGTCGAGGAGATCATCGTCGGAGAGTTCGTCGCGCTTCTGGGCGGAGAACCCATCGGCGTCACCCAGAACTTCTTCGCCGTCGGTGGCAACTCTCTCGTCGCGATGCGAGCCGTGGCGCGCATCAACTCGGCTCTCGGATCGAGCCTGACCGTTCGCGATCTGTTCGACTCGCCGACCGTGCGTTCGCTGGCTGCGGCCGTCGAATCGCAGGGCTACCGGACCGACCCGAAGCCGGCACTGGTTCCAGTGGAGCGACCGGCGTCCATCCCGGTTTCTCTTGCACAGCAGCGTATGTGGTTCATCAACCAGTACGACACATCGTCGGCTGCGTACAACGTGGCCTTCGCGATGAGGCTGACCGGCCGGCTCGATACCACCGCACTGCGCAGTGCACTGGGTGACGTCGTCGACCGCCACGAGGCCTTGCGGACCGTCTTCCCTCTGACCGACGACGGTCCCGTCCAGTCGATTCTGGAATCGCACCAGGCGCTGCCCGATCTGACTCCGATCCCGGCCGAGTCCGAGGACGATGTCCTTCGCCTCGTCACCGAGGTCGCATCCGAAGGATTCGACGTTGCCAGCAGTGTCCCCGTCCGAGCTCGACTGATCGAGGTCGGACCGGAGGATCACGTGCTCGCGTTCGTCGTGCACCACATCTCCTCCGACGGATTCTCGACCGGTCCGCTCGCTCGGGATCTGATCGTCGCCTACAGCGCGCGTACCCAGGGCGAGGCGCCGACGACGTCGGCTCTGCCTGTGCAGTACGCGGATTACTCGCTGTGGCAGCGCGCCTTCCTGGGTGAGGAATCGGACACCGATTCCGTGATGAGCAAGCAACTCGGCTTCTGGGTGGACACCTTGTCCGGAGCCCCGGATGTTCTGGACCTCCCGTCGGACCGTCCGCGTCCGGCCGAATCGTCCTTCCGCGGTGCGGCAGTGGAGTTCTCGATCGACTCCCAGGTCCACGCACGGATGACGGAGCTGGCCACGCTGCGCGATTCCAGCGTGTTCATGATCGTTCACGCGTCGCTCGCGGTGCTTCTGTCCGGCCTGTCCGCGTCGTCGGACATCTCGGTCGGTACACCGATCGCCGGTCGCGGTGACGCCGCACTCGACGATCTCGTCGGAATGTTCGTCAACACACTCGTTCTGCGGACCGAGATCGACGCCGCGCGGTCCTTCCGCGACCTGCTGGCCGATGTCAGGGCCACCGACCTCGCGGCGTTCACTCACTCGGACATTCCGTTCGAGCGCGTCGTCGATGCGCTCGATCCCGTCCGGTCCACCTCGCATACCCCGCTGTTCCAGGTGATGCTGGAATTCCAGCACACGGATCGCCCGAACATCACTTTGCCCGGGTTGAACGTCGAGGCAATGGATCTGGCGAACGACATCGCCAATTTCGATCTGCAACTGACCGTGTCCGAGCGCTTCGACGCGTCCGGACAGGCTGCCGGTATCGAGGCCTCCTTCCGGTACGCCACCGACCTGTTCGACGCTGCCACCGTCGACACGTTCGCGCACCGATTCGTTCGAATCGTGGACGCGGTCACCTCGGACTCCGGCGTTGCCGTCGGCGACATCGACATACTGTCCGCGGACGAACTCGACGCGCTGACGCCCGTTCGCGGCGCCACGCCGATGCCACCTCGGCTGTTGCCCGAACTGCTGGCGGACTCCGTCGCGTCCGCAGGCGAGTCGGCCCATGCGCTCGATGTCGACAACGGGGTCATGACGTACGGGGAGTTGGACGCTCGGTCCTCCCGACTGGCTCGTCTGATCGTCGACCACGGTGTCGGCCCCGGTGACGTGGTTGCGCTCGCACTTCCGCGTGGCGTCGACTCCATCGTCGCCATCTGGGCCACGGCGAAGGCCGGAGCGGCGTTCCTGCCTGTCGACCCGACGTACCCAGCAGACCGAATCACGCACATGATCACCGATTCAGGTGCTGCGCTGGGACTGACGACGCTCGCCGACAACTCCGCACTGGCGGCGTTGTCCGACCGTGTCGTCTGGGTGGTTCTCGACGACCCGCGCTTCCAGCACGTGACGTCCACGTTCTCGACCTCAGCGATCACCGACGCCGAGCGTGTGGAGCCGCTGCGAATCGACGACGCTGCGTATCTGATCTACACCTCAGGGTCGACAGGTGTGCCCAAGGGCGTGGTGGTGACCCACCGCGGTCTGGCCAACCTCGCCGCGGAAGAACGTTCACGGTTCGAGGTGGAGCCGGGATCGCGTACGTTGGCGTTCGCCTCACCCAGTTTCGATGCGTCCGTCCTGGAGTTCGTACTTGCGTTCGGAGCAGGCGCTACAATGGTGATCGCACCGTCCGGGATGTACGGCGGCCCGGACCTGTCGAACTTGATGCGCGACAAGCACGTGACCCATGCCTTCGTCACTCCTGCGGCGCTGGCAACGGTCGACCACACGGAGTTGCCGGAACTGCGCGTCATCGCAACCGGCGGCGACGCATGCCCGCCGGAGTTGGTGTCCAGGTGGGCGCCCGGCCGGAAGATGTTCAACGCGTACGGACCGACCGAGGCCACCATCTTCTCGTCGATCAGCAACGAGCTCGCCCCCGGCGGCGTCGTGGACATCGGTTCTCCGACAATCGGTTTCGCCGAGGTCGTACTCGATTCTCGTTTGCGGCCGGTGCCTGTCGGTGTACCGGGTGAGCTGTATCTTGCCGGTCCGGCTCTCGCCCGCGGTTACCACGGTCGACTTCCGCTGACGGCCGAGCGCTTCGTGGCGGATCCCTACGGTGAACCGGGGAGCCGGATGTATCGGACCGGCGACGTCGTTCGCTGGAACCGGGCCGGTGCACTGGAGTTCGTCGGTCGCAGTGACTCGCAGGTCAAGGTGCGCGGTTTCCGCATCGAACTCGGCGAGATCGACGCGGCAGTCGGTGCGCACGACGGTGTCGACTTCGCGACGACAGCCGGCGTCAAGGGACCGGCCGGCAACACCATCCTGGTGACCTGGTTCGTCGCCGCGGAGTCCGCGTCGCCGACTGTCGATGCGGCGATCCTGCGCGAGCACGTCGCCGCGGTGTTGCCCGCCCACATGGTCCCCACCGCGTTCGTTCGGCTGGAGTCGATTCCGCTGACCCCTGCGGGCAAACTCGACCGCCGTGCGCTTCCCGAGCCCACGTTCGACGGTCCGGCCGACATCGGCCGAGCGGCGGACACCGCGATCGAGAAGCTGCTGGCTGGACTCTTCGCCGAAGTTCTCGGCCTCGAGCAGGTCGGTATCGACGATTCGTTCTTCGCTCTCGGCGGAGACAGCATCATGTCCATCCAGTTGGTGTCGCGGGCCAAGGCAGCAGGCCTCGTCCTGTCGCCGCGGGATGTGTTCGAACGCAAGACGGTTGCCGCACTCGCCGAGGTCGCGTCGTCCGCGGACGGCGACTCGGTCACGGTGCTGGAAGAACTTCCGGGCGGCGGCGTGGGTGACGTGCCGCTCACGCCCATCACCCAGTGGATGATCGACCGGACGCACGTGTTCGACCGCCACACACAGACAGCGCTGCTGACCTTGCCGGACGACATCGATCGATCCGCACTGGAAGCGACCGTACAGTCGGTGCTCGATCATCACGACATGCTGCGTGCGCGCCTTCGTCACGAGGACGAGCACTGGACCTTGGACGTGCAGCCCATCGGCTCCGTCGCGGCTGCCGCGGTGGTGCACCATGTCTCGGTCGGCTCGAGCACCGGTGACGAGTTCTCCTCGGTCGCCTCGGCCGAGCTCGAACGCGCAGCAGCACGTCTGGCCCCGGCGAGCGGCTCCATGATCCAGTTCGTCTGGTTCGAAGCCGCCGACAAGTCCGGACGACTGTTGATCGTCGCGCATCACCTCGTCGTCGACGGCGTGTCGTGGCGTGTATTGGTTCCCGACCTCGCCACGGCATGGGCACAGCTCGAGGCCGGTGAGGCGATAAGCCTGCTTCCCGTCGGTACGTCGATGCGGCGTTGGGCTCACGGTCTCGCCGACGCGGCGGAGTCCCGCCGGGGCGAGCTGGCGTTGTGGAAGGACACACTGTCCGGGGACGATCCGCTGGTCGGTTCGCGAGCGCTCGACCCGGAAATCGACGTGTACGCCACGGTCGATCACGTCGAGGTCGAGCTGTCGGCCGACGTGACCGAGGCATTGCTGACATCCGTTCCGGAAGTGTTCCACGGCAGCGTCAACGATGGTTTGATGGCCGGTCTCGCGCTGGCCGTCGGCGCGTGGCGACGTGCACGAGGTATCGAGACCCAGGATTCGCTCGTCTCGCTCGAGGCCCACGGACGCGAGGACCACATCGTCCCCGGCGCGGACCTGTCTCGTACCGTCGGATGGTTCACCACCATCTATCCGGTTCGAATCGATCTGCGCGGCATCGATGTCGACGACGCGATGAGCGGCGGTTCGTCGGCCGGCGCGTTGATCAAATCCGTGAAGGAACGACTTCTCGGAATTCCGGACCACGGCATCGGCTTCGGTATGCTCCGCTACCTGGACGACGAGTCGCGAAACGTACTGGCACCCTTGACGTCGCCGCAGATCAGCTTCAACTATCTCGGACGGTACGGCGCGGGAATTCCCGAGAATCTTCGCGGCGTAGGCTGGCTCCCGGTCGAAGACGACAGAATCGGCGATGTCCAGAACCAGGATCTACCGGTCTCGGCCGCCTTGGACATCAACGCAGTCACCACCAGCGGAGAGCGCGGTGACGCCCTCCGCGCCACGTTCGCGTACCCGTCGGGAGTGCTCGAACGAGACGACGTCGAACAGTTGACGACCCTGTGGGTGAACGCTCTGACGAGCATCGCCCGGCACGCGCGCAGTGCAGGCGCTGGTGGGTTCACCCCGTCGGACCTCGATCTCGTTGCGCTGCCGCAGAGTTCGATCGTCGACATCGAGAAGCGGTATCCGACGTTGACCGACATCTGGTCGATGTCTCCGTTGCAATCGGGCATGCTCTTCCATGCCGAGCTGTCCGATCAGACAGTCGACGCCTACATCGTCCAACTCGTCATCGAACTCGGCGGCTCGGTCGATGCGGACCGGTTGCATCGGTCCGCTCAGGTTCTGCTCGATCGCCATGCCAACCTCAGGTCGGCCTTCGTTCACGACCTCGACGGCAACGCCCTGCAGGTCGTTCAGCGAAGCGTCGACGTTCCGTGGTCGGACATCGACCTGCGGGACGTGCCGGCAGAGGGCAAGGACGCCGAGCTCGATCGCATCCTCGCCGCCGACCGCGCAACCCGATTCAACATGGCCGACGCACCGCTGCTGCGGTTCACGTTCGTCCAGGTCGCCGAAGGACAGTGGCGACTCGTGCTGACCAACCACCACATCCTGATCGACGGTTGGTCGACGCCGCTCGTCATCCGCGAGCTGCTGACTCTGTACGCGACGGACGGCGACGACGCGGTGCTCCCTCGGGTGCCCGCTTACCGCGATTATCTGGCGTGGATGAACAGGCGCGACGGCGAAGCCGGTCGTCAGGCCTGGATCTCGGCGCTCGAGGGACTGTCCGAGCCGACTCTCCTGACCCCGGTCGAGAGCCGGCGACAGGAATCGACCCGAGCCGGTCGTGCGCTGACGTCGTTCGACGCGGCGGACACCACTGCGCTCCGCGTGTTCGCTCGGGACCGTGGTGTCACGATCAACACCCTGGTACAGGCAGCGTGGGGCACAGTGCTCGCGACGCTGACCGGACGCACCGACGTCCTGTTCGGCGCGACCGTGTCCGGGCGGCCGCCGGAGATCAACGACATCGAATCGATGATCGGCCTGTTCATCAACACTCTCCCGGTTCGAGTGACGCTCGATCCGCGGGAGTCGTTGAGCGAGTTCGTCATCCGCCTGCAGAACGAGCAGGCAGGTCTGCTCGACCACCACTACCTCGGTCTCACCGAGATCCAGCGGGCCGTCGGTCCAGTGGTCGCCTTCGACACTTTGACGGTGTTCGAGTCGTACCCCGTCGACCGCGGTGGACTGTCCGACGAGACCGACATCGCAGGGCTGCGTGTGTCGGGAATCGTCGACGGCAGCGACACCGCGCAGTATCCGCTCACGTTGGTCGCGATGGCCGACGATCGACTGCACGTCGAAGCGAAGTACCTGCCCGAGGTGTTCGAGCAGGATGCCGTGGAGACCATTCTCGGCAGGATCGTGGCCGTCCTGGACGCGTTCGCGACCCAGCCGGAACTACCTGTCGGGCAGCTGCAACTGTTGTCCGAGTCCGAGCGTGACCTGTTGATCCCGGTACACGGCGCGCAATCCGTTGCCGGACGACTGTTGTCCGACGTCTTCGCCGACGCCGTGAACACAGCCGTCGGCACCGGCGGTGTCGACGCGATCGCCGTGGTCGCGGGCAACGAATCCGTGACGTATCAGGAACTGGACGCGCGATCCTCGCGAGTTGCCGACGTGCTGCGCTCGCGCGGTGTCCGCCCGGGCACCTATGTGGCGGTGGGACTGCAGCGTTCCATCGAGTACGTCGTCTCGGTATGGGCTGTGGCGAAGGCCGGCGGAGCGTTTCTCCCCGTCGATCCGTCGTATCCGCAGGATCGCATCGAACACATGTTGACCGACTCCTCGGCACCGGTGGGTATCTCGGTGGCTCGGTACACCGACGTGCTGACCGAAGCGGGGCGGGAGGTCGACTGGATCGTCCTCGACGAGATCGACTGGTCTGCATCCGAGTCGACTTCTGTGGCAGTCGACGGTCGACGGCCGGACAGCCGGGCAGTTCCGTCGCTGGACGATGCGGCGTATCTGATCTACACCTCGGGATCGACAGGTGTGCCGAAGGGCGTGGTGGTCACGCACCGCGGTATCGCCGATCTCGCCGAGGAGGAGCGGACCCGCTTCCGGGTCACCACCGACTCGCGTGTGCTCGCCTTCGCGTCGACGAGCTTCGATGCGTCGGTGCTCGAGATGGTGTTGGCGTTCTGTGGCGGCGCAACCATGGTCATCGCGCCGACCGACGTCTACGGCGGCGTCGAGCTCGCAGCGGTGCTGGCCGAGAAATCGGTGACCCATGCGTTCGTGACTCCTGCTGCGTTGGCGTCGGTTGATCCATCGGGTCTGGACGATCTGCAGGTCGTGGTGACGGGCGGCGACGCCGCCGGTTCCGAGTTGGTGGAACGGTGGGCCCCGGGCCGCGATCTGTTCAATGCCTACGGACCGACGGAAGCGACCGTGTTCGCGTCGCTCGGTACACCCATGCGTCCAGGTGCACCCATCGATATCGGCTCACCGGTGCGCGGATTCTCGGTTGTCGTTCTCGACTCCATGCTGCGGCCTGTTCCGGTGGGTGTGGTGGGTGAGTTGTATTTGTCGGGTCCTGGTGTGGCTCGTGGTTACCATGATCGTTTTTCGTTGACGGCGGAGCGGTTCGTTGCGGCGCCGTTCGGTGGTGGTGTGCGGATGTATCGCACGGGTGATGTCGTGCGGTGGTCTGGTTCGGGTGTGTTGGAGTATGTGGGTCGTAGTGATTTTCAGGTGAAGGTGCGTGGTTTCCGGATCGAGTTGGGTGAGATCGATTCGGTGGTGGTGGGTCATGGTGATGTGGATTTCGTGACGACGGTGGGTGTGGATGGTCCGTCGGGTGCGACGGTGTTGGTGTCGTATGTGTTGCCGGTGGTGGGTGCGGTTGTGGATGTGGAGGGTTTGCGGGAGTTCGTCGCGGGTGTGTTGCCGTCGCATATGGTTCCGTCGGCGTTCGTTGTGTTGGAGTCGATTCCGTTGACTCCGGCGGGCAAGTTGGACCGACGCGCGCTACCCGTCCCCGACCTGTCGCGTGGGGCAGAGCATCGCGATCCGACGACGGATACCGAGCGAGCGATAGCGGACGTGTTCGCCGAGGTTCTCGGGCTGGACTCCGTCGGTGTCGACGACAACTTCTTCGATCTCGGTGGTGACTCGCTCAGTGCCACCAGGGTCACTTCGCGGGTGAACTCTGCCCTGGGCAGTTCGGTGACTGTGCGTGCGCTCTTCGAATCACCCACCGTCGCAACGTTGTCGCTGCGAGCGCAGTCCGACGAATCCGCCGCGGATCGACCCCCGTTGGTGCCTGCGGTGCGCCCGGAGATCGTGCCGTTGTCGCAAGCACAGCAGCGGATGTGGTTCATCAACCAGTTCGACACGCAATCGGCTGCCTACAACATCCCACTCGCGGTGCGCTTGACCGGACATCTCGATGTCGAAGCGCTCGGGGCAGCGGTCTCGGATGTGGTTGCGCGGCACGAGAGTCTGCGTACGACGTTCCCGATGGCGGGTGAGCGGCCGAGGCAGCACATCCACTCGGTCCCCGACGACCGTTTCGTCCTCGATGTCCTCGATGTCGTCGACGTGGACGCGGGCGATCTGACGGCACGGATCATGGCGGATGCATCCCACGGGTTCGACGTCACGACCGACATGCCGTTCCGTGCCTCGCTGTACCGGCTCGACGGTCGTGAAGACCAGCATGTGTTGGCCATCGTCGTGCATCACATCGCGGCCGACGGTGCCTCCATGGCGCCGCTCGCCTCGGATGTGATGATCGCGTACTCGGCGCGGGTGGCAGGTTCTGCCCCTGTCCGCGAACCTCTCGCGGTGCAGTACGCCGATTACGCACTGTGGCAACAGGCTCTTCTGGGTGACGAGTCCGACTCGGCGTCACTGGCCGCACGCCAACTGGCCTTCTGGGCGCGCACGCTGGCGGACGTACCCGAGGTTCTGCCGCTGCCGATCGACAGGCCACGGCCGAACCAGCAGTCGCTTCGCGGTGCCTCGGTACCGTTCCATCTCTCGTCCGACACCCACGCCGCGCTGACCGGGATCAGCCGGCGCAGTGGGGCAACGATGTTCATGACCGTCCACGCAGCCTGGTCCGCTCTGTTGGCCAGGTTGAGTGGTACCGAGGACATCGTGGTGGGTACGCCGATCGCGGGTCGTGGTGAGGCCGGGTTGGATGCGTTGGTCGGTATGTTCGTGGGGACGTTGGTGTTGCGGACGGAGGTGTCGGCGCACCTGTCGTTCGTGGAGTTGTTGGCGGCGACGCGGGCGGCGGATCTGGCTGCGTTCGACAACACCGATGTGCCGTTCGAGCGGTTGGTGGACGAGTTCGCGCCGTCGCGGTCGACGGATCATTCTCCGTTGTTCCAGGTGTTGTTGGAGTTCCAGAACAATCAGCGGGCGCACCTCGAGCTACCCGATCTCGTCGTCGACGGAGTCGACATCGATGCAGGCATCGCGAAGTTCGATCTGCAGTTGACCGTGTCCGAGAACTTCGACGACGACGGCGTTCCCTCCGGCATCGACATGGCGTTCACGTACGCCACCGATCTGTTCGAGGAGTCGACGGTTCGGGAGTTCGTCCGACGGTTCTCGATGCTCGTCGACGGCGTGACTGCTGCCCCCGACCGCGCCATCGGCGATGTCGACATGCTGACGGACGACGAAGTTCACGCGCTCACGGTGGACTGGAATCACGAGGGATCGACTCCGTCGAACGACACTCTGGCGCAGCGTTTCGAAGCGTCGGCTGCACGGTTCCCGGATCACACTGCGGTGGTGTTCGGCAGTCGCCGCTACACCTACGCCGAGCTGGACGGGCGGTCCAATCAGCTTGCCCGTCACCTCGTGTCGCGAGGAGTCGGTCCGGAAACCCTGGTCGCGGTGGCGATGCCGCGCAACGCCGAACTGGTCGTCGTCCTGCTCGCGGTCCTCAAGGCAGGCGGCGGTTACCTGCCGGTGGACGTGACCTATCCGGCCGACCGGTTGGCGTTCATGCTCGAGGACGCTCGGCCGGTCTGTGTGGTGTCCACGATCGCCGATGTCACGGCGGTGCCGACCGACGAACTGACGACCGTTCTGCTCGACGATCCGTCCGTGGTCGAGGTGCTCGACGGTCTCGACTCGGGTCCGCTGACGCCGGACGAAGTCGGCGGACTCGTCGACGCGGAGTCGATCGCCTACGTCATCTACACCTCGGGCAGTACGGGCCGTCCCAAGGGCGTGCAGGTTGCGCACTCCACGGTGGCCACGCTGTTCGAGAACACCGTCGACTTGTTCGAGTTCGACGAGACCGATGTGTGGACGATGTTCCACTCCTACGCCTTCGACTTCTCGGTGTGGGAGTTGTGGGGGCCACTGCTCTACGGCGGCACCCTCGTGGTCGTCGACTACTACACCGCTCGCTCGCCGGAGTTGTTCCGAGAGTTGCTCGTTGCCGAACAGGTCACGGTTCTGAATCAGACCCCGACGGCGTTCTACCAGTTCGCCGAGGCAGACCGTGTCGCGCCTGCAGATTCCGCAGGACTTGCGTTGCGGTACATCGTCTTCGGCGGTGAAGCGCTCGACCTCGGTCAGCTCGGCCGGTGGTACGCACGCCACCCGGAGAACGCTCCGACGTTGGTGAACATGTACGGAATCACCGAGACCACCGTGCACGTGAGCCACCTTGCGCTGACCGAGCAGTTCGCTGCCTCGGCGTCGGCGAGCGTCATCGGCCAGGCGATCCCCGGGCTCTCGGTGTCGGTCCGCGACAACAGGTTGCGGCTCGTTCCGCCTGGAGTGACCGGCGAGATGTACGTCTCGGGTGGCCAGCTGTCCCGGGGATACCTCGGACGCGCCGGACTGTCGGCAACGCGTTTCGTCGCCGATCCGGACGCCACCGACGGCGCACGGATGTATCGAACGGGCGACACCGCTCGATGGAACCGCGAAGGTCGGCTCGAATACCTCGGTCGTAGTGACATGCAGGTCCAACTGCACGGGTTCCGTATCGAGCTCGGCGAGATCGAATCGGCTCTGCTCGGAGTCGACGGAGTTGCGCAGTCCGTGGTCTCGGTGCGCGACGACGGGGCCGGTGATCGACTGGTCGGATACGTCGTACCCGAGGCCGGGCGCACGCTCGACGTCGCAGGTGTTCTCGACGACGTCGCCTCGTCGTTGACGTCGTACATGGTGCCTGCGGCACTCGTCGTGCTGGCGGAGCTCCCGCTGACCGCGAACGGAAAGCTCGACCGCAAAGCGCTACCCGCGCCGGACTTCTCGTCTCGGGTCACTCAGAGCCGGGCACCCGCGTCCGAGATCGAACACAGCCTGGCCGCGCTGTTCGCCGAGGTGCTCGGGCTGGACACCGTCGGCGTCGACGACTCGTTCTTTGCTCTCGGCGGAGACAGCATCATGTCGATTCAGCTCGTGTCTCGCGCCAAGGCAGCAGGTCTCGTCATCGCCCCCCGCGACGTGTTCGAGCGCAAGACCGTCGCCGGTCTCGCCGAGGTGGTGGCACTCGTCGGCGACGCCGACGTCGTCGTGCTGGAGGAACTGCCAGGAGGAGGCGTCGGAGATCTACCTCTAACTCCGATCGTGCAGTGGATGCTCGAGCGGAGCGAGGAGTTCGGTCGATACACCCAGACTGCACTTCTGCAGCTGCCGAAGTCCATCGACCGGTCGACTCTCGAGAGCACGGTCCAGGCGATTCTCGATACCCACGACATGCTCAGGGCACAGCTGTATCGCGACGACAACGGCGTGTGGACCGAGACGGTCGCGGCCGTGGGCTCGGTCTCGGCCTCCTCGGTGCTCCACCATGTGACGGTCGACGACGTGTCCGGCGACGCCTTTTCGGCACAGGCTGCTGCGGAACTGGATCAGGCAGCGGACCGACTCGATCCGTCGACCGGCCGCATGATCCAGATGGTCTGGTTCGAATCTCCCAGCGGTGCGGGC
This sequence comes from Rhodococcus sp. 06-156-4, assembly GCF_002259345.1. Lineage (NCBI taxonomy): Bacteria > Bacillati > Actinomycetota > Actinomycetes > Mycobacteriales > Nocardiaceae > Rhodococcus > Rhodococcus sp. 06-156-4. The sequence continues at coordinate 89,011 of NZ_NPGB01000018.1, read as the reverse complement.
CGCTTGCTCGTCGTCGCACACCACCTGGTGATCGACGGTGTCTCGTGGAGAATTCTGGTTCCGGATCTCGCGTCGGCGTGGTCTCAGGTAGTAGCGGGGGACCAGCCGGCACTTGCTCCCACCGGCACGTCGATGCGTCGCTGGGCAACCGGACTGGTCGACGTCGCCGCCGAGCGCACCGACGAACTCGCGTTGTGGACGTCGATCCTCGACGGACCCGATCCGCTGATCGGAGCTCGTGCGCTCGACCCCACAGTGGACGTCGACGCTACGGTCGAACGCATCAGGGCGTCGTTGCCGGTCACCGTCACCGAGCGCTTGCTCACCACAGTCCCGGAGAAGTTCCACGGAAGCGTCGGCGACGGTCTGCTCGCGGGCCTCGCACTGGCGTTGATCGCCTGGCGCAACGAACGCGGCGCCGATGGCGACACGCCGCTGAGCGATGCGTTGTTGAGCCTGGAAGGGCACGGACGCGAGGACGGCGTCGTACCCGGTGCCGATCTCGGCCGCACGATGGGATGGTTCACGACCATCTTCCCGGTCCGCCTCGACCTGAACGGAATCGACGTCGCCGACGCCTTTGCCGGAGGGTCGGCTGCGGGCGAGGCGATCAAGGCCGTCAAGGAACAGTTGCTGGCCATCCCGGACCACGGCATCGGGTTCGGTATGGCGCGGTACCTCACCGACGAAGGCCGGGCCGCGCTGGCCGGATTCCCGAAGCCTCAGGTCAGCTTCAACTACCTGGGTCGATTCGCCACGGGCAGTTCCGAGGGAATGGACGACGTCGGCTGGATCCCGGTGTCCGACACCACGCTCGGCGATGCACAGAATCCCGACATGCCGGTGCCGGCGCTGCTGGACATCAACGCGGTCACCAACACCACCGACCAAGGTCCGGTACTGGACGCGACGTTCGCGTTCCCGTCCGGCGTCCTCACCGCACCCGAGGTCGATCGCCTGGTGGAACTGTGGGTGGAGGCACTGACAGCACTGACCACTCACGCCGACGCGCCCGAAGCCGGCGGGTACACACCGTCCGACCTCGAGCTCGTCGACATCGATCAGCCGACGATCAGCGCTCTGGAAAATCGATTCCCGGATCTCGACGATGTCTGGTCGATGTCTCCGCTGCAGTCCGGGCTCCTGTTCCACGCGAGACTCGCAGGTGAGGTCGCCGCGGATGTCGCACTGGAGGTCGATACGGGCGTCGACGCCTACATGGTGCAGCTCGGACTCGAGCTTCGCGGCGTCGTGGATGCGGATCGTATGAAAGCCGCGGCACAGACGTTGCTCGACCGGCATGCGAACCTGCGAACAGCGTTCGTGCACAACTCGAACGGTGATTCGGTGCAGGTCGTACAGACGGGGATCCACGTGCCGTGGTCGCACGTGGACCTGTCGGGTACGCCGGATCCCGACGCAGCGCTCGACTCGGTGCTCCGGCAGGACCGCGCACGCAGGTTCGCGCTGGATCACGCTCCGCTGCTTCGGTTCACGCTGATCACGAAATCCGTCGGTGCGGACGGCACGGGGGAGTGGCGCTTGCTGCTCACCAACCACCACATCCTGCTCGACGGCTGGTCCACGCCGCTGCTGATCAAGGAACTGCTGACGTTGTACGCGACGGCCGGCGACGATTCGATGTTGCCCCGCGTTCCCGCGTACCGCGATTACCTGAGCTGGATGCGGCGCCGGGATGCAGCCGCATCCAAGGCGGAGTGGGTTCGGGCATTGTCCGGTGTCGAGGAACCGACCTTGCTGGCCGACGCGGATCGCGGGCGGAAGCTCGAGGCCGTGTCCGTCGAATCGACGCAATCGCTGTCGAAGGAGACCACCGCTGCCCTGCGGGATCTGGCAGCGCACCGCGGCGCGACGCTCAACACCATCGTGCAGAGCGCATGGGGCGTCGTACTGGCGGCACTGACCGGTCGTGACGATGTCGTCTTCGGGGCGACTGTCTCGGGTCGACCACCGGAGATCCCCGGTATCGAATCGATGATCGGTTTGTTCATCAACACACTGCCGGTGCGCATCTCGCTCGATCCGGCCGAAGCCGTCGGAGATCTCGTCGACCGGGTACAGGTGGAACAAGCGAGCCTGCTCGATCACCACTACCTCGGCTTGACCGATATCCAGAGGGCCGCCGGAAACGGTGTCTCGTTCGACACCCTGACGGTCTTCGAGTCGTACCCGGTGGACAAAGCCGGGCTGTCGGAGGACACCGACATCGCCGGGCTGAAGGTTGCCGACGTTCTCGGTACGGATGCAGCGCACTACCCGTTGACACTCGTCGCGTCCGTGGACGACAGGTTGCACCTGAAGGTCAAGTACCTGCCCGAGCTGTTCACTGCCGACGACGTCGAGCGGATCATCGCGCGTATTTCTCGGGTTCTGCACGCCGTCGTCGAGAACGACAGAACGTCGCTGGCCCGTATCGACCTGCTGGCCGAGTCCGAGCGCGCTGCCCTCGCACCGGTCCACGGACCTCGGGGACGTTCCACCGTCCTCCTCGGTCACATCTTCGAGAACGCAGCGAAGAAGTCCACCGGCCGGGTCGCGTTGCGGTTCGGTACCGAATCGCTCGGCTACGACGAACTGGACAGCCGTTCCACTCGCCTCGCTCGGCTGCTGCTGCAGCGCGGCGTATCCGCCGAGTCGTTCGTCGCGCTCGGTCTTCCACGCTCGATCGAATCGGTCGTCGCTGTCTGGGCCGTCGCCAAGACAGGTGCAGCGTTCGTTCCGGTCGACCCGGGATATCCGCGGGATCGCATCGAACACATGGTGACCGACTCGGGCGCCCAGTTCGGACTGACGATCGCCGACAGGCTCGGGGACCTCCCGAAAACTGTCGCCGACGGCATGCCCTGGATCGTGCTCGACGATCCAGCGACCGACGCCGAGCTGCAGGCCATGCCTGCCGAACCGCTGGCGGAACACGAACGTGTCGCCGGCCTCGGGGTCGACAGCACCGCCTACGCCATCTACACCTCGGGCTCGACGGGTCTGCCCAAGGGCGTCGTGGTGACGCACTCCGGTCTGGAGAACTTCGCGCACGAACAGGCCGAGCGATACTCGGTCACGCCCGAGTCCAGAACTCTGCACGTGTCGTCGCCGAGCTTCGACGCGTCGGTGCTCGAATATCTGCTGGCCTTCGGTGCCGGAGCAACGATGGTCATCGTGCCACCGACGGTCTACGGCGGCGAGGAACTGCACCGAATCCTGTCCGACGAAGCCGTGACGCACGCGTTCATCACTCCGTCGGCGCTGGCGTCGGTCGATCCCGGTGGCCTGGAGACGTTCGCTCACGTGGTCGTCGGCGGTGAGGCCGTACCGGCAGAACTGGTGTCCAAGTGGGCCCCGGGACGCAAGCTCTACAACGGGTACGGCCCGACCGAAGCCACCATCATGTCCAACATCAGTGATCCACTGGACGCGTCGGCTGCTCTGACGATCGGTGGTCCGATCCGAGGCGTCCACGAGGTCGTGCTCGACAGCAGGCTGCAACCGGTACCCGTGGGCGTGACAGGTGAGCTGTATCTGGCCGGCGTCGGTCTCGCCCGGGGATACCACGACCGTCCGGCTCTGAGTGCGGTGCGTTTCGTGGCCGATCCGTTCGGCGCTCCCGGTGAGCGGATGTACCGCACGGGCGACCTCGTCCGCTGGAGGAGTGGAGCCGGCGGAACGACCATTGGGGACAGTGGAGCCCGCGGAACGACCATTGGGGACAGTGGAGCCGGCGGAACGACCATCGGGGACAGTGGAGCCGGCGGGAGTTACACGATCGAGTATGTCGGGCGGAGTGACTTCCAGGTCAAGGTGCGCGGCTTCCGCATCGAGCTCGGTGAGATCGACGCGGTGCTCGCCACGCATCCGGCTGTCGATTTCGTTGCGACGATCGGCGCCGAATCACCGTCCGGTGCCACCGTTCTGGTTGCGTACGTCCGTGCGTCGACATCGGGTTCGACGCTCGATCACGGTGAGCTGACGGCGCACGCGTCCGAGCGGCTACCGGGGCACATGGTGCCGTCTGCGTTCGTTCAGCTCGACGACATCCCGCTGACTCCGGTCGGCAAGCTGGATCGGCGCGCGCTGCCGACGCCCGAGTTCGATTCCGACGGTGTGGATTTCGTCGCACCTCGGACGGACGCCGAGGCATCGGTGGCCGAGGTGTTCGCCGAGATCCTCGGAGCAGACCGCGTGGGTGCGCTGGACAACTTCTTCGATCGCGGTGGTGACTCGCTGTCTGCGACTCGGGTGATTGCCCGTGTCAATGCCGAATTCGGGACTCGGATCGGTGTGCGCAGCATTTTCGAGGCTCCGACCGTGGCGGGACTCGCCGGCCTCGTTGCCGGATCGGCGGGAGATTCCGGCGGACGTCCGGTCTTGCGGTCCGTCGAGCGGCCTGAGGCGGTACCGCTGTCGCTGGCCCAGCAGCGCATGTGGTTCATCAACCGGTTCGATCCGGCCTCGCCCGCATACAACGTTCCTCTGGTCGTGAAACTCACCGGGTCGTTGGACGAGTCCGCGTTAGGAGCAGCTGTCGCGGACGTACTCGAGCGGCACGAGTCGCTGCGTACGACGTTCCCGAACGTCGGGCGGTCGCCCGCACAGGTGATTCACTCCGCCGCGGATGTCATCCCCGAGGTGACGGTCGAATCGGTGCGTGACAACGAACTGGTCGACGCGCTCGGTCGCTTCGCGGGCCGCGGGTTCGACGTCACGACGGAAATCCCGATTCGTCTGGCGCTCTATCGAACCGGCGAGGACTCCCATGTGCTCGCCGTGGTCGTGCACCACATCGCGGCGGACGGAGCTTCGATGGCACCGCTCGCACGCGACGTCATGGTCGCGTACTCGTCGAGGACGGCGGGTTCGGCACCGGCGTGGAGTCCCCTCGAAGTGCAGTACGCCGACTACACGCTGTGGCAGCGAGAACTGCTCGGCTCCGAGGACGACGAGAACAGCGTCGCCGCACAGCAACTCGGATTCTGGCGAACCGCCCTGCGCGGTACACCTGATCTGCTGCCCTTGCCCACCGACCGTCCACGTCCGACCAACCAGGACTTCCGCGGTGGGCGCGTCAAGTTCGACATCGATGCAGATCTGCATCGTCGGGTGGTGGAGTTCTCCCGTGACCGCGGTGCGACGATGTTCATGGTCGTGCACAGTGCGTTCGCGGCGACACTGGCCAGGCTCAGCGGAATCGACGACATCGCGATCACCACACCGGTCGCCGGTCGCGGTGAGGCGGCGCTGGACGACCTCGTCGGCATGTTCGTGAACACTCTGGTCCTGCGCACGGTCGTCGACGGTGCGGAGTCCTTCGAGTCGTTGCTCGGCCGTGTCGTCGAGTCGGACCTCGAAGCGTTCGGCCACACGGAGATTCCGTTCGAGCGTGTCGTGGAAGTCCTCAACCCGACTCGGTCCACGTCGTACGCTCCGCTGTCGCAGGTTGCGCTGTCGTTCCAGAACAACACAGCTGCACGGTTGGACCTACCGGAGCTGACCGTCGAAGGCGTCGATTTCGATGTGCCGGTTGCCAAGCAGGACCTTCAGTTGCTGCTGGCGGAGACGTTCGTCGACGCCGGCGAACCCGCCGGTATCGACGGTGCATTCGACTTCGCGACGTCGCTGTTCGACGCTGCGACAGTTCAGACGTTCGCGGACAGATTCGTTCGTATCCTGCGCGCTGCCGTGTCGGCACCGTCCGCACCGATCGGGGATGCCGACGTGCTCGGCGAACACGAGCATCCGGCCCTCGCGCCGGCCAGGGGCGAGGCGGGCGGTCCGTTCCGGACGTGGCCGATGATTCTCGCCGACGCTGCCGCCGCGAACCCGGACGGTATCGCCGTCGAGTACGGCGACGTCGAATTGTCCTACCGCCAGTTGGACGAGTGGTCGACCCGTATCGCGCGGATGCTCATCGATTTCGGTGTCGGGCCGGAGACGTTCGTTGCGCTGGCTCTGCCGAGGTCGATCGAGTCCATTCTGTCCATCTGGTCCGTCGCGAAGACGGGTGCCGCGTTCCTTCCCGTCGACCCGAACTACCCGTCGGATCGCATCGCGCACATGCTCGACGATTCCCGTGCGCCGATCGGACTGACCGTAGGAGACCACCGAGATTCCCTGCCGGACAGCATCACCTGGCTCGTGGTGGACGACGAGGATTTCGCCGCCGACATCAAGCGGTACCCGACCTCGCCGGTGACCGACGCGGACAGGGTCACTCCGCTTCACCTCGACAACCCCGCATACCTGATCTACACGTCGGGATCGACCGGTCGACCGAAGGGCGTCGCGGTGCGGCACCGAGGCCTGGCGAACCTCGAGGACGAGGTCACGTTGCGTTTCCACCCGACGCAGCACTCCAGGATCTCGCACATCGCGTCCCCGAGTTTCGACGCATCGATCTACGAGTTGACGATGGCGTTCGGCGTGGGCGCCACCATGGTGATCGTTCCTCCCGGTGTCTTCGGCGGCGACGACCTGGCCGATCTGCTGGAGCGCTCGCGGGTGACGCACGCCTTCCTCACGCCGGCTGCGCTCGCGTCGATCGACCCCACGCGCCTCGGCGACGTCGGCGTCCTGGCGGTCGGTGGCGAAGCGTGCACTCCGGAACTGGTGGCACGGTGGGCACCGGGCCGAATGATGTTCAACGGCTACGGACCGACGGAAACGACGATCCAGGCCAGCGTCGGCGGCCCGCTCGTACCGGGACGGACGATCGACGTGGGCAGCCCGGCGATCGGGTTCCGCTTCCTCGTGCTCGACGCCAGACTTCGGCCGGTGCCGGCGGGCGTCGCGGGTGAGTTGTACATCGCCGGACCGGGAACGGCCCGCGGTTACGTGGAGAGGTTCGCCTTGACGGCGGAACGGTTCGTTGCCGACCCGTACGGCGAAGCGGGCGAACGCATGTACCGGACCGGCGATGTCGTGCGGTGGGTGAGCTCGGCGCACGGAGACGAATCGGGTGAACTGAAGATCGAGTTCGTCGGTCGCAGTGACTTCCAGGTCAAGGTCCGTGGCTTCCGGATCGAACTGGGTGAGATCGACTCGGTGCTCACCGACCACCCTGCGCTGAACTTCGCTGCGACGATCGGGCACACCGCGCCGTCGGGCGACACGGTGCTCGTGTCGTACGTTCGAACGATCTCCGGGGTGGAGGTCGGGTCCGTCGAGGTCACCGAACACGTGGCGACGGTTCTTCCCCGACACATGGTTCCGACGGCAATCGTCTTCCTCGACGAGATTCCGCTGACGCCCGTCGGCAAGCTCGACCGCCGTGCGTTGCCGGTGCCGGAGCTGACGGCGTCCACCGTGCCGTACCGCGCGCCGTCGACCGCAACCGAACAGGCGGTCGTGGATGTGTTCGCCGACGTCCTCGGTGTCGAGCGCGTCGGAGTCGACGACAACTTCTTCGACCTCGGCGGTACGTCACTCGTCGCAACCCGAGTGGTACCGGCGTTGGAATCTGCGACCGGTGTGAGGGTTCCGCTGCAGGCACTGTTCCTCGATCCGACGCCGGCCGGACTTGCGGCGCGGGTGGACAGCAGCGAGGACACGGCTGGGGCGGGCTTGAACAGCGCATTCGGTGTGGTCGTACCTCTCCGCGCAGAAGGCAGCGGAGACCCGCTGTTCTGCATCCATCCCGGAATCGGGTTGTCGTGGGGGTATTCGGGAATCGTCCGGCACCTCGCCGACGATCGACCGGTGTACGGCCTGCAGCTGCCGAGTATCACCGAGGGAGGGTCGTTCGATTCGATCCAGGCGCTGGCAGCTCGGTACGCGCAGGAGATCCGTCGGGTCCGTCCCGCCGGTCCGTACAACCTGCTCGGTTGGTCTCTCGGCGGTGCTGTCGCCCATGCGGTGGCGGTCGAGCTCCGGCGGGGCGGAGCGGATGTCGATTCGTTGACCATCATGGACAGCTACGTCGAGTCCGGTGACGACACTCCTCAGGGGAAGCTCAGCGTCGAGGAACTACTCGAGGGGCTCGGACTCGACCTGCCGACCGTCGCGTCGGATGGGCCGCTGACCTACGAGGGCGCTGTCGAATTGTTGTCGGCGTCGTTCGGACAGGACACCGGTCTGACCCCGGAGCACCTCGAGCGCATCAACGACGGTTTTGCCAATTCGACGTCGATCATGAGTCGTTTCGTGCCCGACGTCTTCGACGGGAATGTCTTGTTCTTCGCGGCAGGTCGCGGGTCGGGTGACGGGGTCGACCGCGATCCAGCGGTATGGAATGCATTCATCGAAGGAGAACTTGAAATCAGGACGATCGATTGTGCTCACAATCAAATGATCGAACCCGAAGTTCTTTCCGAAGTCGGCAATGTTCTGGAGAATTATCTGGCGAAATAGAGTGCTTTTCTCTTCTGAAATGGACGACCGAGGAATACTATTGGGCGTCCGGTAACAGTGGTTCGACTACGGTCTGGGGATACCTGTGAAACGAAGGAAATCAGTTGCGACGACGGCGGCGACCGTTCTCGCGGTTGCGTCGGTGGCAATCGCTGTCGGCGGTGGCACCGCGAATGCGGACCCCACCGAATCCGTGGGCTACGAAACGTCCGTCACGACGGATGGATCCGTCAGCACAGTCCTCGACGCAGGCGCTTTCCGTATCGACAGCAGTGACAATTCGGTGGACGTCGTGGGTAACTCCGGGACGGTTCTCGCGAGTCTGCCGCTGACGTACTCCGTGAACGGCGCGACCTATTCGATCGCCCCAGCAGTGGTGGGGGACAGGCAATTGCTCCTGACCCCGCAGCCGGCGTCGTTGATCAACGACGCAGCAGGACCGGTCAGCAAGCAAGCCGCGTTCGACAACATGATCAATCAGATCGTGATCGGATACACCGGCGGCGGAGCAGTCGGAACCGCAGTCGGCGCCGGCCTCGGCTTTGCAATCGGTTGCGTGTCGATCTTCCCGAACTTCATTGCCGGGTGCATCATCGGTACCGCCATCGGCGTCGTTGCCGGAACCATCATCGGCACCGTCAACGCAAACCCGAATGTGCAGCCCGCGGTGTTCGAGTACTTCACGACACCGTAGTTTCCTTGGGCCGACATGGTCGGCCGGGCATCGGATCTCCGTGGGAGGACCGGGCCGGCGTCACTCGCCGGAACGGTCCTCCTTTTTCGTGCCGTGCGCGAGCGCGCGACGCATCGACACCGCCTTGACCATCGTCTCCTGGAATTCCTCTTCCGGATCCGACAGGGCGACTATTGCGCCGCCGACACCGAACGTCACCTCGTGTTCGGTGGAGACGATCGTCCTGATGACAATCGAGAAGTCGGCCGAACCGGTCAACGAGAAATAGCCGATCGCACCGGAATAAACTCCGCGTGGCCCGTCTTCGAGCTTGTCGATGATCGCCATGGTCCGAATCTTGGGTGCACCCGTCATCGAGCCACCCGGGAAAGCGGCGCTGATGCAGTCCACCGCGGATGCGTCGTCGCGTAGCCGTCCACGCACGGTCGAGACCAGTTGATGTACCGGGGCGTAGGTCTCGACGTCGAACAGCTTGGGCACGTGGACCGAACCCGGCACGCAGACCTGCGCCAGGTCGTTACGAACCAGGTCGACGATCATCAGGTTCTCGGCCTTGTCCTTCTCGTTGCCGACCAGGTCGGTCCGGAGAAGCTCGTCCTGTTCGGGAGTGCTGCCTCGCGGGCGGGTTCCCTTGATGGGCTTGGACTCGACCACGCGGTCGGCGTCGATTCGCAGGAACCGCTCGGGAGAGGCACTCGCGACCGACAGATCGTCGAAACCGAGGAACGCGCTGTACGGAGTCGGATTGATCTCTCGCAGATACGTGTACGTTTCCAGGGCATCGATGGGACCAGGAAGAGTCGCGACGTTCGTCAGGCACACCTCGTAGGTCTCACCGGACGTGATGTCCGCAAGACACTGCTCGATGAGCCCGAGGTACTTCTCCCTGTCGTGCCGAAGGTGAAGTGCCGTCTCGAATTCCGGTGCAAGCAACGGAACAGGCTCGGGTTCGGCGCTCTCGATCTCCTCACCGAGCGAACCCAAGGCGTCGGCGACGGTCTGGAACCAGGCAGACGTCGTCGCGTCGCCGTACTCGGTCACGAGTGCCAGTGCGTGACAGTTGCCGGCCTCGTGGTCGAACACCAGCGCGCGATCTGCGAAGACCATCGATGCATCCGGTGTTGCGGAGGTGTGTACCAGTTGACCGCCGACGTCGGCTTTCAACTCGTACCCGAGATAGCCGATGTACCCCAGACCGAACGCGAAGGGCAGGTCGTGGAGAGCAGGTACGGCACGCTGTTTCAACTGGCCGTTCAGGTAGTCGAAGAAGGTCGACTCGAACGACTCCGTCGACCCATCGGGCCGGTGTACGTCCACCCGACGCTCGGCCACGCGGTACGTGAGGTATTCCGCGAGGGGGCCCGAGCAGTCACCCATGATGGTGAACCGTGAATCCGGCTCGACTGCAGAACTTCCGTCCAGCCAGAACGCGTTGGGGCCGGTCGCGTACAGAAGCTCGAAGACACGCCGTGTGTCGAAAGCTCCTTCGATGCAGCGGCTTTCGATCGAGTATCGAGACCGTGGGGGAGCAGCGGGAGCGTGCATGGTCTCGCGAGTGAGGTCGCGGAAGTTGGACAGTAGTTCGCGTCCGTACTCGGTGCTGATCGACTCCGGATGGAACTGCACGCCCCACATGGGACGGGACGTGTGACGGACGGCCATGACCAGGCCATCGTCGGTCCACGCGCACGCCTCGAGCTCGTCGGGCAGGGAGGTGGCCGTCAAGGAGTGATAACGCACGACCGAGTACGGCGACGGGATACCGGCGAACAGACCGCTTCCGTCGTGGGTGATGTCGGAGAGCCTGCCGTGCATGGGTGTCGGCGCCAGGTCGACCTCGCCGCCGAGAAGATGACACAACGCCTGGTGACCGAGACACACACCCAGAATAGGTAGATCGAGTTCGGTGATCGCTCGCGCGCTGATGCCGAGGTCGTGGGGTGTACTCGGACGGCCGGGTCCGGGGGAGACGACGACGTTGTCGAAATCGCCGAGCGGCAGGGAATTCCAGTCGACGTCGTTGCGTACGACGACAGGTTCGATCCCGTTGACCTCACACAGCAAGCTGTAGAGGTTGTAGGTGAACGAATCGTAATTGTCGATCAGGAGGGTTCGCACGGGCATGGTGTCATCACCGGCCACGTTCGCCGACGGACACATCCGCATCGATGCTCTCGCGGTCGTCGATGATGAGATCCTCCACCCGGCACGCTTCGCCGATCAGGAGATCGTAGACGGAGGTCAGGAAATCTTCCGACAACCCGTGCTCTCGGGCGAATGCGCGTGCGCGGTCCTGCACTACCCCGACACGACCGGGCTGCATCATCGGAATGTCGAACTCACGCTTGACCAACGCAACCCGCGAGCAGATTTCGATGCGGTGCCGAATGGACTCGAGAATACGAGCGTCGAGAGCATCGAGCTCACCGCGTAGCGATTCGAGTTGACTGCCGGGCTCGTCGGTCACGTGTAGTTGCCCCCTCGTTCAGCAGTCCGGAACTGCGACTGTTTCGTGTATTCGCTCGATTGTTGATCGCATCGTCCCGCGGGTCCGTTACCTGCGAAAGACCGAACGAATCGTGTCAACAATAATGGCATCTTGTCTGCCTGAATTCACTTCCGAGGTGACGAATGTTGCTCTATTGCAGACCCTGGGGGATATAAACAGACTTTCGTTCCGAGCAAAAGCAAAAAAACCGCACCTGCCGAATGTTTTGCATTCGGCAGGTGCGGTTTGTCGGGACCGTGTGCGTGGATCAGGCGCCGCGGCGCTTGACCTTCAACAGGTCCATGCGCTCCTTGAGCAACTCTTCCAGTTCTTCGACCGACCGACGCTCGAGAAGCATGTCCCAGTGGGTACGGGGCGGCTTGACCTTCTTGGCCTCGGGAGCGGTGCCCTCGATGAGTGAGCCTTCCAAACCGTTACGGCACTGCCACGTTCCGGGGATTTCGGCGTCGTCCGCGAACGGGACATCGAACTCCTCACCGTTGTCGCAGCGGTAACGCGCAACGCGGCGTGGCGCAAGGTCGTGGTCGCGGTCGGTCTCGTAGCTCACGGCGCCGAGTCGGCTACCTCGTAGTACTCGATCTGCCATTGTGGCGTCCTCTCCCTCGATAGTGCGTGCTCGTCCGCAGCGCGCACTGCATTCGACTCACGGATGTACAACGCGCCGGCGCGGCGAATCGTTCCCGGCCACGGGCTCGACGTTCGCACGACACGAGCCGACCCGCAGACACGTTTGCGCCATTCTACCGCCAGACCGTCGTAGGCTCGTCGGCATGTCGGTGAAGTCGCGTCGCGTGCACGCTTGCGCTTGGTGTGGCCGGGACGTCGCCGACGGTGGCATGGGACGGCGCAGGCGGTACTGCAGGCAGTCGTGTCGGCAGCGTGCTTACGAACACAGGTCGGCGGTCAAGGGCACGTCGATTCCCGAGGACGCCGTGGTGCTGAGTGCGGACGAGGCATCCGCACTGATCGACCGCAACTTCGAGGTCCGGTGCGCAGCGGAGGATGTTGCGACGGCTGTGGCCGAGGGTGCGGGTGCGGACGAGCTCGCGCGGTTGTGCGGAGATCTCGTTGCCCTCGCTAGGGATGCCGAACGGCTGCGCTGACCGACGGCACCCGACGGTTCGTGACCATATAGTTGCGACGTCAACTACATGGGTTATCGTTGTTCGCGAACGTCCACCGCATCGTCGAAAGGCCTCCGTTGTCCGAAGTCACTCCGCGCCGGGTCTTGCTGGACAAAGCGAATCCAGACGTGTTCAAAGCTCAGCTGGCAGTGGCCAAAGCTGTTCGCACCGCGACCGGCACCGCGGGGATGGATCGACGGTTCGTCGAGTTGCTGAACGTTCGCGTGTCTCAGATCAACGGGTGCGCCTACTGTCTCGACGTTCATTCGACCGCCGCGCTGGAGGCAGGCGAAAGTGCTCAGCGGCTCGCGGTTCTACCGGCGTGGAGCGAGACATCACTGTTCAGCGACAAGGAGCGCGCAGCGCTCACCTTGGTCGAGTCCGTGACTCGGCTTCCTGGTTCCGTCGACCAGGACCGCGATTACGCTGCAGCGAGCAGTGTCCTGACCGAGGTCGAGGTGGCTGCCGTCAGCTGGGTCGCGATAGCCATGAATGCGTTCAATCGAATCTCCATCGTGAGTCGGCATCAGGTTCGTCCGCACTCCGACACGACGTCGCCGAAAGGGAAATGATGAGCAACGAGCAGCACGACATCCGCGATCGTGTGGTCGTCTCGGAGGACACGGACGGGCGGCGTTACACGCTCGTACTCGACGGACACGTCATCGGATTCACCGAGTTTCGTGACCGCGGCGAGCAACGGATTTTCTTTCACACCGAAATCGACGACGCCTACGCCGGCCATGGTCTGAGCTCGGTTCTGGTGACTGCTGCCCTCGACGACGTCCGTGCGCGCGGACGTCGCATCGTTCCGGTGTGCCCGCTGGTGGCCAAGTTCTTGACCAAGCACGACGCGTACCAGGACATCACCGATGCGGTTACCCCGGACATCCTGGCGTATCTCCGGAATTGAGGCCGGTCCGCCGGGCCGATGTCCGGGGGTCAGTGTTCCCTGAGCGTGTCGATCAGCTCTGCTTTCCTCAGGTCGGAGTAACCCTCGATACCCAGTTCCTTGGCGCGTGACTTCAGCTCGTCGACGGTCCAGTCCTCGTACGAGCCCGATTCGCCACCCTTCGCGCCGATCGTGGAACGACCCTGGTTGGCGGCGGCATTGGAGATCCGCGCTGCCTTCTCCTTGGAATTGCCCTCCTCGCGCAGCTTCTCGTAGAGGTCCTCGTCCTTCAGCTGAGGCTGAGAGCTACTGGACTTGTCGGCCGCCATGTCTTCTCCTCGTCTCGTGTCCGGCAGCGTGCATCGCTGTCCGACACGAGATAACCGCTGCCCGCAGCCGTCAAACGGGCGCGTTCCTCAGACAGGGGTGGCAGTTGCAGGAAAGCGGTGAATCCACGGAGCAGCCTCTTCGATTTGCGCGGCAAGCCGAAGAAGAGCGCCGTCGGAGCCGAGGTGTCCGACGAATTGAACGCCGAGTGGTAAACCGTCCGAGGTCCAGTGGACCGGGACACTGATTGCCGGTCGGCCGGTGACGTTCGCGAGCTGGGTGTACGGCACCCACCCGAGGTTGTTCTGGACGACATCGTCGAGAATCCCTGTCAGATCCATGATCCGTCCAGCGCGAAGAACACCTGCCGCTCGCGCCGCGCGCTGCATCATCGGCGGAGTCGAGGCAGCACCGATGCGAAGCGGGGGAGTAGCCAAGGTCGGGGTGAGAAGAAAATCGAACTTTCGATGGAACGCTGCGAGCGACTGCGTGTAGACCTTCGTGTTCTCGAGCGCTGCTACCGGGGCCACGAATCCGGTGTGGCGACCGTACTCGGCCACGGCGAGCGTGTCCGCCTCGAAATCGGAATTCTTGGCACCGGTCCTGGCCTTGATCTCGGCTACCTGCGCGTACACCTGCGCGAACCAGATCGTCAGAAAGTCACGTGACAGTGCCCAGTCGTCGTACGGCTGAGGAACCTCTTCGACATGGTGGCCGAGTTCTTCCAGCAGCGCGGCCGCGTGTTCCACGGCCGCCACAGCCTCCGGATGCGGCGACGGATTCACGGTCGACGACGTGGACCATCCGATTCGAAGTCCGGTCGGGCGGGTTCTTATCGCGTCGACGAATCGCTCCGTAGGAAACTGCGCGAGGTAGCCGGCGCTCGGGTCCGGCCCGACGATGGCGTCGTAGAGGGCCGCACTATCGCGGACCGTCCGGCTGACGACGCCCTGACTGACCATCCCGAACATGATTTCGCCGGTCTGTGGTCCGTACGGCGACAACCCCCGACTCAACTTGAGTCCGACGAGACCGTTGCATGCGGCCGGTATTCGTATGGAACCGCCGCCGTCGTTCGCGCCGGCCGCTGGAACGATCCCGGCGGCTACGGCGGCACCCGAACCACCCGACGAACCGCCGGGTGTTCGGTGCAGGTTCCACGGATTGCGAGCCGGACCCCAGTAGTCCGATTCCGTGACGCCCTTGGCGCCGAGTTCCGGTGTGTTGGTCTTACCGAAGACGACAAGACCTGCGTCGAGGAATCGCTGAGTGATCAACGAGTTCTCGGTCGCGATGTCGTCGGCAAGTGAACGCGACCCGTAGGACGTCGGGTATCCCTTGTATTCCTGTGCCAGGTCCTTCAGTAGAAACGGAACACCCGCGAACGGTCCGCGGCCGAGGGTCTGCGCCGCGTCGTCTGCTGCGGAATCGGTTCGAGCCACGATCGAGTTGAGCTTGCCGTCGACGTCGTAGGCGCGTCGGCGAGCGAGTTCCAGCAATTGCGGTGCGGTGACCTCGCCGCCCGCCACCAAGGATGCGAGTTCGGTTGCGTCCTTGGACACGTACTCCTCGAGGTTCACGCGCCGATCCTACTGCCGACGACCAGCCTGGGGGCCGAAGTCGCCGCCAGAGTTCACTGAGTGCTCGCCCGAGATCGTCGTGACTGATTCCGGCAAACCGGTCGACCGACGGGCACAATGGTGGCGACCGCACGGAGAGTGCGGTCCGGGCAACGCGAGCGAAGGAATGTCATGGCTTTCTGGGACCAGTTGAAGGCGAAGGCCACCGAACTGAACGGGCAGTTGCAGACCAAGACCGTCCAGTTCAAGAACAAGGAGTTCGCGAACGGGAGCATGGCCATGTGTGCCCTGATCGCTGCGGCCGATGGCACCATCGATCCGGCCGAGCGGCAGAAGACAGCGGCACTGATCTCCGGCAACGAAGCGCTCAAAGTTTTTCCCGCCGAGGAGCTTCGCCAGAAGTTCGACTGGTACTGCGACAAGCTTGCCGGAGATTTCGACTTCGGCAAGGTGGAGGCAATTGCCACGATCGGCAAGTTGAAGGGCAAACCCGATCAAGCTCGTGCGGTGATCCAGATCGGCATCATCATCGGCGGTGCCGATGGACACTTCGACGATCACGAGAAAGCCGCTGTCAAGAACGCGTGCTTCTCGGTAGGAATCGACCCCAGCGAATTCGAACTCTGAGTAGTCTCCGCAGCTAGTCTGATGCAATGAGCACCGACGAGGATCCGGATCACCTCGAATGGAACGGTAAGGCGCGCAACGAAACTCCCACTCAGCAGCTCGACAGGAACTGGCTCGCACTGTTACAGGAGCTGCGGGTCGTCCAGACCGGCGTCCAGCTGCTGACGGGATTTCTGCTCACCTTGCCGTTCCAAAGTCGCTTCGACGATCTCTCTTCAGCGGGTCACGTCGTATATCTCGTGACCGTGTCGGCGTCGATTCTCGCGACGATACTGCTGGTTGCGCCGGTGGGCATGCATCGATTGCTGTTTCGTCAGCGTGCAATCGGTGTGTTGGTGCGAGTGGGCAACACGCTCGCGATCAGCGGCATCGTGATGCTGGGTATCACGTTGATCGGAGCTGTTGCCTTGACATTCGAGATAGTCCTCGGCGTGACTGCGGCATTACCGGCGGCCGTCGTGGTCGCGGTGATCATGATCGGATTCTGGTTCGTTCTGCCTCGCGCGTACCGAAAGACATGACTCGACGCGTGACGGCGACCGGCGACAACCGTAAGTTTCGTCACTGTGACGAAATAACAGAGAGTGGCACGATTACAGGGAAGCGGCCAAGGTTCCGAGTCGGAGGTCGCGCTACCACGAGGAGACGGTTCCGGCCTGCGAGCCGAATCGAATCGAATCGAATCGAATCATGGCGCACGGATCGACCCAAGGGTGCACGCGGACGCTGGAAGGCATCAGCCAGCACACGGCGCAGTTAGGACGATCGTCGATCCGGTTCGAAGGCGGGCACATGTACGCGCAACGGATCGGTCGATCACTGGGCGCTCATCCGGGCGTACACGCTGGTCGCGCTTTTGCCGATAATCTACATTATGTCAATTTAAGTGCCCATCGACGTCTATCGGTCGGCTGAGTCACCCGAACCAGCGCGTGTGAAACAACCGATTGTTGTCTTCGTACACGGCGGGCCACGCCCTCCCGGCGTTCACGACTGGCGGCCACGGGACCACCCCATGTATGTGGGCTACGGATCGATCGTCGCCGAGCGAGGTGCCATCGGCGTCACCGTTCAACATCAGATGGACACCCTGGCGCACTGCAGATCAGCTGCGGAGGAAGTCGCGGCTGGCGTCGAACTCACCCGGACGCTACCCGGAGTGGACCGCGACCGGGTCGCCCTCTGGTTTTTCTCCGGAGGCGGACTGCTCACTACCGATTGGCTGAGGGACCCGCCATCGTGGCTGACGTGCATCGCGCTCACCTACCCGGTGCTGGACACCGTCCCGGAATGGGGCGTCGATCCGCACGTCGACTCTGTCGGTGCGATCCGAAGCGTCGGCCGGCTCCCGATCTTGCTCACCAAGGTGGGGCGAGAGCGACCGGAATTCATCGCCGGCGTCGACGCTTTCATCACGGCCGCATCGGAAGCCGAAGCGGAACTCGACATCATCGACGTACCCGAGGGCACTCACGGATTCGACATGTTCGA
The DNA here is from genome assembly GCF_002259345.1 of Rhodococcus sp. 06-156-4. Lineage (NCBI taxonomy): Bacteria > Bacillati > Actinomycetota > Actinomycetes > Mycobacteriales > Nocardiaceae > Rhodococcus > Rhodococcus sp. 06-156-4. Next base: position 71,406 of record NZ_NPGB01000018.1, on the reverse strand, counting down.
CGATTCGCCGGAATCACGCGATGCAGTGACCACCGCCATCGAATGGGTGCTGACCACAACGACACGCGACCTGCCGTGACGGACGATGCGGCGCCCCTCCGCCTCGTTGGCGGTGCAGGCGTGTCGTGAAATTTCCGCCGCACGCGATTCAACGCTTCAGCTAGTGCGCCGCAGGCTCGACGAATGCGGAAACTACTCCCCCCTACGCCAACCTGCTCGGAAACATCCACAAGGACGGTGCGCGCATCTATTCCCATCCGCCGACTACACCACGGTGGAGGCGACCGGCAGAGCACCGATCGACCCACAGGTTCGTGGACGACGCAAACGAGCGAATCCGAATCGGCTGGAGCGGCGAACCGAGGCGCCGAGGAAGTTTTCGGTTGAGCGCGGATGTGCACGCCTACTGTTGATCAAATGAATCCCGACGATGGACGACGACTGTGGCCGAGGCCCCCGCTGTTACCACGCCCGATTCTCATGGACCAGCGCTGGGAACGCCTGGTGTTCCTGCACTGGCGCGTTCCGAGTCGGCGTGTTGCACCGCTCTTGCCTGCAGGCACTGTCCCTGACGAGTTCGACGGCACGTCGTGGGTCGGACTGATCGGGTTTCGGATGGTGGGAGCCGGGCTCGGATACGGTCGTCCTGTCCCCTATTTCGGTACGTTTCCCGAGATCAACGTTCGGCTGTACTCGGTGGACGCGAACGGCAGGCGCGGGGTGGTGTTCCGATCGCTGGAAGCCAGCCGTCTCGCGGTGGTTGCCGGGACCAACCTCGTCGGTGTTCCGTATCGCTGGGCGTCGATCACCATCGAGGACGACGAGACGTCGATTGCCTACCGAAGCAATCGTCTCGCGCCGCCGCAGCGCGGAAGCACAACGAGTTTCGGGGTGCATCGTGGCTCCTGCGACATGTCCGACGACCCACTTGCTCAATTCCTCACCGCGCGTTGGGGTCTGCACACTTCCTTGGCAGGACGGCTTCTGTACTTGCCGAATGTCCATCGCCGCTGGCAGCTGTACGACGCCGCCGTCACCCACTGCGACGACCAACTCCTCGGTGCAGCGGGACTTCCGAACGTATCCGACAGTCCACCGGACTCGGTGTTGTACGCACCAGGTGTCTCCACGCAGTTCGGCAGACCGTACACCGTACCTCTACGTCACGACGGGGACGCATAACGCATCAACGATGCGCCGGATGGAAACGCCCGGCACTCCAGCAGGCGTACCCCGAGCGATGGTGCACCGTCGAACAACCGTTCGCCGTGACCGCGAACATACGGATACACGAACAATCGGTACTCGTCGACGAGATTCGCCGCAATCAGACTGCGACACAACGTGATGCTTCCGGTGCACACGATGTCGGAACCGGTCGTCTTCTTGATCCGTGTCACCTCGTCGACCAGCGGACCCGATAATACGGTCGAGTTCGCCCACCCGGGTTCCTGCAGTGTCGTGGACACGACGTACTTGGCGACTTGGTTCAGATGATCGGTCACGCCAGTTGTGTCGTCGGTCTTCGGTCCCCAGTAGTCACGCATACCTTCGAAGGTCACTCGGCCTACCAGGAAGCCGTCGGAGGCGTCGCGCTGAGCCGCCAATGCCGCGTCGAGCTCCGGGTCGTTCCCGGCTTGGGTGAACCAATCGTCGGTTGCTTCGATGACGCCGTCGATGGTGATGTTCTGTGTGATGACCAGCTTGCGCACACTTCATGGATACCACTCGGTCGGCAGACTGGGAAGCGCATGTCTCGGTGAACCATCGAACGCCCCGATACCGATCGTCAGCTACGAAGGTAGGTCACGACGGCCATGACGCGACGGCTGAGGCCGGCGGAGTTCGACAGTCCAAGTTTCTCGAAGATCGAGTTGATGTGCTTCTCGGCCGAACTGACGGAGATGAACAGATCGGCAGAGATCCGCGCATTGGTGAAGCCCCGAGCCATCAGTTCGAGCACGTCGCGTTCGCGCGGAGTGAGTCGGTCCACGGGGTTCGATTTGCTCGTGCGCGACAACAGTTGTCGCACGACCTCGGGGTCGAACACGGTTCCGCCGTCGGCAACTCTGTTCAGGGCGTCCAGGAATTCGTCTATCTCGACCACGCGGTCCTTGAGCAAATACCCGACCTTCCCGTCGGAACCACTGATCAACTCCCCCGCGTATCGAGTCTCCACATGCTGGGACAGCACGAGAACCGCGACATCGGGCCATCGTGTGCGGATGGTCAGTGCAGCCCGCAGACCCTCGTCGGTGTGATCCGGGGGCATGCGCACATCGGTGACGACGATGTCCGGGCGATTCTCCTCGACGGCATCCAGGAGTGCGTCCGCATCGCCAACGGACGCGATCACATCGTGGCCTTCGTCGGCGAGCATGCGCACCAGTCCCTCGCGCAGCAAGGCCGAATCTTCGGCGACCATCACCCGCATGGAACGCTCGCGGTCACGACGGTCGGTCCGCCACAGGGGCTGTCCACGGTCAAGGTGCCGTCCAACGCCGCGACGCGCCGAGCCAACCCGGACAGACCGGTGCCCGAAGGATTCGCTCCTCCGGCACCGTCGTCGGTGACGACGACACGTATGCGTTCGACTTTCTGGCGGGTGACAGTCACGATCACCACCTGAGCGGATGCGTGCTTGGCTGCATTGGTCACCGCTTCCGCGACCACGAAGTACAGTGCCGTTTCCACCGCGGGCCGCACCCTCTCCTTCAGTTCGTACGTGATTCGGACAGGAACAGTGGCTCGCTCGGCCATCGTTTCCAGCGCCTGGCGCAAGCCGGAGTGATCGAGGGCAATCGGGTACACCCGATTGGCGACTTCGCGCAGTTCCCCGATCGCTTCCTGCGCCGTCGCTCGCGCGCGATCGAGTAGCTCGCCGGGTTCGTCGGCGCGTCGTGCCTGGCCGATGAGCATCCCGAGTGCGACCAGTTGCTGTTGCACACCGTCGTGCAGGTCCCTCTCGATTCGGCGCCGTTCGTCGTCGATGGCATCGACCACATGGTTCCGACTGCTCGTCAGTTCTGCGACGCGGTGGCGCAGCAACCTGTCGGACTGCGGTCCCAGAACTCGAGCGCCGAACCATCGATCCAGCGACCCCACCCCTACCACCCCGACGGCGGCTACGAACATCAACAAGATTCCAGGCAGCGCCGCACTTGCCACGAGTAGCGCGTCGACTCGGTCCGAACTCTCGATCAAGCCCCAACTGCCGTTCAGAAGCCATGCAGACAGCATCGACCCGGCCACGGCGAGACACAGCACTAGCAGTAGAACCACGCCCAGTCCGAGTAGCCCTACAGCCCAGCGCATTCCAAGATATGTCCTGCATCGTCGTGGAGTGAGTACGTCTGTCCGTAACCGACCGTGGAAGCGGATGATCCTCCGAACCTCGAGCGCAGTCAACGTCAGCGCACCCTCCGCAACGGCGGCACGAACAGGCTCCCCACGCTTTCCGAGCACGTGCCCTGAGACGAGGGCAACCGACGCCACCGCGATGAAGAGCAAGCCCGCAACCGACGTGAGACCACCGAGCAGTACTCCCGCCAGAGCCAGCAGCCATCGCCCGATAAGCGAGCTGCCGGCGATACGATCCGACTGCTCGGGTGGGTACTCGACGTGGTTCCCCGGCACGCATGCAGAGTAACCGAGCACATCGGGTCTCGACACTGCGGAAAACCGCACTATGTGCACGGGGGCGTACCACCGCGACGATCGACGGCTGTCCTCGATGTCCTACGGGCCCGGCGCTCCTAACGTTCTCGGTGTCCTTCCTGGAGGAGCCACGTCATCTACGAACGAGGAGAAATGTCATGTCCCACATGTTGATTGCAGCCGCCAGCGAGGCGGAACCTCCAAGCGGGCTCGCCGGTTGGGCGGTGGACGTGATGGATGCCCTCGGTGGCCCCGGCGCAGCCCTCGTCGTCGGAGCGGACAACCTGTTCCCGCCGATCCCGAGTGAACTGGTCCTGCCTCTCGCCGGTTTCTCCGCCAGCAACGGAGTGTTCTCCTTCGGTGCCGCGCTCTTCTGGACGACGCTCGGGTCGGTTCTGGGCGCGATCGTCGTCTACGGCGTCGGCGCGATCGTCGGGCGGGAACGTACTCGCGCGCTGGTGGTGCGAATGCCGCTGATTCAAGCCCGTGACTTCGATCGATCGGAGGCTTGGTTCGCGAAGCACGGCTCCAAGACAGTCCTGCTCGGACGAATGATCCCGCTGTTTCGCAGTTTCATCTCGCTGCCGGCCGGGATCGAGCGGATGGGGCCGCTGAAATTCGTTCTGCTCACCACGGTCGGCAGTCTGATATGGAACACCGTCTTCGTCACCGCCGGCTATCGACTCGGCGAGAACTGGCATCTCGTGGAGGGGTACGCCGGGATTCTGCAGAAGGTCGTCGTCGTGTCGGCGTCGGTTGCCGTAGTGATCCTTGTGATCTTGCGGCTGCGCACCGCCGAGAAGGCCTGAGCCGACCCTCGTCGCGGAGTCCGGGCGGAGGGACGCCTCCCCCACCCTCGACAGGGTTCGAGGCACAATTTCTCGGCGTCGACCACTGTAATCAGTGTATTTTCAGGGCAATCCGGTTGCAGTTCCGAATTGCAGAGTGCCCAGCACGGCGAGTGGGGCGCCGGTGGCAATTGGGGATTCTGAAGCGGAATCGAGACGACGTGTCTCTTCCACTATTAATCTATAGCGCACCCATGGGCTTGTGGCAAGACCCCGGTAGTGCCGCAGAATAGCGCACCGAACCTGACACTCACCGGAACGAAAGGCGTGCGCGCATGCCACCCTCGACCAGCGACCACACGTCGACCTCGGCCTTCGACCTGACCGGAAACCGGGCTCGAAAGGCCGCAGCCGAATTGATTCACGAGGACGAAAAGCACTTCGCCGCAATTCGATCCAGCCTGGCGTCGTCGATCGCCGACGCCACGGCTCGACTCGACGCCACGCGGCGGTCCACCGGGCGAATGGGTCAGGAAGCGATGGAACGAGACTTCGAAGTTCACCGTTTGACCCAACGCCTTCGCTCTCTACGACGGTTCGGCCTCGACGTGTGCCTCGGACACATGCAGCCCGCCGACGGTTCCGATCCGATCTACGTCGGACGCGTCGGCTTGCTCGACGACGCAGGCGAGCAACTGGTGCTCGACTGGCGCTCCCCCGCTGCCGAACCGTTCTTCGGTGCCACTCATCGAAACCCTATGGGCTTGGTCGGACGTCGCCGATACCGATGGGCGAACGGCCGCGTCGCCGACTACTGGGACGAGGTGTTCACCGACCGCGCGGGCGAAGGCGCCGAATCTGCGGCACTCGACGACCAATCTGCGTTCATCGCGAGCCTCGGAGCCACACGGTCTCCGAGGATGCGTGACGTTCTCGGCACCATTCAGGCCGACCAGGACGCGATCATCAGAGCAGGATCCGACGGTGCGCTCGTGGTCGACGGCGGTCCCGGTACCGGCAAAACCGTTGTGGCGCTGCATCGCACCGCCTACCTGCTGTACTCGGATCCGCGGCTGGGCCACAATCGGGGCGGGGTGCTCTTCGTCGGACCGCACAAGCCGTACCTGAACTACGTTTCCGATGTTCTTCCCAGCCTCGGTGAGGAGGGCGTGCTCACGTGCACGCTGCCCGACCTCGTGGCCGAAGGCGACACCGCCGAAACCGAGGACGACCAGGCCGTCGCCGCGCTCAAATCATCGGTGGACATGGTCGGGGCCGTCGAACGAGCTGTTCGGTTCTACGAACAGCCCCCCACGAAGCCGATGACGGTGGAGACGGAGTGGGCGGATCTTCACCTCTCGGCTGCCGATTGGAAAGAAGCGTTCGACGCCGCCGATTCGACGACGCCGCACAACGACGCTCGGGAGCTCGTGTGGGACGTCCTGGTGAGCATCCTCGTCGACAAGTACGTCGGTGAGGCCCCGGAGTCCGAGGTCCGTGCGTCGCTTCAGGCCAACGACGAACTGCGTGCAGCTCTGGACAATTCGTGGACGTCGGTCGAGGCGGCCGACCTGGTGGCCGACCTGTGGTCCGTACCCGCATACCTGCGTCTGTGCGCGCCGTGGCTGACCTCGGCCGAAGTCGCGCTTCTGCAGCGAAGCGACCCTTCTCGATGGACCACGGCGGATCTTCCTATCCTGGATGCGGCCCGTCGCCGCCTCGGCGACCCCGAATCAGGGCGAATCCTGCGCCGACGCGCGGCCGCGGCAGCCGCCGAGAGACGGCGGATGGACCGGGTCGTCGAGGAACTCCTGCAGCTCGACGACGAGGACGGCCTGTACGCCCAACTCCGGCAGGACGGAATTCGCGACGCCTTGGTCGACGATTCCGTGCTTCCGCACACCGAACCGGACCGAATGGCCGGGCCGTTCGCGCACATCGTCGTCGACGAGGCACAGGAATTGACCGACGCGGAATGGCAGATGCTGGTGCAGCGCTGCCCGTCCGGAAGCTTCACCATCGTCGGCGACCGGGCGCAGGCGCGCCACGGATTCACCGAGACGTGGATGGACCGACTCGAACGAGTGGGCATCGGACGCGTCACCGACACCGACACGAAAGGCGTGACCATCCAGGAACTGACCATCAACTACCGCACCCCGGAGGAGGTGATGGCCGTCGCCGAACCCGAGATTCGACGAGTGCTCCCCGACGCGAACGTACCCACATCCATTCGGGCCGGCGGTGTCCCGGTGACGTACGGGGCCCCGTCGGAACTCGCGTCGATCACCGAGCGTTGGCTCGCCGACAACCCGGACGGCATCGGATGCGTCATCGGAGCCGCGACGTTCCGTGAGACCGATCGCATCCGGTCGTTGACCCCGTCGTTGTCCAAAGGGCTCGAGTTCGATCTGGTGGTTCTCGTCGAACCGGCCGCGTTCGGCAGCGGCATCGAGGGCGCAGTCGATCGGTACGTCGCGATGACCAGAGCGACCCGCACGTTGGCGGTACTGGAGTCCGTACAGCAGTGAAGCCCAGTCGCCGTGAAGCTCAGTCGCCGTGAAGCCCTGATCGCCGTGGAGCCCTCATCGCCGGGTGAAGGCCTAGTCGCCGTGGTGACGGACGATGTTCACGACGTTTCCGTCCGGCGCGCGGACGAGAAACCTCCGCACGCCCCAGGGTTCGTCCGTCACCGGACGCACGATCTCGTACCCGGCGCCGACGGCTTCGTCGTACGCGGCGTCGACATCGTCGGTCATCACCGACATCACGGAGTCGACGGGTGAGGTTCGGTCACGGGTGACGAGCTGGACGCTGGTGTCGCCGTCGGGTGCGGTGAACCGTGCCACCCATCCAAGATTGAATTCCTGGGTCTCCAGGCCCAGGAACTGCTCGTAGAAGCCTTTCGCTGCATCGATGTCGGGGACGGTGAGGTTGGTGACGATCTTTCGTGCCCGCACGGCTGCTCCTCGGCGATGAGTTTCCGGCTACCGCGATGTCGGTACCCACATGATCATCGTTGCAGGGCACCTCACCGTGGAACCGAACTCCAGAGATTCCTACCTGTCCGATTGTGTGGAGGTAGTGCGGCTGGCCAGGGAATCGGAAGGGTGCTTGGACTTCTCCATCGCTGCCGACCTGCTCGACAGCGGGCGCATCGACATCTACGAGAGGTGGGACGACGTCGAGCATCTTCACGCGTTTCGTGGCTCCGGTCCCGATGCCGGTCAGCAGGCCGCCATTCTCTCCGCCGACGTACGTGAGTTCGAGTGCCGGTGACTTCGGGAGTGCGGGACTTCGGGACTTCGGGACTTCGGGACTTCGTGACTTCGTGACAGTACAGAATCGACGAACGATCCGGGGCGCCCCCCGACTACTCGTCGGTGCTGGCCTTGCGCCTCAGCTTGAGCCGAACCAGTTTGATCGTCACGGCCAGCGCCACCAGAAGCCACCCCACACCCAGCACGCACAAACCGACCGTCGTCGCCGACGCTGCCTTACTGTCGTCGGCGTAGACATACCCCACGCCGGCCCAGATTGCAGCGACCACCACGAACAACCCCATCGCCGCCATTACCGCTCGCACCGTCCGGTTGGTGCGCAACACCCTCATCACGGCCTTGACATGCCCAGACGGGTCGGTCTCCAAACGGCGTCACACAGTTGCCCGTGCCACACGGCGACTCCGTAGACTGCCCGGCATGGCACTCGATCATGGCGACCCAGGTGATGCACCGTCGACTCCTCCCCCGCTCGTCGATGTCGAGGACGTCCGCCGACCGACGCCTGCAGAGGAAGCTCGCACCGTCGCCGCGTCGACCAACATCGCGACGCTCGCCACCCTGACCGCCGACGGTGATCCGTGGGCGTCGTACGTCACCTACGGACTTCTGGGTGGCTCGCCCGTGTTGTGTGTCTCTCGGATGGCCGAACACGGACGCAACCTGCACGGTGATCGACGCGCAAGTGTTTCGATCGTCGCCCCGGAAACCGCGAGTGATCCTCTGGCGATCTCCCGGGTGACGCTTGCCGGCCGGGTGGACGCTCCCACCGGACCCGAACTCGACGCCGCTCGAGCCGCACACCTCGATGCTGTGCCCGCGGCGAAGTACTACATCGATTACAGCGATTTCTCGCTGTGGGTGCTCCGAGTCGAACGAGCCCGCTGGGTCGGAGGTTACGGGCGAATGGACTCGGCCACAGCCGCCGACTACGAGACCGCCACTGCCGATCCGGTGTCACCCGGAGCGGCGTACGCGATCTCGCATCTCAACGAGGATCATGCCGATTCGCTACTGGCGATGGCGCAGAACCTCGGCGGTTATCCCGATGCAACCGTCGCCACATGCACGACGGCCGATCGGTACGGCCTCGATCTCAGCGTCACCACACCTCGTGGACATGCCACGACCAGAGTCGGCTACGCGTCACCGATAACCAAGATCGACGACCTCCGCGCAGCTACTGTCGAACTCGCGCGTAGGGCTCGCAGCTGAAGTACCCTGCACCACTGGCCCGCCGACGACCGCGCCTACCACCTGTCCATGTGCAGAACCGAATCGATCGGTTCACGCGGAGCGGGCTTGAACGTCTCACCGGTGAAGTACGCAGTGGGGATCAGCGCGGCCTGATGGAAGCCCTGCGGGATACCCAGCAATTCTGCGACCTCGTCTTCCCGGGACAGGTGCAGCGTCGTCCACGCCGTGCCGAGTCCTCGCGCTCGGGCGGCCAGCGCGTAGCTCCACGCGGCGGGCAGCAGTGATCCCCACAGGCCGGCTTGATTGCCGGCCGGGAGCCGGGCGGCCCCGCGGATACACGGGATGAGCAGAACCGGCACCTCCCCCATGTGGTCACCCAGCCAGGCCACGCTGTCACCGACTCGCTTCTGCACCGGTGCTCGCTGGGGGTCGTCGGCGAACAGTTTCGCCGCCGACGCCCGCGACGCCAGGTATTTCTCGGTCTCCTGGCGGTAGATCTCCCCCAGTTGCGTACGCAGCGAGGGGTCGGTGACGACCATCCACTGCCAGCCCTGCCGATTGGAACCCGACGGTGCCTGCAACGCGATCTCCAGACATTCGCGAATCAGATTCGGGTCGACGTCACGGGTGAGGTCCAGTCTTTTGCGCACGGTGCGGGTCGTGGTCAGCAGTTCGTCCGGGGTCAGGTCGAGTACAGGGAACGCTGTCATGTCTTCGAGTGTGTCACCGGCACGACTCAGGTGCCCGGACGATCCACGGACTCCGCCAACTTCCTGGGAGCGAGCAGGCAGTAGCTGTCGGTGAGCAGCTCGGACAGTTCGTCCTCGTCGGCGTCGTCGACCAGCATTCCCACCGTGTCCTGCCCCCACGGCGTCGCGAAGAACGGCGGCCCGGACCGCAGCAGCACGTCCAGTTCGGGCGCCTCGGATCGGAACGTCAACACCGTGGCGGGTTCCGCGAGTCCCGCAGCGTCGGCGTAGGACGCCGGCCTGCCCGGTTCGACCACCAACACGTGCGCGAACGTCCTGGTGCGTACCCGCCAGCGCACCCCGGTCCACGCGCGCTCCTCGACGGTCTCGGGCAATCTCGAGCACACCGCTCTGATGACCTTCAGGATGCTCTCCGGCACATCGGGATAGTCGCTCATGCTCGCCTCACCGCAGGTGTTCGTCGGGCCTCGTGCCAGAGAACCTATCGCGCGACACCGACGCGCACACGGCGGTTGCGTGTACGTATTGCGGACGAGAAATGGGTCGGCCCGCTTGTCTCCGGTGGGAGACAAGCGGGCCGACCCGGTCGAACGCGGCCATGTCGCCGAATTGCGACGTGACTCAGCGCCTCAGCTCATGGGTGAGGGTTTCGAGTTCGTCGCCGCCCGCCATTTCCTTGGTGAGATCGTCGAGGCTGATCTCGTCGTAGGTGCAGTCGAGCTTCTGGCGACCACGGTTGAGGAGCACGAAGTGATCCCCCACCATGTACGCGTGATGCGGGTTGTGGGTGATGAACACGACGCCGAAGCCCTGCTCCTTCGCGGCGGAGATGTATCGCAGAACCATGCCGGACTGCTTGACACCCAACGCGGCGGTCGGCTCGTCGAGGATGAGCACGCGTGCGCCGAAGAAGATAGCTCGGGCGATCGCCACACACTGACGCTGGCCGCCGGACAGCGATCCGATGGGTGCATCCACGTCGGGCAGATCGATACCCATCTTGTGCAGCTCTTCGATGGTCGTCGCGCGCATCGCGGTGGCGTCGAGTGTCCGGAACGGGCCTTTGCGCAGTTCCTGGCCGAGGAAGAAGTTGCGCCAGACCGGCATCAGGGAGACCACCGCGAGGTCCTGGTAGACCGTCGCGATGCCCTTGCCCAGTGCGTCCTTCGGGGAACTGAACTTGGTGTCGACACCGTCGACGAGCAGTTCGCCTTCGGTCTGCTGGTGCAGGCCCGCCATGATCTTGATCAAGGTGGACTTGCCGGCGCCGTTGTCACCGAGAACACCGGTGACCTCGCCGGCGCCGACGCGCAGGTTGATGTCCTTGAGGGCGATGATGTTGCCGTAGGACTTACCGACGCCTTTGAGCTCGATGAGCGGTGTCTTGCCGCCCGAGGGGACGTTCTCGATCGGGGTTTGTGCGTGTGTGGTCATGACCGGTCACCTTTTTGCTGCGTAGTTGCGGAAGGAATTGTTCGCGATGACGGCGAACAGCAGCATCGCGCCGAGGAAGAACTTGAACCAGTCCGGGTTCCATCCGGCGTAGACGATGCCCTGGTTGGCCATGCCGAAGATGAATGCGCCGATCATCGCTCCGATGGTCGTACCGAAACCACCGGTCAACAGGCAGCCACCGATGACGGCGGCGATGATGTAGAGGAATTCGTTGCCCACGCCCTGACCGGACTGGACGGTGTTGAACGCGAACAGCAGGTGCATGCCGACGAACCAGGCGCAGAATCCGACGAACATGAACAGCCCGATCTTGACCTTCGTCACGGGAACACCGATGGCGCGAGCCGAGTCCTGGTTGCCGCCGACGGCGAAGATCCAGTTGCCGATGCGGGTCTTCATGAGCACGTAGGTGGAGATGGCGGTGAACAACAGCCACCAGACGACGGTGATGCGGATCGAGACATCTCCGATCTGGAAGGACGAGGCGAAGACCTTCTTCGCCGAGTCGAAGCCGGCCATGTCCGAGATCGACGGGGTGGCGACCTGCCCGGTGACGAGCTTGGTGACCGCGAGGTTGATACCGGTCAGCATCAGGAAGCTCGACAGGGTGATCAGGAACGAGGGAATCTTCGTCTTCATCACCAGATAGCCGTTGAGGAATCCGACCCCGAGAGCGAGTACGAGCGCCAGCAGCGATCCCAGCCAGACGTTCAGGTGCAGGTTGTAGGCGATCATCGAGGCCATGATCGAGGAGAACGTCACCGCGACACCGGTGGAGAGGTCGAACTCTCCGCCGATCATCAACAGCGACACTCCGATCGCCATGATGCCGATGGTCGACGAGGCGTAGAGGACGGTGGCGAGAGCTTCCGGGGATCGGAAGGGTGGAGCGACGATGCAGAAGAAGACGAAGATCACGATCGCGCCGAACAGCGCGCCGATCTCCGGACGAACCAGCAACCGCTGCAACGGCTTCTGCTTCTTCACCCGCTCATCGGTGACGACGGTGTGCTTGGACAGATCCAAATCGGCCTGTGTGCTCATGACAAATCCTTCCGTGCTGGTGGCGCCCGACGCGGCCGAGGGGTGGCCGCGTCGGGCGCGCGCCTAGCGAGTTCCGTTCTGGGCGTACTCGGCTATGGCGTCGATGTTGGACGAGTCGATGAACGCGGGACCGGTGAGAACCGGGGTGCCGCCTCCGATGGTGTTGCCGTTGTTCAGGTACAGCCACAACGAGTCGACTGCGAGGTAGCCCTGCAGATAAGGCTGCTGGTCGATGGCCCACTGGACGTCGCCGGCCTTGATGGCGTCGACGAGGGCAGCGTTGGTGTCGAACGTGACGACGGTGGCATCGCTGCCGGCGTTGGACTTCGACTGAACGGCGGTCAGTGCGATGGGGGCACCGAGCGCGACGATGTGGTCGATGGTCGGGTCCTGCTGCAGCTTGGCGGTGATTGTCGCCTCGACGGACGGCATGTCCTTGCTGTTGACGTTCAGGATCTCGGTGCTGCCACCGGAGAAGCCCTGCGTGACGCCTGCACAACGTGACTCGAGGGCGACCTGTCCCTGCTCCTGAATGATGCAGAGGACCTTCTTGGCGCCGTCGGCGGTGAGTCGCTCACCGGCCGTGCGTCCGGCGAGGGTCTCGTCCTGGCCGAAGTACTGCTGCACGCCCTGACCTTCCCACGCGTCGTAGCCGGAGTTGAAGGCGACGACGGGGATACCAGCGGCGGTGGCCGCTTCCACGGCGGGTGCCATGGCGTCGGGCTTGGCCAACGTGACGGCGATACCGTCGACATCGGAGTCGATGGCGCTCTGCACGAGGTTGGCCTGGTTGGGAGCTTCCGGGTCCGCGGAGTAGCGAAGCTCGATGTTGTCCTTTGCAGCTGCGGCTTCTGCGCCCTTGCGGATCAGGTCCCAGAACGTGTCGCCGGGAACTTCGTGCGTGATCATTGCGATGGTCGCGCGGGGTGTGTCGGCGGTACCTGCGTTGGAGCCTCCGCCGGAGCTCTCCGGAGCACCGCCGGTGCTGGAGCATCCCGCAGCCACGGTGGCGCACAGCGCCAACCCGAGGACGGCGCCGGTACGGAGCACGCGGAGTGAACCTGGTCGGCCAGTGCCGTGACTCGTCTGAAGTTTCATCAATTCTCTTTCTCGACGCCGTTCCGCCATGGAACGGGTGAACCAATCGATGTTGCGCTCAATATGTAATCCGGATCACACGCCAATGTCAAGCATTTGTCCTGACAATAGAAAGTTCGCTCATTTAACTCGTTGCTCGAGTAAGAAGAGACGGGTCGGAAATCAGCCCCCGAACAGCAGAAACAGGCCCCCGAAGGTGAAAAAGACCATCAGCACCATCAGAGCCAACTGACCACTCAATCGGTGGGCGCGCGGCAGAATTCGCAGGGATGCGTCGTGGGCGGCGGCGACTCCGAGGATGTGGCCGAGCAGAACACACAGAACCTTGATCGAGGACACGACGCCAGGGTGCTCGGACAACACGTAGGACACTTCCCACCCCTGCTGCCCGAGCAGATCCCATCCGTCACCGAGCGGATCGGTCAGTAGCAGAACGGTGCTCTGGCCCTTCTCGACGAAATAGGTCAGGTAGTGAGCCAGCACGTAGCCGAATGCGATCGGGATGAGCGAATGCGCCAACGCCCCCGGGAGCGCTCGACGTTCGGTTCGGGACACTCCGCCGGTGGCCTGGCAGCAGAGCCAGAACGCGACCCCCACGATCGACACCAGGGCGAGCAGACCGACAGTGCGGAACGCGACCGCCCCGCCGCTGGATCCCGATACGTCGTCGACGACATTGCGCCAGGCCGGTAGCTGCGACGCACTGTCGAATGCAGTCGATCCGAGGAGAACGGCCACGACCCCCACCGAACCCGGAAGCACCGGGAACGTCGGTAGACCGTCGAGCGGATTTCGCAGCACGAGCTGGCCTTCGGGTGATCTGGCGAGCGGGGCCAGGCGTGCAATCGTGTCGCTGTACTTCTCGAACGGATCGCCGTTGTCGAACCACGTGTCTCCGAACGTCATAGCCCCGGCGAGCATCAGAATTGCGTACGCCGAACACCACGTCCGAATGGCGTCCACGGAACCTGGATCGGAGTACGCGAGCTCGAGCCAGACGAATGCGAACAGCCCTACGACGGCAGGCCATGCACCCAACCGAGCGGGATACTCGATCAGTCCGGTATCAGTGGGGCGGCGTAGCGCTCTGCACACGACCGCGTGAATCGTCCGGACCGGCGACACAATGCGCCACACCGGGCCCAGGAACGCCGACGCGATCGGCAGGCCGACCCACAGGAGAACGTAGAACACCCCGGGGAGCGCGTTCGTCGCATCTTCCGGCCCTGCGTACGCAGCCCACCCTACGTAGACCGAGAAAGCGAGCGCCACGAGACGCAGCGTCCACCGAGTGGCGGGTACATCGACGAAACGCTGCGCCGCAGGAGGAACGGTTGCCCACCGCCTGCGCGGATCCAGTCGTGGTGTGCGCCAAGCGAAGATCAGAACGGCGAACGAAATCGACAACGCCCAAGCTCCGCCGATCAGGACGAACGTGACCGGCAGGGGCAGATCGGTGGAACCGCCCAACCCGTGGGCGAGGATCACGGCCTGACAGCGAGCGTCGCGACGGTGCGATCGGCGTGATGAAGCTCGATCGCCACCGAACCGGGCACGTCCACGGTGAACTCGAAGGTCTGATCGGCTTTCGCCTCCACCTCGAACGTGTGGTCCGGCACCGAATGTATGTGCAGCTCGTCCGTCGTGTCGCTGTTCACCCGCAGCGTGATGGGCTCACCTACGACTGCGTCCAGACGCTCGTTGGTGGGTGAGATGTCACCGCCCATGATGGTGACATCGATGACCGTGCCGGCAGGTTGCGGATCGGCCACCGAGGACTCCTCGGCGGCCGAGGACGTCGCCGCGGTGCTGCTGCCGGTGTCCGAAGCGGACGAGCATCCGACAGCGAGGAACAACATCGCAGCGCCCGTCACAGCGGCGCAGCGGACGTACTTCATTTCTTCTTCCCATCGTCGTGGCCTTTGGGCAGGCCGTCCGAGCTCCGGCCGGGCAAGTCGGCGGATTCGTTCTCGGCGTTCTCGTTTCTCTCCGCACGTCGGTCCTTCGCGACGATGTACAGAACGACTGCGACGATGATGAACGCCGGTATCAGAGCCGGCAGCGCCAGCACGACCGAGTGATCCGCGAGGTAGACGACGTCTTGCGAGCTCGAACGATGAACTGTCATGTGCGACTGGGTGTTCTGTGCTCACTCGAGGTGCGCAGCGAGTTCCGGGGAGTCACCGAGCTGATACGCACCGTTCCCCAGGAAAGAGCCCAGACCAACAGCAGTGTGCACACGAGAACGACGAGCGACGCCGCGGCGAACAACCACGTCGGATGGTCGAAGTTCCGTTCTCGCTGCAACAGCGTGATCTCCGAGACCAGGTCACGAGTGAACGACGCGTCGGCGGACACCTCCTCTGCTCCGATGCCCTCGTCGGCCGCCATGAACACCGGTGCCGCCGTCAGGGTGCGACCGTCGTGAATGCGGAGGACGGTCTTCCATGTGCCGTCGACCGGGACCGGCTTCGTGGACCGGAAGGTGCCGGGTCCGGTGGCCTCCAGTCGGTCGACCACCAAGCCGCGTAGCGTGTCTCCCCCGCCCTGCCACGCGAGAATCGAGACCCATTCGGGGTCGTCGCTGACGAGATCTATCGGATCGATCTCCACCTCGGCGGTCACCATGCGGAAACCGTCCACAGGTTCCGCGTCCGTCAACCGCACTGTCGCAGTGGCGTCCGTAGGCACCTCGAAGGCAAGGCCGTTGGCCACGGTGCCACCGAGGGCGAGAATCATCGCGAACACGACAGTTCGGCGAACGGCCGGTCCGGGCAGCCCGTCGCCGCTCAGCGCTTGCGCGAACAGACCCGCGGCGAGGCCGGTGGTGACACCGACCGGGACGGTCATCAGCAGGGTGTCGAGCCACATGCTCGATGTCCACGGAAACAGATGAACGGCGTCGACCCAGAGCGATTCGCCCCAGATTCCGACGGTTCCGACTCCCAGGCCGGCGACTGCACCGAACAGCAGACGGCGTTTCACCAGCGGGGTGAGCGCGATAACCTCGACGACGATCGCTGCACCCAGGTACAGAGCGAACACATTGTGAGGCTCCCCGAACACCGGTCCGACGAGCAGAGCGGTGATTTCCCGAACGACGGCGGCGAACGCCACAGCGAACACCGCGGCACCGGGCCCGACCATCAAGCGTGCGGCGATCAACGCGAAGGCACCCGCACCCGCGATGAGCATCGGCTGGAAGATCAGCTGGAACTGCTCGACGCCGAAGTCGTATTCGATCTGGAACACCGACAGACCGATCAGCAATCCGCCGAACGCGGAGCTGCGCAACAACCACGTCAGGACCGGACTCCGATGCCAGCGCGGATCGGGACCATCGGCGTCCGAGCCCATGGAGATTCGACCTTCGTGCTCGAGCAGAATCACACCGACGAGGGACAGTCCGGCGCCGCCGATCAACATCAGGTGAGTCGGTCCCCAGAGCGTCACGTCCTGACCGAAGATGCGGTGCCAGATGTCGTCGAGAGGAAATCCGATGAGGGCGTACAGGCCGGCCCCCATGATGAGCACTCCACCGGTCGGGACGTACCACGTGCGGGTCAACTTGATCGCGGCGCGGCCGGGCTTCTCGTCGAGAGGCAGGATCATCGCGAGCGCACCAGCGATGAACAGGAAGAACAACCCGACCAGGATGAAGTAGTGCGCCGGGTTGGCGAGCGGCCCCTCGTCGCGTCCGCGTCCGATGTGCAGGCTGACGTCCCAGATGAAGCCAAGGAACGCGGTCAGAATCGTCGATATGAACATCACCAACGGCAGAGCTGCCCACCCGGGGAGGTTGGTCTTCGCGCCGGCGTAGTCCGCAAGTCGGCCCAGCCAGGTGATGCGGCGAGTACGGTGCAGAAAGGCAAGGTAGAGCAGGCCGAGTGAAATCACTCCCGCCGCGGCGCTCATACCGAAGACCTGGTCGAGTGCGGCTCCCCCGCCCTGACCGCCGCTCCCCTGAGCGACGGTGACGACCGACGTGTTGAGGTTACTCTCGGTAACACTTATCTCGAACATGGTCAGAGTATGAACCCCAGGGAACCGAAAAACCAGGCTTTGGGCCAATCGCGTCGACTCCTTGTGTTCCGCCACAGAATCGGATCCGCTTCTGAAGCGATCAAGAGCGCACTCACCACACACCCTGCCGCTTCCGCAACCATCGAGGGTCGACGCATCCCAGGTCACCGCGTGTACGAGCCGAACTGCCGGGCGTGACGAGCCGCCGCATGGGAACCTTGCCGAGACGCCCTGATCGGCGGCGACTACCGTTGCAGCTACATCTAATTTTCAAGGGAGCAGGTAATGAGCATCCAACCGGTCGAATCGAAGCGCCATCACGTCGTTGTCATCGGTTCCGGGTTCGGCGGTCTCTTCGGCGTCAAGGCACTCAAGAAGGCCGACGTCGACATCACCCTCGTGGCCAAGACCACGCACCACCTCTTCCAGCCACTGCTCTATCAGGTCGCGACGGGCATTCTCTCGGTCGGTGAGATCGCTCCCACGACCCGAGTCATCCTGCGCAAGCAGAAGAACGCCGAAGTACTCATGGGTGAAGTCCTCGACATCGATCTGTCGGCGAAGACAGTGACGTCCAAGCTCCTCGAGCGCGTGACGGTGACGCACTTCGACAGCCTGATCGTCGCAGCGGGCGCGCAGCAGTCCTACTTCGGCAACGATCACTTCGCCGAGTTCGCGCCGGGCATGAAGACCATCGACGACGCTCTCGAGCTCCGCGGCCGCATCCTGGGCGCATTCGAGCAGGCCGAACTGTCCAACGACCAAGAAGAACGCGACCGACTGATGACGTTCGTCGTCGTCGGCGCCGGACCGACCGGAGTCGAACTGGCAGGCCAGATCGCCGAGCTCGCAGATCGCACGCTGGACGGGGCGTTCCGCAACATCGACCCCCGCGACGCTCGCGTGATCCTTCTCGACGCGGCCCCCGCTGTGCTCCCACCGATGGGCGAGAAACTGGGCAAGAAGGCCGCGGACCGGCTCGAGAAGCTCGGCGTGGAGATTCAGCTCAACGCGATGGTCACCGACGTCGACAACGACGGACTCACCGTCAAGGAGAAGGACGGCACGACGCGCCGCATCGAAGCACAGTGCAAGGTGTGGTCCGCCGGCGTCCAGGGAAGCGCGCTCGGCAAGCAGCTCGCCGACCAGTCGGAGTCCGAGACCGACCGTGCAGGCCGCGTCATCGTGGAGCCGGACCTCACGGTCAAGGGCCACCCGAACGTGTTCGTCGTCGGTGACTTGATGTCGGTCAAGGATGTTCCCGGAATGGCGCAGGGCGCGATCCAGGGTGCGAACTACGCGGCCAAGCAGATCAAGGCGTCGCTCAAAGGCGAGGATCCGAGTCAGCGTCAGCCCTTCAAGTACTTCGACAAGGGTTCGATGGCCACCGTCTCGCGCTTCAACGCGGTCGCCAAGGTCGGCAAGCTCGAGTTCGGCGGTTTCATCGCGTGGGTCATGTGGCTCGCGCTGCACCTGTACTACCTCGTCGGGTACCGCAGTCGCATCACCACCGTCATCTCCTGGTTCGTGACCTTCCTCGGACGCGGACGCGCACAGATGGCGTCGACCGAACAGCAGGTCTTCGCGAGGTTGGCCATCGAACAACTCAATTCGATCGAAGCGTCGGAAAGTCCCGGCGACAGCGAGTCGGGTCGCAAGGCCAGGGCGGAACAAGAACAGAAAGCAGCCGGCTGACCCCGTCTGCAGTCACTCCTCCTCCGCGTCACTCGTGCACATGATGTGCATGGGTGGCGCCGAGTTCGTGAAGCATGCGATGAACGGTGTCGTCGTCGAGCCGGTACGTCATCCTCTTGCCGTCCCGCTGCACTGCAACCCACCCCTCGTTCCTGAGCAGGCGCAGCGCGTGCGAGACCGAGGTCGACGTCATCGACAGGGCAAGCGCCAGGTCGGTGACGCAAATTCCCGGCGCGCGGTGCATACAGAGCAGAATGCGCAACCGCGTCGGATCACCCAATAGATCGAACCGCTGCACCCAATCGTCCAGATTGTGTACCGCGTCCACCGCGGCGCGCGCTTGCTCCACGTGCTCGGGTTCGAACGGGGCAGTGCCGGGCGACTGCGCGTTGCGCACATCTCCGTCCGTCATGTGGGCAACGCTAGCGTGTCTATTCTGCTGCCGGTTGCGGTGGAGAGGCTGCCGCCGGCCGCCAGTGGCATCCGAACCCACGATCGTCCGGCTTCCGCAGTGCGATCGTCTGGGAAACGGATGGTGCTCGACATCGCCATCGGTGCGGAGATGACGTCGTGTCCCGATGTGCCGACGCCGAGTTCCACACGGTGCCGCAAGTGCGGGCGGACTCGGCCCCCGCCGCAGTCGACATCCGAGAAGACTGTGCCGTACCAGGAACCTGCACGCTCCCCGGCCCGGCCGATCTGTATGCGCTCACGGATGTGGATCGCCCCCGAGTCCGAGAAGCGAACGTCGGTGCGCGAGTGGTGCCGCGCGTCGGCCGCGACGATCATGGGTTCCGGGTCGAACAACAGCCTGCCACCGTCCTCGACGTGGAACGACCACCACGAATGCGACTCGGTAGTCGCGGCGCTCGGCAATGCCAGGGTCGCCGCGACACTGTGGACTGCCAGGCTGGCACCTTTTCCCACCTCGACGCGGATTCGCATCTCGTCGCCGCCCAGAGGTGTTGCGGCCGTGCCGATCATGTGTACGGTGTCCGGACCGGTCAAGCGCCCGGACAGTCCGCCGGACGAGATGATCCGCGGACTGCGCTCGGCACTGGCGACGATGACGAGCTCAGTGCGCATCGGCCGCGGCCGTCTCCTTCAGCCGCGCCCGGACCCATTCGAGCACTGTCGATGCCGACGGGTCGTCCGTCAGGGAGATCATCGCGGTCGGTCGGCCCTCGCGTACCTTTTCCGCATCACCTCGCATGACCTCCAGATCGGCACCCACGTACGGCGCCAGGTCGGTCTTGTTGATCACCAGGAGATCCGAGAAGGTAACGCCGGGACCACCTTTACGCGGTACCTTGTCGCCGCCGGCAACGTCGACGACGAAGATCTGGACGTCGATGAGACCGGACGAGAAGGTTGCCGTCAGGTTGTCACCGCCGGACTCGACCAGAATCAGATCGAGTGGCGGGTTCTCGTCGACGAGGTCGTCGATGGCATCGAGGTTCGCCGTGATGTCGTCGCGAATCGCGGTGTGCGGGCATCCGCCGGTCTGAACCGCAGTGATTCTCTCGTCGGGTAGGACGGCGTGCCGACGGAGGAAGTCGGCATCCTCGGTCGTGTAGATGTCGTTCGTCAGCACTCCGAGCGACAGTTCGTCGCGCAGTTCGCGGCACAGCGCAGCGACCAGAGCGGTCTTACCGGATCCCACCGGACCGCCGATACCGATGCGGAGTGCTTCGCCGGGGACTCGAGTGCGCTTCGGTCGGTCGAGGCTGTGGTCGTGCGGCTCGCCGTCGATGAGATGCGGAGGCATTGTGTTTCGGCCTTTCGTGACTCGGTGATGCAGATGATGTCGTTCGAATGAACGGGTCGGTCTTCAGGATACGAACAGCGGCCGCTCGCGCGCCGCGTGGTTCTCCGCCAGCACGTCGAGCAGCGGGTCGGACAGATCCACCAAGGTGGGCAGCAAGGCGCACACCTCGTCCGCCACCTCGTCGCAGGTGCGAGCGAGCCGCAACGTGCATGCCGCGACGTCCGACGGATCGAGGGCGAGCAGTCGCTGTGCTGCGATCGCGGACCCGGTCATCGTGGTGTACACCTGCACCGACGCGATGGCCTGGCCCGGCAGTGTCGCAGCGCGACCGACGAGACCGGCGACGACGGCCAGGTGGGGTCGACGCGGTACCGACTCCCACTGCTGATGCGGCCAACTCGCACGGGCGAGCCTGAGCAATCCTCTCCCCTGTGCCCGCGACGCGGCCCGCGCAGCCGGCGACGGAATACGTGCGTCGCATTCGTCCTCGGCGACGTCCACGTCGAGAACCGACTCACATACCGCGGCCGCGAGGGACGCCGTCACCGCACCGCTGGTCCTGAGTCGACGGATCAGAAAAGCTTCCACGGTGTCGATGTCCCGCACGAGCCCTTGTTCGATGGCTTCTTCGATGCCGCCCGAGTGGACGTGACCACCGGTAGGCAACCGTGAATCCGCCAGCGACATGATCATGGAGATTTCGTGCACGACCGCGCTCAAAAGAGAAAGTACCTCTGCGCCATCGGAAGTTCGGTAGCAGGCTGCTCGGTCCAGACGTCGCCGTCGATCTTCACGGTGAACGAATCGGGATCGACCTCGATGCGGGGCTGCGCGTCGTTGAGCGGCATGTCGGCCTTGCCCACCGCCCGAACGTTCCCGACCGCAACCAGCCGTCTGTCGCAGTCGAGTCGATTCGCCAAACCGTCCTCGATCGCCTGAGGGGCGACGAAGTGCACCGATGTGGCTGCTGCGGCCTTGGGTGATGCGCCGAACATCGGTCTGGGCAGCTCCGGCTGAGGGGTAGGGATCGACGCATTCGCGTCCCCCATCTGCGCCCATGCGATCATCCCGCCCTTGATCACCGCGTGCGGCCGGACACCGAAGAACGCCGGATCCCACAGCACGAGGTCGGCCAGCTTGCCTGGTTCGATGGAACCGACCTCGGCGTCGAGACCGTGCGCGACGGCAGGGCAGATCGTGTATTTCGCGATGTAGCGCTGCACACGATTGTTGTCCGCGCGGGTGTCCCCGGGGAGGAACCCCCGTCGTTTCTTCATCACGTGGGCCGTCTGCCAGGTGCGCAACACGACCTCCCCGATCCTGCCCATGGCCTGTGCGTCGCTGCCGATCATGGAGATTGCTCCGATGTCGTGCAGCAAGTCCTCGGCGGCGATGGTGGACGGCCGAATTCGGCTCTCGGCGAAGGCGAGATCCTCCGGGATGGACGGACTGAGGTGGTGACACACCATCAGCATGTCGAGATGTTCGTCGAGCGTGTTGACCGTGTGCGGCCGAGTGGGATTGGTCGAACTCGGCAGCACGTGCCCGTACGACGCGACGGTGATGATGTCGGGTGCGTGCCCACCTCCCGCACCTTCGGTGTGGTACGCGTGAATGCCGCGACCCGCGATCGCATCCAGGGTGGTCTCGACGAACCCGGCTTCGTTGAGTGTGTCCGAGTGCAGAGCGGCCTGCACGCCTGCGTCCTCGCACACACGAAGGCACGCGTCGATGGCAGCGGGAGTGGAGCCCCAGTCCTCGTGAAGTTTGAAACCCGATGCGCCGGCGCGCAGCTGCTCCCACATCGCTTCGGTGCTGACGGTGTTGCCCTTGCCGAGCAGGACGATGTTCATCGGCCAGCCGTCGAGTGCTTCCAACATTCTCGACAAGTGCCAGGCACCCGGGGTGACGGTTGTAGCTTTGCTGCCCTCGGCAGGTCCGGTTCCTCCGCCGATCACGGTGGTGATTCCGCCCGCCAACGCTTCGTCCATGATCTGCGGGCAGATGAAATGCACGTGGCAGTCGATTCCACCGGCCGTGACGATCTTGCCGTTGCCTGCGATGATCTCGGTCGACGGACCGATGACGAGGTCCGGATGGACACCGGTCATCGTGTCGGGGTTGCCGGCCTTGCCGAGCGCGACGATCCGCCCATCGCGAATACCGATGTCCGCCTTGATTATTCCCCAGTAGTCGACGACGACGACTCCCGTGATGACGGTATCGGGGGCTCCGTCGGCCCGCGTTGCGCGCGACTGCCCCATCGACTCGCGGATCACCTTCCCGCCGCCGAAGACTGCTTCTTCCCCGGCCAGTCCTGGACCACCACTTCGGTCCTCGGTCACTTCGATCAGAAGGTCAGTGTCCGCCAACCGGATTCGATCACCTGTAGTGGGGCCGAACAACTGCGCGTATCGAGAACGACTGAGCTGGGCCATCAGGCATCGAGCTTTCCGGGAGGATTCGAACTCAGTCCGTACACTTCTCGGCTTCCGCCGAGAGGAACGAGTGAGACTGTCATGGTGATGCCGGGCTCGAACCGCACCGCAGTGCCGGCGGGAATGTCCAGCCGTCGTCCGTGCGCCTGCGCGCGATCGTACGACAGCGCCTCGTTCGCCTGGGGAAAATGGACGTGGCTTCCCACCTGCACCGGACGATCACCGGTGTTGACCACCTCGAGCGTCACGAGGTCAGCACCCTCGTTCAGTTCGATGACGCCGTCCTCGGTGAGGACTTCACCTGGAATCAGATGCCCGTCACCCCGTTTCGGAGAAATGGGTTCATGGACGGTGATCAATTTGGTGCCGTCGGGGAACGTCGCTTCGACCTGAACCTCGGGAAGTAGTTCGGGAACTCCGCTGATGACGTCGTCGGCCGACAGGACCTCGCGCCCCGATGCCATGAGCTCGGCAACGGATTTTCCGTCGCGTGCGCCCTCGAGAAGGTGATCGGTGATGAGCGCGACTGCTTCCGGGTGATTGAGCAGCCGACCTCGACTACGACGCCTACGTGCCAATTCGGCTGCGTAACTGAGGAGCAGCCGGTCCTGCTCGTGCGGAGTCAGCCGCATTCGATCTCCATCCGTAACCCGTCCTGCCCGACGCAGGCAGTACCGGACATTCTGGCACGTGTGCTCGTTTGCGGCAGGGTACGGCCGGCCGACCGCTACGACTGGGCCGAAGGCCCGCCGACGGTACGAGCCAGCAGTCCGTGCAGAACGTCCCGAGTGACGAGAGGTGACAGCGACTCGAGCTCGGCGGCGTCGACCGCCCCGCAATCCAGACCGCGAACGAGGACCGCGGCCAGTGCCTGAGCGGTGGCAGGCTCGTCCATCATGCCGCCCGACGTTGTGTCGAGGTACGCCGCAACCCGCGACGCGGCCGTCGGCATCGCCGACCGGAAGAACGACAACGTCGCAGTCCATCGCGTCGCGAGGTGGGTCGGGTGCATGTCCCACCCTTGATAGAAGCCGCGCTCGAGGGATCGGGTGACCAGGCCGGCGTGGCGCCGGATGGCGCTGTCGACCTCGGCCGGTGTCCCACTCGGAACCACCTGCGTCGAGCCGTCGCTCACCCAGATCCCCGTTTGTGCCGTGGCTGCCAGCATCACCGCCTTCGCGTGATCCGCCACCGGATGTTCGAGGGATTGCTGAGCGGACGTGATTCCGCATGCCGCGCTGTAGTCGTACGTCCCGTAGTGCAGTGAGGTGCACCGACCGTCCGCGCGTCCCAGGGCACGCGCGAGTGTTGCGGTCCCGTCGCTGCCGACGACGGCCTGAGGACTCTCGATCTGAAGCTCGAATCGAAGCGCTCGGTCCGGAAGTCCATGCGCTCGCTCGATCTCCTCGCACAGAGCGACCACTGCGTCGACCTGCTCGGCAGCTCGTAGTTTGGGCACCGTGAACACGAATCCCGACGGCACTCCCCCGGCTCCGTCGAGAACCAGCTCCAGAGTCCTGATACCCCGGCGGCGTTCGTGCGGTGCCAGTCCCTTGGGGCGGATTCCGCACCACTGCGGGCCCAAGGGGTCGGCAGCCAGGGATGCGAGAATTCGTCCCGCCTCGCGGGCGTGTGCGTCCTCGGTCTCGTCCGCACGCCAGCCGTAGCCGTCCTCGAAGTCGATGCGCAGATCTTGAATCGGGCGCGTCGCCAACGCTTCTCGAACGCGCGGCAGCACACCGA
The DNA here is from genome assembly GCF_002259345.1 of Rhodococcus sp. 06-156-4. Classification (NCBI taxonomy): domain Bacteria; kingdom Bacillati; phylum Actinomycetota; class Actinomycetes; order Mycobacteriales; family Nocardiaceae; genus Rhodococcus; species Rhodococcus sp. 06-156-4. The sequence continues at coordinate 46,509 of NZ_NPGB01000018.1, read as the reverse complement.
CCGAGTCGATCGAATCGAACACCTCCTGGTTCTCGTCGATCAGGCTAAGCGCCTGCTGTCCCCACCTTGCCGGAATGTCCACCCCGGCCGCAGATGCGGCTACGTAGATCGTGTGGATGGGCTGCCCACCGATCCGGTCACCGGGGAAATCTGCGGCGAGAGCGTCGTCGACGGGACCGAGAATCGACTCGATGCGGTCGAGCGCAGCGTCGGACAAGCGTGCTCGCTGCCGCGCGGACTCGTTCTGGTCGTCGGGTGATCCGGAGATGGGTGCGTTGCTCACCGTGTCAGTGTCCCAGAACGCCTACCGATGGTGCGGCTCGTCCGGTCTTCACTCGGTGGTGCCGTGGCCGAGTGCTGCGGTGTCGGTGATGTTGGCCAATCGAACCTTGCCCTGCGCGACGGCTTTTCCGGCCTCGTTGGTGATGTCCACCTGCCACAACTGCTGGGTGCGACCGCGATGGATCGGACGCGCTTCGGCGACGAGGGTTCCCTCTCTCGATGCCCGCAGGAAGTCGGTGTTGTTGTTCACGCCGACGACGTGTCCGCGCGAACCGAGCCAGACGCTCGCCCCGATACTGGCCATCGACTCCACGACGGAGCACAGGACGCCGCCGTGCATGATCCCGGCCGGCTGGTGCAGCCTCGGCGTCACGTCCCACGTTGCGCGTACGCGGTCTGCGGACACTTCGGTGTACACGAGTCCGACTGCGCCGTCGAAACCCTGCGCGCAGAGTTCCGTCATCTCCGCGGGATCGACGTTCGGGGTGATGGGGCTTTGCGTCTCGCTCATCGACTCTCCTGATTCGCCTGGCGTCGTCGCGTTCGACGCGCAGATCAGGACTACACCAGAAGGTCGGGACAAAAATCGGCGGGCCTCACATTCGAAGGAATGTGAGGCCCGCCGTGGCAAGGACCGGGAGTCTCTGCAGCCCTCAGGACTCCGGCGCGGTCCGGTGGTTCACCCAGAACTGTAGGCTAGCCTTACCTGAATTAGCAAGGGCTAGGAGGCACGTAGTCGCGTACGTGGGCAGGGCCGGGCGCGGACCGGTGCGCCCGCGGCGACGAACGCGTCGAGCAATGCCTGCCCACGCCGCGCACTGTCGGAAGCAAAGGTGTTCGCAAGCACCGGAATGTACGTCGAGGCACCGAGGATCGAATCGCCGACGAGGCTCCAGAACGTGGACGCGTCGAACGGCGCCCTGGCGGAGATGGACCTCAGAACTGCAGTCAGCGAGGTGATGCAACGGTGCGCGGTCCACACGAGCAGCGCTTCCTCGCACGGGAGAGTAACCGTGCCGGGCGTCGACTCGAGCGGGTCGTCCGGCAGCACGCGCAAATTCGGTGACCCCACGCCCGCCCAGTCGATACCGCCGTCGCTGTCCATGTGAATCCAGAGGTTGTCGATTCCGGGGTCCCACGCTCGCCCCTCGAGTACCACCAGCGCGGCGACGCGCCCGACGACCGCGTGCACCAGCGCCGTCGCGACCTGATGGGCCGCAGCCTCCATCGAGCCGAGATCCTCCAGCGATCTGCCGAGCATCGAGTCGACCCGGCCGTCCTCGAGTCCGGTCGCGAGGTGCCACCACCGCCGCTTGCCTTCGGTGGCCATCGCGGCGACTGCGTACATGCGCGGGTAGTCGGGATTGAGCGCCCGAAGGCGCGTGCATGACCGCGCCAGGGGGCTGCCCCCTCCGTTGTGTTCGTACGAACGGTGCACATCGGCCCAGGCATCGGACGCAGCAGTTGCAAGTGACACCGGAACACTCCTCTCGTGACGGTCGATCTTCGTTGCGTTGCTTTAGGTAGGTTAGCCTAACCAAGTGCAGATTCGACGAGAAGGCTGCGCAATGTACGACATGTCACCCCATTCGGCTTGGCTTGCCTTACCTGGACGCGCAGAATGAACAAGGGTTCCGTAACCTAACGCTTGATCCATCAACCACAGTGAGGAGTCACGAACACAGTGACGACGGCACCATTGCTGGGTTCGGGAAACACTCACCCCGCCCCGGACGACGATTTCGCCAAGGAAGAGATTCCCCGCGGGCCGGCGCCATGGGCTCCGCGCATCGCCGCGACGATCGTCGATATTGCGATTGTGCTTCTTCCGTTGGGTATCGGATGGTCGATCGTCGACTCGCTCCGTGACGACAACGGTGGTGGTCAAGCGGACCGGTTCGTCTTCGGTGCAATTGCAGTCGCGGTTGCAGTCGGCCTCCTCCTGTGGAATCAGGGATATCGGGAAGGCAAGGACGGCCAGAGCACCGGCAAGCGCTGGACGAACCTGATCGTTCGGGATGGTGCCGATGGCAACGCGCTCGGCGTGCGCCGGGCCATGCTGCGGCAATTCGGCATCGGGCGAAGCGGTACCGAGGTAGTTCGCGAGAAGACAGCCGCCGACGAACTGTTCGAGCCGATAGCACGCGACAATTCCGTTGCGGGCATCCGCAAACGACGCATCCTCGGCCTCGTGATTCTGGCGGTTGCTCTCGCCGCCGCGATCCTCGCGAGCATCGCGATCGGAGCGCGCCCGCTGACGTTCGCTGAAATCGGCCACGCCTTGTGGAGTTCGACGGGAACCGACACCGACATCATCGTGCGCAGTCTGCGGATACCGCGCACACTCCTCGCGCTCGTGGTGGGAATCGCGCTCGGCATCGCAGGCGCACTCATCCAGGGCCACACCCGAAACCCACTCGCCGACGCGGGTCTGCTCGGACTCAATGCCGGTGCAGCGTTCCTCGTCGTCCTGTCGATCTACCTTTTCCGCTTCAACTCGCCCAGCCAGTACCTGTGGTTCGCTTTCGCCGGCTCGGCCATCGCCAGTGTGGTGGTGTTCGGTCTGTCCTCCGCCGGAAACGGCAAAGCCAGTCCACTCAATCTCGCGCTCGCCGGCGCGGGCGTGGCGTTCTTCCTGTCCGCGATGACCAATGCCATCGTCCTGTTGGATCAGACAAGTCTCGACGGCTACCGCTTCTGGTCGGTGGGCTCGGTCGCCGGTCGAGGGCTCGACGTCCTCTGGCAGGTACTGCCGTTCCTCGTCGTCGGAGTTCTCATCGCGCTCGCCAGCACGCCCGGCCTCAACGTGATGAGTCTCGGTGAGGACGTCGCTCGCTCCCTGGGCACCAACATCGCGCTCACCCGCACAGTCGGGATCATCGCCATCACCCTGCTCACCGGTGCCGCCACCGCCGCGTGCGGTCCGATCGCCTTCATCGGCCTGGTCGTGCCGCACGTCGCGCGGGTGGTCACCGGCCCGGACTATCGATGGCTGGTTCCGTACGCCGGACTCATGGGAGGCGTCATGCTGATGATCGCCGACGTCATCGGCCGCGTCGTGGTTCGCCCCGGAGAACTGCAGGTCGGGATCGTACTCGCCCTCTTCGGCGCTCCGTTCTTCATCGCTCTCGTTCGTCGTCGGAAGTTGGCAAGCCTGTGACCTCGTCCTTGACCAAGAACGCGTCGGCGAACGGCGCTGCCGGACCCGACGCGGTCCGTACGGTCCCGTCACGTCCGCCGTTCCGGCTCGGGCCGCTGTCTCTGGTTCGGCGTCCCCTCATGGTTCTCGTCAACCTCGTGATGCTCGCGGCGCTGTTCCTGGTCGTCTGCATCAACATCGGCCGCGGCGACTTTCCGCTGTCCATACCTCAGGTGACAGAAGTGCTGTTCGGGGGCGGTTCTCGCATCGACAGGTTCATCGTGATGGACCTTCGGCTGCCTCGTTCACTCACCGGACTTCTGGTGGGAATGGCTCTGGGCATCTCCGGCGCCGTGACCCAGTCGATCTCGCGCAACTCACTCGCCAGCCCGGACATTCTGGGCATCACCGCTGGTGCGAGCGCGGCCGCAGTAGCGCTCATCGTTCTCGGTGGCGGCGGCACGTTCGTCGGCATCCTGGCTACCGTCGGCCTTCCGCTGGCAGCGCTCGTCGGTGGTGTCCTGACTGCCGTGCTCATCTACACGCTGGCATGGAAGCGTGGCGTCGAAGGATTCCGGCTCATCCTCGTCGGTATCGCCATCAACGCGATGCTCACCGCGGCCATCGGCTGGCTGCTGATCAGTGCGGACATCAACGACGTCTCCCGCGCCCAGTTGTGGCTCAACGGGTCCTTGAACGGTGCCGACTGGAGCAAGGTCTGGCCGGTTCTGTGTGCACTGGTGCTGATCGGCGGCATCACCATCATCTCCACGTTCACTCTCGGCGCCCTCCGACTCGGCGACGACAACGCCCGTTCGCTCGGTGTGCGCCTCCAGTCGGGTCAGGCCACGCTGCTCCTGGCGTCGGTGGCGCTCGCGGCCATCGCTACCGCCGCTGCCGGTCCCATCGGATTCGTGGCGTTGGCGGCACCTCAGATTGCACTGCGCATTCTGCGCACGCCCGGCCCGCCGATCATCGCGTCCGGGTTGATGGGCGGCTTGCTTGTCGTCGGCAGCGATCTGATCGCCCGCACGATCCTTCCGGTCGAGTTGCCTGTCGGAATCGTGACCTCCGCGCTCGGCGGGCCGTTCCTCCTCTACCTGCTCGTCCGCAGTAACCGAAAGGTCTCCGCATGACCACAACCGAACCCTCCCGCCTCGTCGCCGAAAATCTCACGCTCGGCTACGGAGACCGGATCATCGTCGAGAACCTCGATCTCGACGTGCACACCGGCGTGATCACCACGGTCATCGGACCCAACGGCTGCGGCAAGAGCACCCTCCTCCGCTCCCTCGGACGACTGCTGAAGCCGAAAGCGGGCAAAGTCGTACTCGACGGCAAAGCGATCTCGTCGATGCGCACGAAGGACGTCGCCCGTGTCCTCGGCATGTTGCCGCAAGCACCGACTGCGCCTGAAGGACTGACCGTCGGCGATCTGGTGTCCCGCGGCCGGCACCCGCACCAGTCCTGGGTGCGGCAGTGGTCGTCCGACGACGAGTCCGAGGTCGCCAACGCGCTCGAACTGACCGGCGTCGGAGACCTGGCGGACCGGCCGGTCGACGAGTTGTCCGGCGGTCAACGCCAGCGAGCATGGATTTCGATGGCGCTCGCGCAAGGCACCGATATCCTGCTGCTCGACGAGCCCACGACCTACCTCGACCTCGCGCATTCCGTCGAGGTTCTCGACCTGGTGGATCGTCTGCACGAGGAGATGGGCCGCACCGTCATCATGGTGCTGCACGACCTCAACCTCGCCGTACGCTACAGCGACCAGCTGATCGTCATGTCGCAGGGCAAAATCGTCGAGTCCGGGAAGCCTCAGGACATCATCTCCGAGAAACTTCTGATGGACGTGTTCGGTCTCGAGGCGAGCGTCATCGAGGACCCGGTCTCCGATCGCCCCCTGATCGTCCCCATAGGAACGCGCCACGTGTACGGAGCGGTCGGAGGTCCGACCAAGACCGCGGCTGCATCCGCCGAGCCGGACGCCTAACGTTCGATCATCGTGCGCACCAACCGGTAACCCTGGCCGAGGGACACATCCGGGAGATAGGCCCGTCCGATCGCATTGCCGATACTCGGCAACGCGGCCGGGTCGGCGAACGTCATGTGCATCGGCTCGTACCGCGGCTGGAACTTCGACTTGAAGGCCAGCAGCGACCTGAACCCGTAGACGGGTTCGAGCGTCTTGCCCAGCACGTCGAGAAGTCGATCGAGCAGCGTGTAGAAGGTGACTTCCTCATCCGACGGTGCATCCGACGCACTGCCGTCGCTCACCTTCGCGAGCGGCGCACCGGACAAGCTGAGGAATCGAACGCCCTCCTCCTTCAACATAATTGCAGCGGATGCGATCAAGAACTCCATCGTCGGTCTGAAACCTTCCGACCGCCTCCGCATGAAATCGAGAGTCCAACCGACGACGACGCCGTCCTCGTACACGGGCATCCACGACGTGATTCCGTGTACGGTCCGGTGTTCGTCGACAGCGACGAGGCAGCGCACCTCTCGATCGTCCACCTCCTCGAGACCACCGAGCGTGAACCCCATCTCGGGCATCCCCTTGTCCGCCACCCACTCCTCGGAGATCGCTGTGATCTGATCCTTGATGGCAAGCGGTGCGTCGGGGAAGCTGATCCACTCGGCCTCGATTCCCACCTTCTTCGCCCGGTTCAGCGCGGTACGGACGTCCTGAAATCTCTTGCCGGTGAAGGCCAGATCCGCGAGATCGAGGACAGTCTCCTCCCCCACCTGGATGCCGCCCCAGCCGATGCTGTCCGTGATGGCACGAACGTCCGGTGTCACCGAGTAGAAGCACGGGATCCACCCGTTCTTCGATGCGAACTCCGCGAAGTCGACCACCGCCGATCGGAGTTCCCCGCGCGGTCCCACCGGATCACCTGTCGTCAGCGCCACACCCGAGATAACCCGGTAGGCAACGAAACTGGATCCGTCGGCGGAGAACCAGTAGGAATTTCCCTTCCACAGCGTCATCCACGACAGCGCGCTCCCGGAACTGGTCGTCAGCAGGGCGCGTGCACGTTCGGCAGCGGCGCTGTCCGCGCGTGAGACAGGGGTAAGGAACGTCGAGAGCACGAACACGCACAACGACACCCAGAAGATGACCCCGGTCCATTCGAACAGCAACGTGGTGAAAATGCTGTCCGGAAGCAATCTCGGTTCGAGCCACTGCAGATACACCGGCGGCACCAGACGCTGCGGGAAGTCCGCGATCAAGCCGAGGAAGGATGCCTTCTGATCGAAACCACCGCGTCCGACGAACCCCAACAGCACGTACAGAACCCACAGAATCACCGCAGTACCCAGCACCGAGATCGTGAACTTTCGATAGGTCCCGCGCGGTGCGCGGACATCGAAGTACTTCCGCGTGAGCGCCAGAACGACGAGAATTGCCAGCGGAAGCAGAAACGGCACGATGGTGCGATACGCGGTCGGCGACTCCAGCCCGTAGAACACCGACTCGTCGTCACCTGCGTCGATGAACCGGATGGCGTAGTTCGCGACGGACACGATCAGCAACACCACTTGCGCCACCACCGCGGCACCCCACGCGAACTTACGGCCTCGTCGGAGTCCATCGGCGAGGAACAGCAGAAAGATCGAGGGCATCAACGACAGGATCGTCGGACCGACACCACCGAGTCTCAGCTCGAGGAGGCCGGTGCGGCACTCGGGGTCGGTTGCCGAATCGGCGCAGATTTCCCGGACCTCTGCCGGCGTGTACGGCACTCCGCTGACGACGTCCCGCAGCACTGCGAACGGCCCGACCGCGTCCGGGCTCAGCGCAGCCAGTACGGGACCGAGCGCGCTGGCGGCGACGACCAACGCCACCAGGACGCGGCCTTCACGCTGTGTGCCCGCCAGACGCGGCCCGCGAGCCGACCGCCCGACGATCGCCGGTCCGAGCACGAGTCCGACGACCGCCGCGGCAAGTCGCACCACATCTTGAAGGTGCCCGCTGAACAGTGCCGACGTGATCAACAGAGCCAGAAGCCCGACGCGTATCCGTCGCCGCCACAACGTGTCCATGCGAGCGCTCGCCACCATCAGAACTCCGACGATCCACGTCGTCGGGCCCACTGCCGTCCCGACGTGCAACCGGAAACCCCAGTCCGCGTCGAACGTCTTCGCCAGTGCCGCGATCCCGAGGCCGAACACGGCACCGAGCACCTGGGTGCAGACGGCCGCGAGGGCGAACTTCGCCGACCCGATCCGGCGCTCGATCGGCGCGGCCGCGACGAACACCGCAACCACGAACACCACGTAACCGAAGATTCCCGGGGCGAACAGACCGGCGGTGAGGACCGTCCACAGTTTCCATTCCTCGACCGGCATGATCCCGAGAGCCACGGCGTGGTGCACCGTGTTTCCGCCGACAACGGCTGCGATCACACCGAGCGCGAGCACCACGACGAGCAAACCCAGACTGACCGGTGCTCCCTTGATTCCGAAGCCGATCAGCGAGGCCAGCCGAACGGCCTGCCTGCTGAATCCGCGCGACGCCGCGGACAGTCGCTCTTTCCGCTTCGCCGTCCACGACGGTCCGGACGGTCCCGACGGTTCGGTCGCCTGAGCGTCGTCGATGATGTCGTTCACGAGATGAGTCCTACTCTCTGCATCAGCCAGGGCAGTTCTTGCTTCAGTCCTTCGGACCACACGGCGAAGCTGTGTCCCCCCGGCACTTCGAGATACACCACGTCCATGCCTGCGGCTTTCGCGGCCTCGTACATAGCCTTCTGGCCGGGTTTGTAGTCGTTGTCGTCGGCACCGACGACGAATGCTCCCCCCGACTGCGGGAACTGTCGGGTCTTCAGGAGATCCATCGGGTTCACGGCGACGAACGCGGCCTCGTTCCCGCCGAACGCCTCGGCGACGGTGCGGCCGCGGTCACCGAGAGTGGGCTCGGCCTGCCCGGACAGGTCGAGGAAGGTCGGGTAGACGTCGGGGTGGTTGGTCGCCACCTGAATGGAACATGTCCCGCCGTAGGACAGTCCTCCGATGACGCGACTGCGCGGATCCGGATTCACCTGGAGCGTCGATCCGATCCAGTTCGGAACGTCCGTTGCGAGATACGTGTCGACGTTTCCGAGAGGCGAGTCGACGCACAACGGGTTGGCCAGTGTCGAGCCCGTGGCGTCGGCGACGACGACCACCGGCGCCAGACCGGAATGATCGGCGGCGAATGCGTCCATCGTGCTCGCGAGCTGTCCGCCGTTCAACCAATCCTCCGGCTCCCCCGGCTGGCCTGCCATCAGCACCATGGTGGGCAGAAGGGGGCGTGGATCGGCGAAGTAGGCCGGGGGCAGGTAGATCTGTGCGGGTCTCGCCGAGAATCCGGACACCGTCCCGGGGATGGTCGCCGACGTCAACCGCCCTTGCGACGGCATGGATGCGGGCGCCGTCCACGAAGCGTCCAGTGGATCGCCGGTGACCGGATTCGATTGCGTTCCTGGCACGTTGCTCAGATCGACACGATCCGATTGCTCCAGACCGAGCAACGTTCCCACCGTCGGGTAGGCGGCGAACACGAGGTTCACCTGCGCGGCGGCGGCCGCCACCACCAGAACGGCAGCAACCACCGTCACGATCCTGCCGATCAGCCCACTGGATGCGACGGCGCGCGGGACGACCGCGAACAGAGCCGCGAGTCCCACCCCGATCCACACGTAGATCGGGATCTCGATCGGATCGGGGAACGGTCGCCACACCTTCTCGACGACGTAATAGAGCGCCACTGCGACGAGGGCCGCAACGAGTAGACAGATCGGAAGTGCTCGGCGGACGTACCACTTCGTTCGGCTGACGATCAGCCACAGGGCGCCGAGTGCACCCAGAGCGAGGGTGATCCAAGACGTCGTGTCGTCGACGAGCGAAGCTGACACGAACCAGTTCATGACTGCAGAATAAACACAGAGTGGATGCGGTTCGGTGAACGCGATCGAAGTCCACCGGAAAGTCATCCTCCGGGTGGGCGGAACGTCGGATATGACGCATCCCACACGCCCAGGGCGACCTTACTACCGGCAGTAGTACGCATTTGTGTCGGACTAGCCGTAGACTCGGACGAATGGCAGGTCTAGGCGAACTCGAGCGTGCAGTGATGGATCATCTGTGGGATTCATCGGAACCGCAAACCGTGCGGCAGGTCCACGAGGCGCTCGCGACTCATCGTGAACTCGCCTACACCACCGTCATGACGGTTCTTCAACGTCTGGCGAAGAAGCAACTTGTCGTCCAGCAGCGAGACGACCGCGCGCACCGTTACATACCCCTGCACGGGCGGGACGAACTGGTTGCAAGCCTCATGGTCGACGCCTTGGCGCAGGCCCCCGAGTCCGGTGGGCGCGCGGCCGCCCTCGTTCACTTCGTCGGGCAGGTAGGCGCAGACGAGGCCGCGGCCCTCCGCGAAGCACTCGCCGCACTGGAAGTGGCACAATCGGAATCGCCCACGATCGAAGATCGCAACACGAATTGATTCCTGCCCTCGGTTAGTGAGGAAATGAACTCCACCACAGCACTGGTCTTCGCGGTTCTCGCCCTGTTGCTGACGGGTCCGATTCCCGCATTCCTGAGCAAAGCTACGTGGCCCTATCGGGCCCCGCGGGCGGCCCTTGTGCTGTGGCAGGCAATCGCCGTCGCCGCCGTGTTCTCCGCCTTCAGCTCCGGCCTCGCCATCGGTGGACTGTTGCTGGTTCCAGGCCCGGACGGTCGGCCGACGACGGCGCCCACCGACGAAATAGAAGCGCTGGGCCTCCCGCTGTGGATTCTGTACGTGGTGGTGCTGGCGATCACTCTCGGAATCGGCGCGAAACTGATGTTTTCCATCGTCCAGGTTGCGGTGAAGACCAGGCGGCGGCGTGCCCGTCACCGCATGCTCGTCGACTTGCTGGACCGCGGAAGCGACGACGAGCGGCCGTTTCCCGGAATCCGAGATGCCGATGTTCGTGTTCTCGACGCCGTCGAGCCCATTGCCTACTGCCTTCCCGGTCTCAGGCAGAGAGTCGTCCTCAGCGAAGGGGTACTGACCAATCTCAGCCGTGCCGAAGTGAAAGCGATCCTCAGCCACGAACGGTCGCACCTCCGATCACGGCACGACCTGGTACTCGAGGCGTTCACCGCAGTCAACGAGGCGTTCCCGCGGATCGTGCGTAGCAAGTCCGCACTCGGCAGCGTGCAGCTTCTCGTCGAACTTCTCGCGGACGATTCGGCCGTGAAAGTCACCGGACCCACTCCCCTCGCCCGAGCGCTCGTCACGTGTGCCGGTTCCACAGCGCCGCGCGGCGCGATGGCGGCCGGCGGGCCGAGCACTCTCATTCGAGTGAAGCGCCTCAACGGACCCAGGACGGACGTCAGAACGTCGGTGGCCGCGTATGCCGCAGCTGCGGTCATTCTGGTCGTACCCACGATCTTCGTCGCCATGCCCTGGCTGGAAGAACTCAGCCGTCTCATGCGTCATTCCTGAGGGGTCGGCCAGCTCACAGTCGTTCGAATCGGCGAATCGAACGCTTGTCTTGTAGACTCGATCATCGGTCGCCATTGCGGCCGAGCAACTCGAAAAGGCACAAACAGCCCCACTCTGCGCATTCGATTCAGCGCACGGATGGCCAGGTGACAGTGCCCTGGCTCGTCAGATATTTGTTCCAGCTGTTGTTTGTGCCCTCTTTCCGTGGGCGTTCTCCCAGCTTGTGCTTCTTGGCGCGCCCGTAAACCGGAGAGGTTCAACTGCGTGACTCACGCTGTTTCGACTAGTACATCCACCCCCGACGCGTCGGACGCCACGAGCGATCCCGCCGTGGTCACCTTCGCCGAACTCGGCCTACCCGAACCTGTGGTAGCCGCCTTGGCGCGCAACTCCATCACCGTGCCCTCGCCCATCCAGGCAATGGCACTCCCGGACGCAATCGCCGGCAAGAACGTCCTCGGCCGGGCTCAGACCGGCTCGGGCAAAACGCTCGCCTTCGGCCTTCCCATCCTGGCCAGGCTCGCTCGCCACACCGACAGGCCCGCAGCCAAGCGTCCCCGTTCGCTCGTTCTCGTACCGACGCGCGAACTCGCTTTCCAGGTTGTCGAGTCCATGACTCCCTACGCAGGCGCGCTGGGCCTCACGGTCCGTGCAGCCGTCGGCGGCATGCCGTTCAACAAGCAGGTAGAACAACTTCGCCGTGGCGTCGACGTACTCGTCGCGACCCCGGGACGCCTCGCAGATCACCTCCGTCAGAGCACATGCATCCTCGATTCCATCGAGATCACCGCTCTCGACGAAGCAGACCAGATGGCCGACATGGGCTTCCTGCCCGAGGTGCGCGCAGTCCTCGCCGACACTCCGTCGGACGGCCAGCGCCTGCTGTTCTCCGCCACGCTCGATCGCGAAGTGCAGTCACTCGTCCGTCAGTTCCTGCCCGACCACGTCGAGCACTCCACTCAGGACGGCAAGGCAAGCGTCCGCACCATGGAGCACTACATGCTCATGGTCGATCGCGGCCAGAAGGACATCGTCCTGTCGGAGATCGGCGCCCGCGAAGGTCGCACCATCATGTTCGCTCGTACCAAGCTCGGTTGCGACGGAATCACCGACCGCCTTCGTGCACTCGGCATCGCAGCCGAGTCCCTGCACGGCGGCAAGGCTCAGAACCAGCGCACGCGGGTCCTCGAACGCTTCAAGAGCGGGCGCACACCTGTGCTCGTCGCTACCGATGTCGCTGCACGCGGAATCCATGTGGACGGAATCGACCTCGTCGTACATGTGGACCCGCCCGCAGACCACAAGGACTACCTTCACCGCGCCGGGCGTACCGCCCGCGCGGGAGAGAAGGGCACAGTCGTCGCAATCGTCCTGCCCAACCAGCGTCGTCAGATTCAGCGTCTGACCGGCATGGCAGGCGTGAAGTCGACTTCGGTGAACGTGTCACCCGGATCCGACGAACTCGCTCGCATCACGGGAGCGCAGAAGCCGTCCGGCGAGCCGCTGCGCGCGGTGAGCTCCGCTCCCCGTGACCGCCGCGACAGCCGTCCCCGCACCGGCGGCTACCAAGGCGACCGCCCCCGCACCGGCGGCTACCAAGGCGACCGCCCCCGCACCGGCGGCTACCAAGGCGACCGCCCCCGCACCGGCGGCTACCAAGGCGACCGCCCCCGCACCGGCGGCTACCAGGGCGACCGCCCCCGTACCAACGCAGTGCACGACGCTCCGCGGTCCGGTGGTTTTCGGAGTCGCACCGACCGCCGCGAGTACGAAGGTTTCGACGGGCCCGCTCGCAATCGCTGATCGGCCCCAAAGTTACTGACGAGTAACGCATTCCGACGCCGGAGGGCGCTGTCACGATTCTCGTGGCGGCGCCCTCCGGCGTTTCGGTTCGAACGGTGTCCGGGGTGACGACACTCGCACCACGGATATCGCCCCCAACTTCCATTGCCGGGCGTCGCAGGGAAAGCTGTACCCATGACTTCAGGAGTGGAATCGTCAGACCTCGCCCAGATCGGTGTCACCGGACTTGCCGTGATGGGTTCGAACATCGCCCGCAACTTCGCGCGCAACGGTCATACCGTTGCCCTTCACAACCGCAGCATCGCCAAGACGGATGCTCTTCTTGCCGAGCACGGCAGCGACGGCAACTTCGTTCGCACCGAGACCATCGAAGAGTTCGTCGCGGCACTGCAGAAGCCGCGTCGGGTTCTCATCATGGTCAAAGCCGGTGACGCAACCGACGCGGTGATCGAGGAGCTCGCCGGAGCGATGGAAGAGGGCGACATCATCATCGATGGTGGAAACGCTCTGTACACGGACACGATTCGCCGTGAAGCTGCGCTGAAGAAGCGCGGCCTGCTGTTCGTCGGAGCGGGAATCTCCGGTGGTGAAGAAGGTGCACTCAACGGCCCGTCGATCATGCCCGGTGGACCCGTGGACTCGTACAAGGCACTCGGCCCGTTGCTGGAGTCGATTGCTGCTCAGGTCGACGGAACGCCGTGCTGCACGCACATCGGCCCCGACGGTTCGGGTCACTTCGTCAAGATGGTGCACAACGGTATCGAGTACGCCGACATGCAGTTGATCGGTGAGGCCTACAACTTGTTCCGCGATGCTCTGGACTACACGCCTGAGCAGATCGCGGATGTTTTCACGGAATGGAACAAGGGCGACCTCGAGAGCTACCTCGTCGAGATCACGGCCGAGGTGCTGAACCAGGTCGACGCCAAGACGGGCAAGCCGCTCGTCGACGTCATCGTCGATGCAGCCGAGCAGAAGGGCACCGGTCGCTGGACGGTCAAGGCCGCCCTGGATCTGGGCGTTCCCGTGACCGGCATTGCCGAGGCTGTGTTCGCCCGCGCACTCTCGGGATCGCGTGGGCAGCGCAAAGCAGCTGTCGGTCTCGCGTCCGGTGAACTCGCAGCCAAGCCCACCGACGCGGAGCAGTTCACCCACGACATCTCTCGTGCTCTGTACGCATCCAAGATCGTCGCGTACGCGCAGGGCTTCGACCAGATCGCAGCCGGCAGTACCGAGTACGACTGGAACCTTCACCCGGGCGACCTCGCCACCATCTGGCGCGGCGGTTGCATCATTCGCGCTCGATTCCTCGATCGGATCAAGGATGCGTACGACGACAATGCCGAGCTGCCGAGTCTTATCCTCGCGCCGTACTTCCGTGAAGCCATCGAGAACGCGATCGACAGTTGGCGACGCGTTGTCGTCACGGCAGCCTCGCTCGGGATTCCGGTCCCGGCGTTCGCTTCCTCGCTCGCGTACTACGACGCGCTTCGTGCAGAGCGTCTACCCGCTGCTCTGACGCAGGGACAGCGTGACTTCTTCGGCGCCCACACCTACGAGCGCGTCGATGCAGAAGGCAAGTTCCACACTCTCTGGAGCGGTGACCGCAGCGAAGTCCAAGCCTGACGCGTAGGCGTTCCGATCGTGGTGCACCGAACCGTGCGCGGTCCGGTGTACCACGATCGTCGCCGTCGTGAGCGGCGCTGTTCGCCTCCATCGCCACTACCACCCCGGCGGCGGACCGAGTATCGGTTGCACGATCGTCGAGGGGTACTCCCCTTCCCATGGCAGATTGCCGTAGTGATCCCGCCAGACAGCCTGTACGGCGCGTAGCGCGCCGTCGGGATAGAGACGTCGGCACATCAGAAGCCACTCCTCCGGATAGGCGACGTCGACGAACGACACCTCGAACCCGCCGGCGGTGCAGTACTGGCCTGCCTCGAAGTGCTGCCCTCCGAATTGAATTCGACGAGCGAGTACGTTGAGCACTGCTGCCGACTCACCCGGTGACCGACCCGTCATCACGATCTCGGGGTGGCCCATGCCGGCAAGTCCCACCGTGTAGCAGAACGCAGGATCGACCATCCCGTCACCCGCGTAGTCGTCGTCGGTGTGGCCGCTGTTCCCGAATTCACCGTCCAGGGCGGTGGCGGCGCTGGACGACACGTATTGCAGCGCCCACCCGTATCGCCCGATCAAGGTCTCCACCGAGTCGACGTAGTCGTCGATCGACTGCCCGTTGCACATCCCGCACATGCTGCCCCCTGAAGTCGTGTAGCCCCGTCGTGTTCGAACTCATGTTCGAGTGGGTAGATGATGACGCAGAGGTCCGACAGAAACGCCGACACCGACGAGGTTCGGTCGGCGCGAGGAACGGATGGGAATGTCCCTCGGCCGGGTGGATGAGGAGCGGTACTGTTCCGCTATGCCCGACCACCACTCGACATTTGCAGACCTGGGGCTGAAACCTGTCGTGGTACACGCTCTCCGAAGGAGCGGTGTCGAGTCACCGTTTCCGATTCAGGCCGCGGTGGTACAAGATGCGTTGGCCGGCTCGGACATTCTCGGGCGTGCCCCGACCGGTTCGGGTAAGACCTTGGCGTTCGGGTTGCCGCTGCTTCAACGGCTGAGCGGAGGCAGTAGCCGACCCTCCCGTCCGCGGTCGGTGATACTGGCTCCGACGCGAGAACTGGCGCTCCAGATCGAGAAGGCTCTCGACGAGGCTGCTCTGGCCTTGGGGGTGCGAGTCGCGGCTGTCGTCGGTGGCGTTCCCGTCCGGCGTCAGGCGGAGCGCCTCGCTCGAGGTGTGGATGTCGTGGTGGCGACACCCGGGCGTCTGGACGATCTGGCTGCCCGAGGCTTCGTCGATCTGAGTTCGGTGACGATTTCCGTGGTCGACGAGGCCGACAGGATGGCGGATCTGGGATTCCTGCCCCAAGTCGTCTCTGTGCTGGATCGTACCGACTCGACGGGTCAGCGAATGTTGTTCTCGGCCACCCTCGACGGCGACGTCGACGACCTGATCCGTCGATATCTCCGTTCTCCGGTCACGCACACCGTCGACGTGCTCCCGATCGCGGAGCGCACAGCGCGACACCATTTCTTCCGTGTCGTCGGATCGGAGAAGGAGTCCGTGGTGGCGTCCATCGCTTCGCGAGACGGACAGACCATGCTGTTCGTCCGAACGAAGTTCGCGGTCGATCGCCTGACCGAGTCACTGCGTTCGGTGGGGGTGAACGCAGCCGGCCTACACGGCGACAAAACGCAGGCCAATCGCATCCGAACGCTGGCGTCGTTCGAGGCTGGACATGTCCCGGTCCTGGTTGCAACGGATGTGATGGCACGGGGAATCCATGTCGATTCCGTCTCGGTCGTCGTCCACGTCGATCCACCCGCCGATGCGAAGGAGTACACCCATCGCGCCGGCAGAACAGCACGAGCCGGCGCCTCGGGGGTCGTGGTGACGTTGGCGACCGAGTCCCAGGTGCCTGCTGCCGTGGCCGCGGCTACCGCGGCAGGCATCGACGCGCACTTCGTGGCTGTGACCGAACACGATCCGGTTCTCGTGTCCGTCGTCGGCGCGCGGCGACCCCCCGGGCGACCGGTCACCGACCCGTTTCCGGCGACTGCGACCGGAACGAGCACCGCTGCGCCCGGCAGGTCGCGCCCCGGCCGAACGCCCGGATCTTCGCGTGCGTCACGCCGAGGCGTGGCCGGGCGTCGTAGCGGACGCCGATGAACGGGTTTCCGGTATTGACCGTGGCACTCGCGCTCGTCGCGGCGATGCTGTTCGCGTGCGCTTCGGTGGCGCAACAGAGCGCCGCGGCCGCGGTCCCGGAAGGCCGATCCTTGATGTCGACGCTCCTCCGAAGCCCGCGGTGGTGGGCAGGGGTTGTCGGCGACGTCGGTGGCTATGCGGTTCAGGTCGCCGCGTTGTGGGTGGGAAGTGTGCTTATCGTCCAGCCGTTGGTCGTGTCCATGCTGCTCTTCGCACTCCCCTTGTCCGCGAAGTTCTCCGGCTTCAAGATGACCCGATCGACGTGGCTGCTGGCGATTTCTCTGGCGCTCGCACTTGCGGTCTTCATCGTCGTCGGTGATCCGACCGAAGGCCACTCCAATGCACCGTTCGCCGACTGGCTGGTTCCGCTGCTGGTGACGACGGTCGTGATATCGGTGTTCGCGGTGGCCGGATTCGTCCTGCACAACCCCGGATACCGAGCGCTGTTGCTCGGCGCCGCCGGTGGGCTTCTGTTCGGAGTGGCGGTGGCGTTCACCAAGTTCGTGACCGACCTCGTGGAGAAAGACCTCGTTTCTGCCATCACCGCGTGGCAGACGTACGCACTCGTCGGGTGCGGCGTTCTGGGTTTCTACCTTCAGCAGGTTGCGTTCCAAGCTGGTCCGCTCTCCGCGTCCCTCCCCGCTGTGACCATCGGAGAACCGTTCGGGGCGGCGTTCCTGGGAATCACCGTGCTCGACGAGCGCGTTCGCGACGACCCCGGCGCTTTGGTGATCATCGGCTGCTCGGTCCTGGTCATGATCGTCGCGACGATCGCGCTGTCTCGGTCGCAGGCCCAACTGGCCGAGAGCGTAACCGGCGCCTGACAGGTAAGCTGGCGCAACGTGCAGTTTCTCGATGGCCACCGGCCCCCATACGACCTGACGTACGACGACGTGTTCTTCGTCCCGAACCGAACGGATGTCACCTCCCGTTTCGATGTCGATCTCTCGACCTCCGACGGCACGGGTACCACCATTCCGATCGTCGTGTCGAACATGACCGCGGTGTCCGGTCGGCGGATGGCCGAGACCGTTGCGCGACGCGGTGGGATCACTGTCCTACCTCAGGATCTGCCCATCGAGGCAGTCGCGGACACAGTTGCCTTCGTCAAGAGCCGCGATCTCGTCGCGGACACCCCGGTAGTGCTGGCGCCCGACGCCTCGGTGTCCGACGCACTCGCTCTCGTACACAAGCGCGCTCACGGCGCCGTCGTCATCACGGAGGAGGGACGTCCTGTCGGTGTCGTCACCGAGGCGTCCTGCACCGATGTGGACCGCTTCGCTCGCGTGCAGTCCGTTGCGGCAACGGATTTCGTGACGGCACCGGCAGATGCGTCGCCGCGTGAGGTGTTCGATGCCCTCGAGGCCGCCCACGAGAACCTTGCCGTGCTGGTGAATCCGGACGGGACTCTCGCCGGTGTGCTCACGAAGACAGGCGCGGTGCGCGCGGGGATCTATGCGCCTGCCGTCGACACGAACAATCGGTTGCGTATCGCCGCAGCGGTCGGCATCAACGGTGACGTCACCGCGAAGGCGCGTGCACTCGTCGAGGCCGGGGCCGACGTTCTGGTCATCGACACTGCGCACGGTCATCAGGAGAAGATGCTGGACGCGTTGGCTGCGATCTCCGCGCTCGACCTCGGTGTTCCTCTGGCTGCGGGCAACGTCGTGTCCGCCGAAGGCACTCGCGATCTGATCGGAGCCGGAGCGGACATCGTGAAGGTCGGCGTCGGACCTGGCGCGATGTGCACCACCCGGATGATGACGGGTGTGGGTCGACCACAGTTCTCCGCTGTTGCGGAATGCTCTGCGGCGGCAGCTGATCTCGGTGGATCGGTCTGGGCCGACGGCGGCGTGCGGCACCCCCGCGACGTGGCTCTTGCGCTGGCTGCGGGTGCTGCGAACGTCATGATCGGGTCGTGGTTCGCCGGAACGTACGAGTCTCCCGGTGATCTGCGTACCGATTCGTCGGGTCGCGCCTACAAGGAGAGTTTCGGAATGGCGTCCAAGCGTGCGGTTGCTGCACGGACGGCCACCGACAGTGCGTTCGACCGTGCACGAAAGGGCTTGTTCGAGGAGGGGATCTCCAGTTCGAGGATGCGCTTGGACCCGGACCGCCCCGGGGTCGAGGATCTGATCGACCACATCTGCGCTGGTGTGCGCAGTACCTGCACGTACGCGGGTGCTCGTAACCTCTCCGAGTTGCACGACCGCGCCGTGCTCGGGGTGCAGTCGGCTGCAGGTTTCGCCGAGGGAAGGCCATTGCCGACAGGTTGGTGAGTATCCCGACCGGCTGGTGAACGTGTCGAGGCTGTCCGCGGGCGCTGCCCGAGCCGTGTTCTCGGCGGGAAACCGTTAAGATCAGGGCTTCGGCAATACGCGGACTTCCTCCGCACAGTGTCCGCTCGAGGCGGGCGGGGGGAAGCGAGAGAAAGGACCAAGGTGCCCGAGGCACCCGTTATCAGCACTGTTGTGACCGCTCAGGGCGAGTCCAACGACGAGGGCTCCACTTCGGAGGGCTCCTCTATCGAGCCGGGTGAACGACCCGGCGAAACTCACGGCGCGATGCGCCTCTCCCAACTCCGGCGGCGATGACCGGTGGAGATTGCGATCAGCATCCTCGGCCTACTCGGCTTCGTGGCGTTGACCGCCGGCACAGCGCTCTTCGTGGCAGCGGAATTCTCACTGACCGCGCTGGAGCGAAGTGCAGTCGATTCGGCGGCCGCCGATCTCGGTGACATGCGCGCCCGGCAGGTCCAGCGTGCGCACAAGACGTTGTCCTTCCAGCTGTCCGGTGCACAACTGGGCATCACGATCACGACGCTGATCACCGGTTATCTGGCCGAGCCGATCCTCGCGGGATTCTTCGTTCCGCTGGCGACGGCGGTCGGTGCCTCCGACACCGTCGCCTCTGCGGTGTCTCTGGCGGCAGCCTTGTTGATCGCCACGTCGTTCTCGATGATCTTCGGTGAGCTCGTACCGAAGAACATCGCCATCGCAATGCCCATGGCGACTGCCCGTGCGACCGCCGGAGCGATGTCAGGGTTCTCGGCGGTCTTTCGATGGGCCATCAAGGGTCTGAACGGGTCGGCGAACTGGCTGGTTCGGCGACTGGGCATCGAACCTGCCGAGGAGTTGAGGTCGGCGCGTTCGCCGCGCGAGCTCGGCTCGCTCGTGCGCACGTCGGCACAACTCGGAGCGCTGGACGAGGGAACGGCCCGCCTGGTGGACAGGTCGTTGCAGTTCGGCGAGCGCACAGCCGAGGAATTGATGACTCCCCGGGTGAAGGTGGAGTCGTTGTCGGTGTCGGACACTGCGTTCGACTTGATCGAAACCGCCGCGCGTACCGGCTTTTCGCGCTTTCCCGTCGTCGACGGCGACTTGGACGACACGGTCGGAGTGGTGCACATCAAGCATGCATTCGCTGTCGGGAGCGCACACCGCCGCACTACCCGACTCGCCGACCTGGCTCAGGACGTGCCGGTCGTGCCCTCGAGTCTCGACGGGGACACCGTGATGGAACGGGTGCGGGCGGACGGAATGCAGGTTGCCCTGGTCGTCGACGAGTACGGCGGAACCGCCGGGATGGTGACGATGGAAGACCTCATCGAGGAAATCGTCGGAGACGTCCGCGACGAGCACGACGAACCGGAAGTCGACGTGCAGCGGGTGGGTGACAGTTGGATCTGTTCCGGGCTGCTGCGCATCGACGAGGTAGCTACGGCCACCGGTTATCGAGCCCCTGAAGGGGAGTACGAGACCATCGGCGGACTCGTACTGACCCGACTCGGGCGGATCCCCACCGAGGGAGACACCACCGTCCTTCCTGCTGGTCCGTTCGAGGAGCCGTCGGAGTCGGACGGTGGTTGGATCGCGAAGGTCACGCGCATGGACGGTCGGCGTATCGACCGAATTCTGCTCCAGCCGGTAGACGCCGAACGTATCGCGACGGTGGGCAAGGAGGCGAGAATCCGTGGGTGACGTATTGGCTGTTCTGCTCGCCGTCTTTCTGCTCGCCGGCAATGCGTTCTTCGTCGGTGCCGAGTTCTCGCTGATCTCGGCGCGCCGCGATCGTCTGGAATCCCTTCTCGCACAGGGCAAGAAACGGGCGAAGTCGGTCATCGAGGCGGGCCAGAACCTGTCGCTGATGTTGGCTGCCGCCCAGCTCGGCATCACCATCTGCTCGATTCTGCTGGGTAGGGTGGGTGAGCCGGCGGTTGCGCACCTGTTCGAGAAACCGATGGACTGGGTCGGCATTCCCGACGCCTTCCTTCATCCCATCTCGTTCACCATCGCGCTCGGTCTCGTGGTGGTGTTGCACATTCTCATCGGTGAGATGGTTCCGAAGAACATCGCCATTGCTGGTCCGGAG
Source organism: Rhodococcus sp. 06-156-4 (assembly GCF_002259345.1). NCBI lineage: Bacteria > Bacillati > Actinomycetota > Actinomycetes > Mycobacteriales > Nocardiaceae > Rhodococcus > Rhodococcus sp. 06-156-4. The sequence continues at coordinate 25,656 of NZ_NPGB01000018.1, read as the reverse complement.
CGGACTGCGATGATTCTGGTGCCGATCCATCTCATGTTCATCAAGTTGGCCAAGCCGTTGATCTCGTTCTACAACGTGTGCGCCAACCTGACGCTGCGTGCGCTGAGGATCGAGCCCAAGGACGAGCTCGATTCCTCGGTCTCCGCGGACGAGTTGTCGCAGATGATCGGCGAGTCGCGATCGGAAGGTCTCATCGACGAAGAAGAGCATCGGCGTCTGACGCAGGCTCTGGACACGTCGGGCCGGACCGTCGCGGATGTTCTCATTCCGTCTGCGCAGGTACGTAGTGTGCGTCTCGCGGTATCGGACAGGGCAGCCGGACCGACGCTCGGTTCCGTGGAGGAAGCAGTGACCGCTACGGGATTCTCGCGGTATCCGGTGCAGGCTCCCGACGGTTCGCTGGTGGGATACCTGCACCTGAAGGACGTTCTGGAATACATGGTCGACGACGCGGCAGGCCCCGAGTCGGTGATTCCGCGTTCCGAGGTGCGCCCCCTACCTGTGGTCTCGTCGGACACGACGCTCGACGATGCGCTGACGCGTCTGCGGCGGACGCGTAGCCACTTGGGTGTCGTGCACGATTCGACTGGCTCGACCATCGGGATCGTCGCACTGGAGGATTTGGTCGAGGAGTTCGTCGGTACCGTTCGAGACGGCACACACCGGATCGCGGGTCCTGCCCCCGGTGGAGTCCTTCGGCGACCATGACATCGGAGTTGCGAGAGGCGGAGTGGACGGCGTCGAGGGAGATGCATTTCGCGCGCGTCGAGCACCTGATCGGCGATTATCTGGTGCAGCGCGCGGAGGGTGCGTACCACCCGGTCCTCGACTTTCTGTTCACGTACTATAGCTTCAAGCCGGGACACCTGAAGCGATGGAGTCCCGGTTACGGCGTCACGCTGACCGGGCCGAGAGCCGACGAATATGCCCAGTTCGCAGCCTACGAACCGGCGCCGAGCGGAGGCTATCGGGTACGCGAGTCACTGCTCGAGCGCAGGCTGTCCGCGGTCGAGTTCACGCACGGCCTTCTGTCCGCGACGACTACTCGCCCACCGAACCTGGGGTGTTTCGGCCTGCACGAGTGGGCGATGGTCTACCGGGGCGGCGAAGCCGCCCTCCGGCACGGAACGGTTCCACTGCGCCTCGGTCACGCGGGTACCGACAGCGTCGTGGAGAAAATGAACCTTCGGTGCACGCATTACGACGCTTTTCGCTTCTTCACCGACGACGCGGTACCTCGCAACATGTTGCGCCTCGAGCCGAGCGGCAGAGTGGACCGTGAACAGCCGGGGTGCGTCCACGCCAGCATGGATCTGTACAAGTGGAGCTACAAGCTGTCACCCCTCGTGGACTCGGCCCTGGTCACGGACTGCTTCGAGCTCGCACTGGACGCACGAACCGTCGATATGCGTGCAAGTCCCTACGATCTGTCGGATTACGGCGTCGACGCCATCGAGATCGAAACCCCGTCAGGACGAGCGGAGTACGTGCGTGCGCAGACTCGACTGATGGACAGGGCTGCCCCTCTCCGCTCGGAACTTATCCGCCGATGCCAGAATCTACTGGTGAGCGGCGGTGCCACCGCCCGAGCTACCGCCGAGTAACATAGGCGGAGTTGTCGCCGAGGCGCCTTGTGCGCGTTTTGACCGGAAAGAGCGAGGGATTCATGACCGATCGTGTTTCTGTTGGTGGTCTTCAGGTTGCCCAGGTTTTGTACGACTTCGTGCAGAACGAAGCGCTTCCGGGCACCGGTGTGGATTCGGAGAAGTTCTGGAGCGGCGTGGAGGCCGTGATCACGGATCTGGCCCCGAAGAACAAGGCCCTGCTGGGTGTTCGTGACGAAATCCAGGGCAAGGTCGATGCGTGGCACGGTGAGCACGCCGGACCGAATTACGACAGGAGCGCATACACGGCGTTCTTGAAGGAAATCGGGTACCTGGTCGATGAGCCCGCGGACTTCCACATCACCACCTCCGGTGTCGACACCGAGATCACCTCCACCGCGGGCCCGCAGCTCGTGGTCCCGGTGCTTAACGCCCGCTTCGCGATCAACGCTTCCAACGCACGCTGGGGATCGCTCTACGACGCCTTGTACGGCACCGACGCCATCCCGGAGGACGGCGGCGCGGAGAAGGGCACCAGCTACAACAAGGTCCGCGGCGACAAGGTCATCGCCTTCGCCCGCGAGTTCCTCGACGAGGCTGCTCCCCTGTCCTCCGGTTCACACGTGGGCACCACCCAGTATGTTGTCGATGCCGCATCGTTGACGGTGACCCTCGCCGACGGATCCACCGTCGGTTTGGCAGACCCGGCGCAGCTGCTCGGATATCAGGGCGCACCGGATGCGCCGACGGCGATTCTTCTCGTGCACAACGGGTTGCATTTCGAGATCCAGATCGATCCGCAGTCTCCGATCGGCGCGACCGACGCGGCAGGGGTCAAGGATGTTCTGCTCGAATCCGCGGTGACCACGATCATGGACTTCGAGGATTCGGTCGCGGCGGTCGATGCCGACGACAAGGTTCTCGGCTACCGCAACTGGCTCGGTTTGATGCGCGGCGATCTCACCGAAGAGGTCTCCAAGGGCGGCAAGACCTTCACCCGCAGCTTGAACCAGGACCGCAGCTACACGGCGGTCGACGGCAGTGCAGGTGACGGCGGTGAGCTCATCCTGCACGGTCGGTCGCTGCTGTTCGTCCGCAACGTCGGGCATCTGATGACCTCCGATGCGATCCTCGACGCCGACGGCAACGAGGTCCCCGAGGGCATCCTCGATGCACTGTTCACCTCGCTCGCGGGTCTGCATTCCCTCGGTGCGGACAATGTCCTGAAGAACAGCCGCACCGGATCGTTGTACATCGTCAAGCCGAAGATGCACGGTCCCGACGAGGTCGCGTTCACTGCGGAACTGTTCGGCCGGGTGGAGCAGGTTCTCGGGTTGCCGGTCAACACCCTCAAGGTCGGCATCATGGACGAGGAACGCCGCACCACGGTCAACTTGAAGGCCGCGATCGAGGCTGCGAAGGAACGTGTGGTGTTCATCAACACCGGGTTCCTCGACCGGACGGGCGATGAGATCCACACCTCGATGGAGGCCGGACCGGTCGTGCCGAAGGGTGAGATGAAGGCCCAGGGCTGGATCAAGGCGTACGAGGACTTCAATGTCGACACCGGGTTGGCGGCCGGGTTGGAAGGTAAAGCGCAGATCGGCAAGGGCATGTGGGCGATGCCGGATCTGATGCACGACATGCTCGAGCAGAAGATCGGGCATCCACAGTCCGGTGCCAACACTGCGTGGGTGCCCTCGCCGACGGCAGCGACGTTGCACGCCTTGCACTATCACAAGGTCGATGTGTTCGCCCGTCAGGAAGAGATCGCGAAGTCCAAGCGCGCCACTGTCGAGGAGATCCTCGAGATTCCGTTGGCACCTGCGACCGACTGGTCCGAGGAGCAGAAGCAACGCGAGCTCGACAACAATGCCCAGTCGATCCTCGGGTATGTGGTGCGGTGGATCGATCACGGTGTGGGATGTTCGAAGGTTCCCGACATCAATGACATCGCGTTGATGGAAGATCGGGCGACGCTGCGTATCTCGAGTCAGTTCCTGGCGAACTGGTTGCGGCACGGCATCGTCACCGAAGATCAAGTGCGTGCCTCGCTCGAGCGGATGGCGCCGGTGGTGGACCGACAGAACGCATCGGACCCGACGTACAAGAACCTCGCGCCGGATTTCGAGTCGAACATCGCCTTCCAAGCGGCCAGTGACCTGATCTTCCAGGGCACCAGCCAGCCCAACGGCTACACCGAACCGATCCTGCACCGCCGCCGCCGCGAGTACAAAGCAGCAACACGCTGACGAGCCCGCGGAGTGACCGGGCAGTTACAGGAGCGGAGCCCGCGGAGTGACCGGATGACACTGTGCGGTCACTTGGGGCGCGACAAGTAACCTCTTGTCGTGGGCGAACATCGAACCTCCGGCGGATCCCGTGGAGTGAGCAAGGGACCCGTCGTCGCGGCGGGCACCATCCTCGTGGTGGTGCTCGCTGTGTTCGGTTGGTTCCAACTCCGCGACCGTATTGCCGATCAGGGCACGGAAGCGGCCGATACCTGTGTCGAAGGTCCGGCGGTGGTGCCGATCGTCGTCGACCCGGACATCTCGTCGCAGGTGACACAGTTGGCGGCGGCGTTCACCGACAGTTCTCCTGTGGTACGCGATCACTGCGTGTCGCTCGAGGTGTCCACTCACGATTCCGCTGTGGTGGGACCTGCCCTGGCTGCGGGCGAAAGCGCGTGGGACGCTGCTGCGTTGGGTCCGCAACCGGCGTTGTGGATCCCGCGGTCGTCGGATTCCGTTGCCGATCTACCGGCCGGCGCTGTGAACGGCACGCCTCGTTCTGTCGCGTCGTCACCGGTTGTCCTGGCTGCACCGATCGCTGTAGCCGATGCGCTGGAGGCCGCGGACATCGGGTGGGCCGATATTCCTCGCCTGCAGGCGGCACCCGACGGGCTCGACGCGATCGGACTTCCCGGGTGGGGCGGGCTTCGCCTTCTCCTTCCCCTCGGGCCGGAATCCGATGCGTCGACGGCCGCGCTGCGAGCGGTAGCGGCAACCACCTACGACTCCTCCGTGTACGACGAATCGGGCGTTGCCAGTGCGGACGTCGCCCGAAGCGCGCCCACTGTCTCCGCGATGTCCGCGCTCGCGACCACCGATCTCGGAACGCCCTCCACGACGAGCGATTCGACCGATTCGGCACTTGCCCGGCTGAGCGCCGACACTTCACCGACAGCCGACGCGCACACTGTTCCGGTGTCTGCGAGGCAACTCACCGCGTCGTCCCAGAGTGGTGTCACGGCTTTCACTCCGCGAGGTGACGGGCCCGTGTTCGACCACCCGGCCGTGGTGCTGGCCGGAGCGTGGACGGACGACACGGCGAGCCGCGCCGCAGCACAGTTCGTCGACTTCATGTCCGGGCCGGACAACACTTCGGTGTTCTCCGACGCGGGGTTCGATGTTGCCGCTCGGTCGCCGGTGTCGCTGCCACCGCAGAACACCGAGTTCGGCCGAACGCTTGTCGATGCAGTTCTCGAGCCTGCTACACCTCGGCGAGTGACGACACTTCTCGACGCATCCGGGTCGATGGACACGGCGGAGGGTTCGGAGACTCGGTTGCAGAACACAGTTGCAGCATTGGATCGCCAGTTCGACTCGGTCATGGATGCCACCGAATTGGGGTTGTGGATCTACAGCAAGGATTTGGACGGCACACGCGCGTTCCGAACCCTTGTGCCGACCGGCCCGGTCGAGGAAGTCCTGGGTAGCGAGACTCGTCGGGAACGTCTGTTGGCCGAGGCCGCGGCGGTTCGACCCGCCACTGCGACGTCGACGTACGAGTCGGTGCTCGCCGCCTATCTCGACGCTCTGTCGACGTACGTCCCCGGCAAGCCGAACAGCGTCGTCCTCATCACCGACGGTCCGAACGACGATCCGACCATCTCGGCGAGTCGATTCCTGGAGATGGTGTCGGATCTGATCGATCCGGAGCGTCCGGTGGCAGTCGATGTCGTCGCGATCGGAACCAATCCGGACAGTTCGACGTTGCAGTCAGTGTCCGATGCCACGGGCGGCTCGTTCAACACCGTTGCGTCGTCGGACGGTGAGGAACTCCCCGACCTTCTTCGAAAGTTGCTGTACTGAAACATGATTCGCCTTCTTGCCTTCGGCACGTTCCTTGCCGTCATCGGTCTCGTGCTCCATTTTCGCTACATTCGGGCCACCAAGCTTCGTCGTCCGTACTCCACTGCAGCGGACACTGTGCTGGTCGTCATGTGGCTACTGGCTCTGGTCGGCATCGGATCGGGCGAGGTCTTCGATCCGGCATGGGCGCGAGTTCCGGCGTTCGTCGGTCTCAGTTGGCTCGCTGTGGTGCTGTACCTGGTGCTGGGCACAGTGCTGGTCGGCGTCGTCACCCTCCTTGTACGCATCGTGTCGGCGGCACGCCGTCGTGAGTCGCGCGCGCTTCGGCTACGCATTCACAGAATCGGCTCCGCGATCGCGGCGTCCGTCGCTGTGGTGGCCGTCGGGTACGGCCTCGTCGAGGCTGCACTCCCGAAGGTGACCGACACTCGCGTCGCGCTCGATCGGTTGCCCTCCGAATTCGACGGTACGCGCGTGGCTCTGGTGTCCGATCTTCACGTCGGACCGGCCCGTGGAGCCGGCTTCGTTCAACGCGTGGTGGACGACGTCAATGCACAGTCGCCCGAACTCGTGATCCTGGACGGCGATCTGATCGACGGCACCGTCGACCTCGTCGGAACAGACCTCGCTCCGCTGCAGCAGCTCGACGCTCCCCTCGGAGTGTTCGCCGTGAGCGGTAATCACGAGTTCTATGCGGACGACGGTGGGAAATGGTTGGACCTGTGGGAGACGCTGGGTGTGACCGTTCTGAGGAACGAACACGAGACGATCAGCAAGTCCGGTGCCTCCATCGACATCGCCGGCATCAACGACGCAACCGCACCGGCGCCGTACGAACCCGATCTCGGTGCTGCCCTGGACGGGAGGGATGCGTCTCGGTTCGTGTTGCTGTTGGCACATCAGCCGCTGCAGGCGTTCGAGGCATCGGACATGGGGGTGGACTTCCAGGTCTCCGGTCACACGCATGCCGGACAGATCTGGCCACTGCGGTATCTCGTCCCGTTGCAGCAGCCGAGCGTCGAAGGCCTCGATCGTGTCGGTGACACCACGCTCTACACCACGCGTGGGGCCGGCGCCTGGGGTCCGCCCGTCAGGGTTGCAGCACCGCCCGAGATCGCGATGCTGAACCTGACGTCCAGCTAACCCCGAGGCGACGCCGAGTCGCTCCGGGGGCTCCACTCGAGGTCCGCGATCGGCGGGCACGAGCACACCAGGTTGCGATCGCCGTGGGCGCCGTCGATGCGGCGTACTGCAGGCCACACCTTGGCCCGTCCCGCAGCGATCGATCCTCTCTTCGCGTTGGCTTCCCACGGATACGCGGCTTCTTCGCGTGTGTACGGGTGAGTCCATTCCCCGACCAGGCACCGAGCCGTGTGGGGAGCGCCGCGCAACGGGTTGTCCGTCGACGGCCACTCCCCCGAACCGACCCGATCGATCTCGCCGCGAATTGCGATCATGGCATCGCAGAATGCGTCGATCTCGTCCAGATCCTCGCTTTCCGTCGGCTCGACCATCAAGGTTCCCGCCACGGGAAAGCTCATGGTCGGAGCGTGGAATCCGTAGTCGGCCAGCCTTTTCGCTACGTCGTCCACGGTCACGCCCGTCGCCTTCGTCAGCCCGCGGAGATCGAGAATGCACTCGTGCGCAACCATCCCGTTCTCTCCCGTGTACAGAACGGGGAAGTACTCGTCGAGGCGTCGGGCGATGTAGTTGGCCGACGCGATCGCGGTGAGGGTGGCGCGTCGTAGACCCTCGGCGCCCATCATCCGCACGTACGCCCACGTGATCGACAGAATGGACGCGCTTCCGAACGGCGCGGCCGAGATCGTCGCTCCGCTGCCCAGTTCCGGTCGGAGCGGGTGCCCCGGCAGATACGGTGCGAGATGCGATCGCACGGCGACCGGACCGACTCCCGGTCCTCCTCCGCCGTGCGGGATGCAGAAGGTCTTGTGCAGGTTGAGGTGGCTGACGTCGCCGCCGAACCTCCCGGGACGTGCGAGTCCGACGAGTGCGTTCAGGTTCGCGCCGTCGACGTACACCTGACCTCCCGCGTCGTGCACAGCAGCGCATATCTCGTCAATGTCGTGCTCGTACACGCCGTGAGTCGACGGGTAGGTGATCATGATCGCGGCGAGGGAATCCGCGTGCTCGCCGATCTTGGCGCGCAGGTCGTCGACATCCACGTCGCCGTTGGCGCGGCACGTGACGACGACGACCTTCATACCTGCCATGACCGCCGATGCCGCGTTGGTGCCGTGCGCACTCGACGGGATGAGGCAGATATCGCGGTGACTATCACCGCGGCCGAGGTGATAGTCACGAATCGCGTGAAGGCCGGCGTATTCGCCCTGACTTCCCGCATTCGGTTGCAGGCTCACCGCGTCGTAGCCGGTGATGTCGACCAGCCACTTCTCGACGTCCGCTATGACGGCGCGGATTCCTTCGGTGTCGCTGTCGGGTGCGAACGGATGCAGCCGGGCGAATCCGGGCCAGGTGATGGATTGCATCTCGGCTGTCGCGTTGAGCTTCATCGTGCACGACCCGAGTGGAATCATGCTGCGGTCGAGGGCGATGTCCTTGTCCGCCAGCATCCGCAGGTATCGAAGCATCGACGTCTCGGTTCGGTGCCGGGTGAACGCAGGGTGGGTGAGGAATTCGGACGTTCGAATCAGCGAGTCGGGCAACGACGACCGTGCGGACTCCGCGCTCGGCCCGGCGTCGAACGCGGCGAGTACCTGCTCGACGATGTCGGTGGTGGTCGCTTCGTCGCATGCGATCGAGACACGGTCGTCGTCGACCGTGCGCAGGTTGATACCGGAGCGTTGCGCTGCCTCGACGACGCTCCGAGCTCGACCCGGCACGAGCGCGGTGATCGTGTCGAAGAACGAGGTGGATTCGACGGAGATGTTCGACGCTGCGAGCCCGTCGGCCAGCGCGACCGCGTGGGCGTTGACTCGGCGAGCGATGTCGCGGAGTCCCGAACTTCCGTGATACGCGGCGTACATGGCGGCCACGATCGCGAGCAGGACCTGCGCGGTGCAGATGTTGCTGGTCGCCTTCTCGCGTCGAATGTGCTGTTCACGGGTCTGCAACGCCAGTCGGTACGCGAGGTTGCCGTCGGCATCCACCGACACGCCGACGAGCCGTCCCGGAAGCTGACGTGCGTGGCCGTTCCGTACGGCGAGGTAACCGGCGTGCGGTCCACCGAATCCCATCGGGACACCGAATCGTTGGGTGGTGCCGAAACATGCGTCCGCTCCCATGTCGCCCGGGGACGTGAGCAGGGTGAGCGCCAACAAATCGGCTCCGACGGCCACCAGGGCACCACGGGTGTGTGCGTCGTCGATCATGGCGGAGTGGTCGACGACGGCCCCGGATGCGCCCGGGAGCTGAACGAGGACGCCGAAGAACTCTCCGTCGGGAAGTCCGCCGGTGACGTCGTGCCGCACGAGCTCGATACCGAGGGGCTCCGCGCGCGTCTCGAGGACTGCCCAGGTCTGCGGGAAGACGTCGTCGTCCACCACGAACCGCGGGGACGTCGAGCCCCGATTGGCGCGCCTGAGCAGCGTCATGGCCTCGGCGGCGGCCGTGGCCTCGTCGAGCATCGACGCACCGGCCACGTCCATTCCGGTCAGGTCGGACACCATCGTCTGGAAGTTGAGGAGCGCCTCGAGCCTGCCTTGGCTGATCTCCGGTTGATACGGGGTGTACGCCGTGTACCACGCGGGGTTCTCGAGGATGTTCCGAGTCAGGACCGGCGGTGTCAGGGTGTCGTAATAGCCGAGACCTATCATCGACGTGGCGACCACGTTCCGTGCGGCGAGGGCCGCGAGTTCGGCCAGCGCTTCGTGTTCGCCGAGTGGAAGTGGGAGTCCGGCGAGGCCGTCGGCAATGCCGTCGACGGACCCATCGAGAATCGAGGCAGGCACCGCGCGTTCTGCGAGTTCGTCGAGCGATCCGCCGGCGACGACGTCGAGTATTCGGGACAGTGCCGCACCGTCCGGTCCGATATGTCGATCGGAAAACGACGGGCGAGAACTCTGTTCGGTCATGAGACGCTCCGGTGGATGCATGCTGACGGGTGGAGTGACCACGCGAACTGCGCGGCCGATCCTCCCCCTCTGTCGCATGCTCACCCGGGGCGAGCGCCTGAGAGATTCGCGCTCCGCGCACGCGATGCTCGGAGGTGCTTTCCCCTTGGGCGGGTGGGTGATCCCACCACTTTCCAGAGACGTCCAAGCTCACACGGTCCGTGTGCCTGAGAGATTGACGGGGAGGTATTGCTCCTTCGGCGTCCGGAACTGGCTGCCCCGGAACTCTCCCGCGCGAGCGCGACGGTCTCGATCCTAGCCGGTCTTTCGATTTGCGCGACTCTTGCGGCGTGACGCCAATTCGTCTTCGGGACTGGGCTCGGATTCGCCGCCGTCGGCTCGTTCTGCAGGGAAGTCGGCTATCAGGCCGGTCAGTTCACGCATCGCGCCGTTGACTGCGATGCCGAATACTCCCTGACCGCCTTGTAGGAGGTCGACGACCTCTTCGGCGGACGTGCATTCGTAGACGGTGGTGCCGTCGGAGAACAGGGTGATGTTGGCCAGGTCGCCCACACCGCGTTGACGCAGGTGGTCGACCGCGACTCGGATGTTCTGAAGAGAAATTCCGGTGTCGAGCAGGCGCTTGACGATCTTCAGGACCAGCATGTCCTTGAAGGAGTACAGGCGTTGGCTGCCCGATCCCGCAGCACTCCGGATCGAGGGTACGACCAATCCGGTGCGTGCCCAGTAATCCAGTTGGCGGTAGGTGATGCCCGCTATCTGGCATGCGCTCGGCACTCGGTATCCGACCAGCTCGTCCGGTACCGAATCGTCCGGAAACAGCCCTGGTTGGAACTCGCGGGCGGGCGCGCTTGACGGCTCCGGTCGAGTCGGTTCGGAAGGGGTGGTGTTCACGGACCCGTCGGGGGTGGCGGGGACCTGCGGCGCAACCGTTTCCGACACAGCGGACTCCGACACCTGACGATCCTGCGGCTGATCTCGCACGAGGCGATCCTGCGGCTGATCTCCCACTGACTGCTCCCTCTTCGGATGTCTCGACACTGCGTACGTCCCGGTTGGCCCAGGCCGACCGGGACGGGTCCCGGCGGTGTTCTCGCGTGAAGTTCCACTCCGCGTTCGTAAGCCAGACTACGCCCAGGTAGGGACGAGCGACACACGATCGAGGACTGCTTACCTCACGACGGGAACGCTATGGGTCCGCCGAGGCAAGGTCAACGCAACGCGCCGTGAACCTGAACCTAAAGTTGAGGTTGAGACTCTTCCGTTATCAAGTCGAGGCTGTCAGCCGTCCGTAGCTTTGAAGTCGTCGGGCGAGACGGACTCGAGGAATTCCTTGAACTTCTCCACCTCGTCCTCGCGCTCGTCCGGCATGAGCAGACCGGCTTCCGCCAGAACCGGTTCCTCGGCGATGATCGGCACGCCGACTCGGAGGGCGATCGCGACCGAATCCGACGGACGTGCCGACACACGGATGTCCTTGTCGAACACGAGATCCGCGTAGAAGGTCCCCTCTTGCAGATCGACGATTCGCACTTCCTTCAGGCGATGCCCCAGGGCACCGATCAGCTCCTTGATCAGATCGTGCGTCAATGGACGAGCAGGCTGAACCCCCTGCTGTTCCAGCGCGATCGCCGCGGCCTCGGTCTGCCCGATCCAGATGGGCAGGTAACGCTCACCGTCGGACTCACGGAGCAGAAGCACAGGTTGGTTCTGCGGCTGCTCCACGCGAATACCGACTACACGCATTTCACTCATGGCGATTGCCTCCCACATGCGCTTGAAGATTCGGCCCCGGCTGTGTCTCGACCCGACTACAGCCGATTCTATTGGAATCGATGACCATGCGGCGCCACCAACGGTTCTGCGTCAGGTCATTTGTCCAGCGCGCCGCGCACCGCTGCTTTGACCAGGCAGGTGTGCAGAGTCAACGACAGCGCAGCCAATTCGCGGATCATTTCTTCCGCGCGATCACGTGCACCGGCATCCCGCCCCTTGGCGACGGGACCTGCGATCTGAGCAACCAGTCCCGCCTCGCGGTCGGCTGCCAGCTTGAACGCACGCAGATGCCGCACCTCCAGGCCGAAGCGCGACATCGCGTGTGCTGTTCGAGCCAGAATCACGGCGCCCTCGTCGTAGAACCCGGCCTGGCCGGGAACCACGAGCCCTGCGCGCAGTAACTCCGTCAGAAAAGTGTCGTCGATTCCCGCCCGCTCGAGCAGGTCCACCTTGGACACACGTACTTCCCGGTCGACGAGGAACTCCTCGGGAGACACTTCGCCCGGAGCGATCGACAGGGTTCGCGGCTTGCGCGGTGCGGGCTCAGCGCTCTCGACGCGTGCCACTCCGCTGTCGATCGCCTCCAGCTGCTCCTTGATCACCTTGAGCGGCAGGTACTGATCTCGTTGTGCGGTGAGTACGTACCGAAGACGCTCGCAGTCCGCAACAGAGAAGCGCCGGTATCCCGATGGCGTGCGCTCCGGAGAAATCAGGCCCTCGGCCTCGAGAAACCTGATCTTGGAGATCGTGACATCGGGGAAGTCGGGCCGAAGTCGATCCAGGACGGAGCCTATCGACATCCCCCCGGGAGACTGCTGCCCGACGGCGGTCACTGGCTGCCTGCACCTGCCGACGAATCGCCTGCAGGTGCATCGGCACCCGCACGTGGGCCGGTGAGGAACACGAGACGGAACTTGCCGATCTGGACCTCGTCACCGTTGGCGAGGACTGCCGAATCGACAGGCTCGCGGTTGACGTAGGTGCCGTTCAGGCTGCCGACGTCGACGACCTGGAAGGAGTCCTCTTCCTGGCGGAACTCGGCGTGGCGACGAGACACGGTGACGTCGTCGAGGAAGATGTCGCTGTCGGGGTGGCGTCCGGCCGACGTCGTCGGCTGATCGAGCAGGAACCTCGACCCGGCATTGGGTCCACGCTTGACGACGAGAAGAGCCGAACCGACCGGCAAGCCTTCCACGCCCGACACCGGAGCCTCGGAGCTCTGGCTGGTCGCCGAGTTGTCCAGCTCCTGGAGGAAGTCTGCACGAAAAACCGAAGTGGTTTCCGCCGGCGACTCTCCGTAGATGCCGTCGTTGTCGTTCTCGCTCACCGTTTCTCCTTCTCAGTCCGATCGCCCGGGTCGATTGCACCCGAGTTACGCAGTAACCAACTTGCACGTTCTGTACTTCTTGCGGACCTACGTCGCCTCACCCGATTGGCAACCCACGGTTGCCCCGGAAGGGTCTACAGGCCCCCACGGCGCAGCGGACTCGCCACGGCAACCACGCGTGCAGCTACACAAACCGTACCTTGCCCGCCCGTGCGGGTGCATACGGTTGCTCACGCTGCGTTCGCGTGCGGTTACTCAGCCGTAATTCCAGCATATCCGGCGGCATCGAGCATCTGAGACAGCGACGCGTCCAAAGCCTCCGATGTCTCCGTCTCGAGCTCCACGAGCCACCCGTCCGAGTACGGACCCGAATTCACCTTCTCCGGGGACGTGTCCAGATCTGCGTTCACGGCAATGACTTTCGCGGTGAGGGGCGAGAACACGTCGGACACACTCTTGGTCGATTCGACCTCTCCGAGCGACGTTCCGGCCGTCACCTCGTCCCCGATCGACGGCAGCTGAACGAACACCACGTCACCGAGCTGTTCCTGCGCGTAATCGGTGATTCCGATCCGTACGGCGGTGGGGCTGATCCGCTGAACCCATTCGTGTTCGGGGGTGTAGTGCAAGTCGCCCGAGGGCTCGGTGTCGGTCACTGTTCGGCTGTCCTTTCGAGGAGGGCAGGTGCTCGTGCACCGACGTCCACACTAGTTTCCCGGCTGGTTTCCGGGCTGAGAGTATTGAGGTGACCGCAGATCCCGCAAGGCGGAGACAGTCACCTGCTGAGACTGAGCTATGCCGCACTGTCCGCCGAAGCGAGACACCGTGTCCACGACGCCACCGGGAATGTCGAGCGCTGCGGCCAGTGTCGCCGGGTCGCCGATGGCGGAGAACACGAACGGCGCGGACGTGGGTCGGCCGTCGACGATCACATCACCCGGCTTTCCTGCGATCCACGAGTCGACTCCGATGCGGATGGGCGGCTGTCCGCCACCGGAGAGCTGCACGGCTTCCGCTCCCGCGGCCCGCAGTTCCTGCAGCGCGTCGAGCAGGACGTCGGATCCGACCCCCTTGTCCGGATCTGTCACGGTGACGGTGACGCCCGGCCCGGCGGCGGCAACGGTGCCGACCTGAATGGACAACGACGCAAGCCGGTCCTGCGCCTCGGCGAGGGCAGCGCCCGATCCACCGTCTGACTGCCGAAGCGCAGACAGAGTGGTCTGCAACTCGGCGATCTCGCTGCGCAGCGCGGCCTCTCGCCTCCCGACGTTGTCGAGGACGACCAGGAGGTCCGCCGGTCGGGCAGCATCGAGTGCATCACCGCTGCCTGTTTCCCTGACCTGCACCACGATGCCGAATCCCAGAACAGCCATCAACAGAACAGCGAGGGCGCCGAACGCGCGGGACGAGCCCTTCCGTCGGAATCTGTGCCGGCCGTCGGAAGGCTGTGCGGACCGTGTGTTCATTCGCTCGCTCACGCACCGAACAGTCGTCGACGGAGAGCTGCGGCGTTGCCGAAGATCCTGATGCCCAGGACGACGACGATGGCAGTCGACAGTTGAGTGCCCACGCCCAACTGGTCACCGAGCCAGACGATCAGTCCCGCGACGAGGACGTTGAACACGAAGGACACGACGAAGACCTTGGCGTCGAAGATGCCGTCGAGAAACGCACGTACACCGCCGAACACCGCATCGAGTGCCGCAACGACCGCGATCGGAAGGTAGGGTGCGACGCCGACGGGGACCTCCGGTCCGGATACCGATCCGATGACGATGCCCACGATCATCGCGACGCCCGCCAACACGAGAAGTCCGGATCCTCGGCCCGACGGTCTCCGATCGTTCCCGTCGACCGTACGGTCGGCCGCCGCGTGATGCTGGTGTTCGCTCAACGTCCTTCGTCCTGTCCTGCTGTGGTGACTGCGCGTACGGCCGCGGGTGGCACGCTCAGAGAGTCCGAGGCCTCCGTCGCGAAGCCGATTCGATAGAGCTGCGCAAGCCCTGCCATGCGCAGGTAAGCGTCACTGACCGAGAACTGCGCTTCCAGGCGCGTCGGCGATCCGATCGCGGTCACGGTGTAGGGAGAGAACACCGGCCGGTTGTCCACGAGCATTGCGCCTCCGGCTTGGCGGATCGTGACTCCCGGACCGACCCTGACGTCGTCGACCGCGATCGCCTCGGCGCCGCTGACCCACAGCGAATTCACCACTGTCTGGAGGTCTCGGTCCAGCACGGCCGAATCAGATGAGCCTCGGACAGGAACCGACACGTCGGACAAGTCCGACGGTGCGGGCGGCTCGGCTACGGTCACCACGATTCCCGGTCCGGTCGCACTGTCGGCGCCTGCGGCTACTTCGAGCGCGCGCAGATCCGTGAGAAGTGCTGTGCCGCGATCGTCGTTCCTGAGTGCGTCGTCGCGCGCGCGGTCGACCTGAGCGCTGAGGTCCTGTCGTGTCGAATCGAGTTCTGCGGCTCGCGATTCTGCGTCTCGGACGCGGTGAAGGGTGTCCTGCCGGGACTCGCCACCCGAGGTGTCGAAGACCTGGGACAGTGCGATGCCGAACACGCACCCGACCAGCACGGCGCCGAGCACCAGCATCGCGATGTCCTTGCCGCCGCGTGGCGTCCCCCGCCTGGACGCCGATGCTGCGGCGTAGCCGGGGTCGAGATGCTCGGACATCAACGAGCGAAGCAGCGACGGAACTGGGTTTCGAGAAACCGGTTCACGCACTTCGTGTTTCCTCACGCGAGGGCGGTGCGGTGTGCCGTGCGACCAAGGATGCTTTGTACAGGTACAGACCGCCGGTCCACACGTACAGCGCGGTCCCCCAGACGAGCAACGCCGTGCCGACGGGCCACAGCAGATCCGCGACTGGGGACTCACCCGTCGACGCGAGCAGCACCGGAAGCGTGATCATGATGACGAAGGTGGCGGCTTTGCCCAGATAGATCACCTCGGGTGGCGGCAGACCTCGCCGGCGATAGATGAACATGGTGCCCGCGAGCACAAGATCCCGGCCGACGAGGATCACCGCGACCCACCACGGAATGATCCCGCGCACGACGAAGGCAGCCAGGGCCGTGACGACCGAGAGACGGTCGACGAGCGGGTCGAGCATCGCGCCGAGCCGTGACGATTGGTCCAGAACACGGGCTAGTTTGCCGTCGAGCCAGTCGGTGGCACCGCTGGCCAACAGCACGGCGAGAGCCCATCCGTCGGATTGCGGACCCAACAGAAGATAAAGGAACAGCGGAATCAGCAACAGCCGGATCACGCTCAGGGCGTTGGGGAGCGTGAGCACGCGGTCGCTCAGGACTCCGCCCTCGTTGTCGGTGCTCACCGGTTACTTCCGTTCCCGCTGTCGACCGCGTGTGCAGGTGAACGTGCGATCACGATGCCGAAAGCGCAACCACCGGTATGACGCGCGTGGTCTTCTTCTCGTAGTCGGCGAATCCCGAGTACAGCTCCGCCTGCTTCCGGTAGAGGGCGTCTCGTTCGTCGCCTTCGATCTCCCGGGCGACGACGTCGATCGTGTCGTCTCCCACTTCGATTCGTGCGGCGGGGTTGGCGAGAAGGTTGTGGTACCACGCCGGGTTGGTGTCCGCCCCTGCCTTCGAAGCGAAGATGACGTACCGATCACCGTCGGGAAGGTACATGAGCGGGCTGAGCCTGTCCGCACCGGATTTCGCGCCGACGGTGTGCAACAACAGCAGCGGCGCCCCCTCGAAGGGGCCGCCGACCTTACCGTGGTTGGCACGGAACTCCGCAACGACCTGATCGTTGAAATCCGGCATCGATTCTCCTGACGTCGCTGCTGTTGTCCACGGTGATCCGCTGCCACCGCGTCCGCTGTCCAGTGTGACTACCCTACCGCCGGACTCGATGCCGGAAACTCCGTTCTTCCAGTCCTGCCGCGGGGCGGGCGGACGGTCGGCGTCATCGTGCAGCGGCGCGTCCGGCCGCACGGCCCGAGAAGATGCAGCCGCCGAGGAACGTGCCTTCCAGCGACCGGTAGCCGTGCACTCCGCCGCCGCCGAAGCCGGCGACCTCGCCGGCCGCGAACAATCCGTCGAACGGCGTTCCGTCGGTGCGCAACACCCGTGAATCGAGGTCGGTTTCGAGTCCACCGAGGGTTTTCCTCGTGAGCAGGTGCAGCTTGACCGCGATCAACGGGCCCGACGCCGGATCGAGGAGTCGGTGCGGGCTGGCTATGCGGGCGACTCTGTCGCCCTTGTACTTGCGTGCGGCATGAATGACCGACACCGACAGGTCCTTGCTGAACCCGTTGACCATTTCTCTGTCTCGGGCGATCAGTGTGGCCTCGACGGCGTCGGCGTCCAGATCGACCGATCCGATCTTGTTCATGCCCGCGACCAGCTCACGCACCGAGTCCGCGACCACGAAGTCCTCTCCTCGACGCTTGAACGCTTCCACGGGACCGGGCGCACCGGGCCGAATGCGCTCGAGCAGCTTGCGCACGCTGCGGCCCGTCAGGTCGGGATTCTGCTCCTGGCCCGAAAGCCCGAACTCCTTCTCGATGATCTTCTGATCGAGCACGAACCACGAGTAGTCGTATCCGGTACGGACGATGTGTTCGAGGGTGCCGAGCGTGTCGAACCCGGGAAAGAGCGGCGCGGGGAGCTGCTTGCCGGTCGCGTCGAGCCACAGCGACGACGGCCCGGGCAGAATCCTGATTCCGTGGTTCGGCCACACCGAGTCGTAGTTGGTGATGCCTTCGGTGTAGTGCCACATCCGGTCGGAGTTGATGAGGCTGGCTCCCGCTCGACGGCTGATCTCGAGCATCCGACCGTCCACGTGCGCGGGAACGCCCGTCAGCATGTGCTGCGGGGGTGTGCCGAGGCGTGCGGGCCAGTTCTTCTTGATTAGATCCCAGTTCGCGCCGATTCCGCCCGACGTCACGACGACTGCCCCGGCAGTGAACTCGAACTCGCCGACGGCGAGGCGGGACGACGGAACGCCTCGAGCGACGTCCGACGGCTCCAACACCGATCCTCGGACTCCGGTCGCCACACCGTCGCTCACGAGAATCTCGTCGACGCGGTGACGGAACGCGAAGTCGACCAACCCGCGGTCGGCGCCGTCGCGCACCGTGGCGGCGAACATGTCGACGAGAGCGGGACCGGTCCCCCAGGTGATGTGGAATCTCGGCACGGAGTTGCCGTGACCGTCCGGCCCGTAACCACCTCGTTCGGCCCAGCCGACGAGAGGGAATATCTTCAGCCCTCGCTGTCGTAGCCAGCTACGCTTCTCGCCCGCGGCGAACTCCACGTACGCCTGCGCCCACCGTCGCGGCCACAGATCCTCTTCTCTGTCGAAACCCGCAGTACCCATCCAGTCCTGGAGAGCGAGGTCGTAGGAGTCCTTGATTCCCAGTCTCCGCTGCTCGGGGCTGTCGACGAAGAAGAGGCCGCCGAACGACCAGAATGCCTGCCCACCCAGGTTGGCTTCGTTTTCCTGATCGACCAGGATCACCCGTTTTCCCTTGTCGACCAATTCGGCTGCGGCAACAAGGCCCGCCAGTCCACCCCCGACGACTATCGCATCGGCGGTGCGTGTCGATTTGGCGGTTCCGTTCACCACTGTTGCCCCCGAGTCCTGGATGCTCACCTGTGTCGGCGATCACTTCGATGTCGGCCTCGACTCTAACCCGACCGTCGGATCGCGCGACCACACGATGTCGTAGCCGTCGTCTAGTGTCTACGGAACTCGACTGGAAGGTGCTCGTGTGGCAATCGAATCCAACTCGTCCTCGGAATCCGGTTCCGGTTCACCCTTCAACCGAAACGTCTCCGGCTCAGGCACTTTCCCGTCCTCGCAGCTGCGAACGGTCGTACCTCCGTTCCTGCTGGAGCGGATCGCGGAGAGCGCGTCGTCCGGCCGCGGCCAGGGAGTGGTGGCAGACCATGCGTCGTCGAGCGCGGCACGCACCCTCGCCATCGACCGTCAGCTCGCGCGTGGACGTTCTCCCCTGCGGTCCACCGTTCGCGCCTCCTCGGCCGCAGCTGCCGAGGGTCCGGTTCGGTCGATCCACGATGCGCAGAACCGTGACGCGCTACCCGGCCGCATCGTCAGGTCCGAGGGTGAGCCCGCCTCCGGGGACGTCTCGGTCGACGAGGCCTACGACGGCCTCGGCACCACGTTCGCCTTCTTTCGGGAGGTGTACGGCTACGAGAGTCTCGACGGAAAGGGCCTCCCCCTCTCCGCCACCGTGCATTTCGACCGCGACTACGACAACGCGTTCTGGGATGGCGAGCGAATGGTGTTCGGAGACGGGGACGGTGAAGTGTTCGGCCGGTTCACTGCCTCGCTCAGCGTCATCGCCCATGAACTGACGCACGGTTTCACTCAGTACACTTCCGCGCTCGAGTACTTCGGCCAAGCGGGCGCGCTCAACGAGTCTCTGTCGGACGTGTTCGGCGTTCTCGTGGAACAGTATTCGTCGAAGCAGGACGCGAAGACTGCATCGTGGCTCGTGGGAGAGGGTCTGTTTCTCCCTGCGGTCGAGGGACGGGCGCTTCGGTCGATGATCGACCCTGGCACGGCCTACGACGACGACATCCTCGGGCGAGACCCTCAACCGAAGGACATGGACGGGTACGTCGAGACCACGGCGGACAACGGAGGTGTCCACATCAACTCATCCATCCCCAACCGCGCATTCGCGTCTGCAGCCAGGGCGCTCGGCGGACCGGCGTGGGACAGGGCGGGGCAGGTGTGGTTCGACGTCGCCACCGATTCGTCGTTGCCGTCGACCGTCGATTTCGAAGGTTTCGCAGCAGCCACGGTGTCTGCGGCAGTCACGCGTTACGGCGCCGAGTCAGATGTTCACCGGGCCGTTGCCGCAGGTTGGGCTACCGTGGGAGTGGTCGTGGACGCGCAGGAACCGGCGGAGTCGTCCACGCGTCGAGTCTGAGACGTGAGGACGGTGGCATGTTCATCGAAGTCGTTCGTGTAGGTGGCGTGGCCGGCCTCACTCGCCGAGCACAGATCGACACCGATGTGCTGGACGACGACGCATCGGTGCGCGAGTGGCAGGAACTCGTCGAACAGGCACGGCCGATGCTCACGTCCACCGAAGACCGATCCGGGAGCGCGTCGAGGCGTCGGGACGCGTTCGAATGGACTGTGTCGGTGGACGACACGACGTGCCGTCTGGGTGATTCGTCGATCACCGGGGCGCTCCGCACCCTCGCACAACGCACGCTGCGCGAGGGTCGGACACCCTGATGGTCTCAGTTCGGGCAGCCGGTGAGGTTCAGGTGGCCGGGCGCGCTACCCGGCCCGTCGACCCGGTGGATCCATTCGGTAGGTGATCAGCCTGGAGCTGTTGGCCACGACGGCGACGGACGATGCGTTGTGCAGTATCGCAGCCAGGACCGGCGACAATCCGCCGGCAGCACTGACGAGCAATCCGACCGCGTTCACCGCGATGGACATGCCGTAGTTCTGCTGGATCACGTCGACTGCGTGTCCACCGAGGTCACGAACGTCCAGGAGGCGATTCAGATCGTCGCTGGCCAGTGCAACATCGGCGGTTTCCACGGCAACGTCGGTTCCGGCGAGACCCATCGCGATGCCGATGTCGGCGGCCGCCAGTGCAGGCGCATCGTTGGTCCCGTCTCCCACCATTGCCACGATGTGACCTTGCTGCTGAAGATCGTGAACGACCGTCAGTTTGTCCTCCGGCATGACCTCTGCTCGCCACTCGGTGATACCGAGTTCCGCAGCGACTGCAGCCGCGGTGTCCTGGTGGTCGCCGGTCAGCATGATGATGCGTTCGACGCCGTCTGCACGCAGCCGAGCCAGCACGTTCAGCGCTTCGGGGCGGACTTCGTCGCGCAGACTGATGAGCCCGACGAGGGTGCCGTCGACCGCAAGCAGAAGCGGCGTTTCGGCTTGGCGCTGCAGTTTCTTCACCCACGATGCGGCGTCTTCGGACACCTCGACGTTCTCGCTCCTGAGCAGGGACGGACTTCCGAGAAGCAAGGTCCGTCCGTCGGCCCATGTCCTCATTCCCAGTCCGACGAGCACCTCGCATTCTTCGTGTGGAGGAATTTCGATGTGACGCTCTTCGGTGGAGCGAATGACGGCTTCGGCCAGAGGATGTCGTGAGTGGATCTCGGAGCTCGCGGCGTACGCCAGGACCTGTTCCGGGAGCCAATCGTCGGCGAAGGCAACTACATTGGTCACCACCGGTCGGCCGACTGTGAGCGTGCCGGTCTTGTCGAACACGACAGCATCGACGCGGCCGGCAAGTTCGAGGTGCGACCCGCCCTTGATGAGGATGCCGCGGCGGGCACCGTTTCCGATGGCCGCACTGATAGCGGTGGGTGTGGACAGACCGACTGCACAGGGACACGCAACGAGCAGCATTGTCATGGCGCGCCGCACATCCCGTGTGACGATCAGTGTGAGAGCCGAGAGCAGGAAGGACGTCGGCACGAAGCGCCGCGAGAAGTTCTCGCCGACGGTTTGAATCGGTGCTCGATCTTCCTGAGCTTCTTCCACCCGCGAGATGATGCGGCCGATTGCGGTGTCCTTGCCGACGGCAGTGGCGCGTACGACGAGGCGTCCGCGTACCACGACCGACCCGGCGTGAATACGTGCGCCCGGAACGACGGACACGGGCAGCGTTTCTCCGGTGATGGCCGATTGATCGACGATGGATTCACCGTCGACGACGATGCCGTCGACCGGGGATGCAACGTGGTCGTACACGACGACCTCGTCGCCGACGGTCAAGGACTCGGTGTCGACGGAGATCTCACTGCCGTCGGCCAACCGTATCCATGCGGTGTCCTGAGTCCCGCCGAGGAGGTCGGCAATGGCGCGTCGGGTCCGCCGAAGGGTCAACTCCTGCAGATACTCACCGATGTTGAGCAACCAGAGGACGGTCAGTGCGACGACGTTCTCGCGCAGAACCAAGCTGGCTACGGTCGCGGCCGACACCAGAGCGTCGGTGCCTGCGCCCTTGTTCCCCGTGATCGACCGGAGGGCACCCTTCAGGAACGGGTATCCGGTGAAGACGGTGGCTCCCGTGGCCACGAGCCGACTGGTGGGACCCAGAATCGGCGGACGTCCGAGTCCGTAGCGACGGATGCCCAGCAGAACCAGCGCGGCGCCGCCGACGGCCATGCGGAGAACTTCGGCGCTGGCGATGTCGGCGGACCGTGGAGTGCGGTCCGGCACGGCGGACCGAGCCGTCGACTTGCCCTCCTGGACCGCGGCGATAACGGCATCGCGGTCGACCCGAGTACGAGACACCCACACCACGACGGAGCCGGTACGCGGATACGCATGCGCTGCACGGACACCGACCACTTTGTCGAGGGCGTTCTCGATTGCCACTGCCCGGCCCGGGCTCGAACGGAGCCAGGGAACGTCGAATCTTATTCGTCCTGCCGCGTCGGACAGCACACGAATGTCAGCCGACGACGTTGCTGCCGATGTGCCGTTGCCCGCCCGGTTCGGGGCGAAGTCGATGACGTCGGATTCGGTCGCCACGGTCAGTGGCTGTGTCCGTGACCGGTCTCGCCGACAGCGGGCGGCGGAACTTCTTCCCCGAGTCGTTCCTTGGCCTCGGCGACGACGTCCGATACCTGCAGACGTGCCGATTCGGCACCCTCCTCGGCCTTGCGCACACCGCGAAGGCCCCACTCGGTTGCGGTCACAGCCGCTCCCCTGATGGGTGCTTTCGCGATCAGGGTTCTTGCGCCGTTGTACGCCGCGACGCCGACTGCTCCCGTGACGACGGTGGTCAGTGCCTTCGACAGAAGTATCTGGAATGCCATTCGTTCACTATATGACGGGCGTAGGCGTGCTGTCCCACCTGTGTGCTGGCGTTTCTCGTGTGCGAACGTGCGCATCGACGCATGCGGAATGCCCTGCGGACTGGACCGTGCACAAGCGGCGGTTCGCGGTGTTGTGATCTGTCGGCCGACATTCTCGGTCGGGGACGCGCACCGGACGGGTGGGGATATTCTTGGGTGTGCCCAGCGTTCCCAGTGTCCTGTGCGTTCACGCTCATCCCGACGACGAGGCACTGTTCACCGGCGGGATTCTGGCGCGAAGCGCTGCGGCGGGTGCACGCACAGCCGTGGTGACGTGTACGTGGCGTGACGGCGAGGAACGTGTCGAGGAACTGCGCCGTTCTCTCGAGGTTCTGGGTGCTGGTGAACCTCGCCTGCTCGGCTACACCGACAACGCCCTGTCAGGCGGTGTCCTCTTCTGTGCTGCGCCGTTCGACGAGGCGGTCGGCAAACTCGTTGCGCACATACGATCGTTTCGGCCCGACATCGTGGTCACCTACGACGGATTCGGGTCTTACGGACATCCGGATCATGTTCACGCGCACAGGGTGACACTGGCTGCGTTCGAAGCGTCCGGTTACGAGCAGCTGTTTCCCGAGGCCGGCGAGCCGTGGCGTCCGGCCCATCTGTGCTTCGCGACTTTTCCTCGAACCGCCATCGAGTCGAAGTGGCAGACCCTGTTCGGGACGGCGGCCCCGGCCCCCGGACCAGGAGTCCCCGGCATTGCCGACAGTGACGTCGACCTGGCGATCGACGTCAGTGCCTGGTTCGACACCAAGTGGTCGGCGTTCAGCCAACACCGTTCCGAGATCGAACGCGGTGGTGGTGCGTCGCAGTTCGCGAACATGGACGTTGCGACTCGTCGGGAAGCGCTCGGTACCGAATGGTTCGTTCATCGAGCGCCCGTCGGGGTCGACCCTGCAAGGGATCCGTTCCTGCCTCGCTAGGATTCCGTCGTAGCAGCACACCGCGTGGACAGCCGAATCACTCTGCAGCGCACCGGATATCGAGTCGACCGCGTTCTTGGTCCGGGTGCGGTCGGGACATCGGCGCGTACGGTGGACGATGTATCTGATCAGGACTCGACGTGGGGGCGTCGGTCGAGAAACGAACCGGAGATTCTTCCCGTGGACTGGGACGACGAGCGCCGGAAGGCGCGGTTGATCGAGACTCGATGGGGACGCGATTGGCGAGTACTGGGGAGAACGCGTCGGTGCCTGCTTCGCGTGTCGCTCGCGTCGATTCCATTGCTCGTCCTGTTCGGTGTGTACTGGCGTGTCGATGTCGCGCCGGAGCAACGGCGCCTCGCCGACACCCGCCCGAGCATCGACGAGATCTACGGGCCACGTGATCCCGCGGACGCCACGACGGCTGTCGTGGACCTGGTCGGCTTGGGTAATCTCGATGCGGCGCCCACGGCGGCGACTCTGCCTGCGTTGGCGGACCTCGGCCGGGTCTGGTCCGTTCGGTACGACAATCGTGGCCTCGACACGCGGGTGATCAGCGACCTCATCGACAGACGCGCAACTGCTGTAGGAGTGAGCAACATCGTTCTCGTCGGACACAGCATGGGTGGAGTCGTCGCACTCGAGGCTGCGCAGCATCTGTACGAGGACTCCGACAAGACCGTGGGGGGTGTCGTGCTCGATTGCACACCGGTCGACCTGCACGCTGTCCGAGAGGCCAGTCGAGACGCGGGCGAGGACTTGCTGCGGTGGATCGGATGGTTGCCGGGGGCGCGTGAGAGCCGATCGCTACGGACGATCGTCGAGATGGCTGCGCGACAGGACAGGTTCGTGGACACGCAGTCGTCGTGGCTCCCGCATATCGAGTGGGAGGAGGCTGCTTCGGCGTTCGACGAAGTGATGCGCGACAAGGTGTTGAATCCGTCGGCGGCCAGCAACGGTTTCATCGAATCGCAGTTCAAGACAATTGTCGCCTCCGGTGCTCTGGACAACCTCGACGCGTTGTCGGACGAAGTCGACGGCAAGACCGCTCCGGCGATCGTGTTCTTGCGTCCGCGGGACGGGGCTGCGGACACCGTGGTCGACGTCGACTATTCCCAACGCATTCTGTTCGAGCGATCGGGAGGGCCCGACGGAAACCTTCGCGTGGTCCGCATGCCGGGTACCGGCCACGCCAATCCGCGTCAGGCTGCCGACATGTACAACTCGGCGATCACGACGCGGGTCGTGCCGATGGTCGACGCCAGCAGTTCGCGCGCGTGGAAGTCCTCGGCCGGACCCGACCCCACCGAGCGGGGTGAGGTGTCACCGCGGTGAGTTTCCGGTTGCCGTCATCCGGACCTCGGCACCTCGGAGTGCGGGCGCTGTCGCGGATGTGACCCAGGAAGGAACGTCCTGCGGAGCGGTTCCCGTTGCCCCGCCGTAGATCACGGCGAGCGTGTCACGTTCGAAATCCGAGCCCGCGTAGGACACCGGCGTCTGCTCGACGATGCCCGGCAGCGGCGAGTACTGCGGCGCAGGCAGTTCCGGAACATCCTGCGGTCCGGGGTTCCTCGACGGCACCTGGTAGGAACCGTCGTTGACCGATCCGCCCGGGTACTGCGGGAAGAACTCACCGGCAGCAGCGTCCGCCGGAGCGTGGCATGTCGGTCCACGGTCGTCGAAGAAGCGCGGCTCGTCCTGATTAGGCAGGTACCGTCCACGTGGATTGATGAGTGGCATGTCCACGTTGATGCCGCGGTACTCGTCGCCGACGCCGATGACGTCCTGCGCGCGTTGCACCACCGGCACGAAATTGGCGAACGTGCACCCGAACGACGGTGAATACTGCGCCAACAACTCCAGCGCCTCCCGCGAATCCGCCGAGATCCGAATCAGATTGTCCGCGTTGGCCTGCAGAAAATCTGCCGTCGACGCACTCGTCGCCGTCAACGACGAGATCAACGTATCCACCGCCGGACGCTGCTCGACCAACGTGTTCCCCGTGACCGACAGATTGTCGAGC